>CALXXW010000013.1 GCA_944392785.1 uncultured Alphaproteobacteria bacterium | reverse complement strand
CGGAGAGGGGGAAGAAACGCCGGACCCGAATGAAGAACATTGTTGGGGCCATGGCACCTGGGACGGCACGTCATGTTTCTGTGAGCCCGGTTGGTCCGGAGATGATTGCTCGATGACACAATTCTGTGATGAGGATGGCACCTGTTATGATTGCGATGCAGATGATTCTTCAGTCCGGGTTGATACTGCAGAGTGCTCTAAGTGCGATGGCAGTCGTGCACCACGATTTATGAGTGGTAGCATTTGCTATAGCTGCAGCTATTCATATCCTACTAGTGCTTTAGAAGATGAATGCGCTAAGTGCGATAACACGGATACACCGCGATTTATGGCTACCTATGGCAATTGCTACAGCTGCAGCGATTCATCTAGCATTTCAGCGACCGCGGACGAATGTGCCAAATGTGATGACAGCAGCACCCCACGCGAGATGTTTGGTAACGATTGTGGGTTGATTAACTGTGGGGCGAATCAGTTCCAGAGTACCAATGGCTCTTGCACCAGCTGCAGCGATTCATATGGTCATGAAGCGACAGAAGCCGAATGTGCGAAGTGTGATGACAGCAGCACCCCACGCGAGATGAGAAACGGTTATTGTATTATACCAGGATATTGTTCTGAGGGATTTTTGAGTTCTGATGGCTCTTGCCGCAGCTGCAGTGATTCATATGGCCGAGAGGCGACCGTGACCGAATGTGCCCAGTGTGATGCCAGTAGCACTCCCCGCAAAATGTTTGGTGACTATTGTGGGTTAATTAACTGTGGAGCGAATCAGTTCCAGGATACCTCTGGCGCTTGCTGGGGCTGCAGCGATTCATCTAGCCCTTCAGCGACCGCGGCCGAATGTGCCAAGTGTTTGAATCGCGAGATGAGAAACGGGTTTTGTATTATACCAGGCTATTGTCCTGATGGATTTTTGAGTGATTCTGGCGGGTGCTACAGCTGCAGCTATTATTCTGGCGTTTCAGCGACAGAAGCCGAATGTTCCAAGTGTGATAAGAGCAGCACCCCACGCGAGATGAGAAACGGTTATTGTATTCTACCAGGATATTGTCCTGATGGACTTTTGAGTTCTGATGGCTCTTGCCGCAGCTGCAGCACTTCATATGGCTATGAAGCGACGGAGGCCGAATGTGCCAAGTGTGATAAGAGTGGCACACCACGGTATATGAATGGAAGCTATTGTTATAGATGTCCGACAAGTTTAAGTTCCAGCAGTTTAAATACCCAAGAGAAGTGCAAATCGTGTCATGGGAGATGGGATGCCAGGACAAAGAAATGCTCCTAACCCCGGGGCTCTGGTCGGGCTTAAAGGGGGGCTTTATCCCCCTTTAACGCCCGATCTGTCAAATAAAACAGCTGCAGCAGGCCGGCGGTTGCGCACACCGCACAGAGTATAACCTATAGGATCTGCTGCGCGTTAGTCACAGAAGACGGGAGGCAACCTGGGTCCCGTGAAGGCTATTTGGGAAACAAGAAACCATAACGCTTGTATCTTGTCTTGCTCTCTATTCCTCAAAATAACCCACAAAACCTATGCGCCAGTCAGATAAGCTCTATGGGGAGATAAAAGCAGAAGAGAAAGGAATCTGTCAGTCGCCAGAGGATATTAGTTCCTAAGTCTTCCCACCCCCAGACTTGGCCCGGATACTCTGCGTTAAGCTGGCCAGGCGTTCTCACCCTTTGAAAAGGCTTGTTAAGGTTGGATATGTATCTGTGTCATCAATCTCTGTCATCATAAACACGACATTTTTATGACAAATTCAAAAAGAGGTTGATTTTTACCTAAAGGGGTGTTATAAAAAAAACCTCTTATCTATAATAAAAGGAGAAAAGATGTTAGATTTTACAGGAAAAACAGCGTTAGTGACGGGTGCAACCGGTGGAATCGGTCGTCAGATCGCTAAAAAGTTGCACGCACAGGGAGCAACGCTGGCTTTGACAGATATGAATATGGATACATTGAATGCATTTAAGGCCGAGTTGGGAGAACGGGTCTTCGTCTATTCGGCAAACTTGACTGATGCAGAAAGTTTAAAAAACTTGGTGAAACAGGCTGAGGCGGATATGGGTAAAATTGATATCTTGGTCAATAATGCCGGTATCACAAAAGATGGCTTGTCCATGCGCATGACAGATGAACAATGGCAACAAGTCTTGGATATCAACTTGACGGCCGGTTTCCGTTTGGCTCGAGCCGTTATGCCGGGAATGATGAAACGTCGCTTTGGTCGCATCATCGGAATGGCTTCCGTTGTCGGTGTCATGGGAAATGCCGGTCAAGCAAACTATTCCGCTTCAAAAGGCGCTTTAATTGCCATGTCTAAATGCATGGGACAAGAATTAGCCAGCCGAGGAATTACGGTTAACTGCGTGGCTCCGGGATTTATCAAAACACCAATGACGGATGTTTTGCCGGAAGATGCTAAGGCAGCATTGCTGAAAAAAATTCCTATGGCGCGCTTGGGCTCAGCCGAGGATATCGCGAATGCCGTCGTCTTTTTGGCCAGCGATGAGGCCGCTTATATCACCGGTCAAACTATCCATGTGAACGGTGGTATGGTAATGATTTAATTGAAAAAATGAAACTCATTATCGAAAAAAAGAAAAAAAGGCTTGCCGAAACAAAAAAAATATGCTAAAACCACTTTGTTTTCGTCAAGTATGACAAACATCATTTTAATAGAAAAGGAAATTTTATCATGAGTAATATTGCAGAACGCGTAAAGAAAATTGTTGTTGAACATTTGGGAGTGGATGAAGCTAAAGTGACAGAAACATCTAGCTTTATCGATGATCTGGGTGCCGACAGTTTGGATACAGTCGAGTTGGTTATGGCTTTCGAAGAAGAATTCGGCTGCTCTATCCCAGACGACGCCGCCGAAAAAATTCGTACGGTAAAAGATGCAATTGACTTTATTGAAAAGCAAGTTTAATTTGCAGCTGTAATTCATGAAAGACGCCGCTTCTTCAGCTGTTGAGCTTTAGGTGGCGTCTCTTTTTTTGAAGAGATAATTGAGGAAAAGGAAAAAATAAATGACTAGACGTGTTGTAATTACCGGTATGGGAATGTTAACGCCTCTGGGACGAGGTGTCCAAAAAAACTGGGAAAAAATTACGGCCGGGAAATCCGGAATTTCAAAAATTAAGACTTTCGATACGACAAATTTTGTGTGCCAAATTGCCGGTCAGATTCCTGTGGGAGATGAAGCCGATGCTTTTCAGCCCGATTCAATTATGTCTCCAAAAGAGCAACGCCATGTCGATCCGTTCATCCTCTATGGATTAACGGCTGCGACAGATGCTATTGAAGACTCTGGCTTTGTCCCTCAGACAGAAGAAGAACAAGAGCGGACCGGTGTCTTAATCAGCTCGGGAATCGGCGGATTACAAACAATCGAACAAGGTGCTATCTTGGTCCATGAACAAGGACCGCGTCGGTTGTCACCTTTTTTTATCCCGTCTTCTCTGGTTAATTTAATCTCAGGGCACGTGTCTATTAAATATGGGTTAAAGGGGCCTAACCACTCGATCGTGACAGCTTGTGCAACCGGCACACACTCTATCGGAGATGCCGCACGGATTATTCGAAATAATGAGGCTGATGTGATGGTGGCCGGCGGAGCAGAAGCGGCTATCTGTCCTTTGGGTATTGCCGGATTTTCTCAAGCCAAGGCTCTTTCTCACTCCTATAATGATGATCCGACGCATGCTTCTCGCCCTTGGGATAAAGGACGTGACGGTTTCGTTATGGGGGAAGGAGCCGGTGTGGTCGTGTTGGAAGAATATGAACATGCCAAAGCTCGCGGTGCTAAAATCTATGGTGAAGTTGTCGGCTATGCTATGACGGGTGATGCGCATCATATTACGGCACCGGGTGGTAATGGCGGCTTTCGCGCAATGAAAGGTGCCTTAAAAGCTGCCGGTTTAAATCCGGAAGATGTGGACTATATCAACGCGCATGGAACCTCTACACCTTTGGGCGATATGGTTGAATTTAATGCCGTTAAGGCTTTGTTCGGTGATACCAAGGTATCAATGTCTTCCACAAAATCGGCTATCGGGCATTTATTGGGAGCTGCCGGGGCGGTTGAGGCAATCTATTCTCTGATGGCAATCAATACCGGCGTTTTACCTCCGACCATTAACCTGGAAAATCCAGAAGAGGGAACAGAGGGCTTTGACTTGGTTCCAAATGTAGCAAAAGAAAAAACAGTTCGTGTGGCACTCTCTAACTCTTTCGGATTTGGCGGGACTAACGGTACCTTGATTTTCAAGAAAGTCTAAGCGTTTCAGCATGCGGCGCGGTGTCTTTATTTATTTCTTTATCCTATTTTTTGTTCTGTCTTTGATTGGCGGCAGTGTTTTTACAACCTATAATCAGTTCGTTGCCGAAGGCCCCTTGACAGAGCGTAAGGAAGTGGTCATTCCTAAGGGAAAAGGATTAAAACAAGTCGCTGCGCTGTTGCATGAGGAAGGCGTGATTGCCAGTCCGTCCATTTTTGTTTTAGGCACGCGTGCCAGCGGAAATGCTGAAAAATTGAAGGCTGGGGAGTATTCTTTTCCACGGGGCGCCAGCGCCAAAATGGTTATGAACATTTTGATCGGCGGAAATACGGTCGTTCGACGTTTGGTTGTTCCTGAAGGGCTGACATCTGCTCAGATAGTGGCCTTAATGGATGGAATGAGGGGACTGGAGGGTGAAGTGAAGCACATTCCACGAAATGGGACATTGCTTCCGGATACGTATCACTACACCTATGGTGACACAAAAGAGTCCATGATTCGGCGTATGCAAAATGCTATGAGACGAGCATTGGAAGAGCTGTGGCCGACCCGCGCCGAAGGTCTGCCTTTTCGTGATGTGAAAGAGGCTGTCGTTATGGCTTCAATCGTTGAAAAGGAAACGTCTTTAGATCGTGAACGTGCTCATATTGCTTCGGTATTTATCAATCGCTTAGAACAGAATATTCGCTTGCAGTCTGATCCAACGGTGATTTATGCCGTGACAAACGGGCGTTTAGATTTGAATAGAAGTTTGACATATGCGGATTTGCGGTATCAACACCCCTATAATACCTATGTCATTTACGGATTACCCGATGGTCCGATTTCAAACCCGGGATATAAATCGCTACAAGCTGTTTTGCACCCGATGGAAACAAAAGACATTTATTTCGTTGCAGACGGAACCGGAGGACATGTTTTTGCGGAAACCTATAAAGAACATCAATGGAATGTTAAAAACTGGCGTCGGATTCGAAAAGGCTTAAAACCCCTCAGCCGAAGTGTTGCACAACAAAAGCAACCGGTGGCGGTCAAATCAGCGTCGCAAAAGCAATCAGAACCTCTTGTTTCGACGATATCATCTACAACTTCAAAACAAGATAAGAGCTCCAAAAAAACGGGTGATTCCTCATCTAAAATACCGGATGTCCCCAAGGAAAAACCGGTGTTTTCCTCCCCTTAAAAACACGGCTTTGGGGTGATGTCTTGATATAAGCGATTTTGTGGATATTTTCTGTGAAGACAAATATACCTCTGGTGTAAAGGGGTTATCTGGTTCAAGAGAATCAAAAATGTTGTGCTTGGGACAAAGGGGAACGGGGGATGCTGAGTGATATCTGTGGGCGTATAAAAAATTATTTTGATAAAAAATGTGTTTTTATGAAAAAAAAGCTGGACATTTATTTTTTTTTCGTGTATAAGATTCCCCAAGGCAATAGCCTGGGTAGCTCAGTTGGTAGAGCAAGGGACTGAAAATCCCTGTGTCGGCGGTTCGATCCCGTCCCCAGGCACCATCTTTATCCCTCTTTTTCAAGAGGGATTTTTTTATGACACGTCAAACAGCGTAAAAGTTGCGTAATCACTCACACGTATATATGATATCCCGTGTCTTGAAAGATGAACTGTTTTTTTTCTGATTTTTTGAGGAAAACCGCATGAAATAAATCCCTCTCTTTTCCAAGAGAGGGATTCGAGATTTTTTGTGATTTAATTTAATCATCATAGACCGTAATACTTTGGACCTCTTCGGCATCGAGTTGTTGGGTAGAGGGAGTATAGATTAACTCGATCCAGTCATCTTCCTCCACCATGGGCTCATAGCCGACAGCCTTGGCCGGTGACATTTTTCCACGTTTTAGCTTGTGCTCTTTTTTCATTTTCTTTTTGCGATAATGTGTATCATCAGAGGTTTTAAATGTTTTTGTTTGTCCGTCCTCAGTCGTTAGAATAAGGGTGTTTCCTTGAATGTCTTCAACTTGACCGACCAATGTTTCTGCATGGGCAGTCGTTGTCAAAAAAGCTGTGACGATCAGACTGCATAATAGTGTTTTTTTCATGGCTTTTCTCCTTTTTTCTCAATAAAAATGAAACACATCTCTACACATAAGCGGTAGATTTTTTTTATCAATATCGCCTTTTTGTTAGGTCTTTTGGTTAGATTGTCCTTTAGAAAAAAACATCTTATATGCCAGGCATGGGCTTTTATAGCCTGAAATTATCAATCAATTTTTTATAAGGAGGAAAATATGACAGTCGGAACAAGATATCCCACACTTGCTTTTCATACCGGTGGAGCCGGTCAATCAGATGATGGTATCCCACCGCAACCATTTGAAACATTCTGCTATGATTCGGCGTTATTGCAAGCCAAAATCCAAGATTTTAATATCGTGCCGTATACATCGGTCTTGCCACCGGAGTTGTTTGGAAATATCGTGCCGGTAGAACAGGTTGAAAAGAATTTTAAACATGGTGCTGTTTTGGAAGTTATCATGGCCGGTCACGGTGCTAAAAACACGGATCATAAAGCTATTGCCACAGGTGTCGGCATTGTGTGGGGCAAGGATAAAAAAGGTAAATTTATTGGCGGTTGGGCTGCTGAGTATGTTGAATTTTTTGATACTTTTATCGATGACGATATTGCAAAAGCACATGCTGAAATGTGGTTGACAAAATCATTGAATCATGAGCTGGATATTCGCCATGTTGAGAAACATAGCGATTTTCAATTTTATCATAATTTTGTCAATATCACACAGGCTTTTGGGTATTCATTGACAGCGCTCGGATTTTTAAATTTTGATTATGCACCGGCAGTCAATGTCAAAAAATAACGTTCAAAGAGCTTTTGGAAAATATGTGAGCTTTTAAGCTGTTGTCTCTATTATTGAAAGGAAAAAAATGCTTAAAAAACAACACAAAGAAATATCAAAAGCCGGTAAGCTGGGTGTTTTAGGTCTTGCCGGGGTTGTTATCAGCTCTATGATTGGCGGAGGAATCTTCTCGTTACCGCAAAATATGGCGGCTTCAGCATCAGCTGGAGCCGTTATTTTAGCATGGCTTATCACAGGGTTGGGTATTTATTTTATTGCTAATACATTTCGTATTTTGGCGTTGGCTAAGCCAGATTTAACATCGGGTATTTATCTGTATGCTCGTGCCGGATTTGGCAATTACCTAGGATTTAATATCGGTTGGAGCTATTGGTTATGTCAAATTTTTGGAAATGTCGGATATGCCGTTATTACGATGGACGCTCTCAATTATTTTTTTCCGGGCACTTTTACGGGAGGAAATAATTTAGCCTCTATTGTGGGAGGCTCTTTGTTAATCTGGTTCTTTAACTTTTTGGTCCTACGTGGTGTCAAAGAAGCTATACGTATTAATTTGGTCGCAACTATCACCAAAATTGTTCCCCTTATTATCTTCATTATTATTGTTGCGTTTGTTTTTAAAGCCTCAAAATTCGATATGAATTTTTGGGGTGAACACTTGAGACACTTAGGTGATGTCGGTACACAAATTAAAAGCACGATGCTTGTGACGCTCTGGTCCTTTATCGGCATTGAAGGTGCGGTCGTTTTATCGGGTCGTGCTCAGTCACAAGCCGCGGTCGGTCAAGCAACCATATTAGGGTTTTTAGGTTGTTTGGGGATCTATATTTTACTATCTGTTTTGCCTTTTGGGTACATGACTCAACCTCAATTGGCAGCCATTCCGAATCCCTCCACGGCCGGTGTTTTAGAGCAAATCGTTGGTCCATGGGGAGCGTGGTTGATGAATGCCGGGTTGATTATTGCGATTTTAGCCAGTTGGTTATCATGGACAATTATTACGGCGGAAATGCCATATGCCATGGCTCAAAAGAGCTCGTTCCCGGAAATTTTTGAGCGTGAAAATAAAGCCGGATCACCTCAAGTTTCTCTTTGGATGACAAGTCTTTTAATGCAACTTGCCATGTTATTGGTTTATTTTTCGAATAATGCTTGGAATACGATGCTATCAATTACGGGAGTTATGGTGCTACCGGCGTATTTGACCTCTTGCTTATACCTGTGGAAGATTTGTGAAGATCACGAATTTCCCATGACGTTGGGGTTGAGTCGATTTTCGGCGGTTTTAACCGGCATTTTGGGCAGTGTATATGCGGTGTGGTTAATGTATGCCGCCGGTCTTACCTATTTGATGATGGCCGTGGTATTTATCGCTTTGGGTCTACCAATTTATCTGTGGACACAATGGGAAAATCATAAACACGGTATGGAGGGACCATTGTTGTCTCGCTCGGAAAAAGTGCTGGCGGCTGTTATTTTGTTGATTGCCGTTGTGGCTCTGTATGCCTTTTTCCGTGGTTTGATACATATTTAAAAAAAGACTGGCTTTCATCCCCTTTTTATGACATAATAACACCCATCTTGTCAGAAAAGGGGAAAGCTATAATAGAACTAGGTGTTATGGATAGGAATGGTAATGTTTTTAAAAATCAAAGAGATAAATATATTCAAATTAATAATTTTCTGGCTATTTTGAATGATGCCATGAATCGATTACCTCCCAAAAAACATTGGACGATTTTGGATTTATGTTGCGGTAAATCTTATTTGACTTTTGTGTTGTACTATTTTATGAAAGAAATTCGGCAGCAAGAGTGTCATGTGATTGGTGTCGATCTGAAAAAAGATGTTATTCAAAAGTGCACACAAATTAAACAGCGTTTGGGATTTCAAGAAATGGATTTTATCGAAGGTGATATTGCTGCCTACAACTACGGTCAAGGTGTGGATGTTGTGGTGAGCTTACATGCCTGTGATACGGCAACTGATATCGTTTTGAAATACGCTATGAAAAATCAAGTTAAGTTGATTTTATCTGTTCCTTGTTGTCATAAGGAGTTGGCAAAACAAATACAAAATAAGATGCTGGATCCTATTTTAAAGTATGGTTTGTTGAAGGAGCGTTTTGCAGCCTTGTTGACAGATGCCTTGCGTGCCAATGTCTTGGAAAATAACGGATACCGCGCAGATGTTATAGAGTTTGTTAATTTTGAAAATTCTCCCAAAAATGTTATGATACGTGCTATTTGGACAGGAAAGAAACAGACAAATGAGATACAATCTTTGATTGATGCTTTTCAGATAACGCCGTCTATTTTAACGCCTCTTTAAAGGGACAAATCGTTTGGAAATAGGGCGTTGTAAAAATGAGCTCAGATGCTTTCAAGGCACATGAGCTTTTTTTAGCTTATTAACAAACGATATAACACTCTACGAATCGAGAGGGATTTTGTTGTTGGACATGTTAGAACATCAATGTTGCTCGTAAGGATGTCACAACGGCGGTTTTTTGATGAGGGTCCTCTCCGGGATTAAGATAGACTTGTATATCCGGTGTCAGTGTTAAAAAGTCAGAGAATCCCCAGGCCCAATAGGCCTCTATCACATTTTCCCAAGAGCGTGTCTGATTACCGTTAACCTTTCGATTGAGTTTATTAAAAGCAGCGGCCAATCCGATTTGATCCAATTCGTTACGGTTAAGAGGATTATTTAAAACACCTCCCAGTACATAGGATTGGCGAATGCTTTCCAGCGATTGATTGGTCCCGTTAGCCCGCGCGAAGAGCGTTATTTTTGATGAGATGGCCTGTTGCAGATTGACACTCCACCCTTTTGTATGCATAGGCTGTTCCGGCACATAGGGTTGATCATATAAAACAAAGCCATATTGCCCAGGCAGTCCATGGAAGGAGGGGGTCCACAGTAGGTTGACAAAGCTGGTAAAGCGTCCTTTTCCAAACTTATTGAGGCTGATTGTTTCTCCGCTCACGTTATTAGCGTTTTGTGCGCCGATGCTGATATTAACCGTGTTAGAGGGAGCCAAAGTCAATGCCCCACCCAGGCTGGCTATAGAGTAAGCGCTGGAGGCATTTTGGCTGAGGGCTTCATTGATAAAATTAATTTGTTGATTGCTGTTATAATCACCGCCATCAAAGTTTGAAATGGGATATTGTCCTAACATGACGGATAATATATCGGCCCGTCCGGCAAACGTATGTGTGTATGTCAGTTGATTAAAATTATTCAACGCTGTGGTATAGTCATTAAGACCCGTGATGATGTTCAGACGATTCCCCAATATATTTCCGTTGATACCGCCATAACGCACGGCCGTATAGGCCGCTTGAAATGAACCGCTTCCCCAGCGAGAAGATCGAAACATATCCCAATTCGTTGTCCCATAAGCTATCGTTTGCCAAGAGGTCCCCTTACCATTAGGTGCGCCCCGTTGCATCATGCCGGATATATCTAAAGAATAACTCAGGCCATGCGCCGTGTCCAGTTCATTCTTAACGTTTTGATAACGTTGAGCGAACGACGCTATGGGTTGTTCTGAAGGCTGTGTGGCTGCCTTGGCGGAAGAGCAAAACAGAAGGGCTGTGGCACAACATAAAAGAATTTTTTTCATTTTCTTTCCTCTTATGATCAAAAGTTCATCAACAAGATACAGTATAAGGATAATCTCTTCTGGAAGTAAAGAGGGTCATCGACTTTTGACATGTTTTTTTTACAGAGGGATGCAATACGTTTTTTTTGCCCTATATCATTACCGTCAGGAAGTGGTAGAAATGTTGAAATATTATGGTTTGGGCATTTTAGCGGTCTTTTTTTGGAGCTTTAATGTGATTTTTGGCAGTCATTTAGTTGGTGTTTTAATGCCGTGGCAGATTTCTTTTTTTCGTTGGATGATTGCGGCTATATGTCTGCTTCCGTTCACGTTCCGAAAAATTTGGAAACATCGTCGGTTGTTTTGTCGACAGTGGCGTCTGGTGTTAGCATTGGCTCTGATTGGTATCACATTCAGCAACACCTGTGTGTATTATGCTGCTTATACATTGCCGGCTATTGATATGGCTTTAATTTCGGTGACAGGCCCTGTCTTTTTAATTTTATTTGCTCATTTTTTAGGTCATATACCTGTCTCTAAAGTACAAATCAGGGGAATCACTTTAGCCATTTTAGGTGTTTTAATGATAGTGTTAAAAGGCAAAATAACATCATTTTCTTTTCAAAGCGGACATCTTTGGATGATTTTAATGGCGGTTTCCTTTGGGTTTTATAGCTATTTGGTTTCTTGTCATCATTCGGGATATCGTCAAGTGACGATGCTTTCTTTATCGATACTGATAGGAGCTCTCTCATGTCTGCCTATGTTTGTGCACGAGACTCTTATACATCCGTTAAAAATGACCTATATAGATTGGGATGTTATTTTAATCATTCTCTATATGGGAATTGTCAATTCGGTTTTGGCATATCTGTTGTGGAATATTGCTCTTCAAAAAGTTGATAGTGTTCGACTAAGCCTTGTCTATTACCTGATGCCGATTTTCAGCACATTGGAAGCTTTTTTGTTTCTGCATGAACCGATTCATCGCCTGCAACTGGTTGGAGGCAGTATTATCTTAATGGGTATTTATTTAGCCAATCACGGACGTATGAATAACGCATTTGAAAGGAAGAAAAAATGATTTTATTAGAAAGGGTTTTAATCTGTTCTTTAAGTATCTCTTTAGTGGTATCTTTAGGGTTTATTTGCTGTCGTCCCGTTCTGAAAAAGCCTATTCCCGGTGCGGCCGATACGGGACTTTTTAGCGTGAGTGATCCAAAGGGCCCCACGTCGCCATCGCCCGCTTTTGATGGAATATAATTGTTTCATATTCCTCTTTGCTTTTAGGGACGTAGGTGGCTGAAAAATCGAAAAAATCAACAATTTCTGAACCGGCCGTTTTAAGAGAGCACCCAATCTTAGAACCTGTCTCACGGGTCGTCTGACAACCCGTATACAACGGCATTACCGCCGCTAAAGCCAAAAAAGGCATTAAAGATCTCTTTATCGTCATGCTACTTCCCCCTTTTGTTTTAGGATAACATGAAACGCGTATCTGTCAAGAGTTGCTGTATTTTCTCCATCCTAAAGGCTATGTTGACTCTACCGTTATTGTCGTTCAATCGGTTTATATTTAATGCGATGAGGCTGATCGGCATCTGTTCCTAAACGCCGATGTCTGTCGGCTTCGTATTCGGCATAATTACCCTCAAAAAAGACAACGCGACTATCTCCTTCAAAAGCTAAAATATGTGTCGCCAAACGATCCAAAAACCATCGGTCATGAGATGTAATCACGGCACATCCCGGAAAGTCCATTAAAGCCTCTTCCAGCGCTCGTAAGGTATCCACATCCAAATCATTTGTCGGCTCATCTAACAATAAGACATTTGCGCCGGATTTTAGCATTTTAGCCATATGGACACGGTTGCGCTCGCCACCTGATAGCACGCCGACTTTCTTTTGTTGGTCGGCTCCTTTGAAGTTAAATTGAGAGACGTAGCTGCGTGAATTGACTTCTCGTTTTCCCAGCGTGAGAATATCCATTCCCCCCGAGATCTCTTGCCATACCGTTTTTGAATCGTCCAAAGCGTCTCGGGATTGATCCACATACCCCAATTTGACTGTTTCTCCTATTCTAAACGTTCCGCCATCCGGTTTTTCTTGCCCCGTAATAATACGCATTAGGGTCGTTTTTCCGGCTCCGTTAGGACCTATGACCCCGACAATGCCTCCGGCCGGCAGACGAAAAGATAAATCATCAAACAACAGTTTGTTGCCAAACGCTTTGGAAAGATGTTCTGCCTCCAGCACCAGATTGCCCAGTCTGGGACCGGGAGGAATGATGATTTGACCGGCATCAGGAGCCTTTTCCACAGATTTTTTCAGCAACTCTTCATAGGCTGTGATACGTGCTTTGGACTTAGCTTGCCGAGCTTTGGGAGATTGCCGAACCCATTCTAATTCTTGAGCAAGAATTTTTTGCCGATTGTTTTCGGCGTTTTGTTCTTGTTCCAATCGTTTATTTTTTTGCTCCAGCCAACTGGTATAATTACCCTCAAAGGGGATGCCTTCGCCACGATCCATTTCTAAAATCCAACCTGTCACATTGTCCAAGAAATAACGGTCATGCGTAATCATAACGACTGTTCCGGGGTAGTTCTTCAAATAGATTTGCAACCAAGCGACAGATTCGGCATCTAAATGATTTGTCGGTTCATCTAATAACAGCATATCCGGTTTGGATAGCAACAGTCGGCACAAGGCGACACGACGTTTTTCACCGCCGGATAATTTGGAAACATCGGCATCTGCCGGAGGACAGCGCAAGGCATCCATGGCAATTTCTATGGTGCGTTCTAGCTCCCAGCCGTTGCAAGCATCAATTTTTTCCTGCAGCTCTGCTTGTTCGGCAAGAAGCGCATCCATATCTGCCTCGGGATCGGAAAAAGCCATATTAACTTCTTCAAAACGACGCATCAAGTCTCGCACAGGACCCACACCATCCATGATATTTTCCATAACATTTTTATTTGGGTCAAGTTGTGGTTCTTGAGGTAGATATCCGACTTTTACGCCCTCAGCGGCCCAGGCTTCGCCTGAAAAATCTTCATCTAAACCGGCCATAATTTTCAGCAAAGTCGATTTGCCGGCGCCATTAGGACCCAAAACGCCGATTTTGGCGCCGGGGAAAAAACTGAGCCAAATATGTTTCAAGACCTCTTTTCCGCCCGGAAAAGTTTTACATAAATCTTTCATGACATAGATATATTGATAGGCTGGCATTTTTACTCCTTAAACATCATCATTCATTTTACGCGGTGTATCCGCCAAAATTCGTTGAAGCCACTACATAAATTTTGGGTATCAGTATAGCGACAGCCACGGTTATTGTCAAATAAAAACATGATTCTTTTTTAAAAAAGAGTTGCTTTTTGCTTTAAAATGTGCATAGATATTCTATAAATTATTTTGAGGAGGTTTAATATGTTTATTTCATCGGCATTTGCTCAAACACTGGATACGACGGCAGCAACGGCTTCCGCTTCCGGTGGTTTAGGGGCCTTGATTCTTCAGTTTGCTCTGGTTATTGCCATCGTATATTTCTTACTGATTCGACCACAACAAAAACGTTTAAAACAGCACGAGGCAGAGTTAAATGCGATTATCAAAGGAACTCGGGTGGTTATCGCCGGGATTGTCGGCACCGTCATAGATGTGCCATCGGCGGATAAATTGATTGTTGATGTCGGTCATAACGTTCATTTAACCGTCTTGCGCGGCTATGTGTCTCAGGTGCTGATTGATAAGGCTGCATCTAAAAAGTAATCGAGGAAAGGAAAAAATATGTTTGGATACTCAAGAATAAAGACGATTCTGATCGGCGTTATTGTTGCCCTGGGGTTTGTGTTTGCCCTGCCGAATTTTGTGCCGGCTGAAACATATAAGCGCTGGTCCCCCGCCGTCAAGGAATGGTTAAAACCCATTACATTGGGACTTGATTTACAAGGTGGGTCATACTTGTTGATGGAGGTAGATTCGCGTGCCTTGGTCGAAGAAAAATTACAGGCTTTGGCAGATGTCTCTCGTTCGGCTTTGCGTGAAGGAAAAATCAGATACTCCGGTTTGACGGTCGCGGATGGTGTTATGCAATTAAAAATCACGGATGCCGGACAGGTCAATGATGCGCGAGAGATTATTCGCAAGCAAGAAAACGTTGCCTTGGATATCCAGAATGAAAATGGCTTGTTGAGGGTCAAGTATACTCAAGAAGCATTGGATAAAATGAAACAACAAGCGGTAGCGCAGTCCGTAGAGATTGTGCGTCGTCGTATCGATGAGTTGGGAACCAAAGAGCCTCAAGTCCATCCGCAGGGAATTGATCGCATCGTCGTTCAATTACCCGGAGTGCAGGATCCTTCCGAAATTAAAGCCTTGATGGGAAAAACAGCTAAGCTGGCTTTTCACTTGGTAGATGAAGAAACGACGCCGCAAATGGCTCAAATGGGGCGTATTTCTCCGGATTCCATGTTGATGACGGGAGATGAAACAGGATACATCGTTTTGAAACGCTCCGTCGTTGTCGGTGGCGAGAGTTTGGAAGATGCACGAGGAACCTATGATGAACAAGGGAATCCCTGTGTGTCCTTCAGTTTTAAATCGCTGGGAGCCAAGCGTTTTGCTGCCGCGACGCGTGATAATGTCGGACGGCGTTTAGCCATCGTTTTGGATGGAAAAGTTATCAGTGCCCCGACCATTAATTCACCCATCACGGGGGGTAAGGGAGTTATCACGGGTAATTACACCGTTCAATCGGCCAATGATCTGGCATTGTTATTGCGCTCGGGTGCTTTGCCGGCTCCGTTGTTGGTGGTTGAGGAGCGTGTAGTCGGTCCCAGTCTCGGAGAAGACTCTATTCAGGCGGGGACAACCGCTTGCTTAATAGGTTTAGTGGTTGTCTTTGCCGTGATGATTCTGATATATGGTTTCTTTGGGATTATCGCGGACATTACTTTGTTTGTTAATGGTATCTTGTTATTGGCTTTGTTAAGCTTGACCGGTGCAACGCTGACGTTGCCGGGATTGGCGGGAATTGCTTTAACGTTAGGAATGGCCGTGGATGCGAATATTTTGGTCTATGAACGGATGAAAGAAGAGATGCTGCATGGGACAACACATCCGGCAGAAGTTGTAAAAAAAGGTTTTGCCGGCTCTTTCTCGGCTATTTTTGATGGTCAGTTGACGACTTTATTTGCGGCGGCATTTTTGTTCCTGTTGGGGTCAGGGCCGGTGCGTGGATTCGGTGTCACTCTGGCATTTGGTCTGGTGACGACACTGTTTGCGGCGATTTTTGTGGCTAAAGTTTTATTAGCGGCCTGGTTGAAAGTCGTTAAACCGACAAAAGTCAATTTATAAAAAGGAAGAAATGAACATGTTTAAATTATTCGCTAAAAAAGAACTGAAAATTGATTTTTTAAAAACATATAAACTGGCATTTGCTTTTTCTGCGTTGTTGTTGATTGTAGCAATAGCTTCTTTCTTTATCAAAGGGTTGGACTACGGAATTGATTTTGAAGGCGGTGTATCGATTGAAGCTACATCAGAGCAACCCATTGATATGGAGAAGGTGCGTCAAAGTCTTGGTTTTTTAAACGGTTTGACCATCCAATCGGCGGGTTTAGAGGGAACAACAATCATGATTCAGGCTAAACCGGATGAAACACAAACCAGTGCTGTTTTGATTAACCGTGTGCGTGAGACCTTGGGCGCTGATTTTCAAATCACTCAGGCAGAGGTTGTGGGGCCCAGTGTCGGACAAGAATTGAAAGAAAAAAGCTTGTTGGCCACCGTGTTGGCTTTGTTAGCAATTTCGGTGTATATTTGGTTTCGCTTTGAGTGGCCTTTTGCCATCGGCTGCATGTTATCGCTTGTGCATGACTTGATTATTGTCGTTGGTTTTTTTGCTTTTTTCGGATGGGATTTTGATATGGTTGTTGTCGCGGGTCTGCTATCGTTGGCGGGATATGACTGTAATGATACGATTGTGACCTACGATCGGATACGGGAAAACTTACGCAAATATCGCCGCATGTCTGTGGATGAGATATTAAATAAAAGTATCAATGAGACGTTTTCACGAACAATTTTAACCAGTTTGACGACCCTGTCTGTTATTGTTGTTCTGTTGTTTGTAGGAGGTGAAGCTTTGGAGGGCTTCTCGTTGGCTATGTTGTTAGGGACCGTTTTTGGTACTTACTCATCTATTTATATTGCGGTGCCGTTGTTGCGTTATTTTAACATTCGTTTATTGGCGCAACCAAGCACGGAGGAAAATAAAATTTAACGAGAATATATTTTCTCAATGCAACCGACGGTTTCCCCGTCGGTTGTTTTTACTTGCATTTTCGGATAAACGGCCTTAAAATTCCACAACAAGGAGGACAAATGGCTCTGAATTACGATTTAAAAATAATTTTACCGGCCTCAGCTGTCAGTGTTTTTGAAGACGTGTTTTCTGAGGTTGCCGGTGCTATTTTAACGGTTCTTTTGGAAACAGGACCCGACAAAGGTCGCTGGGAAATGCAGATGATTTTTGAAGGTCAGCCGGCGGCGGATATGATAAAAATTCTTATGCAGAAAGCGGCGCAGTTAGCGCATATTCCCGTTCCGGACTATATGCTTCAGGCTATGCCGGATAAAAATTGGCTACAGGAAAGTTATCAAAGTTTTCAACCAATGACAATTGGTCGATATTTTATTTATGGCTCTCATATCCATGACAAAATACCTGCGGATAAAATTCCTCTCAGAATTGATGCCGCAACGGCTTTTGGAACGGGGGAGCATCAGACCACGCATGGATGTCTATTGGCGTTAAATGAACTGGACATAAAACCGGCTTGTGTTTTAGATGTCGGATGTGGTTCGGGTATTTTAGCCATGGCTTATGCCAAAACGTTTCGGCGTCCGGTAGATGCCGTTGATATTGATGAGGAATCTGTCCGAGTCGCCTTGTGTAATGCCCGAGATAACGGTGTGGAAAATTTGGTGCATGTGTGGCGAAGTGATGGTTATCAAGAGGTATCAAAACAATATGATTTGATTTTTTGTAATATTTTGGCTCGACCTCTGATGAATATGGCATCGGATCTCAAGGCTCATTTAACGGTGGGGGGAGAGGCGATTCTATCCGGCTTTTTGGTCCGGCAAGAGCGTTGGGTATTAAAGGCTCATACCGATATAGGGCTTCGATTCGTGCGTCGATATCGCATCAGAGGATGGAGCACGTTGGTGGTGGCGCGGGAGAGCTGATGATGCGGCAGTGTTTACAGGCTTTTTTGAAGACAAAAAAAGCGGATATGATGTTGTTGACGCGAACGGATTCTTTTCTGGGGGAGTATTATCCGCCGGAGGCCGGTCGATTGGCAACTCTATCCGGGTTTAAAGGTTCGGCAGGATTAGCCATCATTTTGCCGGATCGACTGATTTTATTCGTTGATGCGCGATATACGATTGAGGCTAAGACAGAAACGACGGCAGAGGTTTTTGAGGTGCCGACCGAGACGACACCTTTTTTGTGGCTTTCGGAACATGCTGTCGGGAAAAAAGTCTTGTATCAACCCTGGACACATACGCCGGCTGAAATCGATCGCCTGCAAGAGACGGGAGCAATTTTGATACCCATCAGCGATTCAGAGACAATAGAGCTTTTTGGAAAATCCTCTTTTAATCAAGAAAAAGATGTTTTTCTTTATCCGGAAAAATATGCCGGGGCCTCTGCTTCGGATAAATGTATGACTGTTGCGGCTTATATTCGGCAAAAAGGCATAGATGCCTTTGTCATGACAAATCCCGAAAATACATCTTGGTTGTTAAATCGTCGTAGCCGTCGTGTGCCTGCCTATCCGGTTGTATATGAACGCGGCGTTTTATTTTCCGACGGACGATATCAGTCTTTGGAGTCTGCATCGGATTTATCGGGATTGACACTGGGGATTGATTTTTCTATGACACCGATTGCTCTGATAGAGGATTTACGTCACCGAGCCACTCTTAAAAATATACCGGATATTATTTCTGCCTTAAAAAGTATTAAAAATAAAACGGAAATTGCCGCTATTCAAGAAGCCTGCCTCTTTGAAAGTCTGGTTGTATGTCGTTTTCTGGCATGGGTTGAAACACATAAATCAACCGCAACCGAACAAGAGGCTGCCGCTTATTTAATTCGTTTACGTTCGGAAAATCCCCTTTATTTGGGGGATAGCTTTGAAACCATAGCGGCCGTAGGTAAACATGCAGCGCTGGCGCATTATCATACAGATGTTGCGGCCAATACTTATTTGTCACAAGCTCCGTTGTTTTTGGTCGATACAGGGGGCCAGTATTTGAATGGTACGACCGATATGACACGGACCATTGCCGTTGGAGAGCCGACGTGTTTGATGCGTCGGCGTTATACGCAAGTGTTAAAGGGACATATTGCCTTGGCTTCTGCTTGTGTGCGTGTCGGAGAAAAGCCCGCTCGACTTGATACACGTGCTCATGCTTTTTTACGTGCCGATGGTGTCGATTATTTACATGCGACAGGGCATGGAATAGGGATGTGCCTGGCCGTTCATGAAATGCCGCCGATTATTCATGAAAAAAGTCAAACGCCTTTGTTGGCAGGCATGGTTTTTTCAAATGAACCGGCCGTATATGATGAGATAAACGGTTTTGGCATTCGTTTGGAAAATATGTTATTGACCGTTCCGGCGTCGAAAGGATGGTTAAAATTTCAAAATTTATTATTGATTCCCTTTGATGCGCGACTGGTTGATTCGACTTTATTGACACGGGATGAAAAGAGATGGCTGTGTTCTTATCATCAGCGGATTATGCAAGACATTTGGCCGTCACTTTCTGCTTGGGAGCAAAGATGTTTAAAGGTTCATCTTGACTTTTTTTTAAGTTTGCTATAAGGTAGAAAAATGAAGACATTGATTTCAACAGGGACAATTGCCACCAATCGTAAAGCACGTTTTAATTACGTTATTAACGAAACATATGAAGCGGGAATCGTTCTGACAGGTGGTGAGGTAAAATCATTGCGCGCGGGTCATGCAACTATTGCGGAAAGCTATGCTTCCTTTGAAAAGGATGGGGGGCTCTACCTGGTAAACGCTCATATTATGGAATATGCCTATGCCAGAGGTGGTTTTATTGAGCAAAGCGCCACACGTCCGCGTCAACTGTTATTAAAGCATAGAGAATTGAAAGAAATTCACGATGCCTTACTAAAAAAAGGAAAGACCGTCGTTCCTTTAGATATGTACTTTAATCAAAGAGGACTTGTTAAAGTTCGGATAGCCATTGCAACCGGTAAACATACGGTTGATAAGCGTGAAGATATTAAAAAACGCGATTGGAACCGGGATAAACAAAGAGTGTTAGCTCACTATAACAACGGAAAAAGATGACTATATGAAAAATAAATCGTTATGGCATGTTATGTGCGGTATTCTTCTATTGCTTTGGGTATGGTTAGGCTTTTGTTTTGTCATGGAGCTTGAAACGGCTCGGTTGTTGTCGGATATACCGCCTCGGGGGCCGCTCAAAAAAGCTTTATTGTTTTCTTGGCGAGATGGAGCTCAAGATATTTTTAGTAGCCCCTTTTGGTCGGCTCTTCAAAAAGCTTTTTTAAGGCATGGTTATCTGTTGCAAACACAGCAAGTATACTCTTCTGAACAAAGTGATCTGGTTTTCTGTGTTTCTAAATGCCCCAAAAATCTTCCTCCGGGAAAACCCGTATATTTGTATTTACTTGAGACGCCCTTTTCCTGGCCCTCTTTTACGCAAGAGCAGGCGGTTAAGACATTTAAACGTATCTGGACATATGATACTGATTTAATTAAAAAAAATAATATTGCAGGGGAGGGTATTTATGCTTGGTTGCCGATACCTCATCCCCTTCGAAAACAAGATAAAATAATATCAGAAACAGACTCTGCAGCTCACGCAAACAAAACCCTGATTTCAATGGTATTATCGAATCACTATAATAATAAATCTAACTATCAGGCACGTCGTCAAACAGCCAAGTATTTGATTGAAAATCATCCGGAGGATTTTGCTCTTTATGGTCGTGGTTGGGAGCGATTAAAGAATGAACTGTCTCCCCAAGGGGTGAAAAATTTTCAAACCGTTTATAAAGGATATATCGCCTCTAAATCAGATGTCATGCGTCATACGAAGTTTTTTCTGGCATATGAAAATGCCATTCATTCGGGATATGTTTCTGAAAAAATCATCGATGGTATAGAAACAGGCGCTGTGCCGGTTTATTTAGGGGCTCCGGATGTCTCTAACTACATACCTCAGGGCTGTTTTATCAATCGAGCGGATTTTGAAAGCGAAGAGGCTTTATATGTTTATCTCAAGCAGATGCCGGACGAGGTATATCACCAGTACCAGACCTGTTTATCCGATTTCATTCAAAACGCCCCCAATCACCATGTTGCATTTAACGTTGATGCGTGGGTTAATATCATTATCCGGGATATTTTTAGCCGGGAAAGTTTAAATCCATAAAGATTCTAAGTCATACACCATACGTGTTTCCGGATGGAATAAATGAATTAAAATATTGCCTGCATCCAAAGCTATCCAGTGCCCATCGTTCCAAGAGCCATCCACTGTCGGGGAGCACCCTTGTTTTTTTAAGGCTTCTTTGAGATGATGGGCCAGTGAAGACACATGACGCCCCGATGTTCCTGAAGCAATAATCAATGTCTCGGCCATACTGGTTTTTCCTTTCAAGGAAATAACTTTGACGTCTATGGCTTTTCCAGACTCCAGATGCTCTACAATAAACTTGGTCAGAGCAGGTTGTTTTTTAGAGGTCGTCTTGCAAGGAGTTGGGTTCGTTTTCGTAGATGTCATTTGTCGTTCCTTTCTTGGGAGGGATAAATTGTATGGCTCCGCGTAATAGCTCTGTCAGATTTGTTTTAGCCACTCCGGAAATGACGAACACATTTTTGCCTGTGGCCTTTTCAAGAGTGGCTTTTTTTTGCATTATCTCTTCTGTCGGTAGGGCGTCGATTTTATTGAGGGCGATAAGCTCTATTTTATCAGCCAATTTTTGAGAGTATTCTGCCAACTCCTTTCGAATAATACGATAAGGGGTTATGACATCTTCAGCCGTGGCATCAATTAAGTGAATCAGCAGGGCGCATCGTTCCACATGTTTTAAAAAATGTGTTCCCAATCCGACACCTTCACTGGCCCCTTCAATCAAGCCCGGTACATCGGCCAGCAAGATTTCACGGCCGTCAATCATGGTGACGCCTAGATTGGGATGTAAGGTCGTAAAGGGATAGTCCGCGATTTTGGGACGAGCTCGTGTTAAGGCTGTTAATAAGGTTGATTTTCCGGCATTAGGTAAACCTATCAGACCAATATCCGCAATCAATTTTAAGCGCAGCCAAACCCATAATTCTTCTCCCGGCTCCCCTTTATCAGCTCGTTCCGGAGCTTGATTGGTTGAGCTTTTATAGAATTCATTTCCATGTCCGCCTCGTCCTCCTTTGGCGGCAATAAAACGACTTCCTACGTCCATTAAATCGGCCAGTACCGTATGCCCATCATCGGCGACTATTTCAGTGCCGACCGGCACCTTTATCACCAAATCTTCTCCGGAAGCGCCCGTTTTACAGCGACCGGAACCGGGAAATCCGCGTTGAGCACGGAAATGTTGTTGATAGCGAAAATCAATCAACGTATTTAAATTTTGAACGGCTTCAAAAACAATATCTCCGCCTTTTCCTCCATTTCCACCATCCGGACCACCGAACTCAATGAATTTTTCATGCCGAAAAGAACACGCTCCATTCCCTCCGTCACCGGCTTTTAAATTGATTTTTGCTTCATCTAAAAATTTCATAAATTTCTCCTGTATTTCTTATCCTTTAAAAAAAGAGAAAAGTCAATCTCTTTTTCCTCGACAAGCAAGCTTTGTGTCAAAAATCTACGAACTCATATCAATGATACATAAGAGAGAGTCTTGCATCTGCTTTGAGTAGGCAAGCGATCTCTTATGTATCAGAGAGAAAAGAAAACCACATCATTTGTCCTCTGGAAAGGGATATGATAACGGACACATGCCCCCAGTGGTATAGGAACATACGAATAAAAAAGCCCCTTGAAAAAATCAAGAGGGCTTTTTATCAGAATAGTCTGTTTACTCGGCCGAGACAACAGAAACATAGACGCGATCCATAGCGCCATGTTTGAACTGGACAATACCGTCAGCGGTTGCAAACAAGGTATGATCTTTACCCATGCCCACATTTTCACCGGCACGGTACACAGTTCCCCGTTGGCGAATGATGATATTGCCGGCAATAACGGATTGACCGCCGGATTTTTTAAGTCCCAAGCGCCGTCCTTCAGAGTCACGCCCGTTTTTTGTGCTACCGCCTGCTTTTTTATGTGCCATTTTTAATTCTCCTTAATCTAATTGAACGAAACGGAAAAAGATATCCTAAGCCTTTATCTCTGTGATACGAACGACAGTTAAATCCTGTTTGTGTCCTTTTTTCCGACGATATCCATGACGACGAATTTTCTTAAAGATAATCACTTTTTCTCCACGTGTTTGTTTGACGATTTCCCCAGAAACGGTCGCGCCGTCAACGGTAGGTGTTCCAACTTTATCACCGACCATTAACACGGTATCGAAAGTAATTTTCGAACCGGCGTCGCCTGCTAATTTTTCAACCACAATGACAGAATCTTTCTGAACTTTATATTGTTTTCCGCCTGTTTTAATTACTGCAAACATTTTTTTATCCCTTTAAACTTATGAAATAGAGCTATGTTTATAATCTATTTTCTTTTTCTTGTCAAGAAGAAAATATATCTTTATCATATTTTTTTCTTTGACATTTGATAGCTTCTTCGTTATCTTGAGGGAGAAAACAGAGAGAAAGTATCATGAACAAGCATCAAAACACCTCATCCAGCACTTTGCAAACCCTCAAGAGATACTTGCTGACAGGGATTTTGGTGACCGCACCGGTAGCCATCACCTTTTATTTGGCTATTCAGTTGTTTTTGGTGGTTGATAAAAACATTCTCTCTTTGATTCCGGAGACATATCATCCGGCAACTTATTTGCCGTATGGATTACCGGGGCTTGGTGTTCTGCTGTTATTGTTAGGCTTAATTTTTATTGGATGGCTGACCGCTCATTGGGTCGGTCGTACGATGATGGCCATAGGGGACTATCTGATTGCTAAAATGCCGATTATATCTGGGGTGTATTCGACATTTCGCAAGATTTTTGAAACGTTATTCGGAGCCGGACAAAATGCCGCTTTTCGTCATCCGGTCCTGATTGAGTATCCACGTAAGGGGCTTTGGACGATTGCCTTTTTGACGGGGCCTGTCTATGACGGCATTCAAGATAAGGTCGAAGATGAATTGGTAAGTGTCTATGTCCCGACAACACCTAACCCGACATCTGGCTTTTTGATTTATGTCCCTCAAAAAGATGTTATCGCTTTGAATCTTAGTGTGGATGAAGCATTAAAAATCGTGTTGTCAACCGGTATCGTTAATCCGGAAAAAAGCAGAAAACCCGCCAACCATTCGTCTTCTTCAACAAAAACCGCGTCTTCTTCTCAAAAGCGTCCGTCACATCAAACAGTCGCTTCTCGTTCAACGGCTCATAAAGTAAAGTAGGCTTTTAAGAACCGTTTGAAAAACTATGGGCATGTGCGTTTTTGTATTAATGTCAGACGGTCTATAAGCCGGGTTTTGTCTTGGTAATCATTCGTCTGGGATAGCCATTACTGACTACCTCTAGCAACCCACCTCTTGAGGGCAGAGCAGGAACACTCCTTTTACAACCAATCTGTTGTCCCTCTTTTTTTGGTCTTGCTTCCGATAGGGTTTGTCGTGCCGTCTCTGTCGCCAGAGACGCGGTAGGCTCTTACCCTGCCTTTTCACCCTTTCTCAAGCATGCTTGAGTGGTATGTTCTCTGTGACGCTTTCCGTCAGGTCACCCTGCCTGGACGTTATCCAGTATCGTGTTCCCGTGAAGCCCGGACTTTCCTCCGATACACCATTATAATGTACCAGCGATTACCCAACCGTCTGACCTCAACAGTATAGGAAAAAAACCTCCTTTTGTCAATGCAAATGGGAGATTTCTCTCAAAAAAAAGTCCTCAACTATTTATTTGTCTCTTTTATCAAAGAGCCGGCTATTTTTTCTGCCATACGTCCGATGAGTATGCTTTGTCCGCGAGCCATGTCGGTATAGGAGGGGCCAATGGCAACACTCTCCTGAATTTTTATGCGAGAAATCACATGGCCGCTGGCATCTTGTATCGTAGCCCAAGCTAACAAGGAGACTTTGTCACCTAAAAAGGCCTCTAATTGCACAACGTCAACGGATAAAATATAGGTGAACGTATTACGGCTAAAGTTCCGTTGTCTTACTTCGGCATTGGGCAGAGCTGTTCCCAGATCCAAAATCAACGTGCGTTGAATCAGAGCATTTAACGGTTCTACCCAACGATTCATCTCCGACACATGAATATCGGGAGAGTCCGGTTTGGAGGTAATCATTTGAGGACGTTCAAGGCTTTGAGGAATCCGAACGCGTTCAACCCCCAGAAGAAAATGAGCTTGATGAGAAGTAATGTTCGATACATCGTTCATAAGGGTATAAAATTGGGCTGGAGGTGTCTGACCGCCGAAGCAAGCGCTTAACAGTAAGGTCAGCCCCATAATCGATAGATATTTTTTCATGTTAATTATCTCCTTTTCCTCGCAACAAAGATTCCGGATGACGCTCTAAATAATCCGTGAGATTTCGTAAAGAGTTGGCTGCGTCTGAGATATCATATAGCGTTTGATTCAAAGTATTCAAGGTGGGATCCATGGCCGGGACGATTGCCACGGTAATTTGTTCCAGGTTTTGGGTTGTTTTGGTTAAAGCCGGCATCATAATGGGTAGATACTGAGCGATGTTATCCAGGACTTTTTCCAGTTTTTCAATGGAACGTTTTAAGGGGATATCCTGAAGTCCTTTTGACAGCTCTCCGACAGGAGACAAGACCGTTGGAATTTCGGGAATTTCATGAGCAATATCATAGGGGTTCCGATACATATCTTCGGGCGTATTAGGCATCATACTTAATTCAATCATCAACTGTCCCGTTAAATAGCTTTGTGTTAATAAACGCGCTCGTAAACCCTTTTCAATCAACAGGTTCAAGGTTGATTTTTTTTGCCATAACCTATCGGCATCGAAAGGGCGTTGATTCATGCTTTTCATAGGCGTTAATTGTGCATAGACCGGCACCTTAAATGTCATGGTGGTTGGGTCTCCCAAAAGCTCTATTCGAATAACCTTACCGATTTCAACGCCGTTAAAAACAACCGGAGACCCCACGTTTAGGCCTTTAATAGATTCGTTAAAATACATCACAACAACATGTTTTTTGTCTGTTAAAATCCTGGAAATAATGGACTGACCGACGATACCTAAAAATAAGATAAGACCGATGATAACAAACAGACCGATTAGTTTTCTATTTGGTTCTTTTGGCATGTATTTCTCCTCGTGTTAAAAATTCGGCAACGGTTTCATTGGGAGGATTTTTCAAGAGCTCTTTGGGATTGCCTTGTGCGCTGACCCCCTTTAACGCTGCGTCCAGAAAGATAGAATTTGTCCCAATTGCTAAAATAGAAGCCAATTCATGCGTGACGATGACAATTGTCGTTCCCAAGCTTTGATTGATATCTAAAATGAGATCATCTAAAAGGCGAGAGCTGATGGGATCTAACCCTGCAGAAGGTTCATCAAAATAAACAATATCCGGATCAAGAGCTAAAGCACGAGCAAGGCCGGCTCGTTTTTTCATTCCTCCGCTGATTTCAGAGGGGTAGAAGTCCTCAAAACCCTTCAGACCGACTAAAGCTAATTTCATGGACACCAGCTCTTGAATTGTCTCCGGTGAGTAATCGGTGTATTGTTGAAGCGGTAGGGCGATGTTTTCGGCAAGTGTCATAGAGCTGAATAAAGCCCCGCTTTGATAAAGGATACCCGCTTTTTGCATTAAAACGGTTTTTGTTTTGGTGTCGGCAGAAAGCATATCAATACCGCCGATGAAAACATGTCCCCTCGCCGGAGTCAAGCCTGTCATGACACGCAGCAGGCTGCTTTTTCCGCATCCGGATCCTCCCATAATGATAAAGATATCGCCTTTATTAACGGTAAAGTGAACATCCTTTAACAACACAAAATCATCATAGGCGACGGTCAGGTTTTTAACTTGAATTTGCGGATATTGTTTCATATGTCTAAGGCCTCACATCCCCAAGTAATCAGGCCTGTCATGACAATCATCCAGACGATAGCACTGACGACGGCTTGTGTTGTGGCGCGTCCGACACTATCAGCACTTCGTCCGCAAAAGACGCCGTAATAGCACCCGCACAGCGCAATAATAATACCGAAAACAAGGCCATGAAAGACACCAACTAAAAAGTTGGTAATATCAAAGGCATCCATTGAATACTTCCAGTATTCCGAAGGAGAAATATCCAACATAAAAATGCCAACGACACCGCCCCCGATCATGCCCATGACATCGGCCAGTAATGTTAACAGCGGCATTGTTAAACTTAACGCTAGGACTCGCGGCAACACCAAAAAATCAGAGCGCGGAATCCCCATGGTCTGCAAGGCATCCAACTCTTCATTGACTTGCATCGTTCCGATGGTTGCCGCATAAGAAGCGCCTGTTCGGCCGGCCATGATGATTCCGACCATAATAGCTCCCATAATGCGCGTCATGCCAATGGCGACCAAACTGGCCACATAAATCTGTGCCCCGAAAGATTTGAGCTGAATAGCG
Source organism: uncultured Alphaproteobacteria bacterium (assembly GCA_944392785.1). GTDB lineage: Bacteria > Pseudomonadota > Alphaproteobacteria > CAAHEQ01 > UBA3637 > CALXXW01. The sequence continues at coordinate 219,315 of CALXXW010000013.1, read as the reverse complement.
CCGACAAAAGCCAAAATCAAGCCAACCATAAAGCTGATTAAAGCCACTATTCCCAGAGCATTCGGGCCGCAATCTTGTAAGGCAAACCAAAAGTCAACGGGACGCATAATCGCTTTTCCTTGGGCCCAACGTCCTAATGAAAAGCCAACTTGCTTCAAAAAGCTGACACCCTGACGGATAGGTTGATAGAGATTCAAACACGCATTTCCGATATTACCCAAAAAACCGAAATCTTTTACAGATGGGCGTTTGGGGTGGCGATCCACCGAAAAGGCCAATGTCAACAGATGTGATAATTCCTGGGGTAAAGCGTCTGTTTCAACGGTAATGTTTGTCGGTTGAAGGGCTTGAAGCAGTTGATAGAGTAAGGCCAATAAAGATGAATCCCAACTGCCGATACCATTATCCTGCACGATCAGCTTTTGGGGATGAACTTGACGGATCTTATGAATGATTTCATGAGCTTTGGGGGCCGCTTCAAACTGATGAAAATCTCCCGCTAAATTTAACACGAGAACATTTCCTTTTTGTTCCAAGTCGACGGTTAAATGATTTCCGCTTTGTGTTTGTTTCATAAGAAAAACTATAAATAATTAAAAAAGGAAAGTCAAGCAATCCCTCTCAATTTCTTTTCAAAATCCGCCGAGGACTTTTATATGCATAGGGCATGGGGAAGTTCGGAAAGGGGGTTTCCAAGCATGGGAGGGGCGATTGACCGCAATCGTTCGAAGCAAAAAGAGCTTTTCACGGGTGTTATACAGGCAAAAACGCTCTGGCGGAAAAGGAGGATAGTATCAGAGAAGAGGGATACTATTACTGGGGTAAGGCCGCTGTGAGTTAAGGTGTGCGCATCTTTTCTGGGGGATAGGCGAGGAAAGAAGGGGAATTTTGTGTTATAAAAAAGCGGCCCTTTCAAGTAAGGACCGCCGGCAACTGGTAGCGGAAGAGGGGATCGAACCCCCGACACAAGGATTATGATTCCTCTGCTCTACCATCTGAGCTATTCCGCCATCGGTTGAATTCTTTATATCCTTTCTTTTTCTAAATGTCAACAAAAATCTTGCATTTTTGTTAAAAATATTATAACCTCTTTATTAAACGTGATATTTCAATCGGCAAGGAAAGGAGTTTGTAGATGGCAGAAGTTTTTTTTAACGGGGTTGTCGGACGGCTAGAGGGGCGTTTTCACCGCTCGGAAAACCCCAAAGCACCGATGGTGTTGATTTTGCATCCGAACCCGACACAGGGCGGAACGATGAATAATCGTGTGACCTACGCTTTGTTTCAGGCTTTTGTCAATATGGGATTTTCGGCATTGCGCTTTAATTACCGTGGTGTTGGGGCTTCTCAAGGAGAGATGGATGGTTCCGGTGCCGGCGAATTGGCAGATGCTATTGTTGCTTTGGATTGGCTTCAAAATATGGATGTGGAATCAAATCAATGTTGGATTGCCGGCTATTCTTTTGGAGCATGGATTGCAGCCCAAGTGTTGATGCGCCGTCCGGAAATCAAAGGTTTTGTTTTTGTGACGCCGCCGACCAACTTGTATGATTTTACCTTTTTAACACCCTGTCCGGCTTCGGGTTTGATTGTACAAGGCGGACAAGATACCATTGTTGATGAATCTTCGGTTGCCATGTTGGCCGAACAGTTAGGAAGTCATCGTTTTGTACATGTCGAATATCGTATGGTTCCATCGGCCGATCATCTTTATGCAACGGGCCTGAAAGAAATGTATGACACCATTACGCAAATGGTTCCGGATATTAAATCAAGGCCACCGAAAAAAACGACCAAACGAGTTGTGACACCGATTATTCCAAATGATGATTACTAAAAAAGGATGAGGCACGGGTTAATGTGCCTCTTTCCAATTATCTCCAACCCCGACCTCGACGATAAGGGGAATACTTTGTCGCGAGGCATGTTCCATCTTGTCTTTGATAAGAGCGGTGGCCGCTTCTACGTCCGAGGTCGCCACTTCAAACACCAACTCATCGTGGACTTGCAGTAGTAAAGAGGCGTCTAATCCGGCCTTCTTTAAAGCGGCTGATACATCTATCATGGCTTTCTTGATAATATCGGCGGCTCCCCCTTGGATCGGAGCGTTGATGGCCGACCGTAGAGCAAAAGCTTTTGTCGCCTTGTTATGTATATCCGGTAGGTAGATACGTCGCCCGAAAGGAGTCATAACGAAACCATTTTCTTCGGCAAATCGCGTTGTTTCATCCATGTAGGTTTTTATTTCGGGGTACTCGGTAAAATAGGCATCAATATAGCGTTTTGCATCTGCTTTCGGAATGTTGAGTTGAGATGCCAAACCAAAAGGCGACATGCCGTAAATAATCCCAAAGTTGATAGCTTTTGCCTGACGCCGCATATCACTGTCAACTTTATCCAGAGGAATGTTGAAAATTTGAGACGCTGTTCGAGCGTGAATATCTTCGTTTTTTAAAAAGGATTCCTTTAATGCTGTGACATTTGCCACCTCGGCCATCAATCGCAACTCTACTTGAGAATAATCTGCGGCCAACAGTTTATAGCCCCTTTTGGCAATGAAGGCACGTCGGATTTCTTTCCCGTCCTCTGTCCGTATGGGAATGTTTTGTAAGTTGGGATCGGAAGAGGCCAGACGTCCCGTGTTGGTTGCCGTTAAAGAAAAAGATGTATGTATTCGCGGATCATCATGAGATAAAGCCAACAAGGCATCAACATAAGTGCTTTTTAATTTAGAAAAAGAACGGTATTCCAAAACTTTTTCTGCTAACTTAGACCCTTCGGCTGCCAAAGTTTCCAGCACTTTTACATCTGTTGTCCAAGCCCCGTTGGCACTCTTTTTCCCACCACTCAGTCCTTGCTTTTCGAACAGAATGACCCCCAGCTGCGCCGGAGAGTTAATGTTAAATTCCTCGCCGGCCAAAAGGTGAATTTCTTTTGTTAACATGTTTAATTTATGAGAAAATAATTGGTCTACCTGTATCAAATGTGTTCGGTCGACCAAAATGCCGCACCTTTCCATGCGGGCTAAAATAGGTATCAACGGCAGGTCTAATTCTGTATAAACACGAGCGTCGTTTCCTTGAAGGCGTGGGGCTAAAAGCGTATACAAGCGCCAAGTCATATCTGCATCTTCGGCCGCATAAGGACAGGCTTTTTCCAGAGGAAGCTCATCAAAGCGACACTTTGTTCGTCCCGATCCGCACACGTCTTTATAAAGAATGTTTTGATGGTTAAAATACAGCAAAGCCAAATCATCTAAATTGTGGCGGTGTTGTGAACCATCCAAAACAGAGCTCATGACCATGGTATCAGCAATCGGTGTGATGTTCAGACATCCATATTCATTCGCAAAAATTTGCATGTCGTATTTGATGTTGTGACCGATTTTTAAAATCTCCGTATTTTCCAGTATGGGACGCAACAGTTGCAGCGCACGTTGAACGGGGATCTGTTTCGGGCGTGAAGGCAAGGGGGTATCAAAAAGATTGGCTTGTTGTTCGCCTTCATCCAGTGCCCCGTGACGCAATGGCACATAGCAGGCTTTCCCGGCCTCATAGCAAAGTGAAAAACCAACCAAACGTGCTTTTAAAGGATTTAACCCGGTTGTTTCGGTGTCAAGCGCAACTTGTTTTTTTGTTTTTATGATATCAATCCAATGCTGTAGCTGTGCTTCATCCTGTATTAACTCATATGTTTCTTGGACATTGGCAGAGGGAGCTTGTGCCTCTAACACCCGTGAGCGTCGTTCTGACCACGGTTGCACCTTGGATATAAGGCGTTTGAATTGATTTTCATCCAGAAAAGCCAGAAGTTTTTCTTTGTTTGGTTGGCGTGCTTGAAAAGTGTCAAGAGATTCTTGAACCGGGGCATGATCCTCCAGTTTGACCAAGCGTTTTGAAATCAGGATTTGGTCTCGGTCTCGTAAAATTCCTTCGCGTCGTTTAGGAAGGGAAATCGTATCAAGATTGTCCAGTAAATTTTCTACGGAACCATAGTGATTGATTAATTCTGCCGCCGTTTTGGGGCCAATACCTGTTGCGCCCGGTACATTATCGGTTGAATCTCCCATCAGCGCTTGGACATCTACGACTTTATCCGGTGTCACGCCAAATTTTGCCGCCACATCGGCTTCGCTTAATTCCTTTTTCTTCATAGGGTCGTATAAAGAAACCATGGGCCGCATGAGCTGCATCAAATCTTTATCGGCCGAAATGATATGTACCTGCCAACCGGCTTCGGTTGCCAAGCGTGCATAAGTTGCAATTAAATCATCAGCTTCAAATCCTTCTTGTTCAATCCAGGGGATGTTGAGTGCTTCAGTTGCCTGACGAATAAGAGGGAACTGAGGGATAAGCTCGGGCGGTGTTTCGCGTCGAGTTGCCTTATATGCCGGATAAAAATCATTTCTGAAATTCCGTCGTTTGGCGTCAAATACGACAACGATATGAGAATAGGCATTTTCCTCAGTCAAATTCATCAGCATGGTCATGAAACCATAGACGGCATTGACAGGGGTCCCATCCTGACGTGTCATTGTCGGCAACGCATAGAATGCTCGAAAAATATAGCCGGATCCATCAACAAGACATAATGTTTTGGATGAAAGGTCTTCTGTCATGGGGTCGAGTCCGTCTTTTCCGTCAGTTGAGGCTCTGCAGCCGAGGAATCTTGAGCGGATTCAGCTGCCTTCGCATTTTGAGTGGCCAGCTCTTTCAGAGAGGTGTAAGCAATTTTGCAATGTGCCGGACAGTATGGTTTTCCAAGAGCCGTATCTGCACCACAAAAATGGAAATGGGGCTCCTTGGGGTCTCCGATCGGCCAGCGGCACGAGTTGATGCGTAAATCCATCAGCGTCATGTTTTGTTTTTTTTTGGCCGTTGGTGTCCGTGCTATTCCTTCTTTTTTCTTAATCGGAGAAGGTCTGTTTTTTAATTCAAGACGATGTACTTTTCCAACAACGGCATTTTTGGAAATACCTAGCTCTTTAGCGATTTCAACCGTGCTTTTCCCCTTACTCCATAGTTTTTTGAGTTGCTTAATTTTATCATCTGTCCAAGCCATTTTTTACTCCTTTGTGTGTATTTTATACGTTTTTGGCTGTTTCGTCAATGTTAAAAAAATCTTTTTCCGTGGTATGATACGTATTATACCGAGCCATCCACTGAGTCTCTAAACGCATGGCGGCAATAATCGGCAGTATTTTTTTCATCTCTGAAGGCGTTAGCTGCAATATCGTTTGTTCGGACATCAAAATTTCTTTCATTTGAATAGCCTGTCGTTTTAACGTTGTTTGGCAACGAATAAGATACAATCCGTAAATAGCAACCATCGAAAAACAGCTGAGAGTACTCCAGAAAAAGGAACTCAAAAAAACATCTTGATCGTGGGTCATCTGGGCGCTTAATAACAAGATCAGCAGTGTTCCGATAGTATATTCGGCTGTTAACCGTATAAAAACATACAGCCGGATACTTCCCCAAGCGATAAGACGAAGAATATGATTTTTCTCAATCATGGATAAAATCTTTTTATGGTTTATTTTTAAGGTATTGTAAACATCTTTTAATGTAATACGATAACCCATGGCTCGCGTCCAGACAAAGGGATTGAAGCGTGCCGTTTTAAAGTGAGAAAGCTTGGGCAGACGTTCATATACCAAACTGAGTGCCGTTAATATGAAGTATCCCAACAGACATGAAACGATAATTCCGCCGGCTAATAGCTCAAGGTGCTCTCTCCAAAAATCATCCCACGTTTTAGGTGGCAGTTCCATTCTGTCAAACGTGGTTAAAAGTCGTATATTGGCATAAGCCGGTAAAAGCTGATTCAACAGATAGAGTTGATTCCCTTCTATATCCGTTTGAACGGTGAAGGCATCGTCAAAACGCATGTCATTTGTTCCAAAGCGGATTTCCTTTTGAAAGACGTTTGTTTGCTTGGGAAATAAGACCAACACAGCGGTATTATTGATGGGAAAAGGCCATGCCGTCCCCGTTAAGTTCCAATCCAAAGCGGTTGTGGCATGTCCTTGCGTTAACGCATCTTTAACACGATAGCGCAGCATTAGCGTATGAACTCCTTTAGGGAAAGGTTGTTGACTGCCAAATAGAATACCATCACGTGTTTTTTCCTGATAAAGAGGGAAAGAGTGCCCGTTCTGTGTGGCAGCCATTAATTCAACCGTTTTATCACCACTCAATAAGACGCGTGTAAAAGGAAAAGCATCATTCGTTGAGATAAATTGAAAGCGCTCTTCGACAACCATATCGTGATTATCCAAAATTTGAATAATAAAAACAAAATCGGTTGTTTGAGGTGTAAACGCCGTTGTAATGGTATTTTTAAATGGTGTTGTCAGCGTGATTTCCTGCGGGGGTGATGACAGTCTGGGCGGCGGTAAAAGGGCTGCCGTATCTATCAGCGACGAGTCAGGCTGTGCTTTGGTCCCCGCGTTGATATAAACAATGGGTTTTCCGGTAAAGATATTCAGATTTTTTTGGGTATCTCGATTAGCCGGATTGAGTAAAGAGGCTTCGCTGAAATCTTGCGCTCGTAGTGAACAACAGAAAAAAAGAAGGACTATAAATCCGAACCAACGCCGCATTTTTCTTTCCTTTCATCGGCTTGACACACATGCCACAGCGGACACCTGTCACACAAGGGTTTGCGTGCCGTGCAAATATAGCGCCCGTGTAAAACAAGAGCAAGACAGACCGAAGATTTTATTTCGTCGGGAACCAAACGATTTAATTTGGCCTCAATTTGTGCCGGCGTTTTCCCTGTGCAGATTTTTAAGCGATGACAAAGCCGAAACACATGGGTGTCTACGCCTATTGTCGGAGCCCCTTCCAGAACATTCAAAAAAACATTTGCTGTTTTTCGCCCAATTCCCGGTAAGGTGATTAGTGTGTCAAAATCTCGGGGCATTTCACCGTGATAGTTTTCCAGCAGCGTTTTAGCCAGAGCCACAATAGCTTTGGTTTTGTTGTTGTAATAGTTGATGTGTTTGGTGAAAACCTTGATGCCTTCTTCCCCCAAAGCGACGATTTCAGCGGGCGTTGAGGCGACAGGTCTTAATTTTTGCATGACACGGTTAACGTTTTTATCCGTACTTTGTGCCGATAAGATGATAGCCATAACCAAATCAAAAGGCGTTTTCCAAATTAACTCACACTGTGGGTCGGGGTAAGCCTTGGCCAGAGCTTTCCAAAAGGCCTCTCTTTCCGAAACGGACATCAACTTTTTTGACACTACTTATCCCTTTCCATGATATATCTGACGGTTTCACGCAAAAGATTAGCCTCTTCGCCAAAAGGTTCAAGGGCGTCTAAGGCTTGTTGCTCTAGCTCTAAAGCCAATTTTTTTGCATCTGGCATGCCTAACAGAGAGACAAAAGTCGACTTATGGGCGGTTATATCCTTACCCAAAGTTTTACCCATTGTTTTCGACGAGCCTTCAATGTCTAAAATATCATCGGTAATCTGGAATAACAGTCCGATGGCACGAGCGTATTGTTCAAGAGCCGCTTGAGTGCTTTTGGAAGCTTTTGCCGCCATTGCCGGAGCCAAACAAGCATACCATAGTAAAGCCCCGGTCTTTAAGGCTTGCATGCGTTCTATTTCCGTCAACGAATATGTTGTTTTTTCACCGATTAAATCCAACATCTGTCCACCGATCATGCCATTTTTTCCGGCTGTTTGAGCCAAATTTTGAACCAGTAGACAACGAATCTCGGCATGAGGATGTGTTTCGGGTGCCGCCAGAATATCAAAAGCTTGTGTCAATAAAGCATCTCCCGCCAAAATGGCCGTTGCTTCATCAAAGGCGATATGGACCGTCGGTTTCCCTCGTCGCATAGTATCATTATCCATGGCTGGTAAATCGTCGTGAATTAAAGAATAGGTATGAACCATCTCTAATGCGGCGGCGATACGACTGGCCGTGATTGAGGATAGATGACATAACCGTGCAATGGTCAGGACAAGAAAAGGTCGGAGGGCTTTTCCCGTTCCGATAGCCGCATAGCGCATGGCTTCTACCACACGTTTCTCATACCCTGTCGGTAGGGGAAGCAGAGTCTCTAACAGTGTGTTTGTTTCAAGACGAGCCTGATGTAAAGCTTGTTGGAAAGAGGGGCTATTTGTTGAGTTCGTCATCAAAAGCCTCCATCCCAATGGGAGTCCCATCTGTTCCTATAATCAGCTTGTCGATTTTCGATTTGGCATCATTTAATTTTTCAGCACAAAAATTTTTCAGTTGTATGCCTCGTTCATAGGCGGCAACGGCATCATCCAAACGCACTTTACCGTTTTCTAATTGGCGTACGATGGTTTCCAATTCGGCCATGGCCTCCTCAAAGGACATGTGGTTTATTTCTTTTGGCATGATGGTTTTTCCTTTTCATGGCAATGGTGACAGCAAGCGGAGTGTTCTGTTTTTTTTGAGTTTTCTGGGTCGTGACACATACAGCCTGCTTCGTGTCGAGAGGGTGATTTGGGATGATGCGTTTTTTCTTTAACGGCCAATTCACGCGTCGCTATCTGTGTCATGATATCCCAAACGTTCTCACGCAAATCAAAAAGAGCCTGGACACGTTCAATATCTTGCTCATTTTTTTCAATCTTTTCTAATTCTGCCATTATTTTGTCTTGTAAATCAAAGGCTTTTTTGGAAACGATCTGCATTTCTTCCCACAAAAGCTTTGGATTTTGAGCCTCTTGTAAAAGATGCTCTAACTGATGTATCATTTTTTCCATCTGTTTCTCCTTACCTTAGGTCCTGTTTGAAACTATAGCCGAGTTTCACGGGAAAGACAAGATTTTTTTTCTTTTTGGGATGTTTTTAAAAACTTCTCTTGACGAGCCGACCATAAGTGTGTTAAAGCTAAGTGTATTCCAGGGTAAGGAGATGACAGATGAAACAACAACTTGTTAAGTATAGGGCAATGTTTGTGGGGTGTATGCTGGCACTTGTGGCTGTGCCGGCTTTGGCATTGGATCCTTTTTCTGTTTATCGAGCAAAGGCCCCGACCGATTGTTTGGATGCAAAAATCGGAGAAGAAGCGATCGATTTGATCCAACTGATACAAATCGGTATTTGCAATAATCCCACTTTGAGCCGTAGCTACATGTCCGTGAAGGAGTCTGAGGCTTCTTATGGCGCTTCTCGGTCATCATATCTTCCGGACATCACGGCATCGGCCGGATTAAATGCCTCTCATCAACGGGAGCAGGGTGAACATGGACGCCAGGAGGAGCCTTATGAGGCAAATGTGGCTTTGTCTTGGTTGATGTATGACTTCGGTGGGCGTTCCGCTCAAGTTGATCAGATGAAAGCTTATCTGGATGCGGCTCAGTTCACCTACAATGCGACCTTGCGAGATACGGTGTTGTCAATTACGACGGCCTATTTTGATTTGTTGAGTGCTGAGGAAGTTTTAAAAAGCGCGCGTACCAGTGAGGCTTCATTTAAAAAGTCTTATGAAGAGTCTGTTCGACGTTTCGAATTAGGGCTTGTTTCGGCCAGCGATCAGTTGTTGGCTAAAACAACCTATGAACAGTCTCGTTTGACAGTCGTTCAAGCTGAAAATGCCGTGAAGCAAAATGCGGGTGTTTTGGCTGTGTTATTGAATTTACCGCCGGATACGCCGTTTACATTGGCTCCTCCGCCGAAAGATCGCGATATTACGCAGTTGGAGACGGATATGACGGTGTCTGAAATGATGGAGGTAGCTTTGACCGCGCGCCCTGAAATGCAAAGTAAACGGAGTACGTTGTTGGCGGCTGAAAAAGCTATTGACATTGCACGTTCCGAGGGGTTGCCCTCTGTCTCTGCCACGGCACGTGCCGGATATGATGATGCGTGGAAACATCGGACAAATTATCAGCTCAGCTCATCCATAGGGGTGTCTTTATCCATACCTATTTTTATGGGTTTTTCGAATACATATAATGTTTCTGCCGCTCGCTTTCGGTATAATCAAGCGGCGTTAGATTTAGCTGCGACGGCGGATGATATTCGCAATCAAGTTTGGTCGGCTTATCAAAACTATCAGACGGCTATTTCTTCGTATGCCATTACACAAAAGGCCTTAGAAAGTGCCGTTGAAAATGAGCGTGTAGCCTTTGCTTCATATCAGATTGGACAGGAAAGTATTTTAAATTTATTAACGGCAGGGTCTCAGCTGGCGACGGCGCGTACGGATGTGATTGTGGCATTTTATGGCGTGTTGACCAGTAAATCGACATTATATCGTGCTATAGGGAGATTTTAATATGAAAAAAAAGATGAAGTTGTTTTTAATGGCTGTATTGATTGTTGTGATTGGAGCCGGTGTTGTGTCCATGCAGCGCAAGAAACAGGGGTTGACACCCGAAGACTTTGAAATGGTTGCCGTTGAAAGAGGAGATGTTGTTTACGAAATTACGGCTTCGGGTAAGATACAACCGATTAATACGATCACGGTAGGAACGCAAGTTTCCGGTATTATTGAGCAAGTTTTGGTCGACTATAATGATGAAGTCAAAGAAGGACAGTTGTTGGCTATGCTGGATACGGCTGTGTTGGTCGAAAATAAGAATGATGCGGCAGCTCGGTTAGAGCTTGCTAAGGCCAAAGAACGAATCGCGCGTTTGAATTATTCACGGATCGAAAAGTTATTTAAGGACAAGCTGGTGGCAAAAGCCTCTTTGGAAGAAGCTGAAATTGCTTTGGAAGAAGCCAAGGCCGATGTGTTGACATCTCAGGCCGAATATAATAAAGCCGAGCGTAATTTCGGATATGCCAGCATTACTTCACCGGTTTCCGGTACCATTATTTCGAAAGAGGTAGAAGAAGGGCAAACCGTAGCCGCCAGTTTATCTACGCCGACACTTTTTACTTTAGCCGAAGATTTGTCTAAGATGCAAATAGAAGCCAGTGTAGCCGAGGCGGATATCGGAGCCATTACAACACAAATGCCAGTCACATTTACTGTAGATGCGTATCCCAACGATCGTTTTCCGGGAATCGTTCGCCAGGTGCGGTTATCGCCGACAGAGGAGTCGAATGTTGTTATGTATACGGTTGTTATTGAAGTGGATAATTCCAGTCGTAAATTACTTCCCGGTATGACGGCCTCCGTGACGGTGCGAGTGGCAGAGGCTAAAGATGTGTTGACATTGCCGACGATGGCGTTTCAATATAAGCCTTCGGCTGTTGTTCGGGCGACTATTCATGAGCGTGTCTCGGCTGATCCCGAAAAGAATGAAGATGTTGTATATCTGTTTGAAAACGGTCGTATTGTTCCGCGTGTTGTTAAGAAAGGCTTGGCTGATTTGACCTCGGTTGAAATTCAAGAGGGCTTGAACGAAAATGATGAAGTCATTTTAGAGGCGATTGGGGGGCGTAAACGTTCCAAATGATGGCGAAGTTAACGACACAAAAAAAATCTGATCGTACTCCTGTTATTGAAGTGAAGGACCTTTCAAAGACTTATTACATGATGGGGGGGGCCAGTCAATCTGTTTTGAAACACATTTCGTTTCAAATTTTTTCGGGCGAGTTCGTGTCCATTATGGGGCATTCCGGCTCCGGAAAATCGACGTTAATGAATATCTTGGGGTGCTTGGACCGTCCGACCTCGGGTATGTATATTTTATCGGGGAAGTCCATTGCGGATAAAACAGATGAAGAATTGGCACAAATTCGAGGACAGGAAATAGGATTTGTCTTTCAAAACTTCAATTTATTGATGAAAAGAACCATAGCAGATAATGTTTCATTGCCTTTAATTTATCAGGGTGTGGGAGAAACGGAACGCTATGAGCGTGCTGTTCAAATGCTGCAGGTGGTAGGATTGAAGGGGTATGAAAATCGTCTACCGACTCAAATCTCCGGCGGAATGCAACAACGTGTTGCCATTGCGCGGGCTTTGATTAACAATCCGGCCATTATTTTTGCAGATGAACCGACAGGGAATTTGGATTCTAAAACATCAGATGAAATCATGGAGCTTTTTACGCGTTTAAATGCTCAAGGCATTACAATCGTGTTAGTGACGCATGAGGATGATGTGGCGGACTATGCCAAACGGATGATTAAAATTAATGACGGATGTAAAGAGTACGATGGTTTACGCGCTGATTATAATAAGGAGATTCTGGCATGATTTATCAAATTTTGCGAGAAGCATGGATTTCTATTTCAGCTTATAAGCTTCGAACATTTTTGACAATGCTTGGGATTATGATCGGTGTAGCTGCTGTTGTGATGATGGTGGCGGCCGGTCAAACGGTTCAAAATGAAATTACACGAACTTTTGATTCCATGGGAACGAATTTAATTATCATCGGACCGGCTGAAACGGTGAGCGGTGGTGTTCGTGGAGGGCGTGGACGTCCCAGTGTCACGTTTGATGATGTGACCTCGTTGAAAAAGTTAAAAGATGTTGATACGGCTTCTTATATTGTGAATGCAGCGGTTCAGGCTGTTTATGGTTCAAATAATTATGGCGTCAGCGTGTTGGGAACAAATCCGGATTACTTAGAGGTCGGGAACTGGGAGCTTGAATCCGGAAGCGTATGGACAGATAAAGATCAGCGTTCCGGACGTCCTTATGTTTTAATTGGTCAAACCATTGTGAACGAATTATTCGGACTGCAAGATCCGATTGGTAAAACATTACGCTTGAAAGGGCAACCTTTTCGAGTGATTGGTGTGTTGAAAGAAAAAGGCGATGGGATGATGGGAGATGATCAAGATAACATTATTATGATGCCCGTCACAACATTACGTCAACGATTACGTGGTTCTCCGCGTCCCAACTATACAGATGTTGCATTTGTCAAGGTGTCATCTGAGGATCGGATGGAGTCTGTTGCACGCCGGATTGAGTATCAATTAAGAGCCAGACACCGTTTAAAAGAAGGAACGGATAATGATTTTACGGTAAGGTTGATGACGGATATGGTGGAAAAAGTGCGCAGTATTGGGTTGATTTTATCCTTGCTGTTGGCGGCGATTGCATCGATTTCTCTAATCGTGGGCAGTATTGGAATTATGAATATGATGCTTGTTTCCGTGACAGAGAGAACGCGTGAAATTGGTACACGTAAAGCCTTGGGGGCTCCGAATCGTTGGATTATGGCGCAATTTTTGACCGAGTCGGTTATTATTTCTTTTATGGGAAGTTTTGTCGGAATGATTCTGGGTGTTGTGTTGTCTCAAATCGCGGGTGTCTTTTTCGAAAAGGAGGTTCCGATTTCTATTTGGTCCGTTGTCATTTCAATTTCAGTAGCTGTTATTGTCGGTGTTGCGTCGGGGCTTATGCCGGCGGTCAAGGCCATGAAGTTGGATCCTATTGAAGCTTTGCGTTATCAATAAGGGAGGGCAAGAGCTAAGCTATCAGTTGGGTATTTTCCTCTAAAAGCTGTTTTTTTATTTTTTTTTGAAAAAAGACTTGCATTTTTTTTAAAAATCGTGTACAAGAAAAACACTTATCCATGATAAGGGTGTGTAGCTCAGGTGGTTAGAGCGTTACGTTGACATCGTAAAGGTCGCAAGTTCGAGTCTTGCCACACCCACCAAGATAGAGGCGAAGCCTTTTTGTGCTTCGTCTTTTTATATGCTATTTTTATATAAAATCTTATCATGCGTCTGCTCTTCTTAAGAGGAAGTGCCTTGTTTATACTCTCTTTTAAAAGAAGCTCTCATTTTTGAGTCATCCCTATATTCGATATAGGCGAGTCGAACGCCTTAACATATAAGGCCGGATTTAGAGTCTTATTGAATGCCTACAAGAGATGTATCGTCTCCACCCGGGCTATCGAGAGTTTTGTTGCTTGATTGCCAGTTGATTTGTCAAAGCTGCATGCGCTTGATTCGGCTGTGTCAGACGCATAATTAAAGCCGTTTCCAACGAGTCGGTTTTTGACGAGACCAACAGTTGTTCCTTTCCCTGCACCATATGTATGCGAGGTGACAAATGTATGTAAGCTACTAACCCCATGTAATGATCCGTTTTAAGAGCTTTTTTAAAAAGGCCGATAAAAGTGCCATCGCGCGTGATGGATTGTTCTGTCATCTCCAACAACATCAGTGCCGCTTGTTTAGACGGTGAAAATTGTCCTATTTCAGGTAATATCTTTTGAAGCTTTTCATAGTTTTTATGCAGCCAACGTTTGGTCAGAAGTTCAATTTCCTCTCGGGGAATGAAAATATCGGCCGATTGCCCATTTTTATATAAATGGTCGACAAGTTGCCAATTTTCTTTTTGAGGGTAGGGGCGTACGCCTTGGGGAGTCTCGTGGTAAAAATGAGTCACGTTGATTTCCTCTTCTTCCAGGGGAGTTCCAAATCCAACACGCAACACATTGTTTCTGTCTACATAAGGATGTGTTGATATAAAGGCCTCGGGCATTTGACAGATTTCTTGGTAAAGCGTTTCAATGACAGGAGGGTATTGATGGGCCGTTATGGACTCGTTCTGTGAAGCAGAGTCTGTCTGAAGATAGTTTTGTGCCGTCCAGGCCGTTGTTGCAGCCAATAAACCGATAGGTAAAAATGTTTTGATTTTAGATTTTAATGACATAAATTCGCCTCCTTAACGTTGATTGTCCGGGACTTGCCTGGGAATGTATTGAGGGGGTACATGCGGTATTTTATTGTGCCGCAAAATAGTGACAAGCGCTTTTTCGAAGACTTTCGGAGAGCGACTTGAAGAGGGAAGAGGAATCACATCGTCGTTGGGAGAGAGTTGAGCCGGTAAAAAAACTTCTAGTTTTTTCTCTAAATCCACCCCCCCTTGCGCCAAGTCCCTCAAAGGTGAGGCAGGTATGTGTATAGAATCACTGTTCATCTCCAGCAACATAATTGCGGCAAGCGTTGAAATCGGCAGTTGATCAAGGCAAGGGAGCGTCTGTTTGATTTGAGGGTAAGTTTCAGATATCCATGCTTTTGTCAGTTGGCGAATTTCCTTATCACGCAAACGGATTTTTCCCGTTTGCCCCTTTGTTTTTAATTGATTGAGCAAAATGGGATTGTCTGCCAGAGGATAGGGGAGCGCGCCCTTCTTTGTTTGTTGATAGAATTGTGTTTTTAAAAAAGCTTCCTCTGAAATAGGGACACCAAAACCGACACGAATTTTTCCGTCTGCCGATGGAAAGGGTAAATAAGAAATGAATGCGCCCTCAATCTTTTGGATGGCTTTATAGATAGCCTCGGTACGTGCCACCTCTATTTCTGCCTGGGTATTAACGGCAAGTAAAGTCGATGGTGCTTTCTGAGAGGGTTTGACAACATCCGAGTAAGACTTATCTCCCCGATGACAACCACTCAGAAAAACAGAGCCTGTCATAACACCGACGGGTACAATGGTTTTTAAAAAAGACTTTATCGTCATATAACTTCTCCCCAGACAAGATTTTCCTATCTTCTATTATATTCCGAAAAGCCTTTTTTGACAAGGATAATTTAGTGCCTTAAGCTGACTTTAAAGACTCTTCAAAGACAAAAGTAGGTTTTGCTCCGTCCGTGATAACGTCAGCACCGATAAGAACTTCCTTTAAGTGAGCCATGGTCGGTAAGTCATACATCACATCCATCAAGACATTTTCCATGATAGAGCGTAAGCCTCGCGCCCCTGTTTTACGTTCAAGAGCCTGCTTTGCAATGGCAACAAGCGCTTCATCGGTCAAAGTCAGTTGAACCCCCTCCATTTGAAAGAGAGCCTGATATTGTTTGACAAGGGCATTTTTGGGAGCTGTTAAAATTTGAATCAAAGCTTTTTCATCCAAATCTTCCAGGGATACAATCATGGGCAAACGTCCGATAAATTCCGGGATGAGACCGTAATGTAATAAATCCTCGGGTTCCACCTTTGCCAATAACTCTCCGGTCTTTAGTGTTGACTTATCTTTTACGGTTGCCCCAAAGCCAACCGAATAAGCTGTATCGCGTTGTGCGATAACTTTGTCCAGACCGGCAAAAGCACCGCCACAGATAAATAAGATATTTTGAGTATTTACCTGAATATATTCCTGGTTGGGGTGCTTACGCCCGCCTTGGGGAGGAAGGGAGGCTACCGTTCCCTCCATCAATTTTAATAGGGCCTGTTGAACACCTTCACCCGAAACATCTCGTGTCACGGAGGGGCCATCGGATTTACGCGAAATTTTATCAATTTCATCAATATAAATAATGCCGCGTTCGGCCTTTTTGACATCATAATTGGCATTTTGTAAGAGCTTTAACACCACATTTTCCACGTCTTCACCGACATATCCGGCCTCTGTCAAAGTCGTAGCGTCAGCAATGGCAAAAGGGACATCCAGAATTCTGGCCAGTGTTTTAGCCAGCAGTGTTTTGCCACAACCTGTCGGGCCTAAAAGCAGGATATTGGATTTTTCAATCTCTACATCGGCAGAATTAACCTTGGCATTTAAACGTTTATAATGGTTGTAGACAGCTACGGAAAGGACTTTTTTAGCCCGTTCCTGTCCGATAACGTATTGATCTAGAACTGCATTGATTTCCTGCGGTGTTTTTAATGTGAGTTGTTCGGCAGACGCTGGGATATCCTTTTTTTGAAATTCATCTTGAATGACGCTGTTGCAGAGCTCGATACATTCATCGCAAATAAAGACCATTTCCATCTTACCGCCAGATGACGTTAAAGAGCGTCCGGAAATGAGCTTACGCACTTCGTTTTGTGTTTTTCCGCAAAATGAGCAAATAAGGCCGTTGTTTTTATTATCTGTTGACATGGAAATCTCCTATTTTTCAGTTTGTTTTTGCGTAATAACTTCATCGATTAGGCCAAAAGATTTTGCTTCTTCTGCTGTCATAAAGTTGTCGCGTTCCATAGCGGCTTCAATGGTTTCGAGCGTTTGTCCTGTCCGTTCGACGTAAATTTGATTGAGACGTCGTTTGATAGATAGAATTTCACGTACGTGAATTTCCATATCGGTTGCTTGTCCGCTGAAACCACCGGAGGGTTGATGGATCATAACGCGTGCATTAGGCAGAGCAAAGCGTCGTCCTTTTTCCCCACATGTCAGCAATAAGCTGCCCATGCTGGCCGCTTGCCCCATAACAACGGTTGAAACAGGGCAACGAATATAATTCATTGTGTCCAAAATGGCTAATCCGGACGTGACAACACCGCCTGGGGAGTTGATATAAAAAGAGATTTCTTTTGTCGGATTTTCTGCCTCTAAAAACAACAGTTGAGCACAAATCAGACTGGCGACCTCATCATTGACGGCCCCGGTTAAAAAGACAATACGTTCCTTCAACAAACGCGAATAAATATCGAAAGCGCGTTCTCCACGGCCGCTTTGTTCGATGACGGTTGGAACTAAGGTATTATCAAAAATCTGCATTTTATCTCTCCTTGTTGTTGTGCCTCAAGAGGCTTGTCTTATAAATAATACACACCCCTGTGCGGGATAGGGCATTGCGATGGTATAACCTTTTTATTCAAAAAGAGAAGCGAATTCATATGGAAGTTAAAGTAAAAGAGGATTCCATAGATTTTCGAAAAAAGAAAAAGCACTCGATCATTATCTGACCGAGTCTTTTTCAACAGAAAGACATCCTTCTCTCTCAAATAACCCCGAAGTAAGGATATAAGCCTTTTATAGTAGGAATGGATAGGATGAACGTCAAACAAGACTTCTTTTGTCCCCGTCAATGCCGAAAAGTACCTAGGCATGTATGTGTTAAAAGACAGCTGTTTCGACATTCACCCGATTCCTTATTTTTTGTCCGGGTTATAAGCGTAAAGCTCTTCTGCGGACAGCTTCTTTTCGGTGGACTTGACAACGCCCAAGATGAAGTCAACGACTTTTTCTTCGAACAAGGGGGCTCGCAAGGCATCTAAGGCCTTAGGATTTTTTTGATAGTATTCGAATACCATTTTCTCTTGTCCGGGCAGGCGACGTGCTTCGGCCATAATAGCGTTGGTTAAATCGTCCTGAGTCAAGACAATTTTGTGTTCATTGGCTATTTCAGCCAACAAAAGTCCCAGACGTACACGACGTTCAGCAATGGCACGGTATTCTTTTTTCAATTCATCATCTGATTTTTTCTTTTCGTCTTCGTCCAACTGATTTGCTTTTTTGGCATCTTCGAACTGTTTCCAGATGGCATCAAATTCTAAATTCACCATTCCTTCAGGGACTTCAAACGAATGTTTCTCGGCTAAGACGTCCAGTAGGGCACGTTTTGCATGTTGACGAGCAATGGTTTTATATTCTTTGTCCAGCTCGTCACGGATCATTCCTTTTAATTTTTCTAAGCCATCCGCGCCGAATTGTTTGGCAAAATCGTCATTGATTTCCGGAGTTTTAAACTGACGTAATTCTTTTAAAACAACTTTGAACAAAGCCTGTTTGCCGGCAAGTTCTTTGGCATGATAGTTATCCGGGAAGGTCACGGAAACATCTACATGATCCCCGATGTTTTTTCCAACCAACTGAGCTTCAAATCCGGGGATAAAAGTGTTTGAACCCAAAGCTAGGTAATAATCATTTCCTTTGCCGCCCCGAAATTCTTTCCCGTCAATGGAACCGACAAAATCAATGACAACAACATCTCCTTCTTTCGTTGGACGTTTTTCGTTGATGACTTCGGTTGTTTTTCTGGAAGCCGCTAATTTATCCAACGCTTTGCCGACATCATCATCCGTGACATCTGCAACCAATTTTTGAATTTCTAAATCTTTTAATTCGGCCGGTTTGATTGTCGGAAGAGCCTCAACATTAACTTTGAACTCAATATCTTTACCGTCTTCAAAAACGGTCAATTCGACTTGAGGACGCAAAGCAGGACGGATTTTGTTTTCATGAAACGTCTTAGTTATATACTCGTTGACGATAGCGTCCAACACTTCGCCCTTAACGGCGCTCTCATACTTAGATTTAATCAGATTCATCGGGGCTTGACCCGGTCGGAAGCCTTGAATTTTGGCTTCTTTTTGTATTTCGGCCAGTTTAGCATCCATCTTGGCAGCAAACTCAACTGCCGGAATTTTAACATGTAATTCATGAGCTAATTTAGATTTTGTCATTTCCATTCCTTATATTATATAGCGGTCAGAGACCTTTCGAATTGGTGCGGGCGAAGAGACTTGAACTCCCACGCCTTTCGGCAACGGCTTCTAAGACCGTCGTGTCTACCATTCCACCACGCCCGCATCCTGATAGACAAGATTGTATAACATATTTTGCTCCAAAAAGAAAGCATTTTATG
Source organism: uncultured Alphaproteobacteria bacterium (assembly GCA_944392785.1). Taxonomy (GTDB): domain Bacteria; phylum Pseudomonadota; class Alphaproteobacteria; order CAAHEQ01; family UBA3637; genus CALXXW01. The sequence goes on along the minus strand of CALXXW010000013.1, from coordinate 200,085 downwards.
AAAAAACATTGATTTTTTTTACAAGCTTTGATATACTCATGCCACTTTTTATGGAAAGAATAAGGTATCATTCATGTCTGAGATGTTAAAAAAAATAGCCCAAAAGCGCCGAACATTTGCCATTATTTCGCATCCGGATGCCGGTAAAACGACGTTAACGGAAAAGTTGTTGCTCTTTGGCGGAGCCATTAATCAAGCTGGCGCGGTTAAGGCACGCGGGGAAAATCGACGGGCTCGATCCGATTGGATGAAGGTCGAGCAAGAGCGTGGTATATCGGTGGCTTCGTCCGTGATGAGTTTTGAATATGGCGGGTGTTCGTTTAATCTTTTGGATACACCGGGACATGAGGATTTCTCTGAGGACACTTATCGTGTTTTGACAGCCGTTGATTCAGTGGTGATGGTTATTGATTGCGCCAAAGGGATTGAGGCTCAAACGAAAAAGCTCTTTGAGGTATGCCGACTACGTGATATTCCGATTGTGACATTTATCAATAAGTTAGATCGAGATGGTCAAGATCCTTTTGCGCTGCTGGAGGAAATTGAGCAAACTTTGGCTTTAGAGGTGTCTCCTTGTGCGTGGCCGATTGGTATGGGGCGAGACTTTAAGGGATGTTTTGATTTGCGTCAAGATCGATTGAATTTATTCGAAAAAACAGACAAAGGAGCTTTGCCCGCTATCGGAGAAATCATTGAAGGAATTGATGATGCGCGTTTGGATGCGCTATTGCCGAGCGATTTGGTGAAAAATTTGCGTGAAGGCGTGGAAATGGTACGGGCGCTGTGTAAGCCTTTTGATGAGACGGCTTATTTAGAGGGATATCAAACACCTGTCTTCTTTGGTTCGGCCATTCATAATTTTGGGGTGAGAGAGCTTTTGGATGCTCTTGTCTCCTTTGCTCCTTCCCCGCGACCGCAAACGACGGTGACACGTTCTGTGAAACCGGATGAAGAAAAAGTCACGGGGTTTGTTTTTAAAATTCAAGCGAATATGGATCCGAAGCATAGGGATAGAATTGCGTTTATGCGTGTTTGTTCAGGGCACTTCAAACGTGGCATGAAATTGTGGCATCAACGCACGCAAAAACAGATGATTATTCATAACCCGGTCATGTTTTTGGCTCAAGATCGCGAATTGGCCGAAGAGGCCTATGCCGGTGATATTATTGGATTGCCCAGCCATGGCGGTATTCGCATTGGAGATACCTTTACCGAAGGGGAGTCTTTGATGTTTAAGGGGATACCTTCTTTTGCGCCGGAGCTGTTGCAAAAAGTCAGGGCGGTTGACCCATTAAAGGCCAAGCATCTGAGTAAAGCTCTGGAGCAAATAGCTGAAGAAGGGGGCGCCAGTGTTTTTAAACCGACCGTCGGTTCGGATTGGATTGTCGGTGTTGTGGGGGCTTTACAGTTTGAAGTATTGGCCGATCGGATTCGAACGGAGTTTGATGTGCCGGTTATTTTTGAACCAACAACTTACTTTACGGCGCGTTGGATAGCGGGGGAAAAGGCTGATATAGATAAATTTATCGCCCTTAATCATGCAACGATGGCCGTGGATCATGATGGTGCACCGGTCTTTTTGACTCGTAATGCCTGGCATTTGAATAAAGCAATTGAAGATTTTCCCAAAATCTCATTCCTAAAAATTAAGGAATAAAACGATTTCGGAAAAACGATCAAGTGGGAAAACCATCTCTCTGATAAAGAGGGGGAGTTATCTTTCTGATAAAAAAGCCACACATTATGTGGCTTTTTAAAAGACATATCCTCTTATTTAATCCTTATAGCAAATGCCGTTATCTTCATGACAGCCGGCGGGACAAAGGCTACCGGTCTTACGTTCCGGACAAGGAATGCGATTGGCATTTCCTTCATGTGCGGTCGGATCATAGACACAGAAAGTTTGAACAACGGCGGATATGGTGTCTTGCACCGAGCCGCTCCATTGGTTGTTATCATCAACATAACCCATTCGAATGGTCCAAGAAGAGCCGGTCTTTTGTGTATCCAAAGCGGCCGTGTTTTGAGGATCTTCCTCATCAATCATAATAGCCAGGCGCGCTTTTTCCATTTTGATTTTGGGCGTTGTGTCATCGGCTCGCTTATCTTCTTTTTTGATGATGATTTCTTCATCTATCAGGTCATTATTATCATCAGACTGCCGCTTTAAATAAGCCGTTCCTCCGTCTGCGGGAGCATTGACAAAGAAATTATCGATATTTAAACGTCGTTGATGTGAAATATCAATCTCGGATAAACGAGATGTGTCCCAACGTGTCGGTGTGACCATAAGGGCTGCCGTATATCCTTTCGGACAGGTCGGGACGGCTTGAGTGTGCTCGGAATACGCACCCGTTCCGCTGGATGTGATGGCTTCCATAGTTTTAGAAATGTAATTGGGTAATAAATCGCTCAGACGAGCACCGCCTCGAGCAGCCAACCGAATTTCGTTGACAACCGATGTATGGGCCGGATCCAGTTGATAGGATGTTGTGGCACTTTCGGCCAGTTTATCGGGCGTTTGACGAGCCACAACAATGCGACCGTCTTTGATTTCCAAATCATCCTGTTCATCTGAACTGCGCAATGTCAAACTGGCGGATTCTTTACTGAGGTTATCCTGTAAATTACCGGGCTTTAGAATCAAAGTGGCATTTCTGTCATCTTCTATATCGGATGTGTTAGCGGCTATACCGCCCAACAGACGGCCGGAGCCATCAATAACCAAACGTTGTCGTCCTGTATCATCAAAAACGGTAATGCGTCCGCCTTTAGCCGTTTCATTTTCTAAGGCAATAGCGTGGATATTGGCTTGATTTTTTCGCCCGATATACATGTTTTGTTTCGCATAGACATGTCCGTGTATTGAGTGGTCTTCGGTTGTGTTTGCTCCGACCGTTCCCACCCAAAAGAGAGGATCACAAATATCTCCTGTATCGCTGTTGCGTTGCCCCGGGCGCAAGATTTCATACTCGGGCTTATCGACGGTCCCCACATTGCGAAAACAATTATTGGTTGCCGCGCCCACGGACAAGAAATCAGAGGCATGTAAATTTGTGAACTTGGCATCATCATCCAGCTGTAATTTAAGCGTTGTTAACTGCTGTAAATTTTCCGGTTCCGGTACAAAAATATCCATTCCCGTAATAGCGACAAACGTCGGAGTGCCGGGATAAGTCAGACCATCCGGCGGTAAATGCCAGCCTCCCATCGTTCCGCTGAGTTCTTCGTTTTGACTGGGCCAAACACCACCACCCGATCCGATCAGAGCAGCCACGCGTGAAGCGCGTTTTAGGTTCATTTCCGAGGGTAAGAGTTCTGCTTTGGGAACGATGATTCCATACATAACGGGTTCCGTTTCATCTGTTGGCTTATACGAACAGAGCGTGATGTTGTAGTAATCTATAATGCCTTCGAATTGATCGCTCGAATTGAGCTCAACATATCCGTCCGGGATAAAGGCGGCAACGTCATCTTGGTTGGGAACGATACAACCCCCGTTTCCGTCAGGAGGATTTAAGGTCGTATTTTGAAGTAAAAGAGCGCGATCAGCCTGAATATAGGCCAAAGTACTTTCCTTCATGATACGTGCTTCGGTTGCCATATTAACATTGTCGACTTCTTGATTGCGCATCAACACTTGACGAAAAAGCAGGGTTCCCATTGCGCCAATTAAAGCCAAGACGGCAATAACCTCTAGCATGATTGCTCCGCGCTCATTTGTATCTCTTATCATTTTGTATCGTCTCCTTATTTCTTGATTATACGATAGGTCATTATTTTTTTCAACCCAACTTAAGCTTTGTCATTGGGATTGCGGTGAATATACTCCACTTTACGTTTATTTTTAAAGCGAATGTTGTAGCGGCGTTTGTCCCATTTATAATTCTGCCAGACAAAGTCTTCTTCTAAAACGGTGTCATAATACTTGATGTTGAAGAAGCGCGTGTTCGTTGCCTCTAAGAACAGAGTCCCGCTGATAGCCGTTCGCTCTGTTCCCGTCAATGTTTTAACCGGTTCCCCGTTGACATAGAGACGTCCTTCTCCCGTTGTTATGTCATTGACATAGGTTATGGACACCATATCGTTTCGGCGAGAGGATGCCGTGGTCATGTTAATTGTCTGTCCGGCAATGTATAAATCCGTCTGATTGTCGGTCGTTAAGATTGGAAAACCACTGGTTAATGTTTTGTTGTTTTGTGTATCCGTTGTGCGCATGACCAGAGTCAAGGTATAGTTTGTATAGGGGTTAAGTGTTATTCCCGTATCTAGGCGGGAGGTCGGTTGTAAACCCTGTTTATCGACACGGGCCGATAATGTTCCGCCAACAGTTCCCAAGTTTGTCCAACGGGAGGCTGTTTCACTGTATCCTTCTCGGGTATTACTGTTTGCATCATAGTGATACAGAGCGCCCGGGACATAAAGATCGCCATAGGCTGAAATGCAAAAGAATAAATCAATCAGATCGTCATGTATGTAATCACCGCTTACACCGGCTTTTTTAAGTGTTTGGGTGACCAGAGGGTTGACAATATCAACCGAAATACGATACCCGTTATCCAAAGAATAAACGGGTTCTCCGTTTTTTTGTCCGTTTTTAGGATCATGTAATAATGTGCCGCAATTAGGTGCATTATGTGTCATACGTGCAACAGCATGTCGCCAAGTTCCTTTCATTTCGATGGATGTCTGATTGTCCCACCATTCGGGGCGAGCTCCGTATGTAATGATATATTGGTGATCTGCCAAGCCGTCTAGGCAACTTGTCAGGTGGTAATCCGGAATGAGCGATAAGCTACTGTCATCGCGTTTCACACAAATCAAAGCCGAGGAAAAAGCCCCTCCGACATAGTTGCTGTTCTGCGGATCGGGATTCAACGCCGTTCTTAATTCTCCGTTATTATCCTGAATCTGATATAGATCACTTTCCATGTAAGGCGGAATAAAATCATCCAGCTCTTGAGGAAAGAGGGCAACACCTTCGGAGCCTTCATCAATGCCGGTGTTGTTGAGAGGCGGCAGCCGCAACGCATGTACCAGATAATTTTTGGCGGCCTGGTGTTGATTGATAAAAGCTGTGATTAAAGCTTCGGCTTGATGGCGTTCGACATTTAACTTATCTCCGAACGGATAAAACGCATAAATCAGAACAGATATGGCAAAAGATAAAAATAATCCCCAATAGAGCATGTCAGCCTCATTTTTTCATTCCAGCATACTTACTTTAAAACGCATTCTGCCGGAATTCAAGTATAAAGTGGTTTTATAGGCTTTTTTTTGGTATCTTTCTTAAAACATTAATAAAAAATTTAAAAATAACCTTTATATTGAAAACATGATTTATTGGGATTTGTTTTATACGTGTGTCAAAATCGGTTTGTTTGCTTTTGGGGGCGGATATACCATTATGGCTTTTTTGTATGACTGGTGTGTCGTTCGCAAAAAATGGCTGAAAGCGGAGGAATTGTCCGAGTATTATGCCTTAAGCCAAAGTTTGCCCGGTATTATATCCGTTAATTTGACGGCGTTCATCGGGTATAAACGTGCCGGAGCGTGGGGGGCGGTTATCGCAACCCTGGGATTGATACTGCCGGCAGTTGTTGTTATTATTCTATTGGCTCATTTTGTGCAGCAAATGGTCGACCATCCCTTCATGATGAGCGCCTTGATCGGTATTCGAATAGGCGCGGCTGTTTTGATTTTGACCATGGCCGCTCGACTGATTAAAGCGTCGGCTTCCTCCTTATTGACGGGGTTGATTGCTTGTGCGACATTTATGCTATACGTTTTGGGGATATCTCCTATTTGGGCGATTGTGGGAGCCGGTATGTTGGGGGCTTTGCACCTGATTGTATTGAAAAGAGAATTAAGATGATTTATCTGGCTTTATTTTTGCGTTTTTTCTATATGGGAGCTTTTGTCATGGGCGGTGGTATGGCCATCATTCCTTTTTTGCAAGAATTGACAACGATTTATCCCGTTATTCAGGCGGCTGATGTGGCTAATATCGTTGCCTTGGCTGAGATGACGCCGGGTGCTCTTGGTGTCAATATGGCCACATATACGGGGTTCGTGTTAGCCGGAATCCCGGCCGCTATAACGGCAACGTTAGGAATTATTACCCCTTCTATCTTGATGATTATTTTACTGTCGCAAGTCCTGCCGAAATTAAAGGAGCATCCCGTGACGATATCTGTTTTTGCGGGAGTTAAAGCCGCTGTTGCCGGATTGATGATAGGTGTGTTTTGCTCTTTTATCCTGTTGGTTTTTACAAAAAATAACGTTGTTTCTTTCGATGTGCGTGCGGTGCTTGTTTTTTTGGGATGTCTGGGTATTTCCTTAATGTTCAAACTCAATCCGATGGTTTATATTTTGGGTGCCGGCGTTGTCGGTGCTTTGTTGGGACTTTAGTCGATTATTATATTTGAAAGGAGAAAATACAAAATGGCTATTTCATATCAGGTGGGAGATAAAGATACACGTCCTTGGGGAACATGGGAGGTTATTGCCGTTGGGGAAACCTACATTGTCAAAAAAATCGTTGTTCATCCCAAGGGAGTCTTGTCACTGCAGTCGCATCGTTTTCGCTCGGAACATTGGATTATTGCTTCGGGAACGGCAGAAATTACCTTAGAAGAGCGTATCTGGTCAGCACCGGCTAATACACATATTTTTATTGATATCGCGCAAAAACATCGTATCGCCAATCGCACAGATGTCCCCATGACATTTATCGAAGTGCAAACAGGGCAAACTCTGGATGAAAGCGATATCATTCGTTATGAAGATATTTATGGCCGTACGGTTTAAGGAAAATTCTCTGTCATAAAAGATTCTTTTTTTAAGCCTTGCATTTTTGTGAAAAATAAGGTAGAAAGTTAGAATAACGTTTATTTATATCAGAGGTGTTATTATGGAAAATGAACAAAAGCAATCTATTGAAGAATTAGCAAAATTACTGCACGATAACAAATTATCTGAAATCGAGTATGAGGCAAACGGCGTCTATCTGCGGGTCGTGGGTCCAAAAGCGGCTACAGAAATTGTCGCAGCTCCGGCCCCGGCTGTCCCGATGGTGCCATCTACGCCGGCTGTTCCTGCCGTGACGGGAAATGCTCCTTTGCCGGATAAAAAACCGGAAAATCATATTGTTTCACCGATGGTGGGCGTGGTTTATCTTTCAAAAGACCCTCATTCGCCGGCTTTTGTGAAGGTCGGTGATAAAGTCTCGGTCGGTCAGACGGTCTGTTTGGTCGAGGCTATGAAGACATTTAATCCGATTAAGTCCGATAAAGCCGGGACAATCTCAGCAGTCTTGGTTGAATCCGGAAGTCCCGTAGAATATAATCAACCCTTATTCAATGTGGAATAAAAGATGTTTGAAAAAGTGTTAATCGCCAATCGAGGTGAGATTGCTTTACGTGTCCATCGCGCCTGTCGAGAGATGGGCATTAAAACGGTTGCGGTGCATTCGACGGTTGATGCGAATGCCATGCATGTTAAACTGGCCGACGAAGCGGTGTGTATCGGTCCTGCGCCGGCTAAAGATTCGTATTTGAATAAAGCGGCTATTATTTCTGCGGCTTTGATAACCGGAGCAGACGCTATTCATCCGGGGTATGGGTTTTTATCCGAGAATGCTGATTTTGCTGAGATGGTTGAAGCGCATGGAATCACTTTTATCGGTCCCAGTCCTAAAATGATTCGAATGATGGGTGATAAAGTGACGGCGAAAAAGGCGGCGATTGAGTCCGGATTGCCGGTGATTCCCGGCTCTGATGGCGAGGTCAAAACCGTTGAAGACGCCCTTATGTGGGGTGAAAAAATCGGGTATCCTGTCATTGTTAAGGCCGCTGCCGGAGGCGGCGGAAAGGGCATGAAGGTTGCTCATAATGCCGCGGAGATGGCTGAGGCTTTTTCTTTGGCTAAAAATGAGGCCAAAAGTTCTTTTGCCAATGATATGGTTTATATCGAAAAGTACCTGCAAACACCACGTCATATTGAAATTCAAATTTTAGGAGACAATTACGGTAATGTCGTGCATTTGGGAGAGCGTGATTGCTCGCTGCAACGGAATCATCAAAAAGTGTTGGAGGAATCTCCATCTCCCGCTTTAAACCCCGAACAACGAAAAGAAATCGGCATGATTGCGGCAAATGCCATGAAAAAACTGGGCTATTCCAATGTGGGAACAATTGAGTTTTTGTATGAAAACGGCCGTTTTTATTTTCTGGAAATGAATACACGTGTTCAAGTGGAACACCCGATTACAGAGGCGGTGACAGGAGTTGATATTGTGCGTGATCAAATTCGTGTTTCCGGTGGCGCTGTTCTAGGATATACACAGGACGATATTAAGTTTAACGGTTGTGCTATTGAATGTCGTATCAATGCTGAAAATTCGGAAACATTCATTCCGTGTCCCGGTAGAATCGGTCAATGGCATGTTCCGGGTGGATTGGATGTGCGTGTGGATTCGGGCATGTATGCGGGATATCAGGTACCGCCTAACTATGATAGCATGGTGGCTAAGTTAATTGTGCATGGCCGCACGCGTAATGGTGCTTTGATGCGCTTGCGTCGCGCTTTGGAGGAGTTTGTCATTGAAGGGATTCAAACGACAATCCCGCTTCATCAGCGCATTATTTCGGATCCTGAATTTATTGATGGTCAGTATAACATCCACTGGCTAGAGCATTTCTTGGAACGGATGCACAAAGAAGAAAGTTAGAGTAGAAAAGCAAAACACTGCTTGAAAGGGAAAATCCTCAGAGAGCAGAAAATGGTGTTCATTCATCATTTTTTAAAATTGAGGCCAACTAAAAACGCTCCGAAATATATCGGAGCGTTTTCCTATCAAAGACATAGTTTATTTGACTTTTTTTTCATCTTCCCCAAGCATACAAGTATCCAGTTTTAATGAGTTCCCTTCGATAAAACGAAAGGCATTTTCTTTGATATTTGAAGCATTGATAATATCCTGAACGGCCGGGTGCAACAAAGAGATCGTTGGAGCATCAGCCTGAATTGTTAAGGCTAAGATAGGTGTTTTAAGGGAGCGTTTTTGCTCGGCTTTCTCTTTTCGAATAAGGTTGATTACTTCCTGTGTTTTTTCATAAATACGGATATCTCCGGTCAAGCCTTCAAACTCTGAAACCTGTGGGAAGGAGGTAATATGGACAGAAGTTTCTGTCTGACTCCAGGGGCGAGATTGCCAAACCTCTTCGGTCGTAAAGGCTAAGAAAGGTGCGAACAAACGTATCAGTGTATCAATCGTCAACATTAAAGTTGAGACAGCTGAAGCCGGTGTTTGGCTATAGGCACGTCCTTTGACAATTTCCAAATAGTTATCACAAAAGTCCCAGAAACATTTTTCCGTCATCTCAAGGGCAAAAGCATAATCATTTAACATAAAGGCTTTATTGGCCACTTCGACCACATTAGCCAGACGGGCGACCCATGCTCTGTCAAAGTCATCCGTGATGCCAAAACGATAGTTCTGATTCATGGATAAGCCCGCGTTTTTAACCATCATAAAGACAAATTTACTGGCATTGAAAATTTTCATACAGAGCTTTCGACCCTGTTCCATGATTTGTTCTTCAAAGGCCGTATCGATGCCCATTTTTGCGCGGGCAGCCCAATAACGGACAGCATCGGCGGAATGTTTATCCAATAAATCTATCGGTGTGATGACATTGCCTTTAGATTTTGACATTTTTTTGCGATCCGGATCCAGGATGAATCCGCTGATTAAAGCTTCTTTCCAAGGAAGAGTTCCTTCATGAGCAAAAGCCTTCATGATGGTGTAAAATGCCCATGTGCGAATAATGTCATGAGCCTGTGGACGCATATCAAAAGGTAATGACAAATGATGTCCCTGCGGCGCATGAGCCATGGCAATCTGCGGAGTTAACGAACTGGTCGCCCACGTATCCATGATATCTTTATCCCCGATAAAACCGTTAGGTTGACCACGTTGTGCTTCTGTATAACCGGTCGGCACAGCTGTCATGGGGTCGACCGGTAATTGATCTGGTGTGGCATAAATAGGAGCATCATAGTTAATAACACCTTTGTCGTTAATGGGATACCAGACCGGGAAGGGAACACCAAAAAAGCGTTGGCGAGAAATGCACCAATCTTGATTTAATCCCTCTACCCATGCTTCATAGCGAGCTTGCATATGAGCCGGTGTCCACTTGATTTTTCGTCCCATCTCCAATAGCTGTTGTTTATAAGCCAGTAAGGAGACGAACCATTGACGTGATGAAACAAACTCAAGCGGAATAGATCCTTTTTCATAGAATTTTACCGGATGCATTAATGGTTTAGGTTCTCCCAATAACTTGTTCTCAGTACGTAAAAATTCAACGACTTTTGAACGGGCATCTTTGACCTTTAAACCGATCAGTTGATTATAATAGTTTTTTGCTTTTTCCGGATTCAAGGAAACGAAATTACCTTGACCATATTCCTGATTGATAATGCGACCGTCTAAGCCAATAATTTGTTTGATGGGTAATCCGGATTGTTTCCACCAGGCAACGTCTGCCGCATCTCCGAAGGTGCAAACCATCATGATTCCCGTTCCTTTGTCGGGCTCAGCATGTTCGGAGGGGACGATGGGAACAGGAATATCAAAAATAGGAACAATGGCTTTTTTACCAAAGAAGGGTTTATAGCGCTCATCATCCGGATGTGCCACGACGGCGATACATGCCGGCAGAAATTCGGGACGAGTTGTGGCAATGGTGAAAGTGGTAGTGTCTCCTTCGACGGTGAATTGAATATCGTGGAAGAAACCAGCCGTTTCACGATCTTCTATTTCCGCTTGCGCAATAGCCGATTGAAACGTGATATCCCACATGGTAGGAGCCTCAACGGAACGAGCCATGCCTTTTTTTACTAAATCCAGGAAAGACTTCTGAGCCTCTTTAATGGAAATGTCGTCAATGGTCGCATATTTCAAGGACCAATCATAGGAATGTCCGATCCGATGGAAAATATCTTCAAAAGCCGCCTCATCCATTTTCACCAATTCATTACAGGCTTCGATAAAATTTCGGCGCGAGACATCTTGACGCCGAGCATCGGATTTGGGGTCATGTTTGGGGCGAAAGGCCGGATCATAGGGAATTTCCGGATTGCAAGCAATATTGAAATAATTTTGAACGCGTCGTTCGGTCGGTAAACCGTTATCATCCCAACCGATGGGATAGAAAATAGATTTTCCCATCATGCGATGATAACGAACCATAACATCGGCTTGTGTATAGGAAAAAATATGTCCGATATGCAATGAACCAGAAACGGTCGGAGGAGGGGTATCAACAATAAATGTTTTGTCACGAGGAGCTGTTTTATCATACTGATAAATGCCGGTTTCTTCCCAAAATTGCATGCTGCGTTTTTCTATGGCAGCCGCGTCAAATTTATCATCTAGCGCTTTTGTTTCTTTATATTTTGACATGATTTTTCCTTTTCTCAAATGAATGGAAGTATTCTATCGTATCCTTTTTTGAAAATCAAGGAAAAAATCAAAAAAAGACAGGAAACGCCCCTGTCTTTTTCGTTTCATGGATGGTGCTAATCGCTCTAGCAATGTTGAAAGTCATAATCTCGCGCGATAAATTGGTTTTGAGGCTTCATTTCCATTAATTTAATCCATCTATCTTGATCATAGGGATTTTGAGTCAACAAACACCATCCGAAAACCTTCACGGTATTATAGGTTTGTTTTATGTTTTCTGCTTGTTCATTTTGTTGCGGTAAATGTTTTGTCGGCTGCTGAGCAGATGTTAAGAATGGTAATAATTTTAACGCTAAATAGGAGACACCTCGGTCAATATCCGATAGGTGAGTAAGCTGTTGACTGTTAAGAATAAGTTGAATGACTTGTTGTCTTTTGTCCGAGGATAGCTGTGCCAGACGAAAAAATGTCGCACATAAAGGATGATGACTATTTATATCCTGATAAGTCAGTTCTCTTCCGGGAGGCGTTTGTATCCGTAAAATTTGTTTGCCCAAAGAAGGAATTTTATTTGCATATTGATTTAATTTGTTTCTCAGAATGGCACGATGTATAATGGATGGTGTATGACGCAAAAAAGAGGGTGAAAAGGCCCGTGTATCAGACCCTTTTTCCATCTCTTTTTTCAATTTTGTGCGAGTGGCTGGTGTTGCCAGTTGATAGCTCATCATCAAAGCCTCCGCTGTATGCGAAGATAGTCCAAACAGTTTCCTTAATCCCTCCTTCAAATCATTGTGATAAGGGTAAGAGTGATATCCATGATGCTCCATTTCATCCGCTGTTTCTTCCATTAATTGCAGAGCTTCCTGCCTTTTACTTGTAGGATAGGTCTTGACCAGTTCCCTAAAAACGCTTAAAACTCTTTGCTGTCCCGAGGCAAATTGCGAAATAATATCATGCCAATTCTGTTGTTGCATTTTTTACTCCTTAATGACGTGTGATGCCTACACTTCAGCATGATATATCATTTTGGTGCTCGGGTCAATATCCTATAACACCATCTCGTGTAGGATTTCCGTCTTGTGTTTGATGGTTGGTATTGCCATTTGACGAATTAGAAAAAGATAGCTATACTATGCAAAGTAGATTTTACCCTTCTTTGAAAGATATTGGAGAATGTTATGGGATTACAAGATAAATTAAAAAAATCGGTTCAAAAGACGGTTCAGGCGGCAGCTTTGACAGCCGGTCTGACAGCGGGATTGGCTGGAACAGAGGCTCGTGCGGAAACGGCTACAGAAACAGAATCGGACGCCTCGGTTGCGACACAGGTTGAAAGGGATACCCATGAGGAGCCAAGCTTTTTCCAAGCCTATACGGTGCTTCAAAAACAAAAAACTCGAGTTCATCCCGATATGTTGTACGTTATGAAAACATTAGGTTTAATCACGCAAGACGGTAAAAGGAATTTTAACTATGGCGATGTTATGGCGGCTCAAGAAAAAATTTCCGCCAAATCCAAGGATACGCAATTACCCAAAGATAATCCCTATACAGAGTATGAGCAAAAAATCATAGCAGATGCCGCAGAGTATTTATCCACTAATCCGTTGGCGAGTGGAGAAAAAGAAGATATACAGGGACGGATTTACGACATATTGGATGCTTCGGGCAACCCGAGAATCTCATACACGAAAGATGACAACTCTTGGACAGCCAGCTTGTTAAATCACCGGCGCTCTAATTATTCTCCCGGCGGTCGAGGACATATATACATTAATGATGTTTCTGATTTTGTCCCCGAAGTTTCGCACGCCTTTCGAAATAAAAATAATTTCGTGGGTGAAACCAGTCATTTTGTTATGGATGGGCTAAAGGATATTTTTACATTTTCCGGCATTGGTTTTTCCCAAAAAGCACAGCAGAAGAACTACAAAAAGGTTGGTTATATGGAGCATGATACGCATGCCATAGTTGAGCCTGTTTTGGAACAATATCTTATCCAAGATCCTTTTTCTCCATATGGGTCAATAGAAACGATAGCGGAGATATTTGCCATGATTGATATGCTCAGACACCAGCAAAATGATAGCCGTGCCGTTTACACATGGACAAGCGAAGGGGATAAAGTCGTCGCCGAGGGAAAAGAATCCTTGAAAAATCAGCTTCTGATTGCTTTTTCTCAAAATAAAGAATTGATGGCAACGTTAGTGAAAGAGTCTAAAAAAAAACCATTATTAGCGACAATCATTCAACATGATAAGATGGTAAAATCTAAGCGTGGTCTAAGTGAGGCTAACAATTCAGACCGCAAGACATTGTCTCCGGTATGGGTGGCGTCTGTTCAAAATAAACGAAGCAAAGGGTAAAAATGTTTTGGGGCTTGACATTCGACTTAAAAAAATATATCATAGGGTTGTTGGACATGGGTGTATAAGCTTGGTGGGAGCGTATGTTGCGTTTTTCCTCTGTTATTGTTATCGCCCTTCCAAGACCAGAAAAGGGGAAAGGAATCATGATAAGACGTTTTCAGATTTTTTTATTTAAGTTGCGTCAAACATATCTTAAACCACGGGCCGAAGGGTTTTTACCATGTGTCGATGGTCATCAGATTCACTATATGGATATAGGCAATCCGGATGGTCGTCCCGTTCTTTTTTTTCACGGTGGTCCCGGAGGGGGTGCCAAAGCGAAAAATGCCTCTATTTTTAATTTAAAGACGCATCGCGTCCTACTGTTCGATCAAAGAGGATGTGGTCAATCAACAGCAGAAGATCCATTTTATAAAAACACATCTCAAGATACCTTACAGGATGCTTTACATCTGTTAGATTATTTAGGTATTCAGGAAAAAATCACTGTGTCGGGCGGCTCTTTCGGAGCGACATTGGCCTTATTGTTTGCCGAGACGTATCCGGATAGGGTAGAGCGAATTTTCGTTAATAGTATCTTTTTGGGGCGTTCTCAAGACAGTGCCTGTTTATCGCCGGTTGTTCCTTTATTTTATGCCGACTATTGGGAGCAATTGGAAAAAATGGCGGCGCCACAAACGCCGGCGGCTTATTTCTATAATTTGATTTTTTCAAAGGATGTAAAAGATCAAGAAAAAGCTTTGCGTTATTATCGTGGCTTGGAATATGCGATTGGTTCCAAAGAGGTGACTTTCTCGCCGGTGGAGGTGACGCCTCAAGCGGTATTATCTCATCGTATTTTCCTGCATTATGATCGAAATCAGTATTTCTTAAAAGACAATCAGTTGTTGCAAAACGCTGATAAAATACGGCATATTCCAACGGTTATTTTACATAACAGATTGGATATGTGTTGTCCTGTATCACAAGCGTATGAATTGGCCAAGGTTCTTCCAAAAGCCGATTTTCGGATTATTCCCAGTTATGGGCATGGTAGTCTTTCCCTGTTTTTTACGGCGTATCAGATAAACAGACAAAGAGAGTCATAAGAAAAAGTCAAAAAATATTGCTTTTTTTCTTGACATCTTTTTGAGTTCGGTGTATAAACTCTTCCATTGAACTTGGGGTGCGTAGCTCAGCGGGAGAGCATTACCTTCACACGGTAGGGGTCACAGGTTCAATCCCTGTCGCACCCACCAATGATAAAGCAGCCTTTTTCCAAAGGCTGTTTTTTATATTAAACGAATAGGCTGTCCCATGACCTCGGTCGCCAAAATCAATGGGGTTCTGACAGAGCAGCAAAAACGCAGCAATTTAGGGAATCACTGCGTTTTATCAGAGTGTTAGCTTCTAAGAGTTGCTCCTGTGTTGCGAGACACCAAATTGATGATTTGTGTTGAAAGAATCTCAATCTCCTTATCCGTTAATGTTTTATCAACGGGTTGGATGACAACTTGAAAAGCCAGCTGTTTTTTGCCTTCCGGTAGGTGTTCTCCTTCATACACATCAAAAACGGATACATGGCTAATTAAGTCTCGATTGACATTTTGAATGCTCGCTATGACTTTGGCCGCATCGACAGATTTATCCATTACAAAGGCAAAATCACGTGTCAAAGGTGTCAAATTGGAAAGCTTTAAGGGCTTAATCGTCTTTCCCTTGGGCTTAGGCAAGGGCAGAGCATCCATGTACACCTCAAAAGCGACAACAGGTGTTTTTATGTCATAAACCTTTAAAATTGAGGGATGAATTTCACCGAAAACAGCGACAATGTTTTTCCCTAATTGGAACGAGCCCGAACGCCCCGGATGATACCATGACGGAGCATTTCGGAAGACTTGTAAATTTTGAGGGGCATTCATACTGCATAAGGCATCCCAAGCATCAGCTTTGGCATCAAACACATCAACTGGGCGTGTTGCCTCTGCGAAATGACGCAGAGTCCAAGAACCGGCCCGAACTCCGGCTGCGACCATGCGCTGTTCTCCGGGAATAGCCGAGTAGAACTCGGGACCGACTTCAAATAATTGCACATCCTTAATACCATAATCTTGATTACGCTTAACGGCGCTCAATAAATTAGGGATTAAACTGGGCCGCATTTCATCCAAGTCGGAGGAAATAGGATTGGCAATACGTACATTTTTTGAACCGAAATACTGGGCTAAACGTGAATCCATAAAGGACCATGTAATGGCCTGGTTCAAACCGCGAGCCGCCAAGGTCCGTCTGACGATGGATTCCCGTTTTTGATGAGGCAATAACATGCCGGTTGGTAGTGTTTCCGATCTCATTTTCATTTCCGGTAAATTGTTAAGACCATGAATTCGAACAATTTCCTCCACTAAATCAATAGGTTGCTTTATATCATGGACCCGCCAAGATGGGACACGAATACGTTGATGATCTACCTCAAAACCCAACGCCTGCAGGATGGATACCATTTCTTCCCGAGGAATGGACAGAGCGCATATTTTTTCCACCAAACCAAAATCAAAAGTTATTTCCGGTTGTGTTGTGGGTGCTGAACCCGCTTCTACAGGAGCCGAGGCCTCTCCGCCGCACAGTTCCAAAATCAACTGTGTTGCCAGATCGTTTCCCGAACGGCAACTGGCCGGATCCACACCGTGCTCAAAGCGTGTGCGAGCATCGGATACAAGGTTGAGCAAGCGCCCCGTTCGAGCGATGCTTTCCGGCGTGAAAAACGCCGATTCCAAAAAGATACAAGTCGTTTCGGCCGTCACGGCGGTTGCTGTGCCGCCCATTACACCAGCGATACTTTGAACGCCGTTATCGTCGGCAATAACAGTCATACCCTCGGAAAGAGTGTATTCTTTGTCGTCCAAAGCCATCATTTTTTCACCATTTTGAGCCGAACGAATAACCAAATTTCCGACAATTTTATCGGCATCAAAAACATGGAGAGGACGACAAGCTCCTATGCTTAAGTAATTTGTAATATCGACCAGTGCCGAAATGGGGCGCAAGCCGACGGATAATAACAATTCTTTCAACCAAGTGGGGCTTTCGCCGTTTTTAACACCGCGGATATAACGTCCGACAAAGTGATGACAAGCCTTATCCGTGATGGAAACATGAATGGGGGAGGGGAAAGCATCTGTTAATTTTTCCCGTTTTTCGGGAATGAATGTTCCAATCCCTGTGGCGGCCAAATCTCGGGCGATTCCACGAATGCCCAGACAGTCCGGACGATTAGGTGTGACATTAACATCCAAGATAACATCGGTTTTTATAACATCCGTTATTGGTGTGCCGGCAGGCAGCTCTGTTTCAAGCTCAATAATGCCCGTGTGATCTTCTCCCAGATTCAATTCATCTTCCGCACACATCATGCCCTGACTTTCAACCCCGCGAATAACCCCTTTTTCCAGCTTGGTTCCCAGCTTGGGAATGATATCTCCGGGACGAGCCAAAATAGACTTTAACCCGACACGAACATTTGGAGCGCCACAAACAATTTGCAGTGTTTCCGTTCCGGTCCAAACAGTCAGAACTTTTAATCGATCAGCATTTGGGTGTTGGATAACGGTTTTGATTTCACCGATAATGAAGGGAGCTAAGTCTGCCGATGGATCTTTGACTTCTTCGACCTCTAAACCGATCATCGTCAAGCGTTCGACGATTTCCGAGACAGATGCGGTTGTATCTAAATGCTTTTCCAACCATTTCAAAGAAACTAGCATTTCTTATTTCCTCCGTTCATTGATAAGCCATTCGTAATTGTCGGGACATCTGTGGGTAAAAAGCCAAAGTGCTTAATCCAACGCATATCCGCCTCAAAGAAACCACGTAAATCCGGGATGCCGTATTTTAACATTGCAAAACGGTCAATACCGCAACCGAAAGCGTAGCCTTGATATTCATCAGGATTCAAGCCACAATTTTTTAAGACATTCGGATGGACCATACCACAACCCAGCAGTTCAATCCATTCTTTCCCGATATTGCGGGCCAAAGCGCCGCCGACATCTGCCTCGTAAGATGGCTCTGTGAAAGGAAAGAAAGATGGGCGAAAACGTAATTGTATATCATCCGTTTCAAAGAACAACTTCATGAATTCCATCAACGTTCCCTTCAAATGAGCAAGAGTGGTCGTCTTATCAATGACCAACCCTTCAATTTGATGAAACATAGGCGTGTGAGTTGCATCATAGTCTTTGCGATATGTCCGTCCAGGAGCCACAATGCGAATCGGTGGTTTTTTTGTCTCCATGGTCCGAATCTGTACGCCAGATGTTTGTGTGCGTAAAAGCGATTTTTGATCCCCCTCCATAAAGAAAGTGGCTTGCATTTGTCGCGCCGGATGGTCGGCCGGGATATTTAAGGCTTCAAAATTATGCCAATCATCTTCTATATCCGGTCCCTCTGCCATTTCAAATCCCATCTGTCCGAAAATCGTCAACATTTCTTCCATCACCTGGGAAATAGGGTGAACACGACCGGCTGTTGTTTCCGGACGAGAGGGAAGTGTGACGTCTATACTTTCCATGGCCAGTCGCGCATTGAGTTCGGCGGTCTCCAAGGCCTTCTTTTTAGCCTCAATTTCGGTCAAGACTTCTGTTTTGAATACATTAAGGATTTGTCCAGCCGCTTTGCGCTTGTCAGGTTCCATATTCCCCAACTCTTTCATCAATCCGGTAATTGTTCCGTTTTTCCCCAGAGCTTGAACACGGACCTCTTCTATTTCGGCAAGGGTCTTTGCTGTTTGGATAGCCGTCAATACTTGAGGTTTCAATGTTTGAATTTGTTCTTCCATTCTTTATCCTTCTACATAAATCACGATAGTTAATCTGAAATAAAAGTGAGCCTTTTATATCACATTTTTAGCTAAAAGAAAAGCGTTTTATTGACAAAGAGCTAACAAAATACCAGCCGCGATAGCTGAACCGATAGCGCCGGCGACATTTCCTCCCATTGCATGCATCAAAAGATGGTTGTTGGGGTTGGCTTCTTGTCCCAGATTGTGCGATACACGAGCAGCCATGGGCATGGCAGAAACACCGGCCGAGCCAATCAGAGGATTGATTTTATCGCGTGTAAAAAGATTCAACAGCTTGGCCATGAGAACCCCGCTTCCCGTTCCAATAGCAAAGGCGATAACACCTAATACCAAAACGATCAGCGTTTGCGGAACCAAAAATAATTCAGCTGATAATTTAGACCCCACGGAAATCCCCAGGAAAATAGTGGTTATGTTAATCAGAGCATTTTCGGCCGTATCTGAAAGGCGTTTGGTGACACCTGTCTCTTTCAGAAGGTTGCCGAACATCAGCATACCGACTAAAGGAACCGCCATGGGAACAAATAAACCCGTCAGTAAAATCACGGCTATCGGGAAGAGAATTTTTTCTCGTTGCGAAACGGGACGCAGTTGTTTCATTTCAATCATTCGCTCTTTTTTTGTCGTCAAAGCCCGCATAATAGGAGGTTGAATGACTGGTACCAAAGCCATATAGGAATAAGCCGCAACGGCTATTGCACCCAAAAGCTCCGGAGCTAATTTACCGGCCAAAAAAATAGAGGTCGGCCCATCTGCTCCGCCAATAACGGCAATCGAAGCCGCTTGTTGTAAAGTGAGTTTTAAGGGAGTATAGGCGCTTAATATCATGCCGCCTAAAAAAGTACCAAAAATTGCAAATTGAGCTGCTCCTCCCAGCAAAGCTGTCTTGGGATTAGCCAATAAGGGACCAAAGTCCGTCATGGAACCAACCCCTAAGAAGATAATCATAGGGAAAAAACCGTTTGAAACCCCCATGTGATAAAGAACACTCAGAAGGCCGTCCGTATCGGTCATACCGGCTGCCGGCATATTGGCTAACAGACCTCCCATAGCGATCGGAACCAGTAAAAGAGGTTCAAATTTTTTGTGGATTCCCAAGAACAGCAGTATCAGACAGATTCCTATCATGATCAGTTGTCCCACGCCTTTTGGTACCAACATATTATTGGTTTCTTTTGACTGAATAAGTGAGGCAATACCCGTATCATTCATGATTTCCGCCATGGTCGGAGACAAGTATGTCCCTATCCACAAAAGAGCCAAAATGATGCCGGCAACGCTTGACCAAATCACGATTTTTTTGATATTCTCTGTTTTCATAATACAACCTCAAATAACTTTTGCCCTGTTTTGATTTGCTCACCTTTTTGAACGAAAACCGTTTGAACGGTGCCGTTGCAGGGGGCTTTGACGAAAGTTTCCATTTTCATGACTTCAACAACTCCCACATTTTGTCCGGCCATGACGTGATCGCCCGGTTTAACCAGGATGTTGGTTATGACACCCGGAGTTCCTGCTTCAATGATTTTAACGCCTTTTTCAGATGACGTATTTGCCTGTGTAGAGGAGGGAGTTGAGGCTTTCTCTTCAAGATGAGTTTCATCCGTTATATCAAAAACTTCTCCGTTAACGGTGGCGTGTGATCCATCTAATTTAACGTTGAAAGTTTCACCTCCGATGACAAGGCGATATGTTTCGGCTTGAGCTGCTTTGGGTGTAGAGGGTTGATTATATCGAACGCCGACTTTTCCTTTCCCCTCCAAAAAGGCAATGCCCTTTTCTCCGCAGGCCGCTACAATGAAAACATTTTCATCTGTTATGGGTAAATGGGCTTCGTGAAGCTGTTTTTCATAGTGAGAGCGGGATTTGTTGGGATTTTGATCGTTTAGTGTTAGAACGCTTTCCTTTGTTGGTGTTAAACCTAATTGTTCCGCAGCGATTTGAACCACTTGAGCATCCGGCGCGACGGGCGTCTTGCCGAAATATCCCAATACCATCTTGCCATATCCTTCGGCTATTTTCTTCCACGGCCCCTGCATAACGTTATTGAAGGCTTGTTGGAAATAGAATTGACTGACAGGGGTGACCGAGGTACCAAAACCACCCTTTCGAACGACTTCTTCCATGGCAACGATGATTTCGCCATATTTGTCCATCAATCCGTTGTCTCGTAGCATTTGGGTGTTGGCTGTCAGTGCTCCTCCCGGCATCGGTGACCAAGGGATTCTAGGTTCGGTATGTAAAGCTTCAGGGGGGAGGAAGTAATCTTTTAGAGCTTCTTTTAAATGCTCTTCAACCTGCATAACGGCATCTATATCGACATCCAACTCATAGTCCATACCGCGCAAGGCGTGCCACAAGGTTGCAACATCCGGTTGGCAGGTTCCGCCCGAGACCGGTGCCAATGAAAGATCAACAATATCTGCCCCGGCTTGAATGGCGGCTAAATAACAGGCGAGTCCGACGCCGGCTGTTTCATGCGAGTGAAACTCGATGGGGACTTTAGACCCGATTAACTTACGGGCGCGCTGAATGGTTTCATATACGGTTGCCGGCAACGAAGTTCCCGAGGCATCTTTGAAACACAAGGAGTCAAAGGGAATTTCGGCTTTTAAAAAGCGTTTTAAGACTTGAGTGTAAAATTCAGGAGTATGAGCTCCCTCACATCCCGGAGGTAGAGCCATCATGGCGATGCACAGTTGGTGTTTTAGACCTGCTTTTTGGATACATTGTGCACTGTAAAGCAAGTTTTCCGGGTCATTCAAAGCATCAAAATTGCGAATGGTTGAAACACCGTGTTTTTTAAACAAGCGTGCATGTAAATCAATCATTTCAGAGCTTTGTGAGTCAAGTGCAACCACATTGACACCTCGAGCTAACGTTTGAAGATTAACATCCGGTCCACAAATTTCCCGGAAAGAATCCATGACATCAAAAGCATTTTCATTGTTGTAAAAGAACGCAGATTGGAATGAGGCGCCGCCTCCCGATTCGATATTTGTAAATCCGGCTTTGACAGCTTCGGCCACGACGGGCATATAGTCTTTGGATAAAACACGTGAACCGTAGACGGATTGGAATCCGTCTCGAAAAGCGGTACACATAAATGAAACTTTTTTGCGTTTGTGTTTAATCATTTTTTCTCCCCATTCCTGATTTTTTACTTGCGATATTTAATAAAAGCAATCGCGGCTGCGATTTTGTTTAAAGACGGTTGAGCCTTGTCTGCTGCGATACAAAAATGTAAGATATTCATGATGGTGATTAGCAGAATTAAAAAGACAAATACGCCGGCCATACCAACGCCTGTAATTAAAAGTGCTTGAGACATTTCTCCCCCTCCTTATTGATAACGTTCTGAGTGAAATAGTAAAATACTCTCGTTCAATTTGCAAGCTTTTTCTTGTCAAAATGAAAAAAAGTGGTATCCTTTAAGACAAGAGGAGTGTGTGGCATATGAATTTCAAAGAAATGAGTTCTGTCTGGCGCTCGCTTTTGTGTGCGACCGTTTTGGCCGGTGGTGTCGAACGGACTAAGGCATCGACCTTGGCGGAGGATGACGATATCTTGGTGCCGCGGATGGTGTTGAATACGACGGAGACGACACTGCTGGAAGCCTTTAATTTATTATGTTGTCACAGTGAACGGGATATACCGTTCTTGTATGATGATAAAGGGGGTGTGACAGCCGGTCAAGGCGTCCATTTGTCTCACTGTATGATAGCACAGGGCATGCCGTTGTATCGTTTGGAAAGGCGCGATGGCCACGTTTTTAAAAATACGTCTGAGACGGAAGTAATGTGTCGTGAGTTGGCATGTGATTTGACGCAAATCCGCAAATATCCGGAGTTTCGCTTGACACCTGCCGGGGTATATTCGGCAGATCGGTCGGCTCAAGATCTTCCCAATATGTTTCCCTGGCGGGATAAAGAGGGAAAATTACATCCAAAAACGGTTGGTGTGTCGAAACTTTTTTTATTGCGCTCTGAAGATATACAACGCTTGAATTATACGGCAATTGAACGTGTTATGGAACAAGCAAAAAGCCTGTATCCGCATTTTGATGCCTTGCCACGAGGTATACAATTAGTCGTTTTGGACTTAATTTATAACTGTGGTTTTCACAAATATCGTCATGAATTTAAAAAATTTTCGGCAGCTGTTTCCGCTTTTAAAAGTACGCCGCTCCAGACGTTGATTCCGACGCTTCAAGCAGAGTGTACCACCAAAAATAACCGACGTCGTAATCAGATGCGATTGCTTTGTCTGGAAAGTGTTCTTCGGGAGGATTCGTCTTCTTCTCGAAAACCAAGAACAATCGAACGTTGATAAAAAAGCTCTCTGAATTTTTTGCTTGAATTTCGTCAGAAAATCGTGTAAAAGTGATGAGAAAGGGAGTTTTACCGTGTCGTTATTCAATCGACTAAAAGAGTTGTTCCGTGAAACAGAGACCGAAAAAGAGGCTCGTTTACAGGCTCCAAAAGTGCCTTCTCAACAGGCGTCAGGTGTTGGACGACGAGGCTTTTTGAAAGGTTTGCTGGCTACCGGAGCAGTTGTTGCGGCGCCGGAGATATTGCAAGCTTCCAAGGGGCCTGAGGATGGA
The DNA here is from genome assembly GCA_944392785.1 of uncultured Alphaproteobacteria bacterium. GTDB lineage: Bacteria > Pseudomonadota > Alphaproteobacteria > CAAHEQ01 > UBA3637 > CALXXW01. Next base: position 176,797 of record CALXXW010000013.1, on the reverse strand, counting down.
TCCTCGATAAAGGATAAGAAAAATTTCTTATGGGCTGTTTATTTTGAATCCCTGAAATTAAATGAAGGAGAGCGCCTGAATTTCTATCGTTGTACGGCAGGGAAAGTGACGGTAGGATACGGGTTGAATGCTGAAGCGCATCCGAATTTATTTAAAAATTTGGATATGACCGTTTATCGGGAGGGACGAGCACTCTCTGCAGCCGAGCGTTCAACTTTTTTACGTCAACTGTCGCGGCGCTCCGAAGCAGAGTTGGCCACGTATTGTATTTCGAAGAAGGATGCGGAACGTTCGGCTTACCATGTGGGAATGGATATGATTGATCGTATTCGGAAAGATTTAAAAAAAGAGACAGTACGTGGAAAGGGGATAGATTTTTTCAATCTGCCGGTTTTTGCTCAATGCGTTGTGTTAGACTTGTATTATAATTTGGGAAGTTTAAAAAAGTTTCCCAGCTTTGAACGTGCCGTTCGTCGCTCGGATTTTCGGACGATGATGGCTGAAAGCCGTGTGCGTACTTCCAGTCCGGGTGCCTTGCCCTCCTATAACGAGTTCCGTGAAACGCGTAAACAACGTTGGAGTCAAGTGGCTCGGTGGCTTTATTCCAGCCAGGTATTAAAGACAACCGTTTCAAAAAATGATATTGCTGCTATTATTCAAGCCTATGCTGCCACGTTTCATCCTCAGCCGCAGGAGGCCAAAGCAGAGATGAATATTCTATTAGGAGAGGTGTGTCGTTATTGTCGTCGGCCGGATTTATTTATGGCGTATCAGAATGAAGCTTGGGGCGCATTAGCCGCCCACATTCAGAAACCGTCTATGTATCAAATGGCACAAATATCTCGAAAATCAATTAAAGGTTAAGAAAATGGATTTAAAAAACAAAGTCATTCTAACAGGTGTTAAACCGACAGGAACACTTCATATAGGTAATTATTTCGGCGCAATCAAACCAGCCATCGAGTTGGGACATCAGGTTCATGCCGTGGGTGGTACGCACGTGATGTTTGTGGCCGATTATCACGCCGTCAATTTTATGAAAGATGCCGCTATGTTGGCGCAAATGACACGGGAAATTGCTGCGGCTTATTTGGCTTTGGGATTGAACCCCGAGCAGTCGCTTTTTTATCGTCAGTCTGATGTGCCGGAGCTGTTTGAATTTACGGTTCTTTTGAATAATTTTACGCCAAAAGGTTTTATGAATAAGGCTCATGGGTATAAGGCTGCCGTAGATAAAAATATCGCCAAAGGAGAGCCTCAAGATGCGGGTATCAATATGGGATTATATACGTATCCGATTTTAATGGCAGCGGATATTTTAGCTTATGATACAGATATGGTCCCGGTTGGGAAAGACCAAGTACAGCATGTTGAGATTGCGGCAGATATAGCCGGGGCGATTAATGCTTGTTATGGGAAACAGGTTCTTAAAATTCCGCAGTATTTGACTCAGCAACATACGGAAGTTTTACCGGGAACAGACGGGCGAAAAATGAGCAAAAGCTATGGCAATGTTATCCCTTTATTTGGAACGGACGCTGAACTTAAAAAAGCCGTCATGGGGATTAAAACAGATTGTCAGGATATCAATGTGCCCAAGAATCCGGATGAAATTTTGTTGTTTGAGATTGTTCGAGGCGTATTACCAACCGAGCAAGTCAATGAAATTGAGGAAGGTTTGCGGCAAGGAGGCATGGGATACGGCACCATTAAAAAGATGTTGCTAGCTGGTCTGATAGAGCAGTTGACTCCCTTACGGGATCGTTATGATTACTACATGACGCATTATGAAGAAGTCGAGGCTTTTTTAGATGTCGGAGCGACAAAAGCTCGTTCTTTGGTTCGTCCTGTATTGAATCGCTTTAAGGACACGGTATTAGGACGTATTTAAGATATTATTCTTAAAACACCCTGCTGTTCAGCGGGGTGTTTTTTTTACATAGCGATTGTCTTAAATCAGCCCTTTTTCTTTGGCTTTTAACAAAATTTGAACGCGATTTTGAGCACCAAAAACACGCAATAAGGCACTGACGTGCATTTTAATGGTTGGCTCTGCAACACCCAAGTTATGCGCAATTTGTTTGTTTGAAAGGCCAAGACCGATTTGCTGCAAGACACTGGCTTGACGTTGGGAAAGGAAAAGCCCATTACCCAAAGCGTAATCTTGTTTGCGATAAGTATGTAGGACTTCTGACATTTTCTTCTCCTTTTCTAACAAACGTTTATTGATTGAGATCTTTTTCCATATCTTGGATATGTGCCTCTTTATGTGCAATTTTGCGTGAAATCAAGTCTAAGATTGTCTCATGTCCGTTTTCTTTTGCCCAACCTTGAATCATGTACAAAGCTTTGAGCTTTTCTTTTTTTGCCTCCATGATAAATTTTTTCATATCCAAAGGAAACTCGCTCCAAGCTTTTTTTATTTCTTGTTTTAACATCTTTTTTTCATCCGGCGATAATTTATCTGTATCGCTATTCATATCAACATGTTTTGTCATTGTTCTCTCCTTATAAGATAATAATCTGTTATATGATAAAGCGCATAGATGAGCAAACCTAAACAAAAGATACTTAACATGAATGTTTTTATAAGACCTGTCATAATAGCTGTCATAGTATGCCCTCTTGCTTGATAAACGGTTCCTGCGATAACACTTGGAATATGTGTGGGTAAAAAGCCCTCTTGTCAAGCCTTAAAATCGTATGCTTTTTTTTGTGAAAAGAAATTGCATTTTGTGAAGACATGTGTTAACTTGTTATCCAAGGAGATGATATGACGCTGGATGAAAGAATGACAAATCTGGAAATATGGGCCGCTGAGCAGGAACGTATTCTCGAAGATTTACATGTGGCAGTTCTACATTTAAATAAACAGATGGACCTATTGAAAAAACAATGCGATAGTTTGCGCGCTGCTATGGAAGAAAGTTGTGTAAAACCCTTATCCGAGGAAGTGCCGCCGCCGCATTATTAAGGAGTGTATTATGACGTATAAAGGCTATAAAATCGGTATCATTTTATTGTTGGGAGTACTGGGGCTGGAGGGTCTTTGGGGTAAGGCTCTTTATCAGAAGATGGTTTATAAAAATCACCGAATTTTGGTGTGTATCTCTTCTTTTAAACGCCCGCTATTTGCAACAGCCCAGGTATATCGATTGATGCGTCAAACTTATCCGAATTTTGATATCAGTCTATCGTTAAAAGGGGTCCCGCAACGTTTGTCCGAAGAAGTTTTTATTCCGGAATTACAGCCATATATTAATACAGGGCGTGTGCGTGTGCGTATTGATAAAAATCGGGATCAGCTATCCAATTTATTGGATACGGTCCGTGATATCGATTTGGATGATTATGATTATTTTTGTAAAGTCGATGATGATGATTGGTATGCTCCCCGCTATTTAGAGCATGTGAATGAATGGTTGAATAAAGCCTATCCCAAGCCGGCTGTTTCATATACAACCTCGGCAAGTATTATTCAAAACGGTAAAAAAGAGGCAACTATTTTTGAAACGTCTTCTAGCAGTTTAATGGGACCGACCATGTGTTTTTCACGAGATGTGATAAAAGCGGCATTGGATATTGAAGAGCATCCACAACGTATTCAAAACTATATTCGGGACGATAAAGTCTTTGTTCAGGATTACCGATACAGGCGAGAGGATGCTTTGTTGCATCAATTAGGGGCTGCCCTCGGCAGACAGCAAAATCGTCGCACATCATCTTCAGATGTTGCCTTTGGTCAGCAGTTTCGATCAGTTATGAGGAATGATAATTATGTGGAATAAAAAGAGAATTTTGGCTTTGGTGCTTTTGGGATGTTTGTGGATAGGAGAGCTGGTGGCTTTTGTCCATGCTTTAGGGCCTCGGGATAATCGCTTTTTAATCTGTATGACTTCATACAAAAGACCGACTTTTTTATCGGGGCAAGTGTTGCGTATGATGCATCAAACTTATCCGAATTTTGATGTGAGTTTATCGATTAAGGGTGTTCCGTCCACCTTTGTCCGTCGGAATTTGGAGGAAGAATGGCGAGAATATATCAACGCCGGTCGATTGCGGCTACGGTTAGATAAAAATCGGGATCAGTTTTCAAATTTTTTGGATACGGTGCGCTATGTTGATTTATCACATTATGACTGGTTTTGTCGCGTGGATGATGACGACTGGTATGCGCCCGATTATTTAAAGCATATCAATGAAGCTTTAAAGCAATCTCCGCAGGTGGTCATGAGTGAAACACAACGCGCTTTGGTGATGGAAGAAAATGTTCGCACAATTACCTATTATTATAATGAGGATGATAAACAGCCGCAAACAGCGGCAAGCATGTGTTTTTCTCGAGCCGTTATTGCCAAGGCACTGGAGCTTGAAAAAAACAGTCAGGCATTTCAATATTTCTTTGAACGGAGAGGGATTAAAAATGCAACAGAGTTGCGTTCTATGTCAGAAGACATTTTGATGCGTCAAATAGCTTTATCTATGGGTAAAATTCAAGTGCGATACACGCCGCAAACAGACATTATCTTTGGTCGGCAATATCCTTCTTTAACGAGAAATGACGATTTTGCTTATTTACCGGAACCGGATGAAACAACAGAGAAGGAGTAAAATATGAAGTTTGTAAAAATGCATGGATTGGGTAATGATTATGTGTATGTAAATGGCTTTGAAGAACAGGGAAATTGGCCGCAGATTGCCCAAGCTGTCAGTCAGCCGCATTTTGGTATTTCTGCCGATGGTTTAATTGTTATTTTGCCTTCCCAAGTAGCGGATTTTCAAATGCGTATGTTTAATGCAGACGGTTCTGAGGGGGCTATGTGTGGAAATGGTATTCGTTGTGTCGGTAAGTATGTCTATGACAATGGTTTGACACATAAAACGCGTTTGAACATTGAAACACCCTCCGGCATTAAGTCTTTACATTTAAATGTTGTGAATAATCAAGTAGATACAGTGGAAGTTGACATGGGCTCGCCCAAAATTTCTTTACCTCTGACAGTCATTTTGTCGGACAAAAAGACGCATTTTCACGGAATTCCGGTTTCCATGGGAAATCCGCATTTTGTTATTGAGACCAAAGGTGTTGAGACAATGGATATTGCAACGCCGGGTAAGGAAATAGAACATATGAGGCAGTATTTCCCGGATCGCACCAATGTTGAGTTTATAGAGGTTCTATCAGATACCGCTTTAAGGATGCGTGTATGGGAGCGTGGCTCGGGGGAAACAATGGCTTGCGGGACGGGAGCTTCGGCCAGTGTTGTGGCTTTGGCGGCTACCGGACGTATTCAGTCTCAGGCTCAGGTGCATTTAAATGGAGGTATTTTGGATATTCGTTGGCTGCGTCATACGGATAAAGTTTTGATGACGGGGACCGCTACGACGGTGTTTAAAGGAGAAATTAACAAGGAAGCCATTCAACGTGCCCTTGATATGTATCGTCAACGAGAACGATCATGATTTCTCTTGGCTCGGCATTTGGGGCTCTTAATGTTGCTTGAAAAAAAAAGGGGGGGGCTGAGCTCTGCAGAGAGTTTTGCCCCGTCTTTTTTGTTAAGACAGGGCGCAAGGTATCTAAAAAAGTTGTGCAGCCAATATAACAAGGTATCTAAAAAGCTGTGCGGCCAATACAATAAAACCGCCTAAAAGGCGGTTTTTAATGGCGGGAGTGAAGGGGCTCGAACCCTCGACCTTCTGCGTGACAGGCAGACGCTCTAACCAGCTGAGCTACACCCCCAATGGATGTGAGTTATCTTTTATCAGATTTTGAAATAAAAAGCAAGTGTTTTTTTATTTTTTTTCATTTTTTTTATAACTGGTCGAAAAGAAAGAAAAAATCGGTTTACTTCTCGTTTGTTTCTTTGGACAAACAAGAGCCTTTGAATGAAAGGTCTTTTTTTGCTGCAACAGCAGACAAACGGTTAGACGTGATATCCGGATCAAACGGCTAACTTTTTTGTCTTGTCGGGGATTTTGTGCGAAAGAAACGATGCCACAGGGAAGAAGCGTGATATGATTTTTCTGAATGTTTTGGGCGGAAAAAAGAGTTCAATATGGTATATGTTTGATGATCGTTATGTTGCGTGTATAACTCTATATTTCCACTCGGGCGTATCAGAAGTCCCATGCTTTGAGTGTTCACGGGAATAATGGCCTCTTTGGAAAAAGAACGTGCTCGTCCCAGGCCATGAATCCAACCATGACGCGTATTAACCCCACGGAATAGCTGTGAGGGAACACTTGAGCCGTTTGTTAATGTCATGTGGGAAATCTGTGTTAGCTTGTTATGCGTTGTTAATGCCAAGATATCTAGCGTATCATTTAACTGCCGGATATTTTTTGCCATATTTTCTGCCGGTGTATCGACAAAAGAAAGCGCTATCGGATAGGCTAAGCTAGCTTTGGCAAGGGCCGTACGAGAGGCTTTATCCGTGACACCGCGCGTTAAAAAATAACAAGCCGCATGGTGATTCCTTAGGTAAAGCATGACATCTCCGCTATCGGCCCCGATAATGGGATCTTGATAGGACAGAGGATCAGAATCGTGATAATATAGGCTAAAAGGTGTAGGGGTTTCCTTGGGGGGATATCGACGATATACTCGATCCAGGCTTTGATGAAGACCTAAAAACATAGGGTAGGGCATATGCGCCATTTTGTCCGTAGCACAAAAGGCACAATGCGAACAAGCATTCACACAACCTTGCGTCATCTGTAAAACCGGAAAAATAATCAGAGGTTTCCCCTTATTATTTTGATAACGTATTGTCAGAATGTCGGCTGTTTTTGGCGTTGCTTTGATGCGATAATAGCTTAAATCAATCAAGTGTTTATGTGATGCTTTTAAAGCGATTTTGCATAATTTGTTCGACCAGCGCTTTTGGGAAACGCCTTGCTGCAGAACACGAAGAGCGCGTTCCCCTCGCCATGAAAGCAAATTGTGGGTATGGGTTTCTATATTATCATCATGGGTTAAAGGTATGGGGCATGATTGATATCCTTGTAATACATGAACGGCTCTTTGGATATGATAGGCATTTAATGCGGTTGTTAACTCTATATCCGTCATTTGAGGCGATTGCCGCATAAGTTCCTGAATCTGTATCGGGGTACTTTCTTGTGCCCAAAAAGGCAGATCGGACCATTGTTTATAAGCGGCACGTAAAATAGTGGGGGTGTAAATTTGGACGCAGAGGAATTGTGTTAAAATTTCTCGACATTCGGCCCAATTTTTCTTGTGACGCCGCTTCATCAGATAGGATATATCTATGCCGTGCACAAAAGATGACATTTGCTCTAAAAAAAGAAACTTGTCTTGAGCGTTTAATCTGGTATCCATATTCATTTTAAAAACACCTGCATTGACGGTATGCCCTTTAGTATTGTAGCATGAAAGAGGCGTTTGTCAAATATCCTCCCGAATAGCTGTTAAACAGAGAGGTTCGGGAGGATACTGAACGGTGTCTACAGCAGGCGCTCTATCGTTTCCTTTGTGGCGACGGAAAGCCCCTTGATTTCCAACAGCGGACGTAGGGTATTTTCGGCTGTTTTCCTTAGGTTTTCAGGCATTTTTTTATACTTAGAAAAGGCCGTTGTCAGTCGCGCGGCTAAATTGGGGTTCAGCTTGTCAATCAAGGCGCATTGTCCGGCATAAAAAGCATAGCCGTCCGGTGTGTGAAAAGCCTCTAAATTGGCGGCAAAAGCCCCTATGACAGCACGCACCTTGTTGGGATTACGATAGTCGAATTTGGGATGATTGATGAGTGCTTTGACAACCTCTAGGGCCTTGTAAGGTGGTATTTGCAGCTGCACAGCAAACCATTTGTTTAAGACCAAATCATCGGCTTCATAACGCTCATAGAAATCAGCAAGAGCCCTCTCTTTATCCGGCATATCATTCACAACCAATGTACCGAGAGCACTCAAGCGATCCGTCAAATTATCAGCGGTTTGATACTGTTGAAAGACTAAATCCTTGTGTGGCGTGAGCGCTAAATACCCCAAGGCTACATTTTTTAAGGCGCGTTTTGCTATTTCAATAGCATCCAGTTGGTAGCCACCGTTGGGTTGACAAGTATCGTATATCTCGCGCAGGGGTTCCACATATCGATTGGCGAAAGCCTGACGCATATTATCGCGTAATGTTCTGGCAACAGAAAGATCGATATCCGTTGAATGATTCACCAATTCACCCATACCGGGTAAGACAATCGCCCGTGCGATGAAGGCCTTATCTAAATCGGGTTGCACCAAATATGATCCTAATGCTTCAATAACGGAAAAATCGGGTTGTGTATCGCCCTGTTTGATTTTCGCACTCATTTTTTCCAGAGCATATTGATGCCCGACATCATATCGATTAAATAAATCGTTGTCCAAGGTCATCAGGCGCAGCCGTTCATCGTCCGTATAGGTAATATCAATATCTACAGGTGCCGTAAAAAAGCGATTTAATGAGAGAACGGGCTTTTCCGGCAGATCCGTCAACACGAATGTTTCCGATGATTTTCGCAAGATGAATGTGCCGGCTTTTATATCTGTTCCGTCGGCCGCAACCAATCCGTAATGTAAGGGAATGACAAAGGGAACAGAGCTTCTGGGATGTGTTTGGGTCAGAGTGATGGTCAAGCTCTGCGTTGCCTCCTGCCAGTGTGTTTCCACGTGGACGCGGGGACGTCCGGCGACAGAGTACCACTGTTTAAAGGCCGTTAAATCTGTTCCAGAAGCATCTTCAATGGCTTTCACAAAATCGTCAATGGTGACGGCTTGTCCATCGTGTCGGCGGAAGTATAAATCACATCCTTTTCGAAAAGCCTTTTTCCCCACAATAGCCTCTTGCATGCGGATGAGCTCTGCGCCTTTCTCATAAATGGTTGTTGTGTAAAAGTTTTCAATGCTTTGATAAGCCTCAGGACGCACAGGATGAGCTAATGGACCATCATCCTCGGGGAATTGGTAGGTGCGCAACGTCATAGCATCGTCTATTCTGCCGATACTACGTGATTGAACATCATAGCCAAACTCTTGATCCCGATACACGGTAAATCCTTCTTTCAGAGAAAGTTCAAACCATTGACGTAGTGTGACACGGTCCCCGGAATAGTTATGAAAATACTCATGAGCAATAACATGCTCAATATATTCAAAAGTAGCATCCGTTGCCGTATCGGGTGAGGCTAATAATGCCGCATCGTTAAAAATATTCAACGATTTATTTTCCATCGCACCGGCATTAAAGTGTGACACGGCCACAATGTTGAACAGATCCAAATCGTATTCAAGACCAAAACGTTCTTCATCCCACTTCATGGCCTTTTTCAGAGCTTGCATAGCAAATGTTAAGCGGTCGCCTTTCCCTTTTTCACAATAAAGCCGTAAGGCGACTTTTTTGCCGGACATAGTCGTGAACGTATCTTTTAATTCATCCAAATTTCCGGCAACCAAAGCAAATAAATAGCAGGGCTTATTGAATGGATCTTCCCAAACGACTGTGTCTCCTTCATCTTTGATTTTATTGCCGTTTGAAAGTAATACAGGGTATTTTTTTCGATCGGCATGAATGGTTGTTATCCAACGACTGGGGACATCAGAATGATCAGGATAATATGTGATATGACGAAAACCCTCTGGCTCATTTTGTGTGCAAAACATACCGTTCGAGGTATAAAGTCCCATCAAGCGCGTGTTTGCTTCGGGATTAATCAAGACCTCTGTTTCTAACACAAAGCTTTTCTTTTTCGGATGTAAAGTTAACGTTGTATCGGTTAGTTGATAGTTATCTTCTGTCAGTTTTTTACCGTCCAAATGAATACTTTGAAGCTGCATATATTGGCCGTTCAGCACCAATGGTTTATCGGTCTCATAGTCGGTAAAGGTTAAACGTGCTTTAACTTGAGTGCGCGTCGGGTGAAGCGTAAAGTCAAGCTCGGTTGTTGGCAGATGGTAATGTGGTGCTACATAATCTTTTCGATATATCAATGTCATATCTGGAGGCCCCCTATTTCTTAATCATATTTTTCAGCGTTTGTGTTAACTCTTGAGCCATTTTAATGTTTTGAGGGAAAGTACCATATCCGTCGGTATAAATGACTATCAGACTTTTCATGGCATTCAGATGATTTTTATTGGCAGCTGCTTGCAACAAGCGCACGATTTCATCCATGTCCGGTTGTCCGTAATATCCGCGCTGCATCCAAATGGCTTTTGCATATTGTGCATCCGGATATCCGGCATCAGAGGCCTGATTCATCCAGCGAATAGCCATCGGACGATCTTCCGGAATTTTATCTCCGACATCATAGAGCAGGGCCAGCTCATATTGAGCCGGGATAATGTTTTTCTCTCCCGCTTTAGCTAAATAATCGGCAACTTTCTGATAATTTTTAGGCAGATCATCTGCTCCTGTTTTATAGATATGTGCCAGTTGATAATAGGCTTTCCCCGCCAAAGGAACAATTTGTGACTGAGCCGCTTTCAGATAGTATTTCTCAGCTTTGCGCAGTTGCCCGGCTGTCTCGGCCGTTTGGGCCAACTGAAATGCCTCTTCCGGCGTTCTGGAAACCTCCTTGAAAATCAAAAAACCAACTAAAGTCACCGAAAGCGCCAATAAAATGAGAACAAGATGCGCTACTGTAAAAATTTTTTTTAACATCGTTTAGTTATCTCCTTGCAAAAAAGTAAAATTACGTGTAGGATTTTATCCAATTCATTTCGTATTTTAAAAGGAAAAAAAGGATTGTGCAAGATTTTTTATTATAAAAAGTATCATTTCAATGAAAAAACGGGTGAGTTAACGCTTTCCTATGCCGTTGGTGATTATACTTTTCAAGAGCACATCTTTTTTCCGAAGGCTCCTTTCGTGCTATCCGATATGCAGAAAGAAGCGCTAGAGACAGTCTTTTTTTATGTATCCATAGCGGTGGGTATCAGCTATTATAAAGCTTTTTTGCCACCGGAAATTCGCTTGGAACAGGGTCAATTGACTCGAAAAGAAGCGGCATTCTTTGAGCGTTTTTACCTGAATGGATTGGGGGAGTTTGCTGTTCGAAACCAATTGAATTTACAAGGATATATTCATTTCCCTGTCGCGCGGGATCATGAACGAACAACCATACCTTTGGACTTGTCGCGGCGGACACTGGTTCCTGTCGGAGGCGGTAAGGATTCCTGTGTCACACTTTCTCTGCTACACGAAATGAATATCCCTTTGGCAGCCATCTCGGTTGGTATGGCACGCCCCATCAAAGAATGTATTCAGATAGCTGAAATACCCTCTTTTTGCCTTCGTCGCATTTTGGATCCCCAACTGATTTCCTTGAATAAAACAGGGCGCATCTATAACGGGCATATTCCGATTACGGGCGTTTTGGCGTTTATTCTTTGGGCGGCGGCTATCTTATATGACTATCGTTTTGTGGCGATGTCATGCGAACGCTCTGCCAATAGCGGCAACCTGATGCAGGGTAAGTTATTGATTAATCATCAGTATAGTAAATCCTTGGATTTTGAACGTGATTTTCTTGATATAACCCGTCATCTGACACCCCAATTCCGCTATTTTTCTCTTTTACGTCCATTATCGGAAGTCCATATTGCGCAACTGTTTGCGAACAGATGTCAGGCCTTTTTCTCGGCTTTTACCAGTTGTAATAAGGCCTTTCGTTTAGACCAAACCAAACGTCTTGACCGTTGGTGTGGGGCTTGTGACAAATGTCGTTTTGTCTTTTTGATTTTGGCTCCCTTCATGGCGCGGGAAACTCTTATCCGAGTGGTAGGAGAAAACCCCCTTGATGACCCGAAGCAGATTGAAGGATACCAAGAGTTGCTGGGCCTTTCAGGACATAAGCCGTTTGAGTGTGTCGGAGAGGTGGAAGAGTGTCGTTGGGCTTTTCTACAGCTTGTTTCACGCCCCGAATGGCAACATGATTGTGTGATTCAAACGTTAAAGAGTGCCCTGAAAAATACTTCATTTAACCCTTTAATACCATCAAATAATCATCTTATTCCAAAGGATTTTTTAAATGTTATGGAGCTCTTTTAAGAACAAGCGAATCGGCCTTTACGGGATGGGACGTGAAGGGCAGAGTACTTTGACGGCGTTGCATAAATATGCCGCGCCACTTTCCGTTGTATCTTTTACGGATGAGGATGCGGCGGCATATGTAAAAAATGTGGATATTATTATTAAGTCTCCGGGAGTCAGCCTCTATAAACCTCTTTTACAACAAGCTTTGGCAGAGGGAGTTCACATAACTTCAGCCACAAATCTCTTTATGTCCAACAAGCCCCCATCGACCCGAGTGATTGCCGTGACGGGAACCAAGGGAAAAAGCACGACCGCCAGTCTGATGGCGCACGTTTTAACAGAACTGGGATGCCATGTCGGATTAGGTGGAAATATAGGGGTACCGTTGCCGGATTTGCTGGAGGAAACTCCTGATTGGGTGGTGGCCGAGTTGTCCAGCTATCAGTGCGCTGATTTTTGCGGAAAGCCGGATGCGGCTATTTTGCTTAATTTGTATCCCGAGCATTTGCAGTGGCATGGTTCTCACGAAACGTATTATCGTGACAAATGTCATATGGTTTGCCGTGCCGGGGCGGCTTTCGTTAATGGAGCAAACGAGCCGGCACGCACTTTGACGCAGCCCTTTCATCCGATATGGTTCAATGTAGATGAGGGATTTTCTTTGAAAGACGGCTTTTTTTGTGACGGAATACGCCCTTTGTTTCCTGTCTCCTCCTTGCCTTTGAAGGGGGAGCATAATGCTCAAAACGCATTGGCGATTTTGGCGGTTTTAAAGCATTTTGGATTCAGCCCGATAGCGGCAGAGTCCGCTTTTGCTTCATTTCAGGCATTGCCGCACCGATTACAATTTGTGCGATCTCGGTTTGGTCTTGATTTTGTGGATGACAGTATTTCAACGACACCGGAAACGGCCGTAGCGGCTTTGCGTGCTTTATATCGACCGGCCGGTGTGACATTAATTGCTGGAGGGTTTGATCGTGGACAAGACTATCAAATTTTGGTGACGGAGCTATTGGCGCGAAAAAGCTCGGTACGCTTGATTGCCATGCCGGATACAGGAAAACGACTGGCTGAAGCGGCCCTGTCCGTCGGTATTGAAACCTATCGCGTGGTTGATATGGCCGCGGCCGTTGACACCGCAGTTCGTGTGACACCTCAAGGAGGGCTTGTGTTATTATCTCCGGCAGCACCCAGCTATAATCTTTATCGTAATTTTGAGGCCAGAGGAGATGATTTTAAACAAAAAATCGATGCGTTAAAAATCGCTTGACAGCACTATTTTTTTCTGGTATACTTGCCGCGGTTGACCAAAAAGGCTTAATTTTCAGGCTGCCTTCCGGTCTTAGTGAAAACTTAACATAAAAGGATTTAAGAAAATGCCGAAATTGAAAACAAAAAGCGCTGTCAAAAAACGCGTCAAGCTTACAGGAACTGGTAAAGTCAAAGCTGCTCAAGCGTTCAAACGTCACCTTTTAATTAACAAAGGAACCAAAATGAAGCGGAAGGCGCGCGGTTGCGAAATCGTCAGCAAAACCGTTTCAAATATCATCAAAAAGTATATTCATTGGTAAGGAGAGTTTTGAATGGCTAGAGTTAAACGCGGCACGACTGTTCGTGCGAAACACAACAAAGTCTTGAAAATGGCCAAAGGATATCGTGGCCGCAATTCCAAGGTCTATACAGTTGCTAAACAGAAGGTCGAAAAGGGGTTGCAATACGCCTACCGCGACCGTCGCAAGAAAAAAACTGAAATTCGTCAATTATGGATTGTGCGTATCAATGCTGCCGTCCGTGCGAATGGAATGGTTTACTCTAAATTTATGAATGGATTGGCAAAAGCCGGTATTCAGCTGGATCGTAAGATTTTGGCCGAAATCGCTTTAAATGACGCCAAAACATTTGCTGATTTGGTTGCTAAAGCTAAGGCAGCTTTGTAAATTTAGACGCGGTTATTATGATGAAAGAGCTTCGATGATTATCGGGGCTCTTTTTATAATCAGAACGCATTGCTTTTGAAATATAAATCTGGTATACTGACTCACAATGACAAGTTTGTTTGAAACATTAGCGGATAAGCCGTTGGCAGATAAGATGCGTCCCGGGCATTTGACGGAAGTGGTCGGGCAGGATCATTTATTAGCTGAAGATGCACCGTTGGCTCGGATGATTGCCTCGGGAAAAATGAGCTCATTTATCCTTTGGGGACCTCCCGGGTGTGGTAAAACGACGATTGCGCGGATTTTGGCTCAGGAAGTCAATTTACATTTTGAATCCTTATCAGCTGTTTTCTCGGGAGTGACCGATTTACGCCGTGTCTTTCAAGACGCACAAAATCGTCGTCGTTTGGGTAAAGGAACATTATTATTTGTTGATGAAATTCATCGTTTTAATCGATCTCAACAAGATGCTTTTTTACCGTATGTTGAGGATGGAACCATCATATTAGTGGGGGCAACGACGGAAAATCCCTCGTTTGAACTTAACAGCGCTTTGTTGTCGCGCTGTAAAGTCTTTGTGTTGAATCGACTGTCGGATGAGGCTTTGGATATCATTTTGCAGAAAGCTGAAAGTTTAATGCAAAAAGCCTTACCTTTGGATGGTGTAGGAAAGTCTTATTTAAAAAAATTAGCCGATGGGGATGGGCGCTACTTTATTAACCTTATTGAAAGTGTTTATCAATATGCTGCCCCGGATGAAATTTTAGATCAGCATGCCCTTGAAAAATTGCTGCAAAAACGGTTGCCGAATTATGATAAAGACAGAGAAGGGCACTATAATTTGATTTCGGCTTTACATAAATCTTTACGGGGATCAGATGTGGACGCAGGACTGTATTGGCTGGCACGGATGATAACGGCCGGAGAGGACGTCAAATATATTTTACGGCGATTAACGCGATTTGCTTCCGAAGATGTCGGTATGGCTGATCCGGGGGCGCTTGTTCAGGCGCATGCGGCTTGGGATGCTTATGAACGCTTGGGTTCGCCGGAGGGAGATTTAGCCGTGGCGGGGTTGGTTGTTTATTTGGCAACGGCTCCGAAATCGGCGTCGGTCGAAAAGGCATGGAATGCTGTTCGAAAAACAGCCGAAGAGACAGCAACATTCATGCCGCCGAAACATATATTAAACGCTCCAACTCGTTTAATGCGTGACATCGGGTATGCAAAAGGATACCAATATGATCCGGATACGAAGGATGGTTTTTCCGGACAAAATTATTTTCCGGAGGGTATGGCTCGACATACATTTTATCAACCTGTTGAGCGTGGGTATGAACGGGAAATTCGACGACGCTTAACATATTGGAATGATCTGCGAAAAAAAATCAATAAAAATGAAAATTAAACTTGATTTTTCTCTTTGAATGTGGGAGAACAAAAGCAGTAAGGGAGATAAAATGACCTCAGTTCAATTTTTAACAGTAGATGCCAAGGATGACGATGTTCGTCTGGATAGGTGGTTCGCGCGTCATTACCCTATGCTTAAAAATGGTCAGCTGCAACGCTTGTTGCGCGGTAAAAACATCCGCGTGAATGGAAAAAAGGCAACAACAAGTCAGCATTTGTTCGCCGGGGATGAGCTGCGTATTCCTCCCTTAGAGATGACGCCCAAGAACAACTCTCCGCGAGAGTTGACGGCTTCGGATACCGCATTTATGAAATCTCTGGTCCTTTATAAAGATGCGGATGTCCTGGTTTTAAATAAACCAAGTGGTTTAGCGGTTCAGGGCGGTTCTAAGACAGAACGTCATATTGACGGTCTTTTGGACGCTCTGCGTTTTGATAAAGAGGAAAAGCCCAAATTGGTGCATCGTTTAGACAAAGATACTTCCGGTATTTTAGTAATTGCTCGAACGGCAAAGGCTGCGGCTGAATTAACGGCAGCTTTTGCCTCACGGGAGGCGCATAAGATCTATTGGGCTGTTGTGGCGGGAAAACCAAAATTGAAGTCTGGGAAAATAGACGCTCCGTTGATCAAAAAGTCTGGTGAAAAAGGGGGCGAACAGATGAAAATAGATTATGAGCAGGGTCAGTGGGCCACAACACTTTATCGGACCCTTGATTCTTTGTCAAATAAAGCGAGCTGGTTGGAAATGAGTCCTCTTTCCGGTCGCACGCATCAATTGCGTGTTCATGCTGCCGGTGCATTAAACACACCTATTGTCGGAGATAAAAAGTATGGAGATGAACGGGCGCTTCACTTAGGCGTGGAGGATAATCAGAAATTGCATCTGCATGCACGGGCTATTCGCATGCCGCATCCGACAAAGGGTATTTTGGAGGTTTTTGCCCCATTACCACCTCATATGAAACGGACATTCGAGCAATTAGGCTTTGATGAAAAGCAGAGCGTTCGACCATTTGATTATTTTATTAAGGAGTAGACTATGAAAACCTTTTTAAAAGTATTATTATCCTTGTTTTTATCGCTGTTGATTCTGATAGTCGTTGGGATTGTTTTTTTGTTCGTGTTTGATTTGAACAGTTATAAGCCAACATTGGAGCGTCAAGCAAGCGAGGCTTTGGGACGCCCCGTTCAGATAGGGAGTATGGAGCTGGACTGGTCGTTTATTCCTCAAGTCGAATTGAAAGATATTGTGATTCAAAATCCGACGGGTTTTTCGGCAGAAATGCCCTGCTTAAAAACAGATAGTATTCGTGTGAATTTAGCGCTTATTCCTCTGTTTCAAAAGAAAATCGAAGTGCGGTCGGTTGAGGTTGGAAAGGCACAGTTGTTTTTTATGCAGAATGATGGAAAATCAAACTGGCAGTTTTCACAAGAAAAGGGCGATAAACAAGCGCAAAAAGAGAAATGGACGACAAATTTAAAGTTGACCGAGACCTATGGAATAGGTTCAGAAAAGACCGTTAAAACGTTTCAACCTTCTGCCGGCGGAGACAATGCTTTCCTATCGAATCTACGGGTTGATGATATCTCTGTAGACGAAGTTCGCCTCATTTATCAAAGCAGTGATAACCAGAAGCAACAGGTTTTGTTAAAAGATATGACGTTGAAACAATTGCGAGCTTTGACGGCAAGTTTGGTTGTTCAAAATAAAACCATTAAAATTTCGGCGAATTTAGATAGTTTATTAAAACTTATTCAGCAAAAACCGGACTATGCTTTTAACATAGACGCGTCTTTTTCTGGGATGACGGCAAAGATTTCCGGCACAATCAGTGATATTAGCCAGTTGGATGGGATCTTGCTAAATGTGACACTGACAACTTCCAATCTTCGCCAGTCCATGGAGCCTTTAATCAGTAAACAAGCGCTTTTGCCGGCATTCCCTGTAGAACTGAGTGCCGCTTTACAGGGGACCTTAGACCAGATGGATATTGTGCATTTTTCGCTGTTGGTCTCTCGTACGCAGATGACGGTGGAGGGGGCGGCTACCGTCACAGGATTACGCTCTTCTCTTCAGGTGGATTTTAATGGCCGGTTGAATTTACAAGACGAACGATTGGCCGCTATGTATCAAACGCGTCCGTTGACGGCAGATTTTAAGGGCAACTACCAAGCAAAAAAACTTCGTATTGATATGTTGAATATTTTGGCAAATCGATCAGATATTGCTTTTAACGGAGATATTAACCTGGAAAAAAGTGTACCTGTCGTTCAGGGAAAAGTGGTATCCGAATACTTAGATGTTATGGATATTTTGTCATTGGGACGGGGAACTTCTTCTACAAGAAACACTGTCGATCAAACGTCATCAAGTTCTTTATTCCCTGTTGAATCTATTGACTTTTCTGCTTTGGCAAAAGTAAATGCGCAATTAGATTTTGAGCTTCAGAATATCCAAGCTCCCGAAGCTTTAAGTTCTTACCTGGGCGGAGCAGGCACACTTCGTTTAACAGATGGTGATTTGGACCTGCGCTTGAATCAGGGAACCGCCATGAGTGGTCGTGTGGAGGGAAAATTAACTTTAAATACGACGAAAAAGCCGACAACGCTTTCATTGATGATGAACGCTCATGACTTGCATTTAAACGATATTCGGATGATGCGGCCATATGTACAGGATTCTTTAATCGATTTGGATGTGGCCTTAGAAACCAAGGGAGAGTCACTTAAGAATTTTGCGGATGCTCTATCCGGAACGGCCATTATGGAAGTGACGGGGGGAACAATTGTGAATAAGTGGTTCAACTCGTTGCCGGCAACAATGGGTGTGATAAAAAGTCGGACGAATGCCTTGTCTTTCTCGTCATCAGATCAGGAAAGCAAAATCCTTTGCGGCGCTATGAATTTAAATATCCGAGACGGAGTGATTACCAGTGACAAGAGTATTGCCATTGAAGCTAATACCATTAACTTCGTGTTGGGAGGAAGTGTGAATTTGAAAGATGAGACCATTTCCTTATCCATGATACCGTCCATCAATACTGCCTCCGATGAAACAAATCAGCTGGCTTCTTTGTTGCAGGTTTTAAAAATTTCAGGTCCCTTCACAAAACCTCAGGTCAAATTAGATGTGAATGATATAGCAAAAGATTTGATACAAGAAGGAACAAATGTCTTGATGAAAAATCTATTGGAAAAGCAGGGAAGTATCGGCTCTTCAGGAAATGAACCTTATGCGATTTGTCGTCGTGTTTTAGGTAAAAAATCACGGGCTCAAAGAGAGCAGGAGCAGATTGTGCCAATCACGATTCCGTCTGCTCAACCGGCGCCACAGCCTCAGGTCCAATCGGAACCTTTGACACCTCAGCAAGAATTTAAACAACAATTACTTGACGGTTTGTCAAAGGCACTTAAACAGGATTAGAATGCAAATCCATATTAAAATTATGGGACGAGTACAGGGCGTGGGATATCGTTCCTGGGCGTGTCGGACGGCTTGTCAACTAGGTGTCTCCGGTTGGGTGCGTAATCGTATAGCCGGGCAGGTTGAAATTTGGGCAGAAGGAGAAAAATCAAGTATTACCTCTTTTTTAACGCTCTGTCGCCAAGGACCGGCTTGGGCGCGAGTCGATCGCATAGAGCCTGTATCTTTGCCGGATGCCCCATTACCCGTTGCCGAGAGGGATTCATTCTTTGCGGCACCAACGGTTTAAAATAAATGTGATGCGGTTGAAAAAAAACTGGACTTTTTTCTTGAAATCAGCTACCATTCCAAACCGAAAGGGATAATATAATGACACAGACAAAAATGCTTGATGGCAATGAAGCGGCAGCTCATGTTGCCTATAAATTAAACGAAATTTCAATTATTTATCCGATTACGCCTTCTTCTCCGATGGGGGAATGGGCGGATACATGGGCTGCAGCGGGTACTCCTAATATTTGGGGAAAAGTACCTGAAGTCCTGGAAATGCAATCCGAGGCCGGAGCCATTGGTGCAGTACATGGTGCTTTACAAGCCGGTTCGTTGGTGACGACATATACAGCATCGCAGGGACTTTTATTGATGATTCCGAACATGTTTAAAATAGCCGGTGAGTTGACGCCGTTTGTGATGCATGTCGCTGCACGCACGGTGGCAGGACACGCTTTATCTATTTTTGGAGATCATTCGGATGTTATGGCTTGTCGTCAAACGGGATTTGCCATGCTCGTATCCAATTCAGTGCAGGAGGCACAGGATATGGCAGCTATTGCACACATGGCAACTTTTTTGTCGCGCATACCCTTTTTGCATTTTTTTGATGGCTTTAGAACATCTCACGAAATTAGCAAAATTGACGTTCTTTCAGATGCAGAATTAACAGATTTGATGCGTGATATTCCGATTGATTTTGCGCGAACGAATGCTTTGACGCCGGATATGCCGAAAATACGCGGAACGGCTCAGAATCCGGATATTTTCTTTCAAGTTAAAGAAGCAGCTAATCCGTATTATCAAGCTTGTCCAACACATGTCGAAGCAGCTATGCAGCGCTTTAAAGAGGTCACGGGGAGAGAATATCACTTGGTAGAGTACCATGGGGCTGTAGATGCTGAGCATGTTGTCGTGGCTATGGGCTCGGCGATTGAAACGTTGATTGAAACAGTAAAAGTTCTTAATCAGCAAGGGGGGAAATACGGTGTTTTGGCGGTCCATCTTTATCGTCCTTTCCCCAAAGAGGCTTTTGTGTCAGCTTTACCGTCAACGGTCAAACGAGTGACGGTCCTGGATCGGACGAAAGAGGCCGGTTCGGTTGGTGAACCGCTGTATTTGGATGTGGTTTCGACCATGGCGGAGACGATAGCCAGTGTAGGAGGTGTCATGCCTAAAATTTTAGGCGGACGTTATGGGTTATCATCTAAAGAATTTACACCGGCTATGGCCAAAGCTGTTCTTGAAAATCAAACACAGAATCATTTTACGATAGGGATTGATGATGATTTGAATAAAACATCCTTATCCTATGATCCTACTTTCCGTATTGGCGGAGATGATGTGTCGCGATGCTTGTTTTTTGGTTTGGGGTCTGACGGGACGGTTGGTGCGAATAAAAATTCGATTAAAATTATTGCCACAGAGGGAGATTACTATGGGCAGGCTTATTTTGTTTATGACTCCAAAAAATCAGGAGCCATGACAACATCTCACTTGCGTTTTTCAAAAAAGCCGATACATGCACCGTATTTGATTTCCTCGGCGGGGTTTGTTGCCTGTCATCATGCACCGTTTTTATTTAAAACAGATATTCTATCTTATGCCGGACCAGAAGCTGTTTTCCTATTGAATTCACCAGAGAAACCGGAAAATGTGTGGGCTTCTTTACCTCAAGAAGTGCAGCAAGAAATGTTGGAAAAACACATCCAATTCTATGCCATTGATGCTGTTAAAGTAGCCGAAATCACAGGAATGGGACGCCGTATTAACACGATTATGCAAACGTGCTTTTTTGCGATTTCAGGAGTTTTGCCAAAAGAGGAGGCTATTACAAAAATCAAAGCCTCTATTCAAAAAACATACGCTCGTAAAGGCGAGGAGATTGTATCGGCAAACATGAAAGCGGTTGATACGGCTTTGGCCTATTTACACAAGATACCGTTAGGTGCCGCAGACTCTGTTTATCGGCGACAACCGGGGATTCCCCAAACCGCACCGAAGTTGCTTCAGGACATTACCGGAGCATTGATTGAAGGTCGCGGGGATCAATTACCGGTCAGTTCTGTTCGCTGGACGTCAGACGGAGCTTGGCCGACTGATACGGCTAAATATGAAAAACGTCGAATAGCGACCGAAATACCATGTTGGGACCCTGCGCTGTGTATTCAATGTGGTAAGTGTGTTTCCGTGTGTCCGCATGCGGCTATTCGAGCGAAGGTTTTTGATCCGAAAAAGCTGGCAGATGCTCCGACAGGGTTCAAATCTGTTGACTATAAGGCTCCAGATTTTAAGGGGCTGAAATACGTTGTTCAAGTGGCACCAGAGGATTGTACGGGATGTTCTCTTTGTACGCAGGTTTGTCCGGCTAAATCACGGACAGAGCCTATCAAAAAAGCACTTGAAATGCACCCGATTGAAACGCAGTTGGAAACAGAAAAGGCAAATTTTGATTTCTTCATGAAACTACCGGATATGGATCGAACACGGATTGCGACAAAGCAAATCAAAGGATTGTCGTTATTGCGTCCTCTGTTTGAATTTTCAGGAGCTTGTGCCGGTTGCGGAGAGACGCCTTATATCAAGATGGTGACGCAATTATTCGGTGACCGTTTGTTAGTTGCTAATGCCACGGGGTGTTCGTCAATTTATGGCGGTAATTTACCGACAACACCTTATGCTCAGAATGAGGAGGGACGTGGTCCGGCCTGGGCGAACTCTCTGTTCGAGGATAATGCAGAGTTTGGATTGGGTATGCGGACAAGCTTGGATTCTCAAATACAATTTGCGGTACAGCTGGTTGATGAACTAAAAGATCAAATAGGTTTAGAATTGGCAACAGCGCTATTGAATACCGATCAAACAACCGAGGCAGGATTAGCTTTACAGCGAGAGCAAGTGGCAGTATTGAAGCAGAAACTTCAGACACTATCCGGAGACAAGCCGCAGCAACTGCTTAAAATCGCAGATGTTTTGACACGGAAATCCGTTTGGATATTCGGTGGTGACGGTTGGGCTTATGATATCGGATATGGTGGGTTGGATCATGTTTTGTATTCGGGTAAAAATGTGAATATCTTGGTGCTGGATACCGAGGTGTACTCGAATACGGGAGGGCAACGCTCTAAGGCAACGCCTCTGGGGGCATCGGCTAAATTTGCTGTTTCCGGTAATGAATTGGCCCGTAAGGATTTGGGGGCAATAGCCATGTCTTCGGGGCAAGTTTATGTTGCCAGTATTTCTTTGGGAGCTAAAGATCAGCATGCTTTACAGGTCATGCACGAAGCGGAAAGTTTTAATGGTCCGTCGTTGATTATCGCTTACAGCCACTGTATTGCGCATGGCTATGATATTGGTCATTTGGGATTAGAGCATCAAAAATTAGCGGTTGAAACTGGTTTATGGCCATTGTATCGCTTTGATCCTCGTCGCTCGGCAGAGGGCTTGAATCCGTTTCAACTGGATAGTCGTCCCAGCAAGCCTATCTCTGAGATGATGTCTGTGGAAACACGCTTTAAGTTTGTAAAGCAACAAGATCCGGCACATTATGAAGAGTTAGTTCAACGGGCGCAAAAGCGCATCGATAGTCGTTGGCGTTTGTATCTTAAATTAGCGGAGGAAAATACATGAGTCAGACACAATCCCTTATATTTCCTAACAAGCTTGAAGGTAAGCGTATTGTTTTAATGCGTCCTGAACCGATCAGTATGGATTTGGCCGCAGAGATTTATGCTGAAGTTGATGCTTCCCGTGATTTTTTGCGTCCTTGGCTGCCCTGGGTTGATTCGACGCATTCTGCGGAGGATGAGCTTGTCCATTACTTATATGATTACGTTTCTAAAAAATGGAAGGAAGGCGTTGCGTTTCCCTATCTGATTCGTCATAAAGAAACTCAACAATTATTGGGTAGCGTGGATATTATGCACGTAGATATGGAGCATAAAAGCGGGGAAATAGGGTATTGGTTGTCTCAAAAGGCAACCGGTTTTGGCTATATGACAGAGGCGGTGTCTGTTTTGGAGAGTAAAGCTTTTGAGCTTGGACTGAATCGCATTGTTATTCGCAATGATACCCGTAATTTACCCTCTGTCGGTGTGGCAAAACGATCCGGTTATCGGTTAGAGGGTGTATTGCGCCAAGATACTTGGCTTCCCGATCAGCACAAGTGGAGAGATACTAATCTCTGGTCTAAGTTGAAATCCGAATGGTCTCAAGCTCATTCAAAAGATTGAACACTTCTGAATCCGGAATCAGATAGGGATAGAACCGGTTGTATCAGGTTTTATCTTTGTTGAGTACACGCTTTAGATAGAGTCCCGTATAGCTGGTTGGGCACTCGGCCACTTGTTCGGGCGTCCCTGTGACAACAATCTGTCCACCGCCATCTCCGCCTTCGGGACCCATGTCGATAATATAGTCGGCTGTTTTGATAACATCCAAATTATGCTCAATGACAACGACGGTATTGCCTTGATCGACCAACGTATGAAGCACTTCTAATAACTTCTGAATATCGGCAAAATGAAGACCGGTCGTGGGTTCATCAAGAATATAGAGTGTTTTCCCCGTGCTTCGGCGAGCCAGTTCTTTAGAAAGCTTAATTCGTTGAGCCTCACCGCCGGAAAGTGTCACGGCAGATTGTCCCAAAGAAATATATCCTAACCCGACACGTTGTAATAAAGCGCACTTATCATGAATGGCAGGTATATTTTGAAAGAACTCAGCGGCCTCATCTACGGTCATTTCCAATACATCTGCAATCGATTTTCCACGATATTGTACTTCTAATGTTTCGCGATTGTAGCGTTTACCTTTGCAGGTATCACATTGCACATAAACATCCGGTAAAAAGTGCATTTCGATTTTTAAAACGCCGTCACCACCGCAAGCCTCACAGCGTCCGCCTTTTACATTGAATGAAAATCGTCCCGGCTTATAGCCGCGCATCAAAGCTTCCGGTAGTTCCGAAAACCAGTCACGAATATGTGTAAAAATTCCCGTATATGTTGCCGGATTAGAACGAGGTGTTCGTCCGATCGGGCTTTGATCAATATCAATAATTTTGTCAATAAAGCCCATGCCGCGGATGCGTTTAAAGTGGCCGGCTGGCTCGTGTGATTTGTTGATAAGCTGATTGAGCCCCTTATAAAGCGTTTCAATCACCAGAGAAGATTTTCCCCCGCCGGAAACTCCCGTGACACATGTAAAAGTCCCTAACGGAATACTGACATCTATATTTTTTAGGTTGTTGGTTGTTGCTCCTTCGATGGTGATAGAGTGTCCATTCCCTGCGCGTCGTTTCTGTGGCACCTGAATACGCCGCATACCGGATAAAAATTGACCGGTTGTTGAAATGGGGTTGGCGATGATTTCCGCCGGTGTTCCCTGTGCCACCAAATGTCCGCCGTGTCGTCCGGCTTCCGGTCCGATATCAAAGACGTAATCAGCGGAACGAATGGTATCTTCATCATGTTCCACAACTATAACCGTATTACCTAAATCACGTAAACGAAACAATGTCTCTAAAAGCTTATCATTATCACGCTGATGCAAGCCAATGGAGGGCTCATCCAATACGTATAAGACACCGGTCAAACCGGATCCGATTTGGCTGGCCAGACGAATGCGTTGAGCCTCACCCCCCGAGAGAGTTCCACTCATCCGATCCAATGCCAGATAACCCAATCCGACATTATTTAAAAAAGTTAAACGTTCAATGATTTCTTTTAAAATGCGCGCAGCAATTTCTTTTTTTTGAAGTGAAAACGTGTCACTGAGCAAGGAAAACCAATGCAGAGCTTCCTTTATAGAGGTATGTGTAGCCTCGGAAATATTTTTCCCTCCGATTTTAACGGCTAAAGCTTCCGGTTTTAAGCGCGCCCCATGACAACCCTCACAAGGCGATGTCGTTTGATATTTCCCAATTTCTTCACGCATCCATTCGGACTCAGTTTCCAAATAACGCCGCTCCATGTTGGGAATAACCCCTTCAAAATCGATTTTGCTTGTGTGATAGCCATAGAGAATGGCCTGTTGTATTTTGGGAGACAGTTGATTCCAGGGTATATCCAGATCCAAAGAAGGGCCAAGGGCTTTTAAAAGTGATCGAAGTGCCGAAGCATACCATTGAAATATCTCCTCTCTATGACTCCAAGGCGCAATAGCTCCCTGGCGAATGCTTTTCCTTTTGTCGGGAATGATAAGCTCGGGGTCCACATATTGGCGAAAGCCAAGGCCGGAACAGATTGGACAGGCTCCCTGAGGACTGTTAAACGAGAAAAGCCGAGGCTCTAAATCCGCAATTGTAAATCCCGAAACCGGACATGCAAACTGCGAAGAAAAAAGTCGTTCGGTCCCATGGGTTAAATCTTCCGCCACGGCAAGACCATTTGTCAAATTAAGAGCCTTTTCCAATGATTCTGCCAGTCGACTTTCAATACCTTCTTTGACAATAACACGGTCAACAATGACGGAAATATCATGCTTTTTGTTTTTATCCAGAGAGGGTGTCTCTCCGATTTCATAAATTGATCCGTCAATTTTGACGCGAGTAAATCCTTTTTTCTGCCAATCAAGTAATTCTTTGTTGTATTCACCTTTACGAGCACGGATGACGGGTGCTTCAATCATTAATTTTGTGTCAAAGGGCATTTGCATCACGATATCAACCATCTGGCTGACAGTCTGCATTTCAATGGGCAAACCGGTTGCCGGTGAATAGGGAACACCGACGCGAGCCCATAAAAGGCGCATATAGTCATAAACTTCCGTCACCGTTCCAACGGTCGAGCGTGGATTTTTAGAGGTTGTTTTTTGTTCAATGGATATTGCCGGTGATAATCCTTCTATTAAATCAACATCCGGTTTTTTCATGAGGTCTAAAAATTGTCGTGCGTAGGCAGAAAGGCTTTCGACATAACGTCTTTGTCCTTCGGCATAGATTGTATCAAACGCCAGGGAAGATTTTCCCGAGCCGGATAGTCCGGTGATAACAACCAGCTTGTCTCGAGGAATATCAACATCTATGTTTTTTAAATTGTGCTCTCGTGCACCACGAATTTTGATATAATTTTGCATATGTTCGCCTTTTGTTCCTGTTTTGATATGGCATTATTATACCTTTTTTTTGACAGAGATGCAAGTATCTTTTCGCATGTCTTAAATATCCGTTGTGCCGATGTCGATATGGGTTAAAAGCGGCTTGTCGTTGAATAAGGTTGTTAAAATGTGAGGACGAAGAGTCTATGAATGACTTGTATTGTTTGGGTCAATACAGCATGATATGGGAAAAAGGTATACAACAAACCACAAGCGGAAAGTGTTGTCATCAACGTGCGTATGAAAAATCACCGGCAAATACCGGTGATTTTCAGATAAAAGGTCCGCCTATTATTTGTTGACGATATCCTTTAAACCCTTTCCGGCACGGAATTTAGGTTGTTTGGAAGCCGGAATTTTAATTTTAGCGCCTGTGCGCGGATTGCGCCCTGTTGTAGCCGAACGTTTTGAAACAGAGAATGTTCCAAAATTTGTCAGACGGATTTCATCGCCTTTTTTCAATGCTTTACCGACGACTTCGACAAAAGAATCCAACACGATTGTTGTGGCGGCTTTTGTAGCACCGGCTTTTGCGGCAACGGCATCAATCAATTCTTGTTTGTTCATAATAAAGACTCCTTAATTTGTTTTATTAACATTTATATACAGCAAGGCTTTTCCCCGCTAGTTGTAGTCTAAGCTCTATTTTTTGGCATTGTCAACAAACTTTTACAAAAAAATGTGAAAAAAATGCATTTTTTAGCTAAAAAATCTCAAAAATGCGAAAAATACTCAGAATAAGATGCTATGTGTATTGCCGAAAAGCCCCAAAAAGCCTTGCTTTTTTTGCATAAAACAAGGCTTTTTTTTAGCGATTCGACGCTTTTTTATACCGATTCGTCTTTTTGCAGCGGTTTTAATGTCTTCACCAGAGCTATTTTAAAGGCTTCTTCCGCCTTTGCAATCGGAATGATTTCTAGTTTTTCGGTGATATTTTGGGGAATTTCCTCTAAATCTTTTCTATTCTTTTCCGGAATTAAAACAGTTTTGATACCACCACGTGCTGCCGCTAACAGTTTTTCTTTTAACCCTCCGATAGGCAAAACATGTCCACGCAAAGTAATTTCACCGGTCATGGCAACATCTTTGCGGACGGCAATTCCCGTCAAAGCCGAAATAAGAGCCATAACCATGGCTATACCAGCCGAGGGTCCCTCTTTTGGAGTGGCTCCCTCCGGAACATGGACATGAATATCATGGGTTTCAAAGACCTTGGCCGGAATGCCAAAGTGTGTGTGATTGGCTCTGATGAAAGAGCGTGCGGCCTCAACAGACTCTTTCATCACATCTCCTAATTGACCCGTGATGATGGTCGCACCTTTCCCCGGCATCGTGACAACTTCAACGGACAAGAGTTCTCCTCCCAATTCTGTCCAAGCCATACCTGTTGCCATGCCTATTTGATCCTCTTTTTCGGCCGTTCCGTAATCACGCTTTTCAATACCGGCGTATTTTTTGAGGTTTTCAGGAGTAATCACAACTGATGTTATTTCACCCAACTGTATCTCTTTCAGAACCTTGCGAGCGATATTCGCAATTTCACGAGAGAGATTACGCACACCTGATTCCCAGGTATAGTGACGAATGAGTTTTAATAAAGCATCATCCGTAAAACTTAACTCTTCGGGCTTCAAGCCGGTCATTTCTAATTGTTTACGAATGAGGTGTCGTTTGGCGATTTCAACCTTTTCATTTTCCGTATAACCGGATAATTGAATAATTTCCATGCGATCGAGAAGCGGATGAGCCATATGCAAAGAGTTGGCCGTCGTGATAAACATGACGTGAGACAGGTCATAATCAACCTCTAAATAGTTATCATTGAAGGTTTTATTTTGTGCCGGATCCAGAACCTCTAAAAGAGCTGAGGCCGGATCACCGCGGTAGTCATTTCCCAACTTGTCAATTTCATCCAGTAAAAAGAGAGGGTTGATGGATTTTGCTTTTTTCATTCCTTGAATGATACGTCCGGGCATAGAGCCGATATATGTCCGGCGATGCCCGCGTATTTCGGCTTCATCCCGAATACCGCCCAAAGAAGCTCGGATAAAAGTACGCCCCGTAGCGCGCGCAATAGACTCACCCAAAGAGGTTTTTCCCACGCCCGGAGGTCCGACCAAACAAAGAATCGAGCCTTTTAAAGATTGTGTTCGATTTTGAACGGCCAGGAATTCTAAGATACGCTCTTTTACTTTTTCTAATCCGTAGTGATCTTCATCCAAGATTTCTTTGGCTTTGATAAGGTCGGTTTGCAAGGGCTTTTTTTCCTTCCAAGGTAAGGAGAGTAGCCAGTCAATATAATTGCGAATGACTCCGGCTTCGGCAGACATGGGGCCCATCATGCGTAATTTTTTCAATTCATTGAGAGCTTTTTCTGTTGCTTCTTCAGACATATGCGCCTTTTTAATTTTAGACTCAAGCTCTTGTATTTCGCCACCGTCCTCAGAGTCGCCCAGCTCTTTTTGAATAGCCTTCATCTGTTCATTCAGATAGTATTCACGTTGGCTTTTTTCCATTTGTTTTTTGACACGTTTACGAATTTTCTTTTCAACCTGCAGAACATCAATCTCTTTTTCCATCAGGCTAAATAATAACTCTAAGCGCTTGCTGAGAGCGACTGTTTCCAGCAACTTTTGTTTTTCTTCGATTTTAACCCCCAGATGGGTGGCAATAATATCCGCAAAACGTTCGGGTTCTTTGATTTGCGCAACGGCTGCCAAGACCTCGGGCATCATATGTCGATTCATTTGGACATATGTTTTAAATTGCTCATCGACCGAGCGCATCAACGCCTCTATTTTGGTATCATCTCCTTTGTTTTCGGGAATGATTTCTGCATGAGCTTCGAAAAAGACATCACCCTGAGTCCAATCAAGGACACGCGCACGGGCTATACCTTCAACCAAAATTTTGACAGTTCCGTCTGGAAGCTTTAATAATTGCAGAACATTAGCCAAGGTGCCCATACGATAGAGATCGCCCGTGTAGGGGGTATCTGTTGTCGCATCGGTTTGAGCGACCAAAAGGATGGGTTTATTTTCTGCCATGGCTTTTTCCAAAGCCGCAATGGATTTATCTCGCCCGACGAATAGCGGCACGACAATATGCGGAAAAATAACAATATCTCGCAGTGGTAAGACCGGAAAAACACCGTCTGTTATATTGAGTTCGCTCATTCAAATCCCTTTCTGTTGTCTAAAAGTAAGTGTATATATATGTATGTTCAATGCATTTGTCAATTGAATTTAGGTATATTCTTGTTGAATATCTTCTTTTTTTTGATAAATACTTGACTTTTTCGGTGCTCGGCGATACACTCGACCCATTCGTATGTTTGAAAGAAGGAGTTTTTATATGGCATATTCGGTTAAAACAGATGAAAAGTGGCAGAAAAAGTGGGAAGAAGAAAACCTCTATCGTTTTGATGAAACAAAATTGGATAAGAAGTATTATTGCCTTGAGATGTTTTCTTATCCCTCTGCGGCCAGTTTGCATTGTGGACACTGGTATAACTATGGTGTCACGGATACATTTGCTCGTTTTAAAAGGATGCAAGGCTATAATGTATTCCATCCTCAAGGTTTTGATGCCTTTGGATTGCCGGCAGAAAACTATGCCATCAAAAGCGGTATTCATCCGGCAGATTCAACGTATGCTAATATCGAAATGATGACAAAACAGTTGAAGAAAATGGGCGCCAGTTTTAACTGGGAGTACACGTTGAATACGTGTGATGAGTCCTATTATAAATGGACACAGTGGATCTTCATTAAGCTATTTGAGCGCGGATTGGCCTATCAAAAAGAAGCTCCCGTCAATTGGTGCCCCAGTTGTCAAACCGTTTTAGCCAATGAACAAGTGATTGACGGTCGTTGTGAGCGTTGTAAAACAGAAGTCATTCAAAAGAAAATGACGCAATGGTTTTTTAAAATAACCGATTACGCAGATGAATTGCTCAAGGATATAGATGGGCTGGATTGGCCGGAAAAAACAAAAAAGATTCAAAAGAACTGGATTGGAAAGTCTCATGGCTCCTTAATTACCTTTGATATTGATAACGGGATGCAATTACAAGCCTTTACCACGCGAGCCGATACTTTATACGGTTTGTCCTATGTTGTTATTGCTCCGGAGCATGAGGCCGTTGCAGCTTTGACAACGCCAGAGCAGAAAGCGGCTGTGGAAGCTTATGTCGCGGATTCTGCCAAGGTCAATGAAATTGATCGTATGTCCACCGAACGTAAACGGACGGGAGTGTTTACCGGTTCTTATGCCATTAATCCTGTAGATGGTCGAAAAGTTCCGGTGTGGGTGGCGGACTATGTTATTGCCAGCTATGGAACGGGCTTCGTTATGGCGGTGCCGGCCCATGATGAACGTGATTATGATTTTGCGGTTCAGTATCATCTGCCTGTTTCTCGGGTTATCGTAGATAGGGACGGGCAGGAGAGGGCTCTACCGTTTTGTGAGCATGGTCGGCTGATTAACAGTGCCGAATTCTCAGGTATGACAACCGAAGAGGCTATACCGGCTATTGTGGCAAAACTTGAAAAAGAAGGAAAGGGTAAATTGACCACCATGTATCGTTTACGTGATTGGTTGATTTCGCGTCAGCGGTATTGGGGAGCACCTATCCCGATTATCCATTGTCCGGTTTGTGGTAATGTGGCGGTTCCTGAGGAGGATTTGCCTGTCAAATTACCGCGTGATGTGGAATTTCGTCCGGATGGGGAGTCGCCTTTGGCGCGCTCTGAGGCTTTTATGCGGACAACATGTCCTAAATGTGGTGCCGCTGCGACACGAGATCCGGATACGATGGATACGTTTGTGGATTCATCTTGGTACTTTTTGCGGTATCCGGATAACAAAAATGATAAAGCTATTTTTGATAAAGACAAAATTAATCAAATGTTGCCCGTGGATAAATATGTCGGGGGGCAAGAACATGCAACGATGCATTTGCTTTATGCTCGCTTTTTCACAAAGGCTTTACGTGATATGGGATATTTAGATATCGATGAGCCTTTCCGTTCCTTGGTTCATCAAGGGATGATTTTAGGACCTGATGGTCAGAAAATGAGTAAGTCTAAAGGCAATACGATTGTGCCGGATCCTTATATTCAAAAAATGGGGTCGGATGTCCTAAGGATGTATTTAGAGTTTGCTTTTTCCTATACGGACGGTGGTCCGTGGAGTGATAGCGGTATTGAATCCATGGCTCGTTTTGTCAAGCGAATAGAGGCTATGTTTGAAAAATATCACTCTCTGGAAAGCGCACATGAAACACAAGGGGCTGCCGAAAAAGAGTTAAATTTTGTGCGCCATACAACCATTAAAGCCATCACACGCGATATGGAAGTATTTCAATTTAATACCTCGTTAGCACGGATGATGGAGTATTTGAATGCCTTAACAAAATACATGCAAGGACCTGTCAATAAGGCTTTCTTGAGGGAGTGCTTAGAAACGTATAACATCCTGTTGGCGCCATTTGCCCCTCATTTAAGTGAAGAACTATGGGAATCTTTCGGTCATACAGAATCTATTTTCCGTCAAGCATGGCCTTGTGTTGACGAGAGTGCTTTGGTCAAAACGGAGCTTGTTTTTGCTGTTCAGGTTAATGGTAAATTGCGCGGTCAGTTGACGGCTGCCAGCTCGGCATCGAACGAAGAGTTGGTGGCAGCCGCCTTAGAATTGGAGGGTGTGAAAAAATTTACAGACGGCCTTCATATCGTGAAAACAATTGTTGTTCCGAAAAAGTTGATTAGTATCGTGGTAAAATAGGTAGTAAGGGAAACAGACAATGAAGGTTGGAATTATCGGAACGGGATATGTTGGCTTACCGACGGGTATCGGGTTGGCTGAGTTAGGGCATCAAGTCGTATGTATTGATAATGATGTGAATAAAATTGATGCGCTTAAAGCGGGACGTCTGACGATTTTTGAAGATGGTCTGGAGGAGATGTTTCAACGAAACATTGCATCTGGGCGTTTAAGTTTTACAACTTCTATGAAAATGGGCGTGGAACAGGCCGATGTTGTCATGATTGCCGTTGGAACGCCGCCGCATCCCGTGACAAAAGAAGCAGACATGAAATATATCCATGCTGCTGCGACCGAATTGGCCGAGCATTTAACCGGTTATACGGTTATTGCGACTAAATCGACGGTGCCGGTCGGAACGGGGGATGATATAGAGGCTTTGATTGCTAAAAAAAATCCGATAGCTCATTTTGATGTTGTTTCTTTGCCTGAGTTTTTACGGGAAGGTTTTGCTATACATGATTTTTTCCACCCGGATCGGATTGTTATCGGGGCTGATAGTGAGCGCGCTCGAAATGTTTTAAAGAATTTGTATGCGGCTTTTCAGGATAAGACCGAGATGCTGTTTGTCAAGCGGCGTTCCAGTGAGACCATTAAATATGCCTCGAATGCTTTTTTGGCCATGAAAATTCATTATATCAATGAAATGGCGAACTTTTGCGAGAAAACGGGTGCTGATATTGATGAAGTGGCGCATGGTATGGGATTAGATAGTCGCATTGGCAAAAAGTTTTTAAATCCCGGTCCGGGTTTTGGCGGCAGCTGTTTTCCAAAAGATACCATGGCAATGGCATATATGGGGCGGACGAATAATGTTTATATGTCCTTGATTGAAACCACCATTCAAAAAAATGCCGAACGTAAAAAGGAAATGGCTTGGCGTATTTTGGATGCGGTGAAGGATGTTTCTAATCCTAAAATCGCTGTATTAGGGTTAGCCTTTAAAGGGGGAACGGATGATTGCCGTGAAAGTCCGGCCATTGAAATCATTGCAGAGTTATTGGAACAACATGCTGATATTATGGCGTATGATCCGCAGGCTATGGGAACAGCAGCTCAGTTGCTGGGTGATAAAATTCGCTATGCTGACAGTGCGTATCTTGCCGTTAAAGAGGCTGATGTTGTTGCTATTTTAACGGAATGGAAGGAGTTTGAGTCTCTTGATTTAGAGCAAATAGGAGACTTGATGCGCCATAAACGTATAGTCGATTGTCGCAACCTATTGAATGCCGAACAGGCTCGATTGCTTGGGTTTACTTATCAAGGGATTGGAAAATAGTCAATCAAGGGTTGGATAAGTAATAGGCCTTATACGAATTCATATCATCTAACAAATGTAGGGTCAAAAGAGAAGCTCCCTTTGTGTCCAACAGTTGCATAGCCACCGGACGGTATGCGCCGTATCCGATGACAAATCCAAAAGAGGTTTCATAAACGTTAGCCATCGAAAAGGATTTATAGGGGAGCGTTATGGCTTTGAATCCTAATAATTTTTTATTTTGTTGATCCAGTTGGAATTGCAAAATGCGAGAGGCCCCGAAAATTGTTGCAGGAAAGGGCTTTTTATGAATATTAAACGTCGTGGTTATATTATTATCAAACAACATCAGATTTCCTGTCTTTGTCCAAGATAAAGCATGCTGTCCGATAAAAAATTGATCCGGGGTGAGGTGAAATTCATCTCCTTTTCCACCAAGTATCCAGAGTGTTTTACCTGTTTTTCGGTGGATTTTAATGACAGAGGATAATTCCTTACTGGAAATTAACAAGTTGTCATCCGTCGGATCAATGAGAATTGAATTTAAATGAAAAAAATCTGTCCACTTGTTCTGTGTTAATTGAGTATGAAGAGAATTGTTAATCAGTTCAAGATGTTCAGCCGCATTCCACTCCATTAAGACTTGGTTGTTTTTCTGCTCTTGAATAATGGGCGTCACAACCCGTACGGGTTGTTGCGTGTGAGGATCTAAAATCTCTTGGTTGTAATAGGTGGCTAAAATGAGGTGGTTATCATCCAAAATAATCGATTCATGATTTTCAATCGGTAAAGCCGGATGAGAGTTATAAGGCAGCAAATTCACCTCTTTTAGCGATCTGAATTTGTCATCTAAAATGACCAAAGTCCCTAGAAAGTAATCATCGATTTTATCATTTGTTTGCTGCATATAGGACCAGCGAATATGACCATTTCTCAGGCGTGTCTTTTTAAAATCAGATAAGCTTTGATTGTTTTTTGTCCTTTGATAAAAACGAATATCGCCGTGTGTTGTCATCAAGACTGCATAGGCTGTTCGAGCATTTTTAAAAGAGTAAGGTGTTATGGCGATATAACCTGTCGGTGTTTTATCGGTCGCATCTACCTTAAATTTGGGAAAATCATGAGGAATTGCCCTTAAAAAATAGGGGCGTCCATTAAACTTGAAAAGGGATCAATGTCTTACGGTTTAAAGAAGTCAGGGTGACTATTTTCCTTTCTGAACCGATTTCAATCGTCGTTTGGTTCTCTGTTGTTAAAGAAGGAGCATCATAAAAGGGTTGATCCCATGAAAAAGGCGGGATACTTTCTTGACTGTTTATAAGTAATTTTGGGGTTTCCGTCGCGGACACAGTAAACTCCAGAGAAGGACAACGCATACCTGTATATAAGACATATCCTAAAATAGAACTGGTAAATACAATGCAGCCGATCAAGACTGAGATGATTATTTTATGCTTCATGGGGGATAACCTAACACTTTTTTTCCATATGGCAATTGTTTTTTGCAGGTGATTATGTTATAATCCATCCTATGCAAAAAGAGGAGTTAAAAAAACGAGCGGCAGATTTGTTGGACAAGATTGATACTAAATCATCTTCGGCCAATGAAATCATCAATGCCTATACAAAGACGCATAGGTATATTGAGGCAGAGGACCGTCGCACTTTATTGCAGATGATTTGGTCTGTGATACGGGCAAAGGCACGATTAGCCTATGCTTACCCGACATCATCTTGGATAGAGAAAATAACGCTTCTTGAAGAAAAGGGAATTCCGAATGTTTCTAAGGCTCCGGAGCATGTGCGCTTCGAGGTGCCGGCGTGGTTTTTGTCTCATATACCTCAGCCGGAGCAAGAGTTGCCTCTTTTTTTAGAGCCGGCTCCAATCGTTTTGCGCGCAAATGGGAAACGAGACGAGGTGATGGCTATGTTGCAAGAAGAGGGGCTCCACTTGCATGCAACGGAAAAATCGCCTTATGGAATGATCTTGGAAGAGCGTGCATTGATTACTGAAACAAAGGCGTATAAAAAGGGTTTGGTCGAAGTTCAAGATGAAGGGGCTCAGCTGTTATCATGTGAAATAGGCATTAAACCGCATGATGATGTCTTTGATTTCTGTGCCGGGGCGGGGGGAAAATCTTTGATTTTTGCTCAAATTATGAACAATAAGGGGTTTATTCAAGCGTATGATGCTTCGCCGAAACGCCTGAGTGAGCTTCTGAAACGTGCCCATCGATCAAAGGCCTCTATTATTAAAACAATAACGCGTTTACCGGAGCCCTTTAAGAAATTCGACTATGTGGTTGTAGATGCGCCTTGTTCCGGTACGGGGACATGGCGTCGTTCTCCGGATATGCGTTGGAAGTTGACGGAAAAACAATTAAAAAATATAGTTTCCAAGCAGGCAGAAATACTGGATATTGCAGAAGCCTATGTTAAAAATGGGCATTACTTGGTGTATATTACCTGTTCGTTAACATATGATGAAAATGAGTGGCAGATTGCTCACTTTCTTCAAAGTCATCCCGGCTATATTCTTGTGAGGGAAAAGCGCTACTCTCCCTGGCGTACAGGAACGGATGGATTTTATATGTGCTTATTACAAAAGCGTTAAGCTCGATTAGATATGTTCGCGGATATGTTGCATGACATGTTGGAATAATCTTTGGCGCGACCGACCATATTGCGAGAGCAGTAGAGCCGTTCCCATGGTGTGAGCGGTATGCGCCACTTCGGTATGCTGCCGACGGCGAAGATGTTCCGGTGTTGTTTCGATATGAACGCCAGATAGTAAGACCTCTCCATCTCCCATTTTTTTGGAAATGATAGCCGGTTTGTTCCCCGGAATACGTGCATAAGTTGCTAAGACCTGAACATTTTTTTCTGATTTATCAATCTTAAAGTAGGGGCCGCCATGATAAAAAGATACCGCTGATTTTCCCGAGGCAGTAAACAAGGGAACAACGGTTTCTGATAAAACATCTTTCGAGTAAGGAGGAATCCCTAACTCTCGAGATAAGCTGCCGATTGCCGAGGCTTTGACAAGGTTAAGGCCATAAGTACTTCGCATGGCCCAGGGCTTTCCTTTTTCAAAAATAGTGCGTTGACAGGCGTAATAGGCACCGGCACAAATCCCTAAATAGACACCGTTATAGAGAATATAATCGCGAATACGTTTATTGCCTTCATCCCCCAATGCCTGGGCATAAGGAGCTGCGGCACCACCGGGCATAACCAGAGCCAATGTATCTATTTGTAGAATTTTCTTACGAATGATTTCATCGGCGTTTGTCAAACGGATTTGAATATGATAGGGCTCAAAAAACTGTTTCAACTCGGCCTGAAGACCTTCCAACTGAAACATGTCACGGTTGTCATAAATAAGAATATATTTCTGCATTATCGACAACACATCCCGCTGCCGCAACCACCTGTTGACAAGGGAGCATCAAACCACTGTCGCACGGTGGCTCGATCGGGCAGAGCTCCGGCACACACCTGTTGATTGTCAACGATAACAGCCGGTAAAGATTCAACATGATAGAAATCTATCAAGCCGGGGTCTGCGGCACGTTCAATACGTCCTTCAAAACCCCTTGCCAAAGCAACCTCTAAAATCATCTTATAGAGAGCATCCGTTTCCGGAGTATCATTTCCTAAAATAAAAATATGATTCATGCAAAGGAGTATATCAAGAGATTTTTCTCTTGTCAAGAGGGCATAGAAAAAAGCCCTGAACATCAGGGCTTTTTCAAGTGTGTTAAGGGAAAGTTATTTTCTGAGAGCTTCCTCAACAGCAACGGCAACGGCAACTGAGGCACCGACCATCGGATTATTTCCCATACCGATTAGGCCCATCATCTCAACATGCGCCGGCACCGAGGAAGATCCTGCGAATTGTGCATCTCCATGCATGCGCCCCATAGTGTCGGTCATTCCATAAGAGGCCGGACCGGCAGCCACGTTGTCCGGATGCAATGTACGCCCTGTACCACCGCCGGAGGCAACCGAAAAGTATTTACGGCCGTTTTCTAAGGCCCATTTTTTATAAGTACCAGCCACCGGATGTTGGAAGCGAGTCGGGTTCGTTGAGTTGCCCGTAATCGACACATCAACACCCTCTTTAATCATAATCGCCACACCTTCGGACACATCGTCTGCGCCATAACACTTAACTTTTGCTTTTTCTCCGGTGGAAAAGGCTTTTTCACTGATAACTTTCAGTTCACCCGTTGTATAATCATATTCTGTTTCAACGGAAGTAAAGCCGTTGATACGTGAAATAATATAAGCGGCATCTTTTCCCAATCCGTTTAAGATAACTCGCAAGGGTTCCTTACGGACCTTATTTGCGGATTTAGCAATACCGATAGCTCCTTCGGCAGCGGCGAAAGATTCATGTCCGGCTAAAAAGCAGAAACATTTTGTTTCATCACGCAGCAACATAGCGGCCAAATTTCCATGTCCAATACCCACTTGGCGTTGGTCGGCAACAGAGCCGGGAATACAAAATGCTTGCAGTCCGATTCCTAATTTTTCAGCAGCTTCTGAGGCGCTCTTCACGTTTTCCTTTAAGGCGATAGCGCACCCCAGAGTATAAGCCCAAACCGCGTTTTCAAAGGCAATCGGTTGGATGCCTTTGACGATTTTTTCAACATCGATTCCTTTGGAATCACAAAGCGCTTTGGCGTCATCCAATGAAGCAAACCCATATTGTGCCAGAACGCGTTCTATTTTGGCAATTCTTCTTTCATACCCTTCAAATTTTTGCATGTGTTATTCCTTTCTTGGATCAATTTTTTTCACAGCTTCATCAAAACGTCCATAGGTTTTAATGTTTTTCTCAAAGGCCGCTTTGGGGTCTTCACCGTTGCGGATAGCTTCCAGCATCTTACCGACATGTACGAATTTATAGCCGATAATTTCGCCATTTTCATCTGCGCCGATTTCCAATACATATCCTTCGGCCATTTCCAAATAACGCGGTCCTTTTTGTTTTGTGGAGAACATGGTGCCTACTTGAGAGCGAAGACCTTTGCCTAAATCTTCCAATCCGGCTCCGATAGGTAATCCACCCTCGGAAAAAGCGGTTTGAGTACGGCCATAGGCGATTTGTAAAAACAATTCACGCATAGCCACATTGATAGCATCACATACCAGATCTGTGTTCAAAGCTTCCAACAAAGTTTTGCCCGGTAGAATTTCAGCCGCCATTGCTGCGGAGTGTGTCATTCCGGAGCAGCCGATTGTCTCTACCAAAGCCTCTTGAATAATACCGTCTTTGACGTTGAGTGTCAGTTTACATGTTCCCTGTTGTGGTGCACAACAGCCGCAGCCGTGTGTTAAGCCAGATATATCTGAAATTTGGGTGGATTTAACCCACTTTCCTTCAACAGGGATGGGTGCACATGCGTGCTTGGCCCCTTTGGCGAGGGGACACATGTGTTCTACTTCATGAGAACATTGTAAATTAGCCATATATATGCCTCCAAATAAAATAATAAGATAAAGCGCCGTGACAGCGCTAACAATTTAACGCATGCAAGGATAATATAGTTTCCCCTAAAATGCAAGGGAAAAATGATAAAAAATAATCAAGCCCCCACTTTGTAAGGAGAGTTTGTTATTTTTTCTTCACCTTAATTTTCTTTTGTGCTTCTTTTGTTTCCGGCTTTTTGGGAAAGGTAAGGACCAGGACGCCGTTTTCGAACGTTCCTTCGGCTTTGTCCGTATCAACTTGAGCGGATAAAGGAACGGAGCGTTGCACCATACCATATCGGCATTCTGAAAAATAGCACCCTTTGTGAGCGTTTTCGGAGCGATGCTTTTTTTCACCCGTAATTGTTAAAATACCCTCTTTTGAAACACGAATATCCATGTCCTCAGGATTCATTCCGGGTAGTTCGGCAGCCACAATGACTTGCGAGGGTGTATCGACGACTTCAATGCGCGGAGAAAGAGGCCTTTCCGCCGGTTCTTGAATACCCCAAGGATTAACCCAAGGGGTCAGGTGTTGTTCAATAATCTTGTCTATTTCATCCGAAATTTTATCGCTTTCATGATAATTTTTGGGATAATTCTGGTAATAGGGTGTTAATTTTTTACGCATGGTTTCTCCTTTATCTTTTTTTGGGATAAAGTGAATATGGGATATAAGGGAAAGTCTTGCAAGAAAACCTGTCATAAAGTCGTTTAAAATAAAGCCGGGAGGAAGGTAAGAAAATATCTTCCATATATCACATTATATGGAAGCAAAAAAGAGAGACGTTTGTTGGAAAAGCGTTGTTGTATCTCAATATGTTGTGGGGAAAAGATACAAATCGAGGAAGAAAAAGACAAGACTTGTGATATGTAGAAATAAGCTCGGTGTTGTCTTTTATG
The DNA here is from genome assembly GCA_944392785.1 of uncultured Alphaproteobacteria bacterium. Taxonomy (GTDB): domain Bacteria; phylum Pseudomonadota; class Alphaproteobacteria; order CAAHEQ01; family UBA3637; genus CALXXW01. Next base: position 137,167 of record CALXXW010000013.1, on the reverse strand, counting down.
GCAGAGAGTTGCCCTTGGTTAGATATGTCGTCAATAGTAGAGATGTCCCTGGGAGGTATGTACTGGGTAGATTTCTCCGTCATAGTAGATTTTTCTACCATAAAAAATGCCCCGCTTTATGAGCGGGGTATTTTTATTGGCTCCAGCGGTAGGGCTCGAACCTACGACCAATCGGTTAACAGCCGATTGCTCTACCACTGAGCTACGCTGGAATAACCTTGTCTTTTTTGGAGGTCGGTACCGGAATCGAACCAGTATAAAAGGATTTGCAGTCCTCTGCATAAGCCATTCTGCCAACCGACCCGTTTTTCAAGACAAGACCTCTTTTACTTTATTTTTTATAATTCGTCAAGGAAAAAAATAAAAATGCTTGAAATTTTTTTTTAAATAGCTTAAGGTTATACCATAAAGAAAGAAAGGAAAAGTAAAGATGTTTAAAAAAATCAGTATGTTGTCTCTTTTGTTGTGTTCGGTTTCGACGATGAGTTTTGCAGACACACTATCGGATGTGTTGTCTTATACGTATGAAAATAATTTGACAATTAATGCTGAGCGTTCAAATTTAAGAGCGACGGATGAGGGCGTCGCCAAGGCTAAATCCGGTTATCGTCCCAGTTTGGTCGCTCAAGGAAGTGTGGGACGAGCCTATAATCGCTTGAATTACTATAATTTATTGCTGGATTCAAAGGAGGAGACATATCAAAATCCAAATGATGCTTCTCTGGTCTTGACACAACCTGTTTTTTCCGGCTTGTCAACGGTTAATACGGTCGAGGCCGCCAAGCAGCAAGTCAAGTCCGGTCGTTCTAACTTGCTCAATACGGAACAAGCAGTTTTACTGGATGCGACGACCGTTTACATGGATGTGATTCGGGATACGGCGGTTTTGGAGCTTCAAAAAAATAATGAAAAAGTTCTAAGGCAGCACTTGGATTCTTATCGCAAACGTTTTAAAGCCGGAGAACTAACTCGGACAGATGTGTCTCAAGCCGAGGCTCGTTTGGCTGGTGCCACGGCAAACCGTATTGCTGCCGAAGGTGATCTGCAGGTTTCAAAGGCTAATTTTTTCAGCGTGATCGGGATAGAGCCCGTAGGGTTACAAGATGTGATTGATATTCAAGCTCCTTTGCCGACAACGCTGCAAGATGCCATTGATGAAGCCTTACAAAAAAATCCTAAAATCAAGGCAGCAGAATATGCACGGGATGCAGCTATGTCTCAAGTTAAGGCTAAAAAAGGCGCTTTGGCCCCAGTTGTGACTGTAGGAGCCGCTACAGGATATCAGCGTGAAAATGTCTCAATTAAAGAAGATGATTATTGGCAAGTGACGGCAAACGTGACGGTGCCGTTATTCCAGTCCGGAATGGAATATGCAGAAGTGCGAGAAGCCAAACAACTGGCGAACAGATATAAAATTTTATGGTCAAAAATGACACAAGATGTTCGTGCGGAAACCATTAGTGCTTGGGAAAGATATAATGCAACAAAGGCTCAAATTAGCTCTATTAAGGCGCAAATTAAAGCTTCCGGTATTGCGTTGAGCGGTGTGATTCGTGAAGCAAATGTCGGTTCTCGTACCGTCTTGGATGTTTTGGATGCGGAACAAGAACATTTGGATAATCAGGTTTCTTTGATCAAGGCTCATCGTGAAGAAATTGTGTCGGCCTTTTCGTTATTGTCGGCCGTCGGGCGCATGAACCCGACAGATTTAGGGTTGCCTGTGGCTCCTTATGATCCGAAGAGCTATTATGAAGAGGTAAAAAATCAATGGTTTGGGTATTCGATAGAGGACTAAAGTAAGCAGAGGGGTCTAATGGAAGAGGAATTGTCAACTGAGGAGGTTTTGGCCTCTATTAAACAGATGCTCAATAGTGAGTTAGCGTCAACATCCGGTAAGGCAGAACAGACACGGATACCGGATGCGGCGTCTTCATGGGTAGATGAGCCAGATGATTTCTTCTTATTGACTCCGGAAATGCGTGTGGATGTGCCTCGGACGGATCAAGAATTGTCAGAGACAATCCACAAGCGCACGCAACAAGTATTAAACAAGTTGCATCGTCTGCAACAGCAGCCACCGACAACACAAGCGGTAGCTTTCGGGGAAAAACAGGCTTCCTCGGCTTTTTCTAAACTTGAAATTACGCCGGACGAGCTGCAGCGTATTATTTCCGAGGCGGTTGCAAAGGAAATTCAAAAATTATATAAAAGAAATTAAAATCAGTCTTTTATAACACGAAATACAGTTAAAACATTAACATATATTGCACCGGCTTTTCGTAAAACTTTTGCGCACTCTTCAACGGTGGCGCCGGTTGTCATCACATCATCAACCAACAAAATGCGTTTTCCTTGGATGGCGGCGGGGTTTGTCACTCGAAAGGCTTGACGGATATTGCGCTGCCTGTCTTTTTTAGAGAGGTGGCCTTGACTTTTTGTATGATGGATGCGTTTCAGTCCTAAAGGCAGATATGTTTTTCGAAATAGTTTGGCTAAGGGTTTTGCCAGTAGGTCGGCCTGATTGTAGGTTCGCTTAATGAGCCGTGTCCAATGAAGAGGAACCGGAATAATAACGTCCGTTTCTCTGATGAGATCAGCGTGAGATTGTACCATTAAATTAATAAACAGAGGGCGTATTTCGGTTCTGTCTGCATGTTTGAATTTTAAGATGAGCCCTTTTGACATATCATCATATTTTAAAACGGCTCGAGCTTTATGATAGGGAGGTTCTTTTTTGAGACAATTGCCACATAGTTGATTCCAAGATTGAAACTCAAAAGGACGACCACAGATACGACAACATGGTTGTGTTAGGAATGTCATTTTTTGAAAACAAGTCGGACACAGTGTATGAGAGGCGCTGACTTCTTGATGACAAATAGGACAGCGAGGAGGAAAAACAAAATCAAGAAGAGCTGTGAAAAAGCGCTTTGTTGATAACATTTTTGTTGAGTTCCTTTTTGTTATAGCGTATAACAAATCCCAGAAAGAGGCAAGTGAAAAATGATGAAAGAAGTTTTTATAGGTTCTAAGGGGGCACAAATTGCCTATACATATATTCCCGGCACAAGTCCGTTGACGTATGTTTACCTGCATGGGTTGCGTTCTTCTCGTTCAACGGAAAAAGGACGTTTGGTGGCCGAGTTTGCTCAGAAGAATAAGTGTTCTTTTTTATCACTGGATTATACGGCTCATGGTGAGTCATCGGGAAAGCCGGCAGATTTCCGTGTTGGTCGCTGTTTAAGGGATGCGCGAGATGCTATACAGACTTTGTTGCCACCGGATGCTCCGTTGATTTTTGTTGGCAGTTCGTTAGGAGGGTGGATAGCGCTGTTGTTGGCTGAGGAGTTTTCTGAACGGGTGCGGGGGCTATTGGGTATTGCGGCAGCTCCTGATTTCTTGGATGAGATTTGGCATACGCTCTTTTCAACGCGTATTCGTCTGTTGTTGCGGGCAGGGGCGGTTTTAGGACCTAATCCTCAAACACGAGGATATTGCTTTTCCTATAAAATGTTTCGGGAAGCACGACGTTATAACCTGCTTAAACGTCGGATTATGTATCAAGGGCCCGTCATTTTGATGCAAGGAGATAAGGATAAGCTTGCCAAATGGCCAAAGCCTCTTTATATTAAAGATGCTCTACTTTCTGAAGATGTCCAAATTCTTTTGGTCAAAGGCGCGGATCATCATTTGAGTCGAGCGGCAGATCTGGAGTTAATGTGGAATCAACTATCGCTATTATTAAAAAAAGGAGAAAAACATGATTAAAAAGAGGGTATCATCTCAATTACCTGTTTCCCGTATGACAAAAGCAGGACGATTATTTTTCTTACTTTTATTCACCAATGCGGTTGGTTATGTGGGATCAGGTTTTTTGACCCCGGAGGCACGTGTGTGGTATCATACCTTGCAACAAGCGCCTTTAACACCGCCGGATATGGTTTTTGGTGTTGTTTGGACCATACTCTATTTTCTGATGGCTGTTTCGGCATTTTTGGTTTGGGGAAAGGCTTCTCCTCGTTGGTTTGTTATGCAGCTTGCGATGACCTTGATTTGGCCTTTTGTTTTTTTCTATTTGCGAGAAATGGGTATTGCTCTGGGCGTTGCGGTTTTATTAGCCTTCTTTTTGATACTTGCCATTCGTGATTTCGCTCGTGCAAGCCATACGGCGGCAGCGCTCTTACTTCCGGTTTTGCTATGGAGTATGTTCGCGATTTACCTTAATACCTATGTCGTTTGGTATAACTAATCAACAGCGGCGCGCAATAGGGCAATTTCATTTTTATACCCTGTTATATCATCCTGTGGTGTTTCCAAAAAGAAAGGTTTTTCTTTTAGGGCCGGATGTGTCACAAAGCGAATAATAGCTTCCAGCCCTAAAGAGCCTTTCCCGAGCTTTTCATGGCGATCTTTGTGAGAATCGAACGGTGTAAGGCTATCGTTCAAATGAATCGCTTTAAGACGATTAAGCCCAATAACGCGATCAAAATGTTCAAGAACACCATCTAAATCTTGTCGGATATCATATCCCGCCGAATAGACATGGCATGTATCTAGGCAAACACCTATTTTGTCTTGACATACCGTTCGTTGAATAATTTCGGACAATTCTTCAAAAGTTGAACCAATTTCAGAGCCCTTTCCGGACATGGTTTCTAAAAGAACCGTGGTGTTTTGTTCAGGGGTTAAAATCGTATTCAGTATATCACAAATTCGAGTAATGCCGACAGAGGCGCCTTGTCCGACATGACTACCGGGATGGAAGTTATATAAATTATGGGGTAGGGCTTCCATTCGTTTCATGTCATCTGCCATGACTTGAAGGGCAAAGGCTCGTGTTTCAGGGTTTGCTGCGGCTGGATTTAATGTATAGGGAGCATGGGCTAAAATGGGTTGGAAACCATGAGTCTCTGCCAGTTCTTGGAAAGCCAAAATATCCTGTGGATTTAAATCTTTTGCTGCTCCTCCCCGAGGGTTTCGTGTGAAAAACTGAAACGTATCCGCTTGGATGGAAAGAGCCTCTTTACCCATATGTAAAAATCCTTTTGCTGCGGATAGATGTGCGCCGATATGTAACATTACCATAACCCCCTTTTCAGACAGGCGTCTTTAACGCGTTTGTTTTCATTTTTTTGTAGAACCTCTATACGGCGTGTACGTTGACACTCCCAAGCATCGACAGGATAAGCTTTATCCCATGCGGTCATCAGTTGTTGTTGAGCGTGACTTAAATGAAAGGAGGGATACACATCCTGCATATACAAGTGCGTGCGAGCGATAATACCTCGCGCCCGCGCCGGTGGTTCCACGGATCGTCCATCAATTTTCATGAGACAACTTCCGAAAGCAGAGGGTACATTGGAATCCAGCTCCGTGAAGCGGTAGTTTCGACGAGCCGCATTAACCGCTCCGACAGCTGGATAGAGGTTGTACATATCCGCCTGCATCAATCGATATTCTTTGCTGACTTTTTCTGCGCATTTTCGACCTTTGTAAGGCTCTCCCGAAGCATTGACGCAGATTTTGTCGCCGTCACGCCAAGCATCGAAAGTCCGGCCAAAATTTTCGGCAGCAACAATATGCTCCCATTCCATGCGATGTGCTCGAGATTTATATTGTGTTGTTTCAAACCCCTTTGGGAGTGTGATGTTTTTATCCATATCAAACACAGCATCACAGTAAAGGGTGTGGGGATGATCAAAATAAACATTCCCCTCTAACATGCGTTTTGCATGGATATAAGAGTCGTTTGAGACGTTTTGTGCCTGCCCACCGGTTGCTAGAAAGATCAGTAAAAAAAGGATATATATTCGCATGAGCGCAACATAACATATTTTTATATCAAGAATCAAGCTCTTTTATCATTTTTATCGGCCTTGGTTAAGACGCAACATTTTTTTAAGGCTGGACAAGACTTCATCCTGGAGGTTTTTATTTCTGTCGGCCAATATATTTTCTCGGTCTTCAAGGGGGCGTTTCAAGATGAGTGCCTGATATCTTAAATAAACCCCCGGATTGGACAAAGAGGCGACACGCTTTGCATATGGCGTTGTAAAAAAGCGTTCCCTATAACCTCTGGTCCACGATAGGCGAGTTCTATCCGCATCCCAAAGACAAGCGGAGATATAATCGGAGGCATGACGTCCTTCCGTGTGTGTTTGAATAGCCCTTAAAATGGCAGAATGTTGTTCTTGAGAGAGGTGGTCTGAGAATTGTTTCAAGATAAGAGCGGCCTTGGGTAAAGCGGCATAAGCATGATTTTTGTCATACGTATCATCTGTTCGTGCAATATCGTGCAGTGCGCAAGCAAATAGGACGGGTAAAGGATTTTGTCGGAGTTTTAGGGCATAATCCACGCCTCGAAAGACAACATTGTAAGTATGTGTATCAATGCCGTGGTAGCCTGTTATGGGTTGGGAGGCAACTGTGTTGAGTAGGGGGCGTACATTTTGTTCGTAAAAGAGGAAGTAGTCCTGCTGTGTTTCTGGATTTAAATTTAAGATCATTTAGGCCTCTCTTTTGGAAAGAGTATCAGAGAGTCGACAAAAAGTCAAGAGATGGGGATCACATCTCAAAAAAATAGAGCATTTTTTCATAAAGATATAAAAAGTACTTGCAAATTGATGCGAGATAGTGTAAAGTTCTCGGTATACATGAGAGACGGCATCGGAATGTAGCGCAGTCTGGTAGCGCACTTGTCTGGGGGGCAAGTGGTCGCGGGTTCAAATCCCGCCATTCCGACCATTGAGAAAAAGCGAAGGGATATCCTTTCGCTTTTTTTGTTATTTAGTAAATTAAAATTTCTAATTTTACAATTGGATAATGTAATTCTTTTTGTTTTACCAAGTGTCCTTGAATATTAAATTATATGCTGATTTTGAATAACAAAAGTATACTTTTTTACATAAAAATATACTTTTATATGATGTGAGTTTGTATATTTGCACACATGGTATAAGTACTTCTATATTAGATCGCTATAAGGCAAGGATTTAATATAATTCTCCATAAATTGCCAATCAGGGTTACCTTGAGAATTTACGGGCAACTTAATCAATGTGTCCTTGATTTTTGTTTGATTAAACTTGCGCCCATAACTATATCTATAATTTTCAAGGTTAATAATTGTTGTCAAAAACATAGCAACATATTTATTCATTTCAAATTTTGGAAGTAATTTTTCTACGTGGTCACTGGCAGAAAAATCATTTTCTTGGTAAGAACAAAATCCAACAACCGCACTATCTGCAGTTAACACATTTCCTTTTTCTGTAAATAAGTTGTAGTACCCAGCAACACCATTATTAACAGACTGTGTCGTAACGTATGGATGTTTTCCAATCCCCGTAAGATTTAAATCATCCAATTTCGTCGTTTTTGTTCCTTTGACTTCAAATAAATGTTCCAGTTTGAATTTTTGCCACGTATTTATATCTGTTAATTTACGAGGATTGGACTCTTTTATACTTTTTTCAGATATTTTTTTATATAAATTGTATTGGTCTGTTAATACTAAATATGAAAGATAATTTTTTATAGTTTTTTCAAAATCAGTTTCCTTCAATGTCGAATAGTCTGTTTCCATATAGGCTTCACACAACCACTCATCGTTCCATTTAACAGGTTTCTTTGCTGTGAAGCCATCTTTAACATCTCTTTCTCTATATAATGAAAGCCATTCTTTTTTAATGTTTTCCCATTTGTTAAATTTATCAATTCGGCCCAATTTTTTTGCTTTAACAAAACCATCATCTTTATAGTAGCCAAAGAATGTATTTTGGGCACTGTTATGTGGCTTATGGGCTTCCCAAACCATTACACATACATTTGTGCTGGCATTATTTGCATAGAAAATATCATCCGGCATGGAAAATACAGCCTTTAATGTATGATTTTTGAATAGCCGCTCTCTTACATCTTTAAATTTGGTACCAATTGCACAGCTCATAGGAACAACGACAACACCTGTTCCTCCTGTTACCAGGATATCCAGCATATTTTCCACAAACTCAAGTTCACAATGATCCTTTTGCGAATACGGTGGATTGATTAATCCGATATTTATCTTTTTTTCTTTCAAATTCTTAATAATATTTTTATTAAAACAATCGCCATAGAAAATGTTTGATTTACCATCGCCACGCACAATCATATTTGCTATGGCTAATGTGTAAATATCATCATCGCTTTCAACACCAAAAAGGGATTCTTTTCTAATTTTATTAATTTCTTGTTGTGTGGCCCCTTTGAACATTTTACTCATAGCAGTAACCAAAAATGCGCCGGAACCGCAACAAATATCAACAACTTTACTGGATTTATTCACTTCAGCCAAATCTGCCATAAATTCCGTTAAATGTTGAGGAGTCAAAACAATTCCTAAACCACTACCATCACCGCCACTGTATTTAACAAATTCATGATAAAAAATACCTAAAGCATCAACAGCTTCAGAGGAGTAATCCATCATTGGTTTGATTTTTGTTTCTAGTTGTTCTACATACCAAAGCAACGAATTATCATGAGACAGTGGAATTTCTTTTAACTTACTGTTCTTTCCAATCATCTTGAAATGTGTTTTGATGTCAGAAATTTTTTCAGGCCGTATATCGCTATTAACTAACTCATCATTGATGGCTTGTTGCAACATATTCAATAGAGCATCAAAAGAAGTCAAATTTCTGTAATCATTAATAAAGGTCTCATTTTTTAGAGCAATTAAGATACCTGCAATAAACACCGGTTTTGCTCGTTCTGTCATCTTCAAAGCCCTTAGATTATTATGCATTGTAAGTGCCAGCTTTTGAATATCTTCAATAGAGATTGCTTTTTCTACCTTCTTGCCTTGAATTAGGTTAATATAATTTTCTGGGCTATAAAGGACATCCTTTCCTCGGGGAAATTCCACGTATTTATCCATCCCTTTAGGCCAATAGAGTGTTGACACCTTCATATTTTCTTTTTTTGTACCACTAACACCTAAAGCTATTACATTAAAATCCTCTTTCAAAAACTTTGCATAATAAAGAGCACCATCAACAGCGTATCCTTTGGGCATATCTAAATTTTCAGAAGCGTGATATTTTGTACTTTTTTTGCACTCTATAACAATTAATAAGTTTAAGTCTTTGTTTAAAGCAATAATGTACTCAGGTTGTGCCTTTCCGGGACCACCTTTATCAAAATCAGCCAAAGAACATACCTTAGGCTTACCTCCTGCCTTTTTCAATAAATTAGTTATTTTTGTTATGGATAAAGTGTCACCTTGAGCGAACACAAAACCAAAATCATTTTCTCCCAGAGACATATTCATCTCAGTTAATACTAAATTTTCTGTTTCTCTTTCAGACATTGTAAGCCCCTTTGTTTACTTTTTTATATTTAAACTGATTTTGAATTTTTTTGCAACTTTTTTGTTGTTTTTTTTTCAAAGAAATCGTTCCAAATAATATGACTAACCACAGCTTGATTGGATGTGGAATGTTGCACACATTATTTCTTGTCTTAAATAAGTTGTTGTAAAACAATAATAAAATTACTCTGTTAACCCCATTGTTTTAAGTGGTATATTTTTCCACATTATCTATAACAATGACGACCATTTAGAAAAAGAGCCACCATTCAGGTGGCTTTTTTTGTAAATAATCGGCCGGGGATTGAACTCGCGGGGAAGCGGGTTCGAGTGCAGTCGCAGGCGGACAAAGAACGCCGAAAAAGCGACAAACTAACGCCGAAGGCGGCCCCGAGCAACGCGAGCGGGTAAGTGTGGTATCACACGCATAAATCCCGCTATTGACCATGTTGAATACCACCGATGAGTCTGATCATGAGCAAGGGTATGTGGCTCTTTTTTTGTTAAAAAGTACCGCAGCTATCATATATAATCGTGATATTTTTCCGATATTTCATGAAACGTGGAAGAATGTGATGTTGAGAAAAAGTTATTTTTCAAGCCAACATATTTTTGTTGCTTGACTTTTAGATATAAGGGGAATATACTCCCCCCTAGAAGATATTAAATATGATTTTTATTTCAGATGTGAAACACTAAAAATACGGCCAAACTAATGATTATTGATAACAGAAAGAAAATTTGCCATCAGCCGAATAGTTTTAAGATATGTCATGTTGGACTGCAGAGAGCGTTCCTGTGTGTACACGAAAAATCAGAGCCTCTTGAAAGCTTGTGTTATATGCCGTATTGTGCAAATTATCCTTACACTTTAAAAGTTATATAGAGGAGGGAAAATGCTCAAAATTTCTGTACCCATATCCGTCGTATATAAACTGAGAAAGTCATTAAAATGGCCTTGAAAAGGAACGTGCTGCGTTCTTTTAACAACCATTCCTCGAGAGATACCTAAAACGAAAGAAAGGAACTTTTTACATGTATCATGGCATTGGAAAATTTTTGAATAAAAAAAGAATAGCTCTTGTTTTGGCTGCGTTGTGTATGGGCGGTGAGGTTAAGGCAGATATGTTTACTCTGCACCTGCAGCAAGGCAGTATTAATGAGACACGAGGTTTTGACTCAGTGATTGATCTATTTGACCGTTATGAGGATGGTTCATTAGATGCTATAATCAGCGGTTATAATGATACGCAGGCGTCTTTTGGGGAAATAGATTTTCGTGGTATTCCCATGACTTTAAGTTTTGATAACAATGCTATACTGACATTCAATGTTCCTGATGCGGATATTCATAATTTAACTTTTGATGGTGGTTCTCAAGAAGAAAGCTTTAAGCTTTTGAAAAATTGGCTTAAGGATAACAAGGACGGTTTAATGAAAAAAATTCTAAAAGCCGGTGTAGAAAAGACGCCATATGACATGGTTGCGGGTAATCCTAATTCTTTAATGGCAACAATGACGGATAATTCGTTTCAGCGTGCCGGTGGGGGCGTCTTGGGGAGTTTCGTGTCTTATATCTCACCCAATGCCTCTCGACATAGTTTTGATTTTGATGGGGATACAAAAAAGGCCACCGTTTATTCGCTTCCTTTGGCAAAAACATTCCAGTTTGGAGACAGTGGATACGCTTTACTGTTTGATATGCCGTTGACTTATGCAGATATGGATGGCTCTATTTCTTATGCGGCTCAACTTGGTTTAGGATTGAAAATACCACTGGTTGACAACGATCGCGTAAAATGGAACTTAATTCCGGCCGGGCGTATCGGAGCTATCGGTTCGGCTGATATGCTTTCCGGCGGCATACTATATAACGGCACGCTGACCAGTGATTTACAGATACCTGTAGGGACATTTACTTACGGCCTGACAAACATGGCTGGATACATCCGGGATTATTCTTTGAAAATTGATGATTACGAAGTTGAGTATGATTTGCAAAATGGTGTTTTCAAAAACGGTGTCTCCATACGCTGGGATTTTACGGATAAATGGGCTTTGAACGCTTCTTATGCCTATACATTTTATACGGGTTCAGAGCTGTTTATTGATGATTATCATGATACAGGTATTGCTCTTGTTCGCAAATTTGAACCGGGAAGTTTTTTCTCCGGCATAGCTCTAGTAGGTAATTATGCTTTTGGTTCAAATGATTATAAAGCTTATCGTTTGGGACTTAATTTGTTGTTTTAAAAGATCCTCTTGAAAATAGGGCTCATCATCTTCTCTGATAGTATCGGCTTCTCAGAGCATCATATAAATCCATGAGGATATGATGAAGGTTTAAAAAACAAGTCGCTCGATAATCATGCTGTTGCCTAACCGAATGATAGTATCTGTTTTTATCGAAATAAAATCTCCCGTCATTAAAATCTAACTTGAAATAACCCGGATACCATAACAATTCTTTCTTCTTTTTTATGGCTTGAGGTATATCGTCATCATCTGATGGTTATTTGGTCAAGGACTAATAACCCGATACCAACAGGATACCTCAGAGGAAACAGTTTGAGCCAACATGCTGCTTTGATGATTTTCAAGGAGGCAACAGATTTTCATCCTTTTAAATCTTTGAAAAACAACAAGCCACCTGACAAATTAAAGATATTGGTAAAACCTCTTTGTCTCAGCAGACTGGCGGCCACATATCCCGTATAGCCTTTGGCGCAATAGACAATCACTTTTTTATCTTTGGGAATATCATTCAGATGATTTCGAATTTCGGTTATCGGTATGTTAATCGCCCGAGGCAGAGAGCCTTGAGCAAACATAGCTGCCGGTCGGACATCTATCAATAAAGCCTTTTCATCCACTTCAAAGCAAGGCTTAAACAGGCCATTTAAAACATTTTCAGCAGCCATTCCCGCTATGTTTACAGGGCTTTTGGCCGAGTTAAATGGGGGAGCATAGCATAATTCAGCCTCGATAAGGTCTTTGACGGTTACTTCCCGGCGAATCAGGGCGGCCAGAACATCGATGACCTTATCAACCCCCGTATGTCCATAAGCCTGAGCGCCCAAAACTTTTCCGGTGTGGCTAAATAAAAGTTTAACCAGCATAGGATGGGCACCCGGATAATACCCGGCATGAGAGTTAGCCCAAACATGAATCTTATGATAGAGTTCACTCTTTGCCTGTAAACTTTTTTCGGTTGCTCCCGTCATGGCAAAAACCGTGTCAAACAGCTGGATAATGGCGCTTCCTTGTGAAGATTGATAGCTGGAGGCCAAGCCGACCACATGATCAGCAATAATTCGCCCCTGTCTGTTAGCCGGACCGGCAAGGGGAATTAAGGTCGGATCGTCACCGATTAAACTTTTAACTTCGACACTATCTCCGCCGGCATAGATGTTAGGGTCAGATGTTTGCATAAATTCATTGACTTGTATCGCATCTCGTATCCCCGTTTTGAGGCCGGCTTGAACCGCGATTTTTGTCTCCGGACGAACGCCTATGGCCATAATCACGATATCGGCCGGGATGGTTTCTCCTGAGGACAAGGTGACCTGCTTGTTATTGATTTGTTGCACGGTTGTATTCAAATAAACCGAAATACCGTTTTGCCGCAAACGATGATAGGCAACCTGCGCTATATCCGTGTCGAAAGGATTTAGAATTTGTGGGCCTGCTTCAACTAAAGTCGTAGATAGATTCATATGCTTTAGATTTTCAGCCATTTCAAGCCCAATAAATCCTCCGCCGATAACAACTGCCTGTTGAACCGCATGGGATTGAATGTATGATTTAATTTGATCCGCATCGGATAAATGCCTCAGCGTGAATACAAAATCCTGTTCAACTCCTTGAGTTTCCGGTACAAAGGGAGCTGCCCCCAGAGCTAACACCAGTTTATCATAGCTGTATATTGTTCCATTTTCGGCTATGACCTCTTGCGTTTTGGGACGAATTTCTATCACCCGCGTGTTTAATCGAACGTCGATATTAAACCATTGTTTGAAAGTATCAACATTGCTGACTTGTATATTGTCTCGGTCAGGGATGATATCGGAAACATAGTATGGTAATCCGCAATTAGCGATGGATATTTCATCAGTCTGTTCTAAAAGAGTAATGGTGGCGTTTTCATCCAATCTTCTGAGTCTGGCGGCACAGCTGGCTCCGGTTGCACCTCCGCCGATGATAATGACTTTCATGGTAGCTCCTTTCTTTCACGATACTTGTTCTCCAAAATATGCGATTTTTATGAAAAAGGCAAGAGGAATGTTTGGTAAAAGACAAAAAGTTGAGGCCGATAAAATAAAGGGCTTAAAAATCTCTTGACACCCAGCCTTATTCTGTCCGATACTCATTTGGCTTGTCAATGAAAGGAGAATAAATGAAAAAGGTGCTGATTATTTCTGCCAGTCCTCGTAAAGGGGGTAATTCGGATACGTTGTGTGATCAATTTATGGCCGGAGCCCAATCTGCTGGACATGCGGTCGAAAAGGTTCGTCTACATGAAAGAAAAATCAATTTTTGTTTGGGGTGTGGCGCTTGTCATAACACGCATGCTTGTGTTCAAAAAGATGATATGGTCACTTTGTTGGATAAAATGCTTTGGGCGGATGTCATTGTGTTAGCAACGCCCGTCTACTTTTACGGTATGAACGGACAGATGAAGACGTTTATTGATAGGTGTGTGCCGCGTTATACGGAAATAAAAAACAAGGATTTTTATTTTATTGTGACAGCGGCCGATGATCGTCAAGATATGATGCATAAAGTGATAGAAGGGTTTCGAGGCTTTACGGCAGATTGTCTTGACGAGGCTCATGAAAAAGGGATCGTTTACGGACTTGGCGTGTGGCAGGTTGGAGAAGTGCAAAAGACTCAGGCTTTCGTCGAGGCCTATCGCATGGGGCAGAAAGTTTAATTGATAATGTCATGGATAAACTCTATATTTAGTCGAGGGAGGATATCAATATGTTCAAAATGATTTTGTTTGTATTATGTATTGCGCTGTTGGTGGGTGTCGGAGTCGGGGGACTTCATCTTTATCGTGTTTCTGAACGGAATAAAAAGGAAATGGCTCCCTATAAAAATTTGTCCATCACTTATGACAATCAACTGGGCAGAACATTGGTTATCTATTATTCTTTGACGGGACATACCGAAGAAATAGCCAAGGAAATTGCGCAACAAACCCAAGGAGACTTGTTTCGGATAGAAACGCAAGAACCTATCAGGCGCTTCCCCTGGTTTTATTTGACCTTGAAAAAACAGTTGTTGACGCAAGACTATCCCGAAATACAAGGAAATGTCCCTGATTTATCACAATATGACACGATTTTTGTTGGTTCACCTGTGTGGTGGTATACCATTTCAACACCCGTACGTTCTTTTTTAAAGCAGGTTGATTTTAAAGGGCGCTCAGTTGTTCCTTTTTCGACTCAGGGTAGTAATTATGGCACGTTCTTTGACGATTTTAATAATATGGCTCAGAATGCTCATGTGCACTCGGGGGAGTCCTTTAATAACTTGGGTTCGGCCTATGATTCAGCCGTCCGCAACAAAGTGATTCATTGGTTGAATCAAATTAAAAAATAGAGCCTTCATTTCGCTTTCTTAAGAGTTGAACGTATGTTGAAAGAGGAATGGCCTCTTGTCGAGAAAACACAGACGATAACGCTTTTTGTGAAGGTGGGCCATTCTCGTTTCCATAAAGGAGGGAAGGTTGGTAAGGTAGTGCTCGTAAAAAATAAACAAGATTTTGAGTAAAAACACTTGCATTTTTCTTTAGAGTTTTGTATAATCCCCCTCGGTGTCAGTGGGATGCCGATAGGGAAGCGTTCACCCCTGGAGGAGCTTCCTTATTATAACTAATTGAAAATAAAGGATTTAAAAATGAAAGCGACTCAATTAAACGCAACAAAACGTGAGAAAGCTGGTAAGGGGGCCTCTCGGGCAATTCGTCGGACAGGTTCTATTCCCGCAGTAATTTATGGTGATAAACAACCACCGGTCATGATTGCTTTAGAAGAAAAAGTCATTGTTGCGGAAATGTTGAAAAAAGGTTTATGGACTCGTCAATTTGAAATTTTGGCAGATGGAGACTCTTACCATGTTTTGTGCCAAGATATTCAAAAACACCCTGTGTCCAGTCGTCCGGTCCATGTTGATTTCTTGCGTATTTCCAAGAATTCACACCTGACTATGGATATTCCTGTTCGGTTCGAAAATGAAGAAACGGCCCCGGGAATTAAGAAGGGTGGTTTGTTGAACGTCGTTCAACGGACGATAGAAGTTAAGTGTACTCCGGATAACATTCCAGAGGCTTTTGTTATCGATTTGGCGACGGCCGAAATCGGAGACTCTTTCACGGCGTTTGCTTTGAAAATGCCCAAGGGTGTTTCTTTAACGGCTGCCGAAGATTTTACGGTTGCAACCATTGTGGTGGCTTCTCAACAGGCAGACGAAGAGCCTGTCGCAACACCCGCCGCAACGACCGAAGCGCCGGCGGCAGAAAAGAAGGAATAATATGCGACTGTTGGTGGGACTGGGAAATCCTGGTGAGGAATATGCCGGCACCCGCCATAATGTGGGCTTTATGGCGGTGGACGAGATTGTTCACCGCTATTCCTTTTCGGATTTTCGGGATAAATTTAAAGGAAGCCTGGCTGTGGGGACCATAGAGGGGGTTGACGTATTGGCTTTAAAACCGAAAACATACATGAATTTATCCGGAGAATCTGTAGCTGCCGTGGCCTCTTTTTATAAGATTAAGCCGGAAGATATTGTTGTTTTTCATGATGATATGGACTTACCTATCGGCAAGGTAAAGGTAAAAACGGGGGGATCACCGGGCGGACACAACGGTCTGAAAAGTCTGGATGGACACCTGGGTAGAAATTATGTTCGTGTGCGGGTGGGTATTGATCATCCGGAAAATAGAGATGCTGTTGTTCATTGGGTCTTGTCTCGTTTTTCTGTGACAGACCGTGACGTTATAACTGATGTATTAAAAAATGTTGCGTTGTATTTACCGCTTTTATTGCAGGGACAAGACCAAACATTTATGAATCGTTTGATTGGTCAGTAAGACTTTAATTTCTATATATATCTTATTGATATTTATACAAATAAAAATAAAAAATAAGGGGGCTTAAAAATCTGTTGACAGGCCTTGTTTTTTTTTGTTAAAATGAAAGAGAAAAGTTAATTTTAAGGAAATAAAAATGGGATTTAATTGTGGAATTGTTGGTCTACCGAATGTCGGGAAATCAACGTTGTTTAATGCCTTGACGGCGACGGTTAATGCGCAGGCGGCAAATTATCCGTTTTGTACGATAGAACCAAATATCGGACGGGTTGCCGTGCCGGATCGTCGGTTGCTGGAATTGCAGCGTATTGATAAAGCGGAAAAGATTGTTCCGACACAGTTAGAGTTTGTGGATATTGCCGGTTTGGTTAAAGGGGCCTCTAAAGGCGAGGGATTGGGCAATCAGTTTTTGGCCAATATCCGTGAGGTGGACGCCATTATTCATGTATTACGTTGCTTTGATGACACGGATGTTGTGCATGTAGAGGGCTCGGTAGATCCCATCCGTGATGCCATGACTGTGGAAACAGAGCTTATGCTGGCTGATTTGGAAAGTCTTGAAAAACGAATTGTCGGTGTTCAAAAAAAAGCACAGGCAGGGGATAAGGTTTCAAAATCCTTGTTGGCCGTTATGGAGCCGGCTTTGTCGGCGTTGAGAGAGGGGAAAACAGCCCGAACGGTTCGTCCTCAGGAAGCAGAAGCTCAGCGTCTTTTTGATCAAATGTATCTTTTGACCGGCAAGCCGGTATTGTATGTCTGTAATGTGGATGAAGCCAGTGCCGCAAACGGAAACGATTACTCTGCTGCTGTTGCACAAATGGCTGCCAAACAGGGTAATTCCAGCATTATCATCTCGGCTCATATAGAGTCCGAAGTGGCACAGTTGACTGATGAGGCTGAACAAAAAGAGTTTCTTGAGGCATTGGGACTTTCTGAAACTGGTTTGAATCGTATTATTAAAGCGGGCTATGCTTTGTTGGATTTAGAGACCTTTTTCACAAGCGGCCCCAAAGAGTCGCATGCTTGGACGATGAAAAAAGGCTGTACGGCACCTCAGGCTGCCGGGATTATCCATACTGATTTCGAAAGGGGATTTATTCGGGCCGAGGTTATTTCATACGATGATTATGTTGCTTTTCATGGAGAAGTCGGAGCGCGTGAGAATGGTAAATTGCGACAGGAAGGAAAGGCTTATATTATGCGTGACGGAGATATTGCGCATTTCTTGTTTAATGTTTAAATAAAAGAAAAATAAAAGGAGGAAAGGATGCCGATTGTGTCATGGAAAGAGCAAATGAGCCTCAATTATCCGCCATTGGATGATGAGCACAAAGACTTTCTTGAGGTGATCAATCAGGCTGTGGTTGCCTCTAAACAAGCCGACTTTAAAACCATGGATGTTGTATTCGAAAAATGCTATGATTACGTACGGGATCACTTTTCGCACGAAGAAGACGTTATGGAGCGTATTTCCTTTCCGGATATTGAGGCCCATATGAAGGCGCATCAAATTTTTATTCGAAATATCTCAGAGTTTCGTCAGCAGTATGAAGTTGCGCCAACATCTCGCCAAAAACAGGAAGTAGCCGAAAAAACGGTGGCATTCTTAAGTGTATGGTTTTTGGGACATGTGCTTAGTCGAGATAAACTATTAAAACCCTATTTGGTCCGGTTGAGAAATTTACCGCCTCGTATGAATTATTCGTAAGCTTTCTTAAGCTCTATCGGACCGGCCTTTTTTAGGTGCGACGGTGTGCTCGGATTTTTTTCGTTTTTTTGATAAAAAAAGATTGTTTTTTTATATTGCTTGGTGTAATAATAAAAAAATAAGCGTTATCATAGTGTCAAACATAAGGAAAAGAACATGCTGAAAGTAAACCGTATCAAAAGATTATTGAACATTTTTTCATCCGACATGGCAATTGATTTAGGAACGGCGAATACCTTGGTATATGTGCGTGGACGCGGCGTGGTTTTAAGTGAACCGTCTGTTGTGGCCATTGCTGAAAATCGTGGGAAAAAACAAGTTATTGCAGTCGGGAATGAAGCAAAGCAAATGTTGGGAAAAACACCAGGACAAATTCAAGCTATTCGTCCCTTACGTGATGGTGTTATCGCCGACTTTGATGTGGCTGAGGAAATGATTAAAAGGTTTATCCAAAAGGCATTGGATCATAAGGGTATTTTTCGTCCGATGATTGTGATTTGCGTTCCGTCGGGTTCTACGGCCGTAGAGCGTCGTGCCATACAGGAGGCCGCCGAAACATCGGGTGCTCGTAAAGTCTATTTAATCGAAGAACCAATGGCTGCTGCAATAGGGGCCGGATTACCGGTAAATGAGCCTTCCGGCAGCATGGTTGTCGATATCGGAGGCGGCACAACAGAGGTCGCCGTTATGAGCTTGGGCGGTATTGTCTATGCCCGGTCCGTGCGAGTTGGCGGAGATAAAATGGATGAGGCTATCGTTTCTTACATTCGGCGTAATCATAACTTGCTGATTGGGGAATCCTCGGCCGAACGGATAAAAAAGGCAATTGGGGCGGCCTCTATCCCGGATAAAGAGGAAGGTGAAACAATCTCTGTTAAAGGACGGGATTTAATGCATGGCGTTCCAAAAGAAATTGTTGTGTCCGAACGTCAGGTCGCAGAGGCTTTGTCTGAGCCTGTAAGTCAGATCGTCGAGGCCGTCAAAGTGGCTTTGGAACATACGGATCCCGAACTGGCCTCGGATATTGTTGATAAGGGGATTATGTTAACAGGCGGAGGAGCCCTATTACGACGGTTGGATGAAGTTTTGCGGGATGCAACGGGACTGCCGGTGTCTGTGGCAGAAAATGCTCTGCAATGTGTTGCAATCGGTACGGGGATTTCTCTGGAGGAGTTTGCAAAATTTGAAAATATCCTGACCAGCATGTATTAACACTGTTGCTCTTCAATTAATTAAGGAAGCGGTATGGAAAATAAGTTGTTTCGGTTGCGGCGTATCAAAGCCCAGATCAAGCGTTTTTCACCGCTTTTGTTTTTGGTTATTTCTTTGGGTATGATTTTTTTAGGGATTTCTCAGAATCCTTTCGTTGTTATTGCTCGCGATAAGGTATCAATGACCGTGGCACCCGTAGCTCAGATTGTATCGTTGCCGCTGAGTTGGATACAGGAAGCTTTGGGGACAGCCGAGCGCTTCATTTCTACCTATCACGAAAATGAACGTTTGCGGGAGGAAAATAAGTTATTGATTTTCTGGAAAACAAAAGCATTGCAGTTAGAAACAGAGCAACAAGAATTGTACCGTCTATTGAATTATCAGCCACCATCGCAAGCGAAAATGGTTATGGCTCGAGTGTTGGCTGATAACGGGGGTGTGTTCTCTCAATCATTAATCTTGAATGCCGGAGCGGCTCAAGGTGTTCGAAAGGGCGCTGTTGCCATGACAGATCGTGGAATTTTGGGGCGTGTTGTAGCGGTGGGGCGGAATACGTCTCGTGTGATGCTGATAACAGATTATTTATCGCGTCTACCTGTGTCTGTTGGAAACAAAGGCTTTAAATGTATTTTGGCCGGCGATAATTCGCCGGAGTTAAAGCTGATTGCGCTACCGGAGAATGCCGAAATTCAAGTCGGAGATGTTGTGATGACAGCCGGAACGGCCGGAGTTTACCCCGCGGGAATAGGGGTGGGAACAGTGGCTCGTTTGGAAGGAAGAGACATTATTGTTAAGCCGTTCGAAACACAATTATGGCCTATATTTATCCGATTAGTTGATTTCGGTTTGGATGATGAGCTTCTTCAGGATCAGCCATGCGTATGTGCGGAGTCTTCTTCATGAATTTTTCATGGCGTTCGTTCGTTATTTGTTGTCCTTTCCTATTTGCGGCTCTTCTAATCACGCTGGGGACGGCTCCGGTGTCATGGATTGCATATGATAGAATCCCGATACCTTTTGTCTTGCCGGTCATATTTTTTTATGCCGTTTATCGTCCGATGCTTTTAAATGTTATTTGTGTGTTTTTATTAGGTATTTATGCTGATTTGTTAACGCAAGCTCCTTTTGGCTTTTGTTCATTTTTTCTCGTTCTTTTTTTCTTTGTAGCCAATCTGAAAAGTCGTTTGTTAATGACGTTTAGTTATCAGCGACTTTGGTTGGTTTTTGCGGGACTCACATTTGCTTTGGATGTCATAAGCGCAGCTGTTTTTAGTTTATTAACTCAAATGCCGTTTTTATATGATGGTTTTGTCATGCGTTATGTGCTTGTTTTGATGGCGTACCCACTTTTGATGAAGATGGCTTCGCGCTTGGATGAAAGTGTTGGCTTGGGATGAGTGTGTGGGGATATGAAAAAGGACGAGTCATGACCGTGCGCATTTGGGCGTTGGCGGGTATTTTTGTTATGATGGGGCTGATTTTGTTGTCTCGTATTTTCTATCTTCAGATTCTGGAAGGAGAAAAATATCGTTTTTTGGCCGATAAAAATCGAATCTCCGTGCGCCAAACGCATCCGAGCAGAGGCTTCATTTATGATAGAAATGGTGTTAAATTAGCGGTTAATAAAAAAACATTTCAGGCCGTTTTGATTAAGGAGGACGCTCCGGATTATCGTCAAACGCTGGCCAATTTTTTAAAGCTTATTCCGCTAGATGAAGACGAAATAAAACGGATTGAAAAAGAGATTTCGTGGAAACGTGCTTTTATGCCTATTCGCTTAAAAGATAATTTATCGTATGAAGAAATAGCTCGTCTACAGCTGAACGCACCGGACCTTGTCGGTATCCAAACCGAGGAAGGCATGGTGCGTTTTTATCCGGAAGGTAAAGCCACAGCACATGTGGTGGGATACGTTTCTCTGCTGAATGAAAACGATGTTCGCTCAGATCCCAATAATCCCTTTATCGATTTGCCGGGGTATCGTATCGGACGAACCGGGATTGAGGGCAGTCAAGAAGAACGCTTAAGAGGTATTCCCGGTACGCGGAAAACGGAAATAAATGCTCAAGGTCGCTCGGTCCGTATCCTAGAAGATATACCGGCGGTTCCGGGAGAGGATATTTATTTAACTATAGATGTTGAGCTTCAAAAATATATGACGGAAGTATTGAGGGCATATGCTGCTTCCAGTGTTGTTTTGGATGTTAAGACAGGAGAAATTTTAGGCCTTGTTTCGGCGCCGACATTTGATCCGAATTTATTCGCATATCCGATACCGGCTAAAGAGTGGCGTCAACTGATAACCAATAAACGATTGCCGCTACAGAATAAGGCGCTATCCGGCAGTTATTCTCCGGGCTCCATCTTTAAATTGGTAGTGGCTTTGGCCGGCTTAGAGAAAGGAGATATTAAGCGAAATACCACCGTTGATTGTCAAGGTAAAACCAAGTTGGGAAATCAAATTTTTCACTGTTGGAAAAGGAATGGACATGGGGAAGAGACACTCGAGAATGCTTTAATGCACTCGTGTGACGTCTATTTTTATGAGGTGTCTCAAAAAATAGGTTCACAGCAGATATTGGCTACTGCTCGCAAATTGGGCTTTGGAGCTCCGACACAACAGGATATTAAGGGGGAACGTTCGGGACTTGTTCCTTCTCCAGCATGGAAAGAGGAGCGCTATAACGATGCTTGGAGAATGGGAGATACGTTGAATCTGAGTATCGGGCAGGGCTTTTTAAATGCAACGCCGATGCAATTAGTTAAAGCAACGGCTGAAATCGCAAATGGAGGGTATCAAGTACGTCCTTTTCTCATCTATGAAACAGACGCTGAAAAGTCTCGGGAGCCCAAAGAACGTCTTTTTAAAGAAGAATATATTCGGATACTCCAGTCCGGTATGAATCGTGTTGTCAATAAACAACAAGGTACCGGCCATGCATCAGCGTTTGATGTGGATGGTCAGAAAATGGCCGGAAAGACGGCAACAACTCAGGTACGGCGAATTTCGTTAAAAGAGCGCCAAGAGGGCATTAAATCTCAAGATGAATTGCCCGAAGAATACAGAGATCATGCTATATTTGTTGCGTATGCACCCGTTGATCAACCGCGTTTTGCAATCGTCGTTTTAGTGGAGCATGGTGGCGGCGGTGCTCAGGTGGCAGCTCCTCTGGCATCAAAAATCATGAAAAAAACGTTGGAGTTATACCCAAGGGAGATACGTTAATGATGAGCTTTTTTAAAGACCGCAACTGTTATTTAAGGGATTACAATTTACCGCTTTTGGAAAAAATAAAGCGTTTTAATTATGGTTATCTTTTCTTTATCACATTGGTTGTGTTTATGGGAATCGGTATTTTGTATTCGGTTGCTCAGGGTAATTTCGATCCCTGGGCCAGTAAGCAGTTGGTGCGCTTTTTTGTAAGCCTGATTTTTTTATATCTGATTGCTCTGACCAATTTACGGTTATGGATGAAATATGCTTATGTTGTTTATGGTATTGCTTTGCTGTTATTGATAGCGGTCTCAATTGTGGGACACGTCGGCATGGGAGCCCAACGTTGGTTGGACTTAGGTCTTTTTCATCTGCAACCCTCTGAAATTATGAAAATAGCTCTGGTTTTGGCGCTTGCGCGTTATTTTCACGGAGCCAGTTTGGAGGAAATACGATCGTGGCGTTTCATGATTCCGCCGGCTTTGATGATCATTATTCCCGTGGCTTTTATCTTGGAACAACCGGATCTTGGTACGGCATTAATGCTTGTGTTTGCTGGAGGAGCCTTGTTCTTTTTGGTTGGTGTTCAGATCTGGAAATTTTGTACTGCGTTTATATTGACGCTCATTTCACTGCCTATTATTTGGTCTTGTTTGCATACGTATCAACAGCGGCGCGTGTTAACGTTTTTAAATCCTGAAAGTGATCCTTTGGGTGCCGGTTATCACATTGCTCAATCTAAAATTACCCTGGGATCGGGCGGTTTATGGGGTAAAGGATTCATGCAGGGAACGCAAAGTCGGTTGAATTTTATTCCCGAAAAACAAACGGATTTTATTTTTACCGTCTTAGCCGAAGAATTTGGTCTTTTCGGAGCTTTTGCTTTATTCTTTTTGTATGCTGTTATTATTGCATACGGGTTTGTGATTGCTCTGAAATGCAATAATTTTTTTGGTAAATTATTAGCAATGGGCTTGACCATCAATTTTTCATTGTATGTTTTTATGAACATGTCAATGGTTATGGGGTTAATGCCGGTTGTCGGTATACCTTTACCGCTCATGTCTTATGGAGGGACAGCCATGATGACATTGTGCATTTCTTTTGGGCTGATAGAGTGTGTGCATATCAATCAAGAAATGGTCATTGGACGGAGGGGGTCTATAGAC
This sequence comes from uncultured Alphaproteobacteria bacterium, assembly GCA_944392785.1. Classification (GTDB taxonomy): domain Bacteria; phylum Pseudomonadota; class Alphaproteobacteria; order CAAHEQ01; family UBA3637; genus CALXXW01. The sequence goes on along the minus strand of CALXXW010000013.1, from coordinate 113,413 downwards.
GATGAATGATCAAAGGGATATGCTATTGGATCAGGCTTTTTCTGCTTATAATAAAGGCGATATGAATACAGCGGAAACATTGGCGCGAGATGTCTTGAGCTTCTCGCCTCAACATGGAGACGCTTTGTTTTTGTTGGGATTGATTGCTTATCGAGCAGGGGCCTTGTCTCCCGCAGAAGAACTGCTTTATCAGGCTGTTAAGCTATATCCAGATATTCTTAGATATCACATGGCGTTGGCAGGTGTGTTGACAACTTCTCAAAGGTATCAAGAGGCATTAGACATTTATGAACGTCACACAAACATTCCCGAAGCAACGTTGCAGAGCGCCTATATCTACATGGCTATGGAACAAAAGGAGAAAGCCAGAGAGTTGTTTTTACAGGCAAAAAATGCCGGTGTTTCAGAGGCTGTTTTAGGTTTGGCGACTTTGGCCAGACAGGAAGGCAAGTTAAAAGAGGCAAAAGCCTTGTTAGAACAGGCTCCTCTTGTGGGAAATACATTTTACCAGTTGTCTCTTATTGATGCGAGCGAAAAAAAATATGAACGGGCTCTGACAGAAATTACACAGGCTTTGGAGCGGGATAATCTGGATATTTATTGGATTCAAAAAGGTGTTGTTTTGGAATCAATGGGGCGTTTAGAGGATGCCTTGGCGGCTTATCAACAAGCACGCGAGATGAACCCCTATAATGCTGTTGCAATGATGAATGAGGCTAATATCTACGCCAAGCAAGGCCATACCACTTGGGCCGAGGAGTATTATAAGCGTGCTTTGCAGCAAGACAATACGCTTTTAGATGCCTATCAAAATCTAGCCGCCTTATTGGTGAAGCAGGGGCGTTTAACGGAAGCGCTGGAGCATTATCGCGTTATTTTAATGAAGTATCCGCATCAGGTTGATGTTCTGTATAATTTAGCCTTGATTTTAGAGCAGATTGGAGAAGTTATAGAGGCTTTGGGTATATATTTTAATATCTTGTCCCTGGGCGGTAAAATCAGAGGCATGGATGCCCGTATCGCCAAGTGCTTGAAACAAGCCGTAAAGGATAAGAAGACACGTCAATTGGCGCAAAATTATGCCAAAGGATGGGTTGCCAGTTTTCCTCAATCTAAAATCGCAGCCAAAACAAAGGCTATAGTGATGGCATGGAAATAGCCGGGAGCCAGCTTTCCAAGGCTTTTCGGGCTTTTTCCGTATATCGTTTCTTACGATCTGCTCCCTTGATTTTTCTTCCTTGTTCATCAACGCTATTTATGTCCGGGAAAAGACCAAAGTTGATATTCATGGGTTGAAAGGTATCCACGTTCGCTTCTTCCGTAATATGTGACAGCATACTGCCCAAAGCCGTTTCTCGAGGTGGCAGGGGCAAATTTGGCAATGCCGTGAAAAGACCAGCTAAAAGTCCAATGGAAGCACTTTCAATATACCCTTCGCAGCCGGTGATTTGTCCCGCCAATTTAATAAGAGGTTTCCCTTTTAAAGAGAGACGCTTATCCAATACTTTCGGACCACAAACAAAGGTATTGCGATGGATGCCACCAAAACGAGCAAATTCCGCTGATTTTAAGGCTGGAATAAGACGCCAAACTTCTTTTTGAGCACGATACGTCAATTTTGTTTGAAAACCAACCAAATTCATCAATGTTCCGGCTTTGTTTTCTTTTCTGAGTTGGACAACGGCAAAAGGACGGCGCCCTTCCTCGTGTGGGTTTGAAAGCCCGACCGGTTTCATCGGACCGAATAAGAGAGTTTGACGACCTCGTTCGGCCATCACTTCAACAGGTAAGCAGCCTTCAAAGTAAGGTGTATTTTCTTCCCAGTCGTGAAAGGCAACTTTTTCGCCCGATAAAAGAGCGTCCACAAATATGTTGTATTCTTCCTTTGATAGCGGACAATTCAGATAATCGGTTCCATCCCCTTTATCATAACGAGACTGATACCAAGCCTGCGTCATATCCACGCTGTCTGTGTAAACAATGGGGGCAATCGCATCGAAAAAATGAAGGGCTTCTGTTCCGGAAAAATCTTGAAGTTGTTGGGCTATTTTACCGGCGGACAGAGGGCCGCTCGCCACAATAACAGGTTCGGTCGTATCCAACGGTATATCCGTTTCCTTGATATCAACGGTAAGATTGGGAAAAGATTTAAGGCGGCAGGTAATCATTTTCGAAAAATCTTGTCGATTAACGGCTAGAGCTCCTCCCGCAGGAACGGATGTTGCATCGGCACAAGCCATAATTAAAGAATCACAGTCGCGCATTTCTTGATGCATTAAGCCGACAGCGTTTGTTGTGGCATCATCAGAACGCAGCGAATTGGAACAAACCAGCTCGCCGAATAAGTCCGTTGTATGTGCCGGTGTTGATTTGATGGGACGCATTTCGATTAAGTGGACATGCCAACCGCGTTTTAAAAGCTGATAAGCAGCTTCACTTCCGGCCAATCCAGCCCCAATAATTGTCACTTTCTTCATATTTACACTTCCTTTTTTTTATGAAACATGCTATATCATATTTATGTTGAAAAAAAAAGTTATTTTTATCAGCCTGTGTGTTATTTTTGCGTTTCAGGGGCGGGCTCAAATTTCTTCGACACCGGATATGCCGTTTATGCGGAATTTACCCCTGGAAGAAAAGGGTTCCGATGAAGATGCGGCATACTGGAATATGATGTGGTATTTCAAGTTGGCAGAATATGGGGATCCTAAAAGTCAGTTCGTTGTCGCTCGGGCTTATGAAAAGGGTCAAGGAATAGCCGTGAACTTGGAACAAGCACTGCGCTACTATAAGTTGGCGGCTCAAAATCACCATGATGAGGCAGCTATGCGCTTGGGAGCTATTTATGCTCAGGACAGCGCTTGGGGAGAGGCAGATCCGGATCAAGCCTTGTTTTGGTATGAGTATGCGGCTCAGAATAATTATGTGCCGGCTCAATTGAAAGTTTCTGCGCTATATGAGGCGCGTCAAGAGTATCAAAAAAGTTATGATTGGATGGCTCGTGCGATGCGCATTCTGTTCCCAAAGGCTAAGGATTTAGAGGCTGTGTCGGGAGATTTAGTACGTCTGAAATCTAAAATAAAAGGGGGGTCAGATGCCACACCTTCCTAAGCCGGTTTTATTAGCGCCGATGGCCGGTGTCACGGATAAGCCGTTTCGACATATGGTGCGGTTATTTGGAAATCAAGTGCTTTTTACCGAAATGATGGGTGTGGAAAGTTTTCATCGAAATCATCCGACAACTCGTAAAATGATGTCTATTCAAGATGAAAAAAATATTGTCGTTCAACTGGTCGGTGTGAATAAGGAGGCTTTGATTGAAGCCGCTCAAGCTGCTGTGGATAACGGAGCGATAGGTGTGGATATCAACATGGGTTGTCCCGTGAAAAAATTGATTACCAACGGAAGCGGAGCCGCTTTGATGAGGAATCCGCTTTTGGCAGCGGAGTTGACAGAAGCGATTTCTTCTCGGGTGTCTGTTCCGGTGTCTGTCAAAACGCGACTGGGATGGGATAATGAGCATATATCCATTGTTGATTTTGCCAAAACGCTGGAATCAGCCGGAGCCTCGCGTTTGGAAATACATGCCCGCACGAAAGAAGAGGGCTACGCCGGTCAAGCAGATTGGGGGATTGTGCAACGTGTTAAAGAGTCCGTTTCTATACCCGTTATTGTTAATGGAGATATTGTCGATCATCTTTCGGCAAAGAAGGCTCTATCCTCGTCACAGGCCGAAGGTGTCATGGTTGGGCGAGGCGCTTTGGGACGTCCTTGGATGTTGACGGAAATTGAAACTGGGACGACCCCGCTTTTTTCTAAGGTTGATTTGGTGTTGCAACATTTAGATCTGTTATTAAGTTATTACGGCAGAAAGGGATTATTTATTGCACGGAAGCATATTGCTTGGTATGCTCGCGGACAAAAAGGAGTTGCAGAATTTTGTCAAAGCGTGTATGCTGATACGGAAATGATATCCGTTCAAAGAAAAATCAAGTCGTTTTTTAAGGAGAATATATGAAAATTATTATTGCTGGCGGTGGTGAAGTGGGTATTTCTTTGGCGCGGTATTTGCGTGCTGAAAATAATGAAATTATCATGATTGACCGCGAAGGAGAAAAACTAAAGGCCGTTGCAGAACAATTGGATATCCAGCTGATTGAGGGGTCATCGGCTTTGCCTTCGACATTAGAGCGGGCCGGGGCAGAACACGCTGATGTTTTTTTAGCCGTGACAGGAAATGATGAAACGAATATTGTCTCTTGCGGGTTGGCAAAAACCATTTTTAATATCCCGCAACGGATTGCACGTATTGCTTCCTCCGAGTATATGTCAGGAAAGTATAAATCTTTTTTACAGTCATTAGCTATTGACGGCGTGCTGTCTCCGGAAGTAGAAACAGCTAATCGTATTGTGGAACGATTGCCCATAGCCGGAGCTTTGGATGTCGTCAGTATGGGCGGCGGATTGGTACGTTTTGTCGGATTAAAATGTAAAAAGACGTCCCCTTTAGCGGGAAAAACAGTCGCCGATATTCGATCCATGACGGCTGATTTATCCTTGATGGTTGTCGCTGTAAAGCGCCGCTTCCAAACGATTCCTCTGTCAGAGGTCACCATCAAATCGGGAGATGAGGTATATTTTATCGTTGATGCTGCGCATTTGACACAAGCGCTGGATATATTCGGATATCAGGTTTCCTCTCCCAGATATATTGTTATTTACGGAGGGGGCAGGATTGGTTTTCAGTTGGCTAAATTGTTGGAAGAAGATTCAACCTCTCATGATATAACCGTTATTGAGCGTCATGAAGAACGGGCCCGCTTTTTGGCGGAAAAACTTTCCTCTGCCTTGGTGATTAACGGAGATGCTTTGGATGACACGTTGGTGGATGAGCTGAACCTGAAAAACTATCAAATGGGTATCGCCATGACAGAGACAGATGAAAGCAATATCTTGTTATCTTTAATGTCTAAACGAAGCGGTATAGAACGTACATGTGCTTTGCTACATAATCCGCTATATGATAATTTATTGTCGGGATTGGGTATTGATGCAACGGTAAACCCGAATGCTATTATTGTCTCTTCTATTTTGCAGTATTTGCGGAAAGGGCGTGTTAAAAATGATTATTTTATTCAATCAGGTATTGGTGAGATTTTGGAGATGGAAGCATTGGCTACTTCTAAAATTACAAAGATGGCTTTGGGTAAAATTTCTGTTCCGAAAGGCGTTTTAATAGCCGGTGTTTTGCGGGGTGATTTATTTATGTTGCCTAATAAAGATCTAATTGTGCAAGAAAAAGATATCGTTTTCATTTTTGCAGATCGTGGACATGCCTCAGAGGTTGAGGGACTGTTCTCTGTCGGGTTTTCATTCTTTTAAAAAGGTATCAAGGTGTTTGCATCGGCGAAACGATTAAGTGGTGTAGTGCAGGGATATGATGCCTTTGTGCTGGCACAGATGCAAAAGACAAAAAAACAGTTGATTCATCTGGTCCCAGATGATACTCAAATGGCTTTTTTAGCAGAGGCGTTGCGCCTTGTCGCGCCTCATGCAACTGTTTTGATTTTTCCGGCTTGGGATACCGTTCCATACGATCGTTCTGCTCCGAAGTCAGATATCGTTGGAACGCGCATCGAAACACTGATGAGGTTATTACAGTTGAAAGAGCAGGGGAAAGAGTTTCTGCTTTTGGCCACTATTCCCGCTTTGATGCAGCGAATTCCTCCGATGGCGTTTTTTAAAAATCGCTCGCTTTCGATAGCTGAAGGAGAGGCTCTTTCTTTTGATACATTGAAAGCTTTTCTTATCAGCAATGGTTATCATCAGACAGATACGGTTTTGGAAAATGGTGAGTATGCTATTCGCGGTGGTATCATAGATATATTTCCGGCCGGTTTTGACAATCCGGTGCGCTTGGATTTTTTCGGAGATGAGATTGATTCTTTACGTTTTTTCGATGCCTTAACGCAACGCACAACAAGTCGATTAGAGCGGCTTTTTCTAATGCCGATGGCAGAATTTTCATTGACCCCGGACAGTATTTCACGTTTTAGAACGGCTTATCGAACGCTGTTTGATCGTTCTCAGGAAGATATATTTTACGAAAGTGTGTCATCCGGGCGCTATGTGCAGGGGCTTGAACACTTTTTACCACTCTTCTATGATAAGATGGCAACTCTGTTAGACTATGCGCCTGACGTTGCGGTGACGTTGGATTTTAAGGTCTCAGATGCCGTTTCCTCTCGCTTTGAGCAAATTATGGATTATTATGATGCACGCAAACAGGCCTTGCTAAATAACCTTCAAACAAATGCCCCTTATCATCCAATCCCGCCAGAGTTATTCTTTCTGTCGCCCAAAGAGCTAGAAGAACAGCTGGCGCCCCGTCAAACATATTTGTTATCACCTTTTCTGGAGCCCAATACACCGGATATGGGAGGGCGCGCCGGAAAAGATTTTGTTGATGTGCGATTGCTGGAGCGTCAAGATGTAATGGCAGCGTTATCTCGGTTTATACGGACGGAGACACGTCGGGTTATTGTGACAGCAGCAACGGCAGGATCGGTGGAACGATTGAGGGGATTGTTGCGTGAACAGCAAACGTTATTGTCTGATGCTGAGACATGGACAGAAGCTTTAAAAAAAGCTCCCAGTTTATTGATTGCTCCGTTTGAGAAAGGCTTTTCGGGCAAGGATTTTATTATCATTACCGAAACAGATTTGTTCGGAGAACGTATTTTGCGGACACCCAAAAAACGTAAAAAAGACCGCTTTATTGAAGATCTTTCAACGTTGAATGTCGGGGATTTGGTTGTGCATCAAACACATGGGATAGGGCGTTTCGAAGGATTGAGAACTCTGCAAATCGGAGGCGCTGCACATGATTGCTTATGCCTTGTTTATGAAGGTGAAGATCGCTTGTTCGTACCGGTTGAGAATGCCGATATTTTATCTCGCTATGGAAGCGCCGAAGGTGCAACTCTGGATCGTTTGGGCTCATCACAGTTCAAGAACAGAAAAGAGCGCGTTAAAAAGGATTTATTCGAAATGGCAGGGAAATTAATTGAAATTGCTTCTGCGCGCGCTGTGAATCATATGGATAAAATTTTAGCACCTCACGGTTTATATCAAGAATTTTGTGCCAGATTTCCTTATGCTGAAACAGAAGATCAATTAAGGACCATTCAAGAAATAGAAACTGATTTTGCTTCCGGCCGTCCCATGGATCGATTGGTTTGCGGAGATGTTGGTTTTGGTAAGACAGAAATAGCTATGCGAGCCGCTTTTTTGGCCGTTATGTCGGGGTATCAGGTTTCTGTCGTTGTTCCGACAACATTATTGGCACGACAACATACGCAGAATTTTCGCGAACGTTTTCAAGGATTCCCTATCCGTATTGGAAGTTTATCTCGTCTTGTCTCAGTACAAGAGGCAGGGTTGGTGCGGCAAGAGTTGCAAAAGGGCACGCTGGATATTGTGATTGGAACACATGCCTTATTATCCAAGGGTATTCAATTTAACAATTTGGGTCTTGTCATTATTGATGAGGAACAACATTTTGGTGTGGCTCATAAAGAGCGGTTAAAAGAGCTGAAAGCCGGTGTTCACGTATTAACGTTGAGTGCAACCCCTATCCCACGAACTCTTCAGTTATCTTTATCCGGAGTGCGTGAGTTGTCAATCATCGCTACACCGCCGATAGATCGTCTGGCCGTTAAGACATTCGTTATGCCATTTGATGCCGTTATTGTCAAAGAGGCCATTTTACGAGAGCAGTTTCGCGGGGGACAAGTTTTTTTCGTTTGTCCGCGCATTTCGGATATGTCTGAAGTTGTTGATATATTGAAGGAAATTGTTCCGGATGCTCGGGTGGTCGAGGCGCACGGACAAATGTCTCCGGCAAAATTGGAGCAAATCATGACAGCTTTTGCCGATCGAAAATATGATGTTTTGGTTGCAACCAGCATTATTGAATCCGGATTGGATATGCCGGCTGTTAATACAATGATCGTTTATCGAGCAGATATGTTCGGTTTAGCCGCATTGTATCAATTACGTGGTCGCGTGGGGCGCGGTAAATTAAGAGCTTATGCGTATTTAACCACACCTCCTTGTCAACGTTTGGGTGAGGGAGCTCAAAAAAGGCTCAATGTTATGCAAAGCTTGGATAGTCTTGGTGCCGGCTTTTTATTGGCAAGTCATGATTTAGATATTCGTGGTGCTGGTAATTTACTGGGAGATGATCAGTCCGGTCATATTAAAGAGGTCGGTGTTGCTTTGTATCAAAAGATGCTATCGGAGGCGATTTTTGCTCGTCGTTCAGAAACGATCGGACAAAGAGAGAAATCCGTAAAAGACGAAGATTACTCTCCACAAATTTCTATAGGATTACAGGTTCTTATTCCAGATACTTACATTAAAGATTTAGATATTAGAATGGCTCTCTATCATCGAATTAGTGATATTAAAAACACTGAGGAGATAGATTCTTTGCGAGCTGAGTTGGTTGATCGTTTTGGACCGTATCCCAAAGAGGTGGATAATCTTTTGATTACGATTCATTTGAAACTATTGGCCAAACAGGTGAATATTGAAAAGTTAGATGCCGGAACAAAAGGTGCCAGTATCAGTTTTCATAACAACACATTTCCGAATCCGGCCGGTTTAATCAGCTATATTTCATCACAAATGGGAAGTATTCGGATACGTCCGGATCAAAAATTGTTGATTATACGCCCCTGGGGTAAAGTAGAGGATCGGTTGCAAGGTATTGAGAAAATCATGAAAAAGTTAGCAGAAATTGCTGCTGAGTAAATTGATTCATATGTGGTAGATTTTTCTGAAAAATAAGAGTTAATTTTCTGTCACTCCTTGGAAGTTGAGGAATATCATGTGATAAAAAACTTGACTTACTATTTCTTTTATGTTTTATCTAAATACGAATATTTGTACCACTGTTCTTTTTTAATAAAGGATGTTATACTCAAATGAAGTATTTTGTCTATTTTATATCCGTTTTTATAGTTGCTTTTCTTGGTACTATAGGAGGAATACTTCTTCAATCGGAAAGTAATTTTATTTTTTTCACGGAGGAAGCTGGGGCGGTGTTAAAAATAAATGAGATGGATTTAATGCCGCCCTTTGAATCGGATGTTTATGAATATGCGCCCCAAAGTGTTTCGGCGTTAACGACAAATGTCATTACATATGGAAAGCAAGTGCAATTTTTTTCATTGGATGCCATAAAAAAGGGTGAGGTATTAAACATTAAAATTGGGGAAAAAGAATATACAATTTCTCTGCGTCCGGATTCGATGCCGGATTATACGGTGACAGCATTTAAACCAGTTGCCAATGGGTTAATTTATATTTCTCCGTTTGAGGCTTCTTGTCGCTATAAAGGATATGCTTATATTATTGATATATCAGGAAAACTACTATATTATCGTACCAATGATTCTGAAGGGGGCTGTGTTTCGGATTTTAAACAAACAGCATTAAAAGACGGTGGTGTTGTCAATACCTTTATGCAGCAGGAAGAACCCATTCCTCCCATGAACTATCTCTGGGGAAGTATTATCGTTATGGATGAAAGGTTCCGTGAAACGAAGCGGTTAAATATGTTGTCATATAAAGATTTTAAATCACCTTATGTGGATAATCACGAATCTTTGATAATTGGAAAGAATCATTATATTTTATCGACCTACAACAGGACAGAGGTCTATCATCCTAAAACAGGGGAGCCTATTAGAATAGTTGAATTAGTGATTGAAGAAATTAAAGATGGTCAGGTTATCTTTTTTTGGAGAAGCTCTGATCATCCTCAGCTATTCGATACATGCTTGACCCAAGAGCGTTGTCATTTTAGCAATAAAGAATTTTCAGATTATCTGCACTATAATACACTACTGATTGATCCAAAGGATAATAATTTGATTGTGTCTCTGGCTGCACAATCGTCATTGATTAAAATTGACCGTCAAACGGGTGAAATTTTATGGACACTGGGAGGCCTTCATGATGATTTTGGATTGGAATCTTCAGAGTATTTTATCGGTCAGCATATGCCTGTATTTGTGAGCCAGGATGAACTTTTACTGTTTGACAATCAATCAAAAGGTTTTTCTTCTTCTGAAAATAAAAATTTTTATCCCCGGCAGACAACCTCCCGTATTATGCGAATTAAGCTGGATGAAAAAAACAAAATAGCAAAAGTTAACATACAAAATACACCCTATGCTGCAGATACAATGGGAGGTGTCAGTCTGACAGATAACGGTACATTTTTTGTCTCCTATGGTTCAAGCAAAAAGGCTTCGGCGGCAGAGTTAGATGACAAAGGTAATGTGTTATGGTTGTTAAAACTGCATGCTCCCTTTTATACATATCGAGCCTACAAATATACGGATGAAAAAGATCGTATCAAGGTAAAAAAGCCGAAGGTTTCTATAATATTATCTACATATAATCGTGAGAAATTATTATCTCAAGCGATGGAATCAATGCTGACGCAAACATATAAAAATTTTGAGTTGATAGTTATTAACGACGGTTCAACAGATAATACGGCAAAGATTTTAAAAGGTTATGCCCAACGGGATGAACGGGTCATTGTCTTAACTAATGAGACAAATAGAGGATTGGTCTATAGCCTAAACAGAGGAATAGAAACAGCTCGAGGTAAATATATTGCTAGAATGGATGATGATGATGTTTCTATACCCGTTCGATTGCAGGTTCAGGTCGATTTTTTGGAACAGCACCCGGATATTACCGTTGTCGGTTCTGCGGTTCCTCCATATACTGATGTTATGGATAAGGACAAGTTGAACGCTTTAAGTCTCAAGGCCTTGGAAGGATATGAGCCAACAAGCCAAGATCTGTCAGATGCCGCGATTACCACTTATTTTAATGTACCCATATTTCACCCCTCTGCAATGATACGAAGAGATTTTTTAGAAAAAAATAATATTCGCTATTCTGATCATTTTCCAAGTGCTGAAGATACACCTTTTTGGCATGAAATTATTTTAAAAGGCGGACAAATAGCCGTATTTCCGACATCTTTCCTGTTAAGGGGGTCAAGTCAGAAAAAAGCAGGATATACCACTGAACAACTTAACTCTTTTCATCGGTTTCTGAATGAAAGTTTGGCTGGTATTGTTCCGCAAAACAGCTTTCATGGGTGGGTTTTACATGATGAGATTTGCTATATTTTAAAGGAAATGAAATCCCATATTGGTGCTCTTCCGGCATTGACCGAAGAGGGAATCAATCATTTGGCTGCAAAGCATCATTGCTCTTTTTGAACTCCTTCTTTTACGGCTAAGTGTTTTGTTTGTGTTGAAGGTGTGCCAATCTAAAGATAATAGTCTTAAAAATAACCAACCCAGTATGGGAAAAAAGAGCAGCAAATAGCAAAAAAACTCTCCTTTCTTGTTTCTGTCAAAACAATAAAGGAGAGAAATACATATGGTGCGGAAAGCCGGAATCGAACCGGCACGGAGAAAATCTCCGACAGATTTTAAGTCTGTTGCGTCTACCAATTCCGCCATATCCGCATCTAAAGGCAAGCGCTTGAGTCCGAAGATACTCTAAAATAAATCTCACGTCAAGTATTTTTTTTGTTTTTTTGTCATTTTTCGATTATTTTTAAAATAATGCTTGTCAAAAGACTGCAAAATATGCTAGGCTGAACATCATTGGTAAGTAAGGAGAAAAATCATGGATGAGTTCGAAAAAATAAGAGAGTTGTCAGAAGGCTTGGCTCAGTCTGAAATATCTCAGGAAAAAATTGATCCCTCCGTTTCACAAAAACCAGAGAAAGGCGAGGGCTCGTCTGAGACGCCTGATGAAATTTTTGCCTCTTTTTCGGCCACTTCTCTTCGATTTGATGACCTTGAAGATAAATTGTCCTCCGGCGGGTTGAAACTGCATTTTTTAGTCGGCGGCATTTTTATAGGTGTTTTGGCTGCCGTTATTACCGGCGTTTTGTTGTTTGGGACGGATGCGCAAGACGAGGAAAAAATTATGACAATTACAGCAACAGCGACACCGGTTAAAGTAAAACCGGAACAGCCGGGGGGTATGGTCATTCCGGATCAGGACAAATTGGTCTATAATCGTATTCGTACGGATGCCCTCCCGACAAAGGTTGAAAAACTCTTTCCGGAGCCGGAAAAACCGGTGTTGCCTCGCTTGGTAGAAATTGAAAAAAATACACCTCCTGAAACTTTTGTCTCGGCTGATGCAGCCGATGGTGTGAATCCACTTGATGAAATGCCTCCTGTTACTCCTGAAGTTGTGGATGTCACGCCACCGGAAGTTATTCCGGTTCCTCCCGAAGTGCGACCGGTTGATTCGGCAGATGCCGCAGCACCTAAAAAAGAGATTATCCAGATTAAAGTCGAGGAAAATCCGGCCCCTCAGGTGAAAAACCCGATAAAGGAGCCGATTAAGAAGGCTTCATCGGATATGGGAGAGTGGAAGGTGCAGCTTTTCTCATCCTCTAAAAAAGCCTCGGTTGAAAAAGCTTGGCCGCGTATTCTGGCTAAAAATAAGGCGCTGTTATCAGATATGCCATATGTGATAACAGAGGCTCAAATCGCCGGAAAGGGAACGTTCTATCGCTTACATGTCGGTAAGTTTAAAACAAAAGACCAGGCGGCTGCCTTTTGTAAAAAACTAAAAGCAAATAAACAGGATTGTGTGACGGCCAAATGATAACAACACTTATTTATACCCTAACGACTTGGGTTGTGCCCTTGTTATTATGCATGATGGTGCATGAAGTTGCTCATGGTTTGGTTGCTTATAAATTGGGAGATAAAACAGCCTATTATGCCGGTCGCTTAAATTTTAACCCCTTGAATCATCTTGATCCGATAGGTAGCCTTTTATTGCCGGGGCTTTTATTATTGCTTCGATCACCGATTTTATTTGGTTGGGCTAAACCTGTTCCCGTCGATTTCAGGAATCTCAATCATCCTAAACGAGATATGGGATTGGTTGCCGCCGCAGGGCCTATTTCTAACCTGCTTCTAGCGATAGCATTTGCTCTGGTGGGGCGTTTGTTATTATGGGGTTTACCTTTGGGAGGGCATTTTACCCATTGGATGATTGAAAATATCAGGAACGGAATAGGATTATCTCTTGCTTTGGGGATTTTTAATTTATTGCCGATTTTACCTTTGGATGGTGGTCGAATAGTCTGTTCTTTATTGCCGGTTAAATATAGTGTGTTATATCAACAGACAGAAAAATATGGTTTTCTCATTCTGTTGGGTTTATTGTTTGTTTTACCGTTATTTGGGATAGATATCGTGCGTTGGTTTATTGGAACGCTTTATCCGCTCTTTTTAAGGCTTGTTTATCTGTTTATGTAAGGAGAAAAAATGCTAGATATTAAATTCGTCAGGGAAAATCCCGAGCTTGTTAAGGAAAATATTCGCAAAAAATTTCAAGAGGAAAAACTTCCCTTGGTGGATGAGGTTATTGAACTTGATAAAAAAAACCGGGCAGCTATTACGAAAGTTGAGGCTTTGCGTGCACAGCGAACACAAATTTCAAAAAAAATCGGTGCTTTGATGGCTCAGGGAAAGAAGGAAGAGGGTGAGGCCCTTCGTTCGGAAAGTGTCACAATCGGTAATCAAATTACAGCTTTAGAACAGGAACAAGAGGCTTATCAGGCAGAAATCCGTCAACGTATGCTTGTTATCCCCAACATGATTGATGCTTCTGTCCCCGTAGGTCGAGATGATTCGGAAAACGTTGAGTGCGAACGTTTTGGAGAACCTATTGTTCCGGACTTTGAGATTCCTTATCATACCGATATTATGGAATCTTTTAATGGTATCGATTTAGATAGTGCACGTCGAGTAGCCGGTAATGGTTTCTACTATTTGATGGGAGATATTGCCCGTCTACACTCAGCTGTTTTGAGCTATGCACGCGATTTTATGATTGACCGCGGATTTATTTATTACATTCCTCCGTTTATGATTCGCTCTCAGGTCGTGGAAGGGGTTATGAGCTTTGCCGAGCGAGATGCCATGATGTATAAAATTGAAGATGAGGACCTCTATTTAATTGGCACCAGTGAGCATTCTATGATTGGTAAATTTATTGATCAGATTATCCCTGAAGAAAATTTACCGTATACATTAACAAGCTATTCCCCTTGTTTTAGAAAAGAAAAAGGGGCTCATGGACTGGAAGAGCGGGGGGTCTATCGAATCCATCAGTTTGAAAAACAAGAAATGATAGTGATTTGTAAGCCCGAGGAAAGTATGCAGTGGTATGAGAAATTATGGCAAAATACGGTTGATTTGTTCCGTAGTTTGGATATACCCGTGCGCACTTTGGAATGCTGTTCCGGTGACTTGGCGGATTTAAAGGTGAAATCGGTAGACGTAGAAGCTTGGTCTCCGCGTCAGAAAAAGTATTTTGAGGTAGGATCTTGCTCCACATTAGGAGATGCACAAGCTCGTCGGTTAAAAATTCGGGTGGCTCAAAAAGATGGCAAAAAATACTTTGCTCACACCTTGAACAACACCGTTTTAGCGACACCGCGTATGTTGATTGCCTTTTTAGAAAATAATCTACAGGCGGACGGGCATGTCCGTATACCGGAAGTCTTACGACCATATATGGGCGGACAGGATTTTTTGGTGCCTAAAAAATAGAAACTTCATGTCGCACAAACTGTTAAAGCGCCTCTTTTGGAGGCGCTTTGATCTTGGATCTGGAGAGAGGCCTCCCCCCGGGAAGGGATTTTTTAATGATATTCTCCTCCTTTTTTTATGGGAGATCATTTATTATTGTTTTTGGGATTGTAAACAAGAGGTTTTTGTTTATATGTCATCACTGGTTGAGCAAGCATTCAGCAGAGCGTTGCCAGTATGATATATCATCTATCGCATATTAACCTCATATCAGAAATATGAAATTGAAGTCCATATCAGGATAAATACACTGTCCTTCAAAAAAGACGGGTAGGGGTATTATATGACCATTTTTTCCTTAAGTAGGATAAGTTAGCTTTCTTCTAAGAAACTCCGCAGCTTACGAGAGCGACTGGGATGCTTTAATTTTCGAAGAGCCTTTGCCTCAATTTGACGAATGCGCTCACGGGTGACGGCAAATTGTAAACCGACCTCTTCCAGGGTATGATCTGTATTCATACCGATACCGAAACGCATGCGAAGAACACGTTCTTCTCGTGGAGAAAGAGTAGATAAAACAGCCGTACAAGATTGGCGTAAATTAGTTTGAATGGCCGCTTCCAAAGGCTGTAGAGTATTTTTATCCTCAATAAAATCACCCAAATGACTGTCTTCTTCATCTCCGACGGGGGTCTCTAGGGAGATAGGTTCTTTTGCAATTTTCAGAACTTTTTTAATTTTCTCAACCGACATATTGATGCGGGGCGCCAATTCTTCCGGCGTTGGTTCGTGTCCCGTTTCCAGCATCATTTGTCGACTGGTGCGCAACATTTTGTTAATGGTCTCAATCATATGAACAGGAATACGGATGGTGCGGGCTTGATCTGCGATGGCACGTGTAATAGATTGACGAATCCACCACGTAGCATATGTTGAAAACTTATATCCTCGTTGGTATTCGAATTTATCGACTGCCTTCATCAAACCGATATTTCCTTCTTGAATTAAGTCAAGGAATTGTAAACCACGATTCGTATATTTTTTAGATATAGAAATCACAAGACGCAGATTGGCCTCTATCATTTCTTGCTTGGCTTTGTTTGTTTCTTGGCGCCCCTTTTTGACGGTCGATACCAATTTTCTGTACTCAGAAATAGGCATCTTTGTTTCCTCGGCAACGCCCATAATCGCCGTCCGTATATCCTGGACTTCATGTCCATAGCGTTCAACAAAAGTCTTCCAGGCCTTTTCCGGACGTTTTTTAGCTTTGGCAAGCCATTTCGTGTCCATTTCACTGTTTTGGTAAAAAGCCAAGAACTCTTCGCGGTCAATTTTAGATGATGTCGCCAACCGTAAAAGTTTTCCCTCCAACATCATCAAGCGTTGATTAACGTCGTTTATTTGATTAATCAGTTGTTCAATTCGCAACGGATTAAGATGAATTTCTTTCAGGCGATTTGTTAAATCATTCTTTAAAAGCAAAAACTTTCTTTCGACAGCAGGAGCCACGGGTTTATTTTTGAGAATGCTATCCATCCGCTCTTGTTGAACTTTTTTGAATTTTTGATAAACCTCTTCAATCTTGTTAAAAGAATCAATGATTTGAGGTAATAAATTTTCCTCCATTTGCCCAATGGACAAAGCATTATCATCCTCATCTTCCTCTTCTTCCGGAGCAGGGGGTGTTTCTTCATCTTCATCCAATAAAGAGAAGAGATCATCTTTTTCCGAATGATCATCGTTTGTTTTGGTTTCTTTGGTCGCTTTCGCCGTTTTTTGTTCTTCTTGTTTTTCCAATTTCGTCAGCTCGGCATCCGCTTCTTTCCGGATTTTTTCGGCTTTTTCCATTTGATCTTTATTCGGTGTAGCCTCAAACGTTGTTTCCAGATCAATGATATCACGCAACAGCATGGTTCCGTTTGTCAGCTGTTCATTCCAATCAGAGATAGCTTTCATTGTTAAAGCACTTTCTGAAAGACCGCTCATCATCACGTCTAATCCGGCTGTAATACGTTTGGCAATAGCGATTTCTCCCTCACGAGAAAGCAGTTCAACCGCTCCCATTTCTCGCAAATATAACCGAACTGGATCATTAATGCGACTGGCGGTATCAACCTCAGGTGTTTCTGGTTCCGATGACAAGGCTGGAGGTTCTGTCAAATCGGTAATATCTTCATTACTGTCCACAACATTGATCCCCATGTCAACCAGAGAGGATATGATGGCCTCTAAAGCATCTTCGCTGCGAGATTCGGCGGGCAAGCATTTTTTGAGCTTTTCAAGAGTGATAAAACTGCGTTCTTTGCCTTCTTCAATTAAAGCCTTCATCATCGCCCGTGTGTCAGGTGTTTCTGTATTAAAAGGGCGCAGAGAGGATTCATCATCTAATATCATTGCATTCATATTACGGCTCGCTTTCGTGGATTCCAAAAGAAGAAACTGACAGTATTATATATATTTTTATAGGAATGTCAATGAATTTATTCACTTTCCGAGCGTTTTTCAATTTCTTTTTTGAGGGTTAGAATTCTTTCCCAAATTTCCGAATTGCCCGTTGTCAGATATTCTTGTGTCAGAGAGGATATTTCTGCTTGAATTGTTTGGACACGAGTCGCTTCAAGCAACTCTGCCAACTCATGCTGCACGTCCCTTAATGTCCGAGAAGATTTTTCGAGTATAGCCAATTCATTTTTAAGAAGTAAAATATCTTTATCTTCTAATAAAATTTTTAATTCTGAAGATGTTATTTCTGGTTTTTTAAGTAATAATGAAGATATCTTTTGTCGTAAATCAGCCAGCTCCCTTTCCGGGATAAACATCTTGTCAATATCTTCTAAAAAAGAGGAGGCGACTTCCGGGTATGAAACAAAATAGGCAAGGATTGTTTTCGCATCCAAAAGTCCGGGTGTCGGAGAATGAACCGGTAATACTTTGGTCGTTGTCTTGCGGCGTTTAGAAGCTTGATGCGTCAGGTGCCACAAACGATCCTTAATTTCTTTCGTATAATAGGAACGAGTGATGGTATTCTGAATGCTGTTGACAAGATGAAGAGCATCCTCTTCCAATTTTGCCAAGCGCTCGGGTGTATCAATTTGATGCTCCGAGAGCAAGTATTGCCAGAGAGTCGTTATGAAGGATTGTGACTCAGCCAAAGCTTGACGAAAAGCCTCGGGTGATTTTTTACGAATCATATCGTCCGGATCAAAAGGAGAGGGTAAAAAGACAAATCGCAGCGATTTTCCGGGTGTTAAATGTGGTAAAGCGCGATGAAGTGCGCGATAGGAGGCCTTTTGTCCGGCAGCATCTCCGTCAAAACAAATAATCGGTTCGTCCGTTGATTGCCATAATATCTTGATTTGCGCTTCGGTTAAAGCCGTTCCAAGCGGAGCAACGGCGTTGGTAAATCCGGCCGAATGTAAGGCAATAACATCCATATAGCCCTCGACCAAAATGGTATTATTTGTCTTGCGCATCGTTTCCAGAGCATGTGGCAGTGCATAAAGAGTATCCCCTTTGTGAAATAGCTCAGTTTCGGGGGAGTTCAGATATTTCGGTTCACCCTTTGCCATCATACGTCCGCCGAAACCAATAACCTTTTTTCGACGATCCAAAATCGGAAACATGACACGATCATAAAAATAATCATGAAAACCACGACCGTCTCGACCCTCAGCAATCAATCCTAAAGCTTGGCACTGCTTCAAGTTAAAGCCTTTAGCCTCCAAGTGGGCCGTCAGTGCCGAACCGGACGGAGCATATCCCAACCGAAATTGACGGGCAACCGTGCTTGTAATCCCGCGTTTGATTAAATAAGCTCGGGCAGAGGCACCGATATCCCCAAAAAGATTCATATGAAAAAAGTGACATGCTTCCTCCATAATGGTCGTTAGGTTATTGCGTCTTTCTTGTAAGTGAACTTCTTCGGCCGAAGATTTGGGCATGGGGATGCCCGCCCTATGAGCTAAATACTCAACCGCCTCCCTAAAAGGCATTTTTTCGGCCTCCATCAAATAGCGGACAATATCCCCATGGGCTCCACAACCAAAGCAATGATAAAATCCCTTGCTATCATTGATGGTAAAAGAGGGGGTTTTTTCATGATGAAAAGGACATAACCCTAAAAATTCATCACCTTTTTTTATCAAACGCACCCGGCGCCCGACAATATCGGACACAGCGATTTTATCCCGCAGAAGGTCTAAAAAAGATGGTGTAATGAAAGGCATGATAGCGTTTTTTAGGCCCCTAAAACCGGCTTGATGACTCCTGAAGCCTTTCCCATATCCATGCGTCCGGCGTATTTGCTTTTGACCAGACCCATCAATTTCCCCATATCTTTTATGGAAGAAGCTCCGGTCTCGGCTACAAGTGAGCGAATAGCCTCTAATACCTCTGCCTCAGACATTTGTTGCGGTAAAAATGACTGGATAATGTTGATTTCATTTTGTTCGGCATCGGCTAAATCAAGACGACCGCCTTTTGTATACATCTCTATACTTTCACGACGTTGTTTAATCATGGTTTGTAAAAGACTCATGACCGCGCCGTCATCAATGCCGTCCATGATGCCCTTTGACCGTGCTTCGATATCTTTATCCTTAATGGCAGCATTGATTAAGCGCAACGTCGCAACTGTTTTTTCTTCCTTAGCTTTCATGGCACTGACCAGTGCTGTTTTGATAGATTCACGAATCATTAAAAACTCCTTAACAATAAAATTGAACAGCCGTAGTATAGCGTTTTCCTGTAAAAAATAAAAGAAAAATCTTGCTTATTATGTGTTTTTTATTTATAAGTAGTTTTTGATAGGGTGTTGACAGATGATTTTTATAGCACTATTCGGCTTTTTTTTAGGGCTTTTTATTCCTGCGATTGCCAGCCGCTTTGGTAAGGTTTTGCCGGCAGATCCCGGAATGGTCTTGGTGCGATTATGGCATTATCCTCACTTCCCAAACGTTGAAGATGTCGCGCGCACCCGTTTGTTGCGACGTCGTTGGTTGAAATTATTGCTTTATTCTCTGGCCTGGGGAGGAGGAACTTCCATTCTGTTTATGCTCTCCTCTATCTACATTGGTGGAACGGCCAGCTGGTGGTGTGATGCATTCATTTATATCATTTTAATGTGTATTGTGGTGGACTATCAATACTACTTGTTGCCTGATTTTTTCACAATACCTTTATTTATGATAGGTGTATCAGCGGCTGTTTTTGGTAATCTTTTACCCATCGATTATGCCTTATTCGGAGTGATTTTTGGGTATACCGTGACGGTGCTTTCCGTTTTTCTAATGGGTCTGTTTTGCCGTGTTGAATTTGGTGCCGGTGACGTTAAAATGGTCGTGGCACTGGGAGCGTGGTTGGGTGCTCCCGGCCTTAATTTCGTCCTAGTATTTTCGTTCATGCTGTTTGCGTTAAGCGCCGTTATCCGACAGAAAAAACACGGCGCTTTTGGACCCGCTTTGGGGATGTCGGCTATTTATGTTTTATTTGCTATGTATGCAAAATAGAGACTGGACTTTTAAAAAAAGAAGTTGTATGATATGCAAAATGAAAAAGTGAAAGGTAAAAGAATGCCAAGAAGAAAACAAAAAGAAGAAACGTTAGTTCATTTAGATTTAGAAACATTGTCTCAACGCGAGATACAAAAAAATAAAACAGATGACAAGTCTGAGCCCAAAACATTAGGGGAGATATTGTCGCAGGCTCGTGAACGTAAAAAAATGACTTTGGAATCGGTTTCTAAAAAGCTCTGTATTAAGGCCGTTTACTTGAATGCCTTGGAAAAGGGACATTATTATGCCTTTCCGGCATTGGCCTATGGTCTTGGGTTCCTAAGGACTTATGCTACCTTTTTGGGCTTAAACCCCTCTGAGATGATTGAGATGTTCCACAAGGAAAGCGCATATATCAAATCAGAACCTTTGGAAATGCCGGTTGTTGAACATAAAAAAATGATGCCTTCTTGGAAAACAGCTCTTAAAATGACGGTTCTGTTTATTATTGTAGCCGGCGGTTGGTATGTCGCCGGTAATATCGGATCCGAATTTGACTCTCCCTTTATCATGACTGATCCGGAGAGTCAGGTTGAGGTACTTGAAGAACCGGTTGCGACTGAACCGATTTCGGATGCTCAACCTTCGGAAGAATTACCAACGCTTCAAGAACAGGCTCTGCTTCAAGCAGAGTCGACAACTGTCGTGGAACAACCGTCAGGAGAGGTTTATGGACTGAAAACACCCGCACGTTTGTCATTTCTGGCAACGGCGGATGTTTGGATTGAGGTGACAGATAAACAGGAAAAAGTTGTCTTCAATAAGATATTGAGAAAAGGAGACATCTATAATCCCCCGGCAGAATCCTCTGCTTTGCGGTTGCGGATGGCTAATGCGGGAGCTCTCACCCTTTATATTGATGGGGCTGAAATCCGCTCTATGGGGGCTCGAGGAGAGGTTAAATCCCATGTATCATTAGATGTCAATGAGTTGTTAAATTCGGCTGAAAAATAAGGAAGATATATGAATTTTGAACAAAAATTACTTCCATTGATGGCTCGACATGAAGAATTGACAGCTTTGTTGTCTGAGGGAATTTCCGGAGAGGAATTTGTGAAATTATCCAAGGAATTAAATGGATTAGATGAAATTGTTAAAGTAGGAAAAGAATATATTAAATCGCGCTCAGAGCTTTCTGAAATGGAAACAATGCTTGCTGATACCGGCTTGGACAGTGAAATGAGGGCGATGGCCGAAGAAGAATTCTACCAACTTAAAGAACGCTTGCCGCAATTGGAGCATCAAATACAAATTTTATTGCTTCCAAAGGACGAAGCGGATGATCGCAACGTTATTCTGGAAATTAGAGCCGGAACGGGTGGTGAAGAGGCTGCTTTGTTCGCAGCAGAGCTATTTCGGATGTATGAACGTTACGCTGCTTTGCATCACTGGAAATTCGAAGTGCTTTCATTGAATGATACGGGCTTGGGTGGCTATAAGGAGGCTGTTGCGCAAATTTCGGGCAATGCTGTATTCGCACGGCTCAAATTTGAATCCGGGGTTCATCGTGTACAGCGTGTGCCGGAAACAGAATCCGGAGGACGTGTACATACCTCTGCGGCAACCGTTGCTGTTTTGCCGGAGGCCCAAGAGGTTGATGTTAAATTAAATGAGGCAGATTTGGAAATTACGACATGTCGTGCTTCCGGAGCAGGTGGCCAACATGTTAATAAGACTGACTCTGCCATTCGGATTGTGCATAAACCGACGGGAATAGCTGTTGAATGTCAAGAAGAGCGCTCTCAGTTTAAAAATAAGGAAAAGGCTCTTATGCGCTTGCGAACAGCTTTATATGATATGCAACGCCAGGCTTTGGATAAGGAGCGCTCTGCCGACAGAAAAAGTCAGGTCGGTTCCGGAGATCGCTCCGAGCGGATCCGTACTTATAATTTTCCGCAAGGGCGTGTCACAGATCATCGTATCAATAAGACAAGTTATCAATTGGGTGAATTTATGGAAGGGAACTTGGATGATTTTATAGAGGCTTTGATTGCTGAGGATCAAATGGCTCGTTTGGCTGAAGTTTCTTGAAATGAACGATATACAGGATAAAGTGCGCTTTTTGGCGCAAAAATTAATATATTCGGAGACACCCATCTTAGATGCCTACTATTTTTATAAGGCCTGTCCCAATGCTGATGAGTATCAAGAAGAGGCTTTTATCATCAGACGCAATGCCCATGAGCCTGTTTCTAAAATTTTGGGGCGAAAGGGATTTTGGACACTGGAATTATTGGTATCTCAGGATGTATTAGATCCGCGTCCAGATTCTGAAACGCTTGTTGAAGCCGTTTTATCCGAATGGAAAGACAAGACAGCGCCCTTACGGATTTTAGATATAGGGACAGGGAGCGGGTGTCTTTTGTTAGCTTTATTATCCGAGTATCCATCAGCGATTGGAATAGGGGTTGATAAATCCCAGAAAGCTATTGATATTGCCATTAAAAACACACAATTATTAGGCCTATCCGAACGAGCGTCTTTCACTTGTCAAGATATGCAAAAACCGGATTGGTATGGGGATATGGGTAGATTTGATATTATTGTTTCAAATCCACCTTATATTCCAACGGCCGATATTGACACACTTTCAAAAGAGGTGCGAGAATATGAACCGATGATGGCTCTGGATGGGGGGCAGGATGGTCTTTTATTCTATCGCATTTTGGCTCATCAACTATCATGTAATACTCACAGAAACAGTCGCATTTATCTTGAAATCGGAAAGGATCAGGAAACCGAAGTAATAGAGATGATGAAATCCGCCGGATGGGATTTCATAACCTCATACCGAGATATGGGACATATTGTCCGTGTTTTAGTTTTTCAATATAAAGGTTAAAAGTTTCGTTTCCTTAAATCAGCCAGTGATTTCATTTTAAGGTGTATGCCTGAGAGAACGGTCTTGGCAAAAGATCCGAGAATGATATACTTTTCCAGAATTTTAATAAGTTGTCTGAAATTTTTTGTTTGCTTAGGCCGGAGGGAAGGTTCAAACAAGTTATCAATCGGGTGAAATTTTTGATAAAAATGCCGTTAAAAGATATCAATGGAACGGGAGAGCCGATTTATTTCAACATTCAAAATTTCGTCATGATGTCGCTTTAGTCTTGGTTTTATATGGGATAGTCGGTAAAAATGCTATATAAAGAAAGCCTTTTTAAAGGTGCTCATGATAAACGCCCCCGAGTGTTTCAAATAATTTGGCTCTGACAGAGTTAAAACTGATACACCAGCTTGTGCAAAAAAGTTCTTACAAAAGGATTTAGATATTTCATTCGATAGCTTTGGCTATTTTGGGGATAATTTCATATAACTGATTGTATTTATTATATACTTATACTTTTTCTTCTTTCTATACATAATATAAATTATGCGACAAACATGATAAAAGAAAAACACAAATAAAATGAATATAAAACAATGTGTTAATAATGACAAAAACAAATATGTGGATAAATTTGTGAATAAAATTTTCTCATGCTCTTGTCGTCGCTCACGGTCATTTATTATTCTTGCAGGATATACCGATGTTAAGAGACAAGACTTCTCCTGGACTCTGCTTTTTGATATCTCGCCAAGAAATCAAATGCTTCTAAAGCCTAAGATACCCTATTCCATCCTTGGATTACATCGATTTTCAGCGAGCTGACGGTTAAAAGTGAATAATAAGACGCTTAAAATGTCTTAAAATACCTCTAGAATTGTTATTTGATTAAAGGCTTCCTCGTTCTTGACATATATGCGTATATGGCTTATAAATTCATTTAAAAAGGCAACTAGGAGGCTTTTGATGTTTTTTATTGAAATCTGGAATTATGACACGGGATTTAGATCTAATAATTCAATCGGTGCGGGATTGAGATCAAAATTGTTTTCTTTAAGCCCTTATATTCAAACGTTGAAAAAGACTCAAAATGCTCTAAAAAACATAGATGTTCATACCGATTTATTCAAGAAAGCCTTAGAAGGTGCCAGTGGTATTCTAGAGCGAATATACTTGGGTAAGGATAATCGATCGGATAATCGTCAACGTATCGCTCAATGTTTTAAGGATAAATACTCTCAAAATCTGAGCATTTTTTTAGATCCCGATAAAATTTCTCAGTATTCTCCTTCCTCTCTTCTGTATTTGATGGCACATGAATTGGAACATGTTTGTCAATATCAAAAAAATCCGATTGCTACTCTTGACGATAAGAGTAAGCCCGAAGAAAAAAGCTATACTTCAGATGCACAAAAAAGCACCGATTTGGTACGTGACTGTGTCATTGAAACTGATGCTATAGCTGCTGGTTTGGGCGCTTTCATGGCGTGTGGAGGAACCCTAAAGGAATATACTCAGTTGAAAAAGGAGCTACCGATGTTGCCTGGTGTTCTTCCCGAGTATGACGATATTCAAGGAAAGACATTTGAGCAGGTTGTTAATTTGACGACACAACGGATTTTACCGTGGCGATGGGATATAACCCAAGATTATTTGAAAAAAGAGAATTGCCCATGTCCTCTACCCCAGGCAATGCTCCCTCTTTTGGCGACGAATATGGTGCGGGCTCATGAGGTATTTGAAGCTTTTATTACTCAGAGAACAAAAGGAGAAGTGTATATGCCCTCACCTCTCAGAAATGGCAGAAATTAACATTATACCTGGTGGATGAGTGCTTGTCCTAACTCTATTTGCGACAAGGAGTATGTCGTTCTCTGTTTGTTTCCCTTATTTTAAATCTCTTTTTAAATGGATAAAGGACTTTTTGATACAGGATGATTGATTTTTGATTCAAATAACCGTATCTTTTCATGCAGGACAACAAAAAAAGGAGGATATACATGACATCTTTAATCAATGCTATTCAACAACGTCGAACATATTACACGTTATCGGCAGAGGCTCCTATTTCAGATGCTGAAATCATTACATTAGCGGAAACGGCTTTAAAACATACGCCCTCAGCATTTAACATGCAAAGTGCTCGGCTTCTTGTCTTGCTGCATCAACAGCATTTAAAATTTTGGAGGGAATTGACGGAAATTTTGCGTCAAGTGACACCTGAGGAGAAGTTTCAATCAACCCAAGATAAAATAAGTGCTTTTTCAAAAGCTTACGGAACGATTTTGTACTTTGACGATACATCAACAGTCGAAAAATATGCAGCTCAATTTTCACTCTATAAAGAAAATTTTCCCGTGTGGGCCGCTCAAGCAAATGGTATGCTGCAATCTAACCTTTGGATGTTATTAGAAGATGCCGGTTTCGGCGCCTCTTTGCAGCACTATAACCCCCTGGTTGATGATATGGTATATCAAAATTGGGGCGTGCCTAAAAATTGGAAACTGATTGCCCAAATGCCGTTTGGGAAACCAGTGACAGAACCAGGAGAAAAGGCGTTTCTACCCATCCAAGATCGCATTAAAGTATTTAGCTAAGATATTTTAAATAGGTTGCATATTTTACTGGATTTTTAACAGAAGTCTTGCTATGATAGCGGACATGTTCAGACGAAAAAAAGAAAAAATATATGCCTCCTTGTTAAATGTGGAAGATGACGCGCGACAGATTCGTTCTTTGCAAAATGTGGTGCTTGCAACAAATCAGGCTGGAGCGCGTCTTTTCGGGCTGCAAGAAAATCCCTTTTTCTTTTTAAGAGATAGTTTAGAGTCCGTCCAGATTCAACGTTTGGTGGATGCCTATTGTCACCAACAGGCCTGGGAGGCTCAGATACGCGTTGGAAAAAGCGTCTATCAGATTCAGTTAAAAAAACTCTCAGACGGCATGTTGCTGGTGGCAAAAGATATTACTTCTTTTGTTGCTGTTCATACCAGCTTGTCTCATCAGTTAGCGCTGCTTTCCGGTATTTTGAGCACATTATCAGACCCTCTTTATTTGATTGATGCTAAGGGAACATTGATATATGTTAACATGGCGTTTTGTCAACTGGTTGGAGCTTCTTTTAAACAAATTTTAGGTCAGTCTTTAAATAAATTTATTGTTGAAAATCAACCGGATATAGGAGGTTTTTTTGAGGGCCTCTGCCTCATTAAAACAACGGATAAATTGACAACTTTTACCGTAAGGCAACAGCCCTTAGATACGGACTTAGATCCTTTATTTTGCGGGATTATTCGTCCCTACTCTCCCCAAGTTGAGGCCGCCCATTTTTCTTTATTCGAGCAAGCGCCTCTACCGTGCTTGATTGTCGACTTATTAGATAAAACAGTTTTAAAAGTTAATAATGTTTTCTGTATATTATTTAAACAAGTTAAAGAAGAAATTGAAGGTAAAAATATCCTCTCTTTCTTCCCCGAGAATATGCAGCAAATTCTGCTTCGTAAGCTGGATAAAATGGTCCAGGGACAGAGTGAAAGCGAAATGGTTGAGCTGATTACTCTACCCATGCTAGATACACGGACACTTAACATTTTTATGGGGTTTGCCACAGATAAAAAAGATACTCTTTTGTTTTATATTGTTGATGTGTCGGCACGTAAAAACTTGGAAGCACAAGTCGCACACTCTCAAAAAATGCAGGCCATCGGTCAATTGGCTGGTGGTATTGCGCATGACTTTAATAATTTATTGACGGCTATTATCGGATTTACGGATTTATTGTTGCAAAATAAGACGGCGGATGATCCCAGCTTTTTAGATTTAATGCAAATTAAGGGAAATGCCAATAAAGCCGCTGGTCTGGTGGGACAATTATTGACATTTTCTCGCAAACAACCCGTCAGGCCGAAATTGATTTCTATACATGATGCTTTTATTGATTTAGAAGCCTTATTACAACGGAGTTTGTTGGTTCCGTTTAATACCTTAAAACTTGAATTTAAACGCCATTTAGGATGTGTGAAGCTGGATCCAAACCAACTCACACAAATTTTTTTGAACCTGGCAGTGAATGCCAAGGATGCTATGCCTAATGGCGGGATATTTCGTCTGTCTGCCGTGCGTGAGCGAATTAAAAAGTCAAGACCGTGCGGTATAGATAAAATGACTCCGGGGGACTATATCAAAATAACGGCATCGGATACAGGAGTCGGAATTGACAGTAAAGATTTACCACATATTTTTGAACCTTTTTTTACGACAAAAGAAAGCTCAACAGCTTCGGGAACGGGTTTGGGCCTGTCAACGGTATATGGCGTTGTACGCGGTGCCGACGGCTATATTGCCGTGGACAGTGAAAAAGGTGTTGGGACAACTTTCTCAATTTATTTGCCGCGTTTTGAGCCGGATGCGGCTCCGCTTCATGTTGAAAAGGTTGTAGAAAATGACATACCGAATACAGAGCATCAGATCATTTTACTGGTTGATGATGAACGAAGTGTTCGTCTGGTTTCTGCCCGCGCCTTGCAAAGCCAGGGGTATCATATTATCGAATGCGATTCGGCTCAGAGCGCTCTGCTGGAACTTCAAAAAAAGCAAGAAATAGATTTACTGTTGACAGATATGATGATGCCGGGGATGGATGGTGAAACACTTATTGAAGAGGCCTTAAAACTACGACCACATTTAAAAAGTATTTTGATTTCAGGCTACTCGGAAGAATTTAGGCGTCACGGATCTGAAGAAAATAAGGCTTTCACCTTTTTAGCAAAGCCGTTCGAGTTGTCTGAGCTGTTGGAAAAAGTGCAAAAAGTGCTTGAAAAGCCCTCTTGAATAAGATAAAATACGTCGTGCAATTTTAATTTAAATGGTGGAGAGATAAAATGACAGATTTTTTTGATTATCTGAAAGAACGTGGCTATGTCTATCAAACAACGCATGAAACGGAAACGCGCGCGGCAATCAATGGAAAGCCCATAACATTTTATCTTGGAATTGATCCAACGGCCGATAGTCTGCATATCGGACATTTTGTGTCTTTGATGATGTTTCGGCATTTGCAGCGTCAAGGACATCGCGGAATCTTAGTTATCGGCGGCGCTACCGCTTTGGTCGGTGATCCGACGGGAAAGTCTGATATGCGTAAAATGATGACGCCGGAGATGGTTGCTCATAATGTCGAAGAGGTCAAACGTCTTGCGGCTCAATTTATCCGTGTGGACGGTGAAAATCCGGCTATTATTTTGGATAATTCAAATTGGATTAACCGCTTTAATTATATTGATTTTATGCGTCAGGTCGGCATTCACTTTAATGTCAATAAAATGTTAGCTTCAGAGGCATATGCTAAACGATTGGAAAACGGCGGATTGACGTTTTTAGAAATGGGTTATATGTTAATGCAGGCATATGATTTTGTGTATCTGAATCGTACCTATGGGTGTACTTTGCAAATTGGTGGTTCTGATCAGTGGGGAAATATCGTTGCCGGCACGGAATTGAGTCGGAAAATGAATTTCCATACTAACGGTGATTCACAAACAGACTGTGGTGAAACTTTGGGGTTAACCTGCCCGCTCTTAATGACCAAAGAAGGCAAAAAAATGGGTAAGACCGAAAACGGAACACTGTGGGTAGCACGTGATCGAACAACCTCTTATGCTTTCTATCAGTATTTTTATAACACAGATGATGCGGATACCGAAAAACTATTGAAATTATTTACGGATATTCCGACAGCCGACATTGAGGCTATGTGCCGCTCGGATATTATCGCGGCTAAAAAGCGTATGGCGTATGAGGTGACAAAGTTGGTTCATGGCACCGAAGAGGCAGATAAAGCCGTTGCCGCATCCGCCAGCCTATTCGGCGGTGCCGGTCCCTCTGCCGATGTTCCGACAGCTCAGTTGGATGTTGCACAGGCTCAACATATGACGGTTGTAGATGCCGTTGTGGCCGTTGGTTTTTTACCCAGTAAAGGCGAGGCTCGTCGCTTAATCCAGCAAAACGGCCTTTCTCTGGACGGAGAAAAAGTAGCCACAATAGACGCTCTTTTACCAAGTGGTAAAACCGAGTTTTTACTACAAAAAGGTAAAAAGAACTTTTTAAAAGTCGTGTTGAAGTAGTGTATCCACTTCTTTTTAAAGACGCCCATGTGAAAATTGGGCGCCTTTTTGTTTTTTTTCTTGACCTAAAAAAAAGAGCTTCTATAAAGAAAGAAGCAGATTGATTTTTAAAGGGGAGAAACATGGCTGAAAATAAAGGTAAAATCGTTGCCGTATCCGGAAGTGTTGCCGAAGTTCAATTTGAACATAAACTACCGGCAATGTTCAATGCCCTAACAGTAGGTGAAAACAATGAACTGACAATGGAAGTTCAGGGATATGTCGATGAAAAAACAGTGCGAGCTTTAGCAATGGGTAATACTCAAGGCCTTGCTCGAGGCATGACGGTTGTGGATACAGGGCACCAAATCAAGGTGCCGGTCGGTCCAGAGACTTTGGGACGAATGTTTGATGTGTTTGGACATCCTATTGATGGTCAGGGGGCTTTAAAGAAACCGGATTTACGCCCCATTCACCATGAACCGGTTCCTCTGGATAAATTGAATGTTTCTTCCGAGATTTTTATCAGCGGTATTAAAGCTATTGATTTGCTGGCTCCCATGGAACGTGGCGGTAAGGCCGGTTTGTTTGGTGGCGCCGGCGTCGGTAAGACCGTTTTGATTACCGAGATGATTAACAATATGGTGGGACATTATGATGGCGTTAGTATTTTTGCCGGTATCGGTGAGCGCTCTCGTGAGGGTGAGCAACTATACCGTGAAATGCAAGAGGCCGGCGTTTTAAATAAGACCGTCATGATTTTCGGACAAATGAATGAAGCTCCAGGTGTCCGCTTCCGAGTTGCTTTATCGGCTCTGACAATGGCAGAGTACTTTCGTGATAAAAAAAAACAAGATGTTTTATTGTTGATCGATAATATCTTTCGATTCATCCAAGCCGGCTCGGAAGTATCGGTTTTGCTGGGACAGATACCCTCTCGCGTTGGATATCAACCTTCGTTGGGAACAGATATTGCCGATTTGGAAGAGCGAATTTCCAGTACGCAAGATGCAGCAATTACCTCTATTCAAGCGGTTTATGTTCCGGCCGATGATTTTACGGATCCATCTGCAACACATACGTTTGCACATTTGTCATCAACCATCGTCTTGTCTCGGCAACGAGCAGCTCAAGGCCTCTACCCTGCTCTAGATCCTTTGGCTTCCAGCTCGAACATGCTGACCCCCTTAATTGTGGGAGAGCGTCATTATCGCGTCGCGACAGAAGTTCGACGGACTTTAGCGCAATATGAGGATTTAAAAGATATTATCGCGATGCTGGGATTCGATGAACTTCCGGAAAAAGATCAACAAACGGTGTTAACGGCTCGAAAGCTTGAACGCTTTTTAACACAACCGTTCTTTACAACCTATCAATTTACGGGTATGGAAGGAAAATCCGTCTCTTTAGAGGAAACGATTTCGGGATGTGAGCGCATCTTGTCCGGAGAATTTAATGACTTAACCGAAAATGACTTTTATATGATTGGCTCTGTGGATGAGGCTCGTCAGAAAAAAGCATCTAAAGAAAAGGCAAAACAGTGATGACGTCTATGCGTTTTAAGGTTTTTTCCCCAATAGAGGTTGTCTTGGATGTAGAGATTTCCAAGGTGGAGGCCGAAGGAATCGATGGCTTCTTTACGCTATTACCTCGTCACACAGACTTTATCACGGCCTTAAGACAAAGTATATTAAGCTACACGAAACCAACGGGTGACGTTTCGTATATTGCCTGTGACAGAGGTGTGTTGGTTAAAAAGGGAGCCGAGGTGAGACTATCAACCAAGCTGGCTATTCTGGATGACAATTTGTCACATTTAGAGCATGTTATTGATACCGATTTTAAAGAAATGGAACAGCAGCGCAAAGAAATTAATTTGACCATGGCGCGACTGGAAGTAGGACTGGCCAAGGGGCTTAACACCTTGAAACAAGGAGGAGATCATGTCGGAATTTGATCAGGAAAATCGGAAAACGGCCAGAGTCTTGATACAGAAAGCTAAGGCCTTAAATAATCGTCAATATCGTCATTTGACTCTGAATGCGGCTCAATTGGGTGTTTATGGTTGGCAGATGGCTGTCCCTGTTCTTTTAGGCGTTATGTTGGGGTTATTTTTGGATAAAGAAGTCCCGATAGAGTCTGTTTCTTGGACCTTAAATTTTATTCTGATAGGTTTCATCATCGGTATTTTAAACGCCAATCGATGGCTGACAAAAGAAGGGATTATTGTTAAAAAGAAAAAGGAAAAAGGTATAAAAAAATGAATCATCTTTTATATATTCCAGTGTCAGAGATGTGGGGGCCGGTCTTGGCCGGAGCCGTATTGGGACTCATTTACCTCTATTTACTTTGGCAAACAATCCAAATTTTACCCCGTGTTAAACATAGGGGGGCTTTCTTGTTTGCTTCAGCCGTCTTACGGTTATTCTTATTGATTTTTGCGGCTCTATTGGTTGCGGGTGACCACGCCGGTAAATTCTTGCTAACGATCTTAGCGGCCTTGGTTATGCGCCGCATTGTTCTCAGCTTTGTCAAAAAAGATACTGTCAATCAAGCAGAGTTTGCTCAAAAAAGCACTAAAAATAAGTTAAACAAAAAGATGAAAAACAAAAAATTATCTTCTAATAAAAAAGGGAAAAATAGTGTTTAATGCAGAAATACATCTGGGCTCTTATTCCGTCTCGGGAGAGATTGTGTTATCCTTGGTTGCTGCCTTGATCTTTATCGTGCTGGGATGTTGTTGGCTGCGAAGTCGTCTGGGGCGGCTATTCATAGGTGTCCTGGTTATATCGGCCTGGTGGAGCGCTTTTTATATAGGGGAAAAGCCAAGCGGACTATCGCTGGGTAATATAGACAATGATATTGTCTTGACGCTTTTTTCAATTCCGATAGGGGCGACGGTTTTTTATTCCTGGTTAGTGATGGGTGTTTTAGTATTTGTTTCGTGGTTAATGACGCGAGGCTTGAGGTCAACCTTACGGGTTTCTCCGCTTCAAACGGCTTTAGAAATGATTGTGATGACTATTCGATCACAGATTAAGGATGTCAGTGGGGATGATCCGGCTCGTTATCTACCGATGATGGGAACATTCTTTTTATTTATTGCGCTCAGTAATTTACTGACTATTATTCCCTCTTTTCAGGCACCGACAGCCTCTTTATCTACCACGGCTGCTTTTGCGTTTTGTGTTTTCTTGGCTATGCCGATTTATGGTATCAAGAACGCAGGTTTACTCGGGTATTTAAAAAAATATATTGATCCGACCCCCATTATGTTGCCTTTAAATGTTCTAAGCGATTTTTCATCAACTTTTTCATTGGCATTTCGTTTGTATGGAAATATGCTGAGCGGTGCGATTATAGCATCTATCTTAATGATGTTAGCACCTTTCTTGATTCCTTTGCCTTTGCAGATTTTAAGTCTGATTACCGGAACGATTCAAGCATATATCTTCGCCTTGCTCGCAATTGTGTATGTATCCGCAGTTGCGCCGCAAAAACCGTTTATAGATACAATAACTTATTAAAAGGAGGAAAAAATGGATCCAATTACACTTATCGGCGCAATGTCAGTTTTATCAGCAGGCCTTTGTATTTCAATCGGCGGTATTGGCCCCGGTTTGGGGGAAGGACAAGCGGCTGCCAGCGCTTTGCGTGCCATCGCACAACAACCTGACGAAGCCAACACCATTACGCGAACTCTTTTCGTTTCAATGGCTATGGTTGAATCAACAGCTATTTACGCTTTTGTGGTGACTGTTTTGATTTTATATTTTAATCCGTTTTGGAATTATGCTGTTGAAATGGCGGCTCAGTGATTGTTAAAGGAGTGAATCATGGGATTCAGTTGGGTCACATTTATCGCCCAAATTCTTAACCTATTCGTGTTGGTTTGGCTGTTAAAGCGTTTCTTATACCATCCCATTATTAACGCTATTACGAAACGCCAAGCCTATATCGAGGGAAAGGTCAAAAAAGCCGCGGCTGAGTATGAAGCAGCTCAGAAACAACGCGAGGAATTATCTCGTGAGGCCGAAATTTTTGAAGAAACACGAGCGACTCGTCTGGCCGACATTGAAAAGGAAGTAGAACATCTAAAGCAACAGCAAACAGCCGATGTTATGGCAGCTATCGCCACTTTGCGCGCCAAAACACAAAGCGATCTTAACCGTGAGGTACAATCGGCTCAGCTGGAAATCCGTAATTTGATGGCGGATCATTTTCTGCGTTTAACAAATACGGTTATTTCGGAATTGTCAGGATTAGCGCCATTGGCTCAAGCTCTGTTGCTTTTCCAAAAAAAAGTATCTGCTCTGCCCAAAAAGGATATTGCGGATATGAATGCAACTCTCAAAAAAACAAAATTGATTGAGGTCATCTCTTCGGATACTTTGGCACCTAAAGAACAAGCAGCACTGAAAAAGTTCTTGTCGTCGATGTTTAAAACGGAAACGGCTATTGTTCGTTTTTCTGTTGATAAAGAGCTCATCTTAGGGCTGGAGGTTCGAATGGGAGAAACGAATTTAGAATGGCATTTAAAATCTTATTTGACCGAGTTGGAAACAAATTTAAACAATTCTTTGGCCGGATTGATTGTAAAGGAGTAAAAGGATGTTAAAAAAAGCATCAAAAGAAGCAGATAAAGTCATTACAGAGGCATTGAAAAAAACGAAAATGGACTTGAATGTTTCTGAAACAAGTACGATTATTTCTATTTCTTCAGGAACAGCCGAAGTATCAGGTCTGTCAAAAGTTAAAATGAATGAACTGTTAACGTTTAAAAATAATGTCATCGGTATGGTTCAGACTTTGTCGGCTGATAAAGTCGGTATCGTTTTTTTAACGAATGCCGATACACTCAAGGCCGGCGATCAAGCCAAACGCACGCATCGCGTCTTGGATGTACCTGTCGGAGAGGCGCTGTTGGGACGTGTTATTAACCCTTTGGGTCAACCGCTGGATAACAAAGGACCTTTGGCAACCACAGAAACTTTGCCGGTTGAACGAGAAGCCGCCCCTATCATGCATCGAGCCCCCGTTGATACCCCCTTGCAAACAGGATTAAAAGCAATCGATTCTTTCACCCCCATCGGCCGAGGACAGCGTGAATTAATTCTGGGTGACCGCCAAACAGGGAAAACAGCGATTGCTTTGGATACGATGATTAATCAGAAAGACACAGGTGTCATATCCATTTATTGTTCAATAGGACAGCGGGCATCAAATACGGCACGGGTTATCGCCGATCTGGAAAAATATGGCGTTATGAACAATACCATTGTGGTTGTTGCCTCGGGCGATGATGAAGCCGGTATGCAGTATATTGCTCCTTATGCGGCAACGTCAATCGGAGAGTGGTTCATGGCCAGAGGAAAAGACGTTCTGATTGTTTATGACGATTTGACGGCACATGCACGAGCTTATCGTCAAATGTCCCTATTACTCCGGACACCACCGGGACGAGAAGCTTTTCCGGGAGATATTTTCTACATTCACTCACGTTTGCTGGAGCGCTCGACACATTTGCGACCAGAATTTGGCGGTGGATCATTGACGGCT
The DNA here is from genome assembly GCA_944392785.1 of uncultured Alphaproteobacteria bacterium. GTDB lineage: Bacteria > Pseudomonadota > Alphaproteobacteria > CAAHEQ01 > UBA3637 > CALXXW01. Next base: position 78,705 of record CALXXW010000013.1, on the reverse strand, counting down.
TTACCGATTGTGTCGACCGAAGCTGGAAATATATCGGCTTATATTCCAACCAACATCATATCGATTACGGATGGACAAATTTATTTATCTACCTCTCTTTTTCAGAAGGGGATTTTGCCGGCGATTGATACAGGCCGCTCTGTTTCTCGTGTCGGTGGAGATGCCCAGCTGCCGGCCTACCGAAGCCTTGTTGGCCCGTTAAAGCTCTTCTTTTCACAGTTTGAAGAATTAGAGTCATTTGCAAAATTCGGTACACAATTAGATACGGAAACCGTTCAACGTCTCAATCGCGGGCGTGCTATTCGCGCCGTGATGGAACAGGTTCAGTATCATCCGATGCCGGCAGCACAACAGGTTGCTATTTTCCTGGCAACAAACAGCGGGCTATTGGATGGTGTCGCTGAAGATAAATTTACCCTGGCTCAAGAGATTATTGCAAAAACCTTGGCTCAGCAATTCCCCCAACTTGTGAAAGCCGTTGAAGAGGAACGTAAAAAATTAACCCCTGAAGAGCAACAACGCCTGATTAACGCTTTCAAAAAGGCTTTGGAAAAAGGAAAGGTGTTTAAAATAGAATGAGTCTAGAAGCCTTAAACAAACGTATTAAAACAACAACCGATTTACGCGATATTGTCAGCACGATGAAAATGCTTTCTTCGGTCAGTGTCGGGCAATATGAACGGGCTTTGGTCTCTTTAAATGCATACGCACAAACCATTCGTGAGGGGTTTCAGGGATTATTACAAAACGATGCTTTTTTCTATACGCCTCAACCGATAAAGACCCCTCACCCAAAGACAGTGGCTATCGTGATTGGTTCGGATAATGGGTTGGTGGGACGTTTTAACAGAGATGTGATGACTACGGCTAAGAATACTCTGGCAGAACGGAATCTGTTATCCGATGCTTGTTTTTTATGCGTTGGGAAGCGCATGGGGCTTATGGCAGAAACTCAAAAATTACCTATTGCGGCAACATATGCCATTTCAAATTCTTTAAAGGAAATTGCCACAGTCGCTGCCATGGTTTTGATGAAATTAAACGATATTATTGCTAAACAGCAAATTGAACAAGTGTTTGTTTTTTATACATATCGTCAAAGCGGAATGGTTCAGCATGTCGAGATGCGACAACTGATGCCCCTACCCTATACGGATCTGCAAGAGCTCAAGCACCATAAATGGGAAGGAAAAAGTTTGCCGTTGATTACGGCCGAAAGAGAAAAACTGTTTAGTGCCTTAATTAATGAGTATTTAACCGTTATTTTAGCTCAAGGATTAACGGCCTCTTTAGCCTCGGAACACTATACACGCATGGTAAATATGCAACAAGCGGAACAGAATATAGATGCTTCTTTGGAGGAAATGAACCTAACTTATCAGCAATTACGTCAGACGTCAATTACGGATGAATTGATTGATATTGTCTCCGGAGCTGAAAGCATGAAAAAGAAAGATAAAAAATGAAGATTTGATGACACTGCTTGACAATTATCAAAAAAACGAGTAAAACAACCTTATCAGACCAACATAAAAGAAAGGAAAAAATATGATTAAATCAGAATTAATCTCTAAAATCGCGAAACAAACAAAACTGACTCGAGCTGATGCAGATCGTTTGGTGACAACCGTCTTTGATGAAATTACCAAAGCTTTAGTCAAGGGCAATCGTGTCGAGTTGCGTGGCTTTGGTGTTTTGTCCGTTCGTGAACGTCACGCACGCATGGGAAGAAACCCCAAAACGGGAGCCCATGTTCAGGTCGCCGCCAAAAAGATTCCTTTCTTTAAAGCAGGCAAAAATGTTAATGATGCCTTAAACGGTAGAAAAAGCGCTTAGAAAACCATGAACTGGATTACCAACTTAACACGCCCAACCGTTAAAAAGGTTAATATTCACAAGGATATTCCCGATAATTTTTGGGACAGATGCCCCGATTGCGGAGCGATGCTTTTTCATTCGGAGATTACGAAATCAGATTTCGTTTGTCCACGATGTGACCATCACTTTCGTCTTCCCTCTCTCAAGCGTCTGGATATGCTGTTTGATAACCATGAGTATACGCTGATCCAACTGCCAAAAGTTAAAGAGGATCCGTTAAAATTTGCTGATCTTAAAAAGTATACCGATCGTTTGAAAGAGGCGCGTAAAAAGACTAAAAATGACGATGCTATTATCGTAGCACACGGGAAAATCGGTGGAAAAAATGCCGTTATCGGTGTGTTTGATTTTAGTTTTATGGGAGGCTCTATGGGAACGTATGTGGGGGAAGCGATTGTGATGGCAGCCCATCTAGCGGATTTACAGGAGGCAGCTCTCATCTTAATCCCCGCATCGGGAGGAGCTCGTATGCAAGAGGGAATCTTATCCTTGATGCAGATGGCGCGCACCACCGTGGCTGTCAAAAAACTGAAGAAGAAAAAACTCCCATACATTACGGTTTTGACGGATCCGACAACAGGAGGTGTGACGGCTTCCTTTGCTATGTTGGGTGATATTACCTTGGCAGAACCTGGTTCTGTTATCGGCTTTGCCGGAGCACGCGTTATTGAGCAAACCATTCGTGAAAAATTACCACCCAACTTCCAAAAAGCAAGCTATCTGTTAGAGCATGGTATGTTGGATCAGGTCGTTCATCGAAAGAAATTACGGTCTGAACTTATAAAAATCTTAGGCTTATTGATGAAATAAGCCTTTTTTACTTGCATTTTTGATAGATTCTCTCTATCTGTATTACAATATCATTAAAGGAGAGTTATGATGACACAGCAAATTTTATTTTTTGATTCAGATTCTTTACTGACCCACTTTATTCGGAAGCACCCCGTATCTGAAGTGACCCCTGTTTTCTTTAGAGAGAGTTTAAACACGGCCCCTTTGAATAAAGTGGAGCCCTATCGAGATGTAGAGATCATTTCATTATTTACGCATTCTGAAGTCGTATTAAATGAACGTTTAGATCTATTTCCCTCTCTCAAGTTGATTGCGACACGCTCCACCGGGGTCAATCATATCGATTTAGAGTATTGTAAACGACGCGGCATTACGGTTGTCAACGTTCCCAAATATGGAGAAGCCACAGTGGCTGAGTTTGCTTTTGGCCTTTTATTGGCTTTGGCTCGCCAAATTATTCGTGCGAAAAACGATATGGCCCATAACCGCATTGAAATGTCCAATTATATGGGCTACGATTTACAGGGAAAGACCATTGGTATCATTGGAACAGGCTCTATTGGGCGGCATATGATACAGTTGGCGCAAGGATTTAACATGAAAGTTTTGGCTTTTGACAAATACCCGGCCGCAGATTTAAAAAAGTTCTATGCAAGAGATTTAAAAAGCATCTTTAAAAGAGCCGATATTATCTCTCTTCATATCCCCTCAACGCCGGAGAATTTTCACTTGCTAGATGAAGAAGCTTTTCGCTTGATGAAAAAAGGAGTCATTATTATTAACACCGCTCGCGGAGATTTAATTGATACCCAAGCACTTTATCAGGCCTTAAAAAGCGGTAAAGTCGGTGCGGCAGGCCTGGATGTTTTGGAAAATGAAGATTTTTTGCTTCATGATGAAGTCGCAACGGCTCCGCATATGAAAGATAGCGCCTTTTTATTAGACTCAGCGATGAATCTTAAACTATTGCAGTTTCGTAATGTTATCGCAACACCTCATATTGCCTTTAATTCCATAGATGCTATTTCACGCATTAACGCTACAACACTTGAAAATATACGGTTGTTTTTGGAAAAAAAGCCTCAAAATGTGATTGTCTAATCAGGATTCCGCTGTTCTCATCGCATTGATTTTATAGGAATATATTCTTGTATTCGAAAGAATATTCCCAAAAGTGATAATTTCATTTGACAAAACATATGGTTATATGTATCATGTCCTCATAAACAAAACTAATAGTTGTATTTTGCAGGAGGGAGAAATGAAAGAAAAAGCAGAAAAGAAAATGGGAACCGTTCGTGGTCGTTTGTCTGACGGCACTCCTAATCCGGTAGATGCCTATGTGGGATCACGTGTTCGTTTTGGTCGACAAATCAATAAAATGAGCCAAGAAGAATTGGCTAAAAAATTAGGCTTGACATTTCAACAGGTTCAAAAGTATGAAAAAGGGCTTAATCGTATCGGAGCCAGCCGTCTTTGGGATTTATCGCAAGTTCTGAACGTCCCTATTGACTTTTTCTATGATGGGATGGCTAAGGAAACTGAAGCCCAAAGCCCCATGCATATCACGGGCAAAAGATTTTTCGATTCATCCCTGCATATGACATTTATGGGGCTGACGGCAGATGCTTTTGAAGTTGCTCGTTTATACCAAAAGATAAAAAATGCCGGTATGGCTAAAACGATTTTAAATCTTTTAAAAACATTGATTGCTCAGGAAGAAAAGGATTCAACCACTTCTGACAAGCCAGGCACTTCAACATCGTCAGAGCCTCGAACCGTCTATTTAGATCCCCATCAAGAGTCGGATTTCCTCGGATAATCGATCTATTGTCCACGGGGGGTCAAAAGTCAGCTCAACTGTCACTCGTCCCACTCCCGGAACAGAGGCAACGGCAAGTGCGACCATATGCGGCATCTCTCCTGCCATAGGGCATGTGGGAGAGGTAAGAGTCATCAAGATGAATACATCTCCATTCGCCTCTTGTCGCATATCATAAATTAACCCCAACTCATATACATTAAGCATCAATTCAGGATCTTGAACAGATTTTAAGGCCGAAATAATATCCTCTTGAGTTGCGTGAGGAGTCTCTGATTCCAGCGGTTGACCGGCGGTCGCTTTATAATCCTGTGTTTCTAAGGGATTTAAAGGAACTTCTATCTCATAATGTTCGATGTCCATAACATGTCCTTTTTAAAAAAAGATACGGCTTTTTGAAGCGCTTCTAAAAACACCTGCACATCCGTTTGTGTATTATAAATGCCAAAAGAAATACGTAAAGACAGAGGGTGTCCCAAAGCTTGATGCAAAGGCATGGCACAATGGTGCCCTACTCGCACACAAATATTCTCTTTGGCCAATATAAAAGCAAGATCAGATGGATGTATGCCTTTGATATTAAAGGAAACCAACCCTGTTTTTGAATGACTTTTTCCTAAAATATCCCCGTTGGGAAAATTCTCAAGTCCCGAAAGGGCACAGGAAGATAAAACTTGATCGTGCTCTTGTATTTTTTTAAAGCCAATATGATGAATATATTCCAGAGCTGCCGCTAATCCTAAAGCCTCTGCAATCGGAGGCGTTCCGGCTTCAAAACAGGCGGGCGGTTCCGCAAACGTTGTCTTGTCCACAAAGACCTCTTTAATCATATCCCCTCCATATTGATAGGGTTGTAATTCTTTGAGGGCATCAGCCTGTCCGTAAAGAACACCAATTCCTGTCGGTCCATAGATTTTGTGCCCTGAAAAAGCTAAAAAATCACATTTCAAGACAGAGACATCTATCGGAAGATGAGCAACACTCTGTGAAGCATCAATCAAGATACGTGCGCCAACACGATGGGCTGCCTGTATAGCCTGTTCAATCGGATTGATCGTCCCTAATACATTGGAAATATGCGTTAAAGCCACAACTTTTGTTCGAGGACTTAATTTCATATTAAAATCCGTCATATCCAGCGTTCCATCAGGTAAAATACCAGCTATTTTTAATGTCGCCCCACTTTTCAGGCAAGCCTGTTGCCAGGGAACAAAATTGGCATGATGCTCAGCAATGGAAATAAGAACCTCATCTCCCGCCTTCAATGTCCAAGCATAACTATTGGCAACCAAATTGATAGCTTCTGTGGCGCTTTTTGTAAAAACAATATCGGAAGGTGTCGCGCCGATAAACTGAGCCACCGTTTGTCGAGCCGTTTCATAAGCCTCAGTTGCTTGAACCGCAATATCACACTGTCCTCGATGAACATTCGCATAAAAGTTCCGATAAAAGTTATCCATTGTCTGAAGTACACAAACCGGCTTTTGTGCTGAAGCCGCCGTATCCAAATAAATCAACGGATTATTTTTCAACAAGGGAAAATCATCTTTATACATTTTTACTGACCCAATCTTCTATAATCACTTGATATCTATCCGGAAGTATATCCGATAAAAACGCCGTTAACAATAATCGGCGAGCCGTCTTTCTTTCAATCCCCCGCGACATTAGATAAAATAAAGCCGATGTTTCCAGGGACCCAATAGCCGATCCGTGCGTGCACTTGACATCATCCGCATAAATTTCTAACTCCGGCACAGCTGTGATTGTTGCTGTATCACTTAACAAAATGCCGCGATGATTTTGAGTGCCTTCACAGTGTTGAGCCTTTGGTGGAATACGAATCATCCCCTTAAAGGAAACACGCGATGAATCGGTTGCAACACCTTTTATCACTTGATTCGAATAGGTATTTTCATGTTTATGTATTACTTCAATTTCTATGTTATTCTGATTGTTTTTATTAGATAAATATACACATTTTATTGTGCATCTGGCATTATCCCCAGCCAAGATGATACGAAGCTTACTTTCTCCCTGAAAATGCAAGAGAGTTATACTTAAACACCCATCTTTTCCCACCTCAAACGTTCGAGGAGTCGTCAGCTCGACAGGTTCCTGATTATCAATTAAACAAATGTTATTTATAAAGATCATAACCTGTTTTTTCCAATTCAAGTGCCAAAGATTTATCCCCGGATTTGACAATCTGCCCCTTGACCATCACATGGACATAATCAGGGGTAATATAATCTAATAATTTTTGATGGTGCGTAATCAATAAAAAGGATCGATGAGGCTCTCGCATGACATTGACGGCGGAAGAGACCGTTCGTAAAGCATCTATGTCCAGTCCGGAGTCCATCTCATCTAAAATACAAAAATCCGGTTCCAGAAAAGCCATTTGGAAAGTTTCCATTTTCTTTTTTTCTCCTCCGGAAAAACCGACGTTGACGGGGCGTTTGAGCATATCATCTGAAATATCAAGAGCTTTTGCTCTGGTTTTTAAGCGTTTCATAAATTGCACGGCATCTAATTCGGGTTCACCTAAAAAAGCACGCTTACTATTAAGGGCTGTTTTTAAGAAAAGAGCCGTGCTGACTCCCGGCAACTCAACGGGATATTGAAAAGCCAAAAAGATACCCAAATTAGCTCGAGCATCCGGCGTCATCTTTAAAACATCTTGCCCTTTAAAATAGATTGAGCCTTGGGTTATCTCATACAAGGGGTTTCCTGCAATCACGTTTGAAAGAGTCGATTTCCCCGAGCCATTAGGTCCCATAATCACATGAATTTCCCCCGCATTAACGGTTAAAGAAAAATCTTTTAAAATCTCTTTTCCATCCACCCGAGCCGATAGATTTCTAATCTCCAGCCAAGCCTTTTCGTTATTTTCAGTCATTTTATTTTCCTCGTTATTAAAGCGCCACATATTCCCTCTTTTTGGGTTGAGATACATTTTATCAAAGCGTGCTTGGTGTCATCCAACACTCCCTTCTAATTGAATGCCGATCAGACGCTGCGCCTCTATAGCAAACTCCATCGGCAAGCGCTGCATAACCTCCCGGCAGAAACCGTTAACAATCAACCCGACAGCCTGCTCTGCCGACAAGCCTCGACTTTCGGCATAAAATAATTGCTCGGCTGATATTTTAGAGGTTGTTGCCTCGTGTTCAATAATGGCTGTCGTATGTTGAGACTCCATGACGGGAATAGTATGGGCCCCGCATAAATCACCTATCAGCAAACTGTCACACCGAGAGATATTCCGTGCACATATCGCTTGTCGTCCCATTTTAACAAGTCCGCGATATGTATTATTAGAATGCCCGGCCGAAATTCCCTTTGAAATAATCGTGGATGAGGTATTCCTTCCTAAATGAATCATTTTTGTTCCCGTATCGGCTTGTTGATAATGATTTGTTAAAGCCACCGAATAAAACTCACCGACCGCCTCATCTCCCTTTAGAATACAACTGGGATATTTCCATGTAATGGCCGAGCCTGTTTCAACCTGAGTCCAAGATAATTTCGCTCGATGATGACAAACTCCGCGTTTTGTGACGAAATTATAAATACCACCTTGCCCTTTTTCATCACCGGGATACCAATTTTGAACGGTTGAGTATTTGACCTCGGCATCATCCAAAACAATAATTTCAACGACTGCGGCATGAAGCTGATTTTCATCTCGTTGAGGCGCGGTACACCCTTCCAAATAACTGACAAACGAGCCTTCTTCGGCTATAATTAAAGTGCGCTCAAATTGCCCCGCATGACGCGCATTGATGCGAAAATAGCTGGACAGCTCCATCGGACAACGAACCCCTTTAGGAATATACACAAAAGAACCATCCGAAAAAACGGCACTATTTAAAGCGGCAAAAAAATTGTCCGTATAAGGAACAACCGTTCCCAAATACTTGCGTATAAGATCCGGATACTCCTGCACAGCTTCAGATAAGGAACAAAATAAAATCCCCTGCTCTTTCAGCCTCTGTTTATAGGTTGTGGCAACCGAAACACTATCGAAAATCGCATCAACAGCCACACCAGCCAGCATCTTTTGTTCTTGCAAAGGAATCCCCAGCTTTTCATATGTTTTTAAAATGGCTGGATCGACCTCCTCCAGTGATTTTAAAGCTTTTTTTTGTGGTGCGGCATAGTAAGACAAAGCTTGATAATCAATAGAAGGATAGGTCAACTTTCCCCAATGCGGTTCTGTCATGGTTTGCCAATGTCGATAAGCTTTTAAACGGAAGGATAAAAGCCAATCCGGTTCATTCTTTTTAGCGGAAATTTGACGAATGATATCCTCCGAAAGGCCTTTTGACATAACATCAGCCGCCACATCGGTTTCAAAACCGTATTGATACGCTCCTGAAATTATTTTTTCTATTTGCTCGTTCTGCGACACTTTCAACATCCTTTACAATCTTTTTTTATAAGATGACCTAATTTTGAAAAAAAGTCAAGAAAAAGCATTTTTTTCTTGAGTTATCTGTTGAAAGTCGTTAAAATATAGTCAATTTCGAGAATGGAGAAGAAAAAATCATGCTGAACTCTGTGGACTGTTTCGCTATTACTCAGGCTTTTTTTGCCATGACAAGCGTGTTGTTTTTACTCACAACTTTTATTTTCATGAATCGTTCACGCCATTTGCGGAAAAAGGTCTCTCGCATGATTGAGGCCTTAAACGCTAAAAACAAAGAGCTGGATGAAATGCGTTCATCACAAACCAGTCTGTTAGCCCCCCTTAAACCGGGAACAACGAAAAGCATCATTGTGTCAATTGACTTAGCCGGTAAAATCACAGATGTTAATGACTACGCTCTGGAGGTTTTCGGATATACTCGGGATGAAATGGTCGGTCAAAATGTATATGGCACCATCTATCCCACACCAATAAAAAAAGACTCGCTTCAGGCAACTATTGTATCCCGCATTTTTGCAAATCCCAAATTATATATCGAACATGAAACAGAAAACATAAAAAAATCAGGGGAACATTTTTGGATTTCCTGGACGAATCGCGTCATCTATAACAATGACGGGACACCTTTGGAAATCCGCTCTGTCGGATTTGACATCACAAAACGAAAGCGTTTAGAGGATGAGTTGAAATTTTTAGCTTCGACAGATCCGTTAACCGGCGCCCTAAATCGTCAAACACTTTTAGAGGTAGGGGCACGTGAAATCAAACGAGCCAATCGTTATGACCGTCAACTGGCCGTTGTTATTATGAAACTTAACTATTTCCACTCACTGTTAGAGGAGACAGATACTTCCTTTAGCGATGAGGTTTTGCAAAAAACGATTGCTATTTGTCGAAACTCTATGCGAGATTCGGACTATATCGGTCGTGTCGGAGACGTGGAATTCGCCCTGATTTTAACAGAAACGCCCGCAGAAAATGCTGTATTCCTGGCAGAACGTTTGAAGGCAAAAATTCAAGAGTGTAATTTAAAAAGCAGTTCCGGCTCCTTTATTACCGCCACTTTTGGCGTTAGCGGTCGGATAAGTAAGGACGACACCATCGACAGTTTATTACTCAGAGCATTTCAAGCTTTACAAGAAGCCGATAAAAACACCCGTAAGAAACTGACAAAAAAACAGAAAAAAGAGGACACACCAAATGCCTGAAGTTATACTATCTAATCAGTACATTCACTTGGGAGTCATGCCGGAATTGGGAGCTTCTCTTTCACATCTTACTTATAAGACGGCTCAAGGATCGGACAAAGAGATTTTGCGTCCCCTCCTCAAAAAAAGTGATCATACATATGATGTGAATGATGCGGCTATGTTTTTGATGCTTCCCTATTGCGGGCGTATCCGTGGAGGCTGCTTTCCTTATTGGGGGATTGTGCGTAAAGTGCCTAAAAATCAGATGGGTATCTCTGATCCTATCCATGGAGACGGATGGAAGACAAAGTGGCATATTATACAGCAGACAACCAACAGCTTAACCCTTCAAATGCAGCATAAAAAGGAAGATGGCGGCTATCCTTTTTCCTATGAAGCTCAGATTGCGTATACATTGCAAGACAGACAACTGGCTATCCAAATAACTCTGACAAATCCGACGGTTCTACCGATGCCCTGTGGTATGGGTATCCATCCCTTTTTTACGAAGACGAAAGACGTCATCTTAGAGTTTGAAACACGCCATGTTTGGAGCAATGAAAATGACCCCATTTTTGACAGACCATATCCCTGTCCTCAAGATTGGGATTTCTCTTCGGGAAAAGCGCTTAACCATATGGTCTTTGACACATGTTTCGGAGGCTTTAAAGAGAAAGCAACCCTGACATATCCTTCGGACGGCATCACTGTCCGCATGACGACAGACGATTTATTTCATCATGTGGTATTGTATGCCCCCAGGGGAAAGGATTTCTTTTGTTTAGAGCCAACAACCATGGCCAGTAATGCCTTTAACTTAGCTTCAAACGGTGTTATTGGTACCGGTATAAAAAGTATAGGTCCCAAACAAAATTTAACGGGACGTATTATGTTAGAAATACAAGGATAAAAAAATGAAATATAATCTTACAAAAATTGTGGCAACCCTTGGGCCGGCAACCTCTGGGCCAGAAAAAATTAAATCATTGATGCGGGCGGGTGTTAATGTCTTTCGCATGAACTTCAGTCATGGAGATTATCAAGTTCATCAACAGAACTATAATGCTATCCGTTCTTTAGCTAAAGATAATGGCCAACACTATAGCGTATTGGCAGATTTACAAGGGCCCAAGCTACGTGTCGGTAATTTTGAAAATGATAAAGTTTTGCTAAAAGTCGGCCAAACCTTTCGCTTGGATATGGATAAAAAGCCAGGAGACGAAACACGTGTATCTTTGTTGCACCCAGAGATTTATGCCGTTGTCAAACCAGGGATGCTCCTGCTGTTAAATGATGGACAAATACAGTTAGAAGTTCAAGACTTTGGAAAAGATTTCATGAATACAAAAGTCGTCGTCGGAGGTATCTTGTCTAATCATAAGGGCGTTAATGTCCCGGATGTTGTTTTGCCCATTGAGGCTTTGACAAAAAAAGACAAAGAAGATTTAGCTTTTGCTTTGGATCTTGGAGTTGACTGGATTTGCCTTTCCTTTGTTCAGACACCGGATGATGTTCGGATGGCCCGTCAGCTGATAGGTGACCGTGCCGGCATTATCTGTAAAATTGAAAAACCATCCGCACTAAAATATCTGGATGAGATTATTGAACTGGCGGATGCCGTCATGGTTGCTCGTGGTGATTTGGGTGTGGAATGCCCCATTGAATCTGTTCCCTTTTTGCAACGACGCATTATTGAAAAATGCCGCGTAGCCAATCGACCGGTTATTGTGGCAACACAAATGCTGGAAAGTATGATTAACGCTCCGGTGCCGACGCGTGCAGAGGTCTCTGATGTCGCTACAGCCGTTTATGAAGGAGCCGATGCCGTCATGTTATCCGCTGAAACAGCGATGGGCAGTTATCCCATTCAAGCTGTCAGCATGATGAAACGGATTATCAGTAAAATTCAGGAAGATATTTACTATGAACGTGCGATGGATATCCCCTCCTTGCCTCAGGAAAAAAACATTGCAACTGCTATTACATCGGCTATGCGTCAGCTGGTGACAGTTTTACCTCATCCCGGGTGTATAGCGACCTATTCCGTTTCCGGAAAAACGACGTTGCGAGCCTCTCATGAACGAGCCCCTATTCCCATTTTAGGAATGACAGTCAGTGATAAAATTGCTAATCGTTTAGCCTTGGTATGGGGCGTACATTCTGTTGTGACAAAAGAGCTGGACAACTTGACCGAAGTTGCTCCTATAGCTGTCAAACTGGCAAAGGAAGCTAAATTAGCTAAAATCGATGATGAGATTATCATTACGGCCGGCATTCCTTTCGCCCAAAAAGGAAATACAAACGTATTGCACATCACAACCGTTAAATAACAAATAATCCCCTCATCCAAAGAGGGGATTTTTATGAGAAGAAAACTTCTGATAGAGTCAGAAGTTTCTTTTTTTAGTTCCGTTCGTTTTGATTCTCTGACCGAGAACGCAGATAGGTATGAGCCGTCACTCTTTCAGGAGAAGGAGCTCCTGTCAGAAAGTGCTCAAAAGCCTTTTTCATACCGGACAGCTTTTCCTCATGAACCTGTAAGTAGTCATAGATATTCTTTCCTTCTGTATCCCGCAAACTATAATCAGCACCGTTATACAAGAAAAAATTAAGCGTCTCAATATTGCCAAAACGAACCGTCAACATCAGTGCACTGAGACGATGATCACTGGGAGCACTTTGAATATCCATATCGGCTCCGGCCATGACCAATCGTTTGCACAGATCTGCACGCCCGTAAAAAGCCGCCCACATTAACCGTGTTCTGCCTCGATCATCTGTTTTATTGACTTCCTCCGGCGTCGGATTTTGTAGAAATTTTTCAATTTCAGCTAATTTTTCAAGACGTTCTCTTGTGTGAATTTCGTAAGCAATATTCATTTTCTATCCTTTCTTTCTGTTTGTTTTTTTATGGTGAATTTTTACAGTATAGCACCAATTCAAAAATTTTCAAGATTATTTAAAAAAAACACTTGCTTTTTACTTTTTTTTGTTGTAAGTGTAAAGGTACACTGTTCCAGCGTAGCTCAGTGGTAGAGCAATCGGCTGTTAACCGATTGGTCGTAGGTTCGAGCCCTACCGCTGGAGCCAACAAGGACGCTTCGCTCAAAAAACGAGGCGTCTTTTTATAAAGAGAAACCGACTCTCTTCATCTCCTCTCAATCTTATTTTTTTAAAAAATACCTCTCAGATAGAGCCGCTTTATGCCTGACCTCAACTCTTTTTAGCCAGACCAAAATTCATGATGTCAATTAAAAAAAAGCACTTAAAATAAAAAAAAGACTTCCCATTTAAATAAAAATGGACTAGACTGAAAAAAGATTCATATTTTAGTAAGGAGACTTTATGAAAAAAGAATATCATTTTCCAACACAAGCAGATTTAGATGCCGTTGATCTATCTTGGAAACGCTACCTATTGCCGGCTATTCACCCAGAGGGTGTCAAAATCTTAGCAGCCATATTTGGTATCTTTTTGGCATTAGATTTTGTCTTAAAAATTATAGGCCTTTTGTTTGATATTTATATGCCTTCTGCTTGGTGGATTGGGTTGCCGTTTTTCATATTTTCTTTTTACTTTTTTCGCAATCCGCCACGCGTCACCCCCAAAGGCAATCACTTGATTATTGCACCGGCTGACGGTATCGTTAGTAATATCAAAGAGATGGTACCGCCAAAAGAATTAGATTTGGGCAATATGCCACTTATTCGCATCAGCATTTTTATGAGTGTTTTTAGCGTTCATGTAAATCGATCTCCCGTTTCGGGAACAGTTCATGCCTTAAAATACTGTCCGGGAAAATTTGTCAGTGTGGCAGATAAAGACAGCGAGGATAATGAACGTCAGCTGATTTCTATTGATGCCACAAACGGCCAAAGAATCGGCGTTATTCAGATTGCCGGGTTGATTGCACGCCGAATTTTCTGTCCCTTAACCGTAGGTGAAAAGCTGAAGGCCGGACACGTCTTCGGAATGATCCGTTTCGGCAGCCGTCTGGATGTTTACTTACCCAAAGGAGTGTACCCCAAGGTTCTGCTCGGTCAGGTGGCTGTCGCCGGTGAAACGGTTTTAGCGGAAATGCCTGAGGCTGATCAAAAGAAGGGAATCTAATCAATGACAGATAAAGAAATCAACATTAAACCCATTTTTCCAAACGCTGTGACTATGGCCGCCCTGTGTTTTGGGGTGTCATCCATGAATATGGCTTTTTGGGGACAATGGGAAACAGCTATCATTTTCATTGTTTTGTCGGCTCTGCTGGATTTTTTTGATGGGAAAGTCGCAAGGATGCTTGGTGTTTCTTCAAAATTCGGAGCAGAATTAGATTCTTTATCAGATTTTGTCAGCTTTGGCGTCGCACCGGCTGTTATTATGTATCAATGGACCATGAATGAAACCGCTCGAATCAGCGTATTGACCAATGCCGCCGAAAAAGCTGAAGCAATAGGTGTGCATTGGGCTGTTGTTTTATTTTTAGCCATGTGTTGTGCTACTCGCTTGGCTCGTTTCAATACTATGTTGGAGACAAAGCAACCCCCTTATTGGACACATTTTTTTATGGGTGTTCCGGCACCGGCCGGTGGTGGACTGGCGTTGTTTCCTCTCATTCTTTGGATTGCGACGGGAAAATCTATTGATTTTTTGCGTTCTCCTTGGTTTGTCAGCTGTTTCTTGATTTTTAGCGGAGCTATGATGGCTAGTCGCATCCCGACCCCGGGTATGAAGCATCTGCATATTCCGGCTCGTTGGAGATCCGCCGTGTTAATTTTATTATTTATTGTCATGGCCGTCTTCTTTGTCAAGCCGTGGTCGATGCTGAGCACTCTGGGAGCTCTTTACTTGATTATACTTCCGATAGGCGTAGTTTACTTTGCTCGAGAGCGCCTTAAATATCGACAACATCAGGGAGGAACAAAATGAGATATATCTGTCTGTTGCTTTTATGTCTGAGCGTCAATGCCGTATGGGCGGCAGAGTTCTTGCCCGCCAATCCTTGGGCCGGGAAACTACCAACAAAAGCACATGCAACAACGTCGTCCAAGGCTCCGAATACGTTAGAGATTAAAACCCCCGACTGGGTCGGAAGTAATACAACTTGGAATACGGCCATGGGCCAAGAAGAAATTGCACCGGACGTTAATATCACCAATATCTTATTGATGACTCAACACCTAAGAAATCTTGGTTATCAAATCCCGGACGGTCTTGATACACTGATCAACACGGCTCCGGAAAAGCTTCGGCGAGAAATTATGGGGGCTCTTCAAATGTTGAAAAGATCAGGAAATCCCGTTGCTGTCGGAGCCAATGCATATGTGCGGATTTTTGAAAGCAGGACAGGTCTGTCCATTCAAAATCTCATTGAAAATTCACTCAACATTATTGATGCACGGAGGTAAATATGCCCACAAAATTTTTAACCATTTTATCGTTAGCTCTCTTATGGACAACGGGAGCAGCTGCCATGGAAACAAAGGAGGATACCAATCCGTTAACATCAGAAGCTTACCAAGCTCGCTTACATGAAATTTTAGATATAGAGTACTTGAAATCCCCCTACTATGCTCGAATTATCTATCAACAGCTTTGGGACCGTGATAACAGGGATAACCCGGCGTATCAAAGTCGCCTGGCGGCAACCAATCCCCAGCCGACCGAGGCAGAAAAAAGATCGGCTACTTTATCAGATTTTTACGAACAGAGTCTCACCTTTGGAACAAAAGGGGCCAACTTAGATCAAGTTAATGAGCAAATAATAACCGACCCGTTAAATACCCTTATTGAAGTGATAACGGACGCTCATATATCTTCGGAAGCTCTTGCGGCTATCGATGCTTTACCCGTTTCTCCGGGAGGAGCCGTCGAATTGCGTCGTGCATGGCAGGCAGAGGAAAAAAGAGTAAACAATCTCCCTGGTGGAACGTTGGGCGCTCAAAACTTAGATATCAATCTGAACGCCTTCTAAATGAAAAAAATAGAAAATACTCCGAATGAAAAAGCGCCTGTCGTTATTCTGGTTCGACCACAGTTAGCGGAAAATATAGGCATGGTCGCTCGAGCGATGATGAATTGTACGTTAACCGAACTTCGTCTGGTTCAGCCGCGAGAGTCACATCTATCTGATAAGGCCTTGTCCGCCGCTTCGGGAGCTCAGAGTATTTTAGAAACAGCCACTGTTTTTGAAACATTAGAAGGTGCCCTGGCAGATATACAGTATGTCTTGGCAACAACGGCTCGTCATCGGGAAATGATAAAACCTGTCTTTTCTCCTGAAGAAGCGGTTCCCCTTTTGAATAATCATCTGAATCATCATCAAAAAACGGCTATCTTATTCGGAGCTGAACGAACGGGGTTAGAAAATGATGAAGTCATCTTTGCGGATGGCATTATTGAAATTCCCTTAAATCCCCAGCACTCATCCCTGAATTTATCACAAGCTGTCCTTTTGGTAGGATATATTTGGTTTCATGCGACTCAGAAAGGTGATATGAAACATACAGATGCAGCACAAGCTCAGCCGGCAACAAAAGCTGAGTTGGCGGCTCTATTCACTCATTTGGAAAATGAACTGACTCGGCGTGGGTATTTTCGTTTTTCGGATAAAAAAGAGCGTATGCAGCGGAATTTGCGTAATATATTCACACGAGCTGCCTTAACCAAAGCCGAAATCAAAACATTACATGGCGTTATTACAGATTTAATACGTCCTCTTTAGGCTTTTACATGATAGATGTTGCTTCCTGTATGGGCAAAGGGGCTTTTCCAAAACGGTTTTTTTGAGGAGTTCCCGGCAAACAGAACAGAACAATCAAGACGACAGCGCCTACTACGGGGATGAATCCCAGCAGGACCATCCAACCAGATTTATCGATATCATGCAATCGACGAACGGCTATGGCAAGAGAAGGAATGAATAGCGCCACATATAGCCCAAATAAGACATAGTTCACAATTAGACCAAGCGGTAAGAACGAAATAAGTAATTGTAAAATTAAATAAATTAAAATAAAGGACCAGTATTCGGTTCGAGATGCACGTCCGGAAAAGGTAGCATATTTGCTTGTAATGGCATTGATAAAGTAATTCATCATCTACTCCCTATAGCGGCTATAATAAGAATATAAGGCCTCAATTTGGAAAAAGAAAGATAAACTTTTGCATAAAATATCTTGTCTTCATATTGACCTTTTCAATGGGAAGTGATAGGATGAACTTGCATTTTTTAGAGGATATATGATGCTTCAAACGGCACACAATTTAACGGAAGGAAATACACCGAGGACACTGGTTCGTTTTGCTGTGCCCTATTTGGCAGCTAGCTTTTTACAGGCTATGTATGGAGCAGTAGATACCTTGATTGTCAGCTATTACGGCGATGCTGCCGCTTTATCTGCCACCTCAAACGGAGCGCAGGCACTGATGACTGTCATGTGCTTAATTATGGGGCTAACAATGGGCGGAACCATTATGATTGGTCAGTTTTTTGGAGCTAAACAAGAGCAAGCGGTTAAAGAAAGTATTACAACAATTTTTTCATTTTTTACCTTGCTTAGTTTTGTCCTGTCCTTGTTCATGATGGTATTATCCCCGTATATTACCACCTGGATGCAAACACCCACAGAGGCCGTCAATCAAACATTTTGGTATATCATTATTGGCTCGGCCGGACTTATTTTTACATTTGGTTATTTTACGGTATGTGCCGTGTTGCGTGGGTTCGGAGACTCTAAAAACCCTTTAAAATTTATCGGTATTGCTTGCATTTTAAACATCTTTTTGGATCTGCTGTTTGTCGGAAAATTCGGGTGGCAGGCCCCGGGAGCCTCTTTAGCGACCATTTTAGCTCAAGGGGTCAGCATGCTTCTGGCTATTCGTTTCATGAAGACGCATTTTCCTGGCTTACAGTTTAACTTTAAGTCTGCCAAAATACATATTGATAAGATGATACTTTTATTAAAACTGGGTATGCCCATAGCAGCCAGTCAATTTTTAGTTATGCTTTCGTTGCTTATCATGGTCATTCTGGTTAATCGCATGGGTTTAATCGCTTCAGCAGCTATCGGAATTGTCAGTAAAATAGATGGATTTTCATTCTTACCGCCTGTGGCGTTTTCCAGTGCTATTTCCGTTATGGTTGCTCAAAACATCGGAGCAAAATCCTTTCGTCGTGCCAGAGAAACTTTCTTTTGGGGCTTTTTGTGCTCCCTGGTGTTCGGATTGCCGATAGCCGCCGTGTTTTATTTTGAACCGGAGATGCTCATGCGCTTGACAACACACAATCCTGATATCATCGCAGCCGGAACATCATACCTTGAACCTTTCAGCATCGATTGTTTGATTATGTGCTTAATGTTTAGTATTATCGGCTTTTTAAATGGTACCGGTCACACAACTTTTACTCTTTTTCAAAATGCGGTGCTATCAACCCCCATACGGATACTTCTTATTTGGAAAGCAACGGATTTATTTGGCGTCGGTCTGGCTTTCCCCGTTGCAAGTACGGCAACGGCATTGGCCGGTTTGCTTTATTTTATGACAGGTTTATGGAAACGAACCTTGATACAAAAGGGAGATAAAAAATGATTAAGTCTGCAGAATTCGTCTCTTTGGGGCATCCTGATAAAACAGCTGATTTTATCAGCAGTTATCTTTTAGACAGCCTTATTGTCCAAGATAGCTCTCTAAAATATGGCGTAGAGGTCATGGTTAAGGATAATACCGTTGTCCTAGGCGGTGAAATTTCGGGCCATGTCTCTCTGGAAAATTTGGAAACAACGGTTAAAGACGCTTTGCGCTATATTGGATATGACGAACACTACGCCGCCATATGGGGAGACTGCGCTCTTAATATAACCCGCTTGCGTATCATCAATTTAATCGGTCTTCAATCACCCGAAATTCAGCAGGGGGTCGTTCATAACGGATGGGGTGATCAGGGTGTTTTTGTTGGCTATGCCTGTCAAGGCCCCTCCTTTATGCCCAAGGAGCTGTATTTGGCTCGTCAACTAAATAAGGCTTTATATGAAAAGGCTAAGACATCTGATATATGGGGACTGGATATCAAGACACAAATCACCTTGGATGAAAATAATGATGTTCAAACAGTTGTGATTGCGGTGCCGTCACGGACGGATACTCAACCGTCTCGTTCTTGGGTGGCCGAAATATTAAAAGCCGAACCAAAACACTTGATTATCAACGGAACCGGCTCTTATACCTATCATTCAACGGTCGCGGATTGCGGCATGACAGGACGCAAACTAGCCTGCGATTTTTATTCAACTGCCGCCCCTATCGGCGGGGGATCTCCTTGGACAAAAGACGGAACGAAAGCAGATTTAACGCTCAACTTACTGGCACGAGAATTGGCCGTTAAAAATCTGGGCGATGCGGATGAAGCTTTTGTGTATTTATCCTGCTGTATCGGACGCAGTGATTTACCAAGCGCCGTTTTAAAACGATTAACACACGGTAAATGCACCATTCAAAATCTAAATGTTCAAGAAACACCCTCAGAGCTGATTCAACGATATCAATTAAATAAACCTATTTATGCTCAGTTGTGTTCCAAGGGACTATTTTATTAGCCGTCTATCCTTCCGAGTATAGAAACCTCAGTATACTTGATGAGGCTATCTGTCCGGTTGTGGCAACTCCATAATACCGGATAGCCCACAAAAAGGACGCTCCAAAGAAGCGTCCCTTCCCTAATCGACAGATCTTAACCTTTAGAGGTAAGTTTCAATCCACTTTTGCAGATCATGCTTCAATAAAGCCCCGGTATGAGTTGCCACCGGTTGACCATTCTTAAATAAAATTAGGGTAGGAATCGTCTGAATTCCAAAGTGTTCCGGCGTATTGGGAGATTCATCGACGTCCATTTTGACAATGGTGACACGGTCTTTCATCTCATCTGCCAATTCACTGATAATCGGCAACAATTGACGACAAGGCCCACACCATGTTGCAAAAAAATCAACCAATACAGGCTTGTCCGAGTTTAAAACAATCTTTTCAAAAGTTGTATCATTGATAATTTCCATTTTTTCTCCTTATATTTTATCCGTTTTCAGCACCAATATAGGCATAGAAAAGGAAAGTGTCAAGCAAAAACTATAGCTGTTCTAACGGCCAGCGAGGACGAGCCTTAAAATCAAGACAATCTCGATGCCCCGCTAAAAAGCGCTCCATACCGGCCCAAGCGATCATCACCCCATTGTCCGTACATAGCCCTATAGGAGGCGCCGAAAAAACAAACCCCTGCTCTTTGGCTAGGCTTTCCAGCATCGATCTGACAGAACCATTCGCCGCGACACCACCGGCGACCACCAAATCTTTGGCCAAAGGATAAGACTCTTTAAACACTTGAACGGCGTGCTGTAGTCGATCTTTCATTTGAGCCACAACAGCCTCTTGAAAAGCGGCCGCTATATCATTTTTATCTTGCTCGCTTAATTGGGTCAGCTTTTCTATTGTTGTGCGAACAGCCGTCTTCAGACCGGAAAACGAAAAGTCACACCCTACCCGTCCCTTCATGGGAATCGGAAAAGAAAAGCGCTTCGGATTTCCCATTTTGGCACGTTTTTCCAAGTTCGGCCCTCCCGGATAGCCAATGTCCAACATTTTTGCAACCTTATCAAAAGCCTCTCCTGCCGAATCATCAATTGTGGCCCCCAGTTTGTGATATTTTCCCACACCCTCAACCGCTAAAATCTGACAGTGTCCACCAGAGGTGAGTAAAAGCAAGTAAGGAAATGAAACCGGTGACGTCAAACGAGCGGTTAAGGCATGTCCCTCTAAGTGATTAACCGCAATAAAGGGTAAATGGTGGCTCAGCGCAATGGCTTTAGCCGTCATCACACCGACTAAAACTCCCCCGATTAAACCGGGCCCCCCCGCGACAGCGACAGCCGAAAGATCTGTCCATGTTTTTCCGGCTTTATCTAAAGCTTCTTGTATCAAAATATCACATTTTTCTAAATGGGCGCGAGCGGCAATTTCAGGAACAACTCCGCCAAAACGCCGGTGCTCATCATACTGAGACCAAACAACAGATGATAAAATTTCATGCGTATCTGATACAAGAGCGCAGGCCGTTTCATCACAACTGGACTCTATCCCCATGACCACGTGTTTCATTTCTTTTTCCTTTTCAATTCAATCGTTAAAGCGCCCCCATCAGATGTCCACACGACACGCCTTATTCCTGTCGCATACTTCGGATTTTGCAACCAGTAAGGCATCTCTTTTTTTATTTTGCTTTCTCCGTGCAAGCCTCGCCCGGTGATAACTTTGACGATACGTGAACCATACTCTTGGTGTGTGACTAAAAATTGATGAAATACTTGATAGGCCTCCTCTATGGTCATGCCGTGTAAATCCAGAACATTTATCAATGTCGTGCGTGTTGAGGCCCGGACGCGCAACCGCGACGGCAACGGCTTAAAAAAAAGATTCTTCCTGCCACGAGTTGTTAAAGGACAAACCTTTTCTTTAAGACTATCCCACAGACTTAAATCCGCATCCGTCAGAAAAGATTCCTTCATTTTTAATCCTTTGGCAGCAAAAGGTAATAACGACCCATACTTTTCATGCGGCCGGCATTATCAAAAGCATCTTCTCCATGTCCCCAAAAGAAATCAGCCCGAACACCTCCCTTAATGGCATTACCCGTATCCTGAGCAACGACCAAACGATTCAAATCACTTTTATCCGGTGTCTGTGTTTCTAACCACATAAATGTATGCATGGGTATAAACTGTTTATCCACAGCAACCGAGCGCATCGGTGTTAAAACAACCCCGGCCGTTCCATAAGGTGTTTCTCCTTCTACTTCCTTAAAGAAAATATAGCGTGGGTTTTCCCGCATGAGCCGCACCGCCACGTCCGGATGATTCTGTAGCCATTGCTTAATATCCGGCATAGAGTGTCCTGTTTCGGATAACAAACCTTCCTCAGCCAAAATCGCCCCCAGCCCTTTAAATGTTCGACCGTTATTACCGGCATATCCCAATCGAATTTCACCATCCGGTGTCATCATACGTCCCGATCCTTGAACATGCAGAATAAATAACTCGACCGGATCATCTGCCCATGCAATAATCGGAGCATGAATCCCGTGTTTTTCAATATCTTGACGCGTCTCATATTTCTTGTCTTTTTGGTAATCCCAAGGCTGGGCGTAAATAGGAACTTGTGCCGAGTTTTCCCGTTCTCTGGTTCCACTTAATTCCGCTTCATAATAACCGGTGATTACTCCTTTGGATGAGCCGTCCGCAACGACAAGGTAGGGTTGGAATGTCTCTTCAATCAATACCCGTATTTCATCTGAATCCATTTCCTCATCTGCAGCCAAAGTGGCACAAAAATCAATCAGACGCTTATCAGTATTTTGGGCGCAACTGTTCAATAAAGCGGGACGCGCTTCAACAAAATCATCGATTTCCCAGCCTGAAAGGTCTGAGAAATCAGCCTCTACCAAGTTAAATTTCCGCCCCTGAGAAAGCGGATGCGAACTACAGCCCACCAAGCCCAAAGCCAAGCCCAATAAACAAAGAGACGTCAGTTTATGCATGAATGGCCTCGCTTTTTGTTGCACAAACGATCCAACTGGACTTATCACATTTTTTAAACGTCCAGGTATCTGACACGGTTGAAATACTCATGGGGTCACCTTCAATGACTTCTCCGTTTTCATTTTTCAACAGGTTAATTTGTTCGGTGACAAATTGAACCGTAATTTTGCTTAAACTGTCATTTTTATCCACAACCTTGGCCGATAAAAAGCCGATAAGCGAAAAATCCACTTTTTGGTTTTTCTTTTTACGCTCATCAATATACTGTTGAAAAGTGCTATAAAGCACCGGTGTTAAAAAAAGTTTTAAATCCTTATAATTACCGGAGGCAAAAGCCTCAGAGACCGCTTGAAAAACAATTTTAGCATTTGCCAAAAAAAGCGCCTCATCCCAAACAGACGATTGGCTTTTTTCCATATTCAGCAATTTCATTTCTAAAATTTGTCCCGTCTCCCGTGAGACAAGACGAATACTATCCGATGCCGCAGGTGTTTTTCGAATAGCACTTAACAACTGCCACCCCAAATATCCAATCAATAAAACCAAAATAATATACTGCGCAATCATTTCCTTTTCCTTTTTTACTTTACTTTCGTCAAAATGACGTGTATATATGTCTTGTTTATTATAAGCTAAAAACAAACTTTTTTTCAAGAGGATTTTTAAAAATGGCAGAAAATGATACAAAAAATACCCCCAGTTTGCAAATTAACGCCCAATATATAAAGGATTTATCTTTTGAAGCACCCCATATGCCTATGATTTTAAGCGAGATGAAAACACCTCCGGCTATTACGGTTGACATTGATGTCAAGGTCACAAAAACCGATAATCCGACTCTTTTCGTCGTCGAGTTGACAGTCAAGGCCAATGCCAAAAAAGCCGAAGATAAAAAACCCATCTTTTTATGCGAGTTGACATATGGCGCCTTGACAACTCTGAATGTCCCGCAGGAACACATTGAGCCTTTATTGTTGGTTGAAATCCCACATTTACTCTTCCCCTATGCCCGTGCAATCATCGCCAATACAACACGCGAAGCAGGATTACCACCCTTGCAAATTAATCCGATCGATTTCGCGGCACTTTATCGATCCAAGTTAGAGGCCAAAAAAGCCAATTAACGGACGATGATTTTTTATTGTCAAACGGGGTAAAAAAAGGTTGCTTTTTTACCCCGTTTTATATTATGATGGTAAATACTGATGGGATAAGGAGTAAGACATGTTGTTAAGAATCGGTTTATGGAGCATGTTGCTGGGCTCGGTGGTCATGGGATTCTTCGGTTGGCAAACCGGATCGGCAACCACAACGGTTGTCGGGATTGTCACCTTTGTCATCGCCGCTTTTGCTCTTTTCTTTTTAGCTAAATTGGTGATACATGTCGGCATCACCATCGTTAAAATAGTTTTCATCGGTAGCTTATTAATTCTTCTGGGATGGGGACTTTATCAGGGAGGTCTCTTTCTTTTCAAAAGCGGGCAACATTTCAAAAACACCGCAGAAAATAAAATAACCTCGTGGGAGTCATCTCTGGAACATGCTTCTTTTTCCGAAAAACTGATACGCTTTTTTAAAGGCAACACAGAGGGAGATTTACCTCAAGATCTGGACAAGCAACCCAATCATCCCCCCTCTTCCTTGATGCAAGAAACGGTAGAGCCCCAAGAAATCAGTACGATATCCGGTGTCGTCTCCGAGGTTAAAACCGGATACCTATTTCGAATAAATGACCATTTTATCAAATTGTTTGGTATTGACGCTCCGGATTTAACACAGACCTGTATAGACAAACGTCATCAAAAATACGACTGCGGACATCAAGCTAAAACGCGTTTAGAGCGTCTGATTTTGGGTAAAAAAGTTGACTGTCAAATTTTGATAACAACCTCTCATGCAGATTATATAGCCGTTTGTACTTTAGATGACTATGATATTGGTGCCACGATGATTTCTGTTGGTTGGGCCGTCACAAATCGCGCTCTGACCGATGTCTATATCCCTTATGAAGATATGGCTCATCAACAAAACTTAGGCCTGTGGGAGGGACAATTCGTCGCTCCGTGGGAGTTTCGCCTTCAAAGGGCCGCCTGGCAACAACATCAACAAAAAGCATCTTCAAGTTGGAAAGATTGGTTCTAATGCACACAATTATAACACATTCGGAAGCAGAAACAGTTTCTTTGGCGGCCCAAATAGCGGCCCGGGTTCAGGTGGGAGATATTTTGGCACTGGAGGGAACATTAGGGGCTGGTAAAACGGCTTTTTGCCGTGGTTTTATCCAATCTTTATCCCCTAAAACACCTGAGGTTCCTAGCCCGACTTTTACACTTTTACAAATCTATGAAACACCTCATTTTGAAGTCTACCACTTTGATATGTATCGTCTGAAATGTCCTGAGGAGGCTTATGAAATCGGAATAGAAGAGGCTTTTAGTGAAGGCGTTTCCTTAATCGAATGGCCGGAAAAAATCCGCCCTTTGCTCCCCAAAAAACATATAACTCTTCGGTTTGATATTTTGCCGGGTGGAGAACGGCGTATAACCATAGAAGGTATTGACCGATGAATCGTTCTGAATTACTTGGTGATTTTTTAAAAAAAAATGGTTGGGAAACGGCTGTTCGTGTGCCTTTGGCTGCCGATGCCTCTTTTCGAACATACGAGCGCCTATGTTTAGCAACAGGTCAAACAGCTATTTTAATGAATGCTCCCGCTCCGGAAAATCCGGCCCAGTTTGTGTTGATTGATAACTTGCTGCAACAAGCGGGTATACGTGTGCCTCGTATACTGGCAACCGATTTGGAAAATGGCTTCCTGCTCTTGGAGGATTTGGGAGAAAAGACATTTTCCTACCTGCTGGATCATGGAGAGTCTCCTGATAAACTGTATCGACAAGCGATTGAAACACTGATACAACTGCAGCAAAATTGCCCGCCCCTTCATCAATTGCCGCTCTACGATGCCGATAAAATGATAGAAGAGGTTTTACTGCTCCCTGATTGGTTTGGTCACCATGTTGTCGGTGGTTTATCCCCACAAGCCCGAGAGGATTTTATCTCCCTATGGTATCCCTTGATACAACGCATTCAACGACTTCCCCAATCAATGGTGTTGTTGGATTATCACGTTGACAATTTAATGATTGCGCCGGATGGTCTATGCGCTGTTTTAGATTTTCAAGATGCTCGTCAAGGACCGGCGCTTTACGATGTCATGTCGCTGTTGGCAGACCAAAGGCGCCTTGTCGATCCCACCTTAAAGAAGCAACTGCTTCACTTTTATCAACAAGCCATGAAAGACACAACCTCTTTGGAAGATGTTTCCTTGCTGGCGTTGCAACGTCATACAAAAGTTATTGGTATTTTTACACGGTTATTTGTGCGAGATAATAAAAAGAAATATCTACACTTTATCCCTTTTGTATGGAGCCTTTTGGAAAGTGAACTGAACACACCCTTAACCACTTCTTACCGCGCTTGGTTGGAATGTTGGATTCCCAAGGAAAAACGACGCTCCATTCCCTTTATAGGAGATGCCCATGATTAAAACGGCTATGGTATTAGCTGCCGGTCGAGGCGTGCGCATGCGTCATTTAACAACCGATTGTCCCAAACCTTTGGTTCAAATCAGGGGAAAAACTTTCCTGGATATTATTCTGGATAAATTGAATACATACGGTATCTCAAATGTTGTTATCAATACCTGTTATAAAGGCGATATGATTAAACAAGCATTGATACATCGTCAATCACCCCGGGTTCTTTTTTCTGAGGAAGAAACAGCCCTTGAAACAGGCGGCGGTGTTAAAAAAGCTCTGAGCTTATTACGACCGATGGGCGATCATGGTTTTTTTGTCATTAACGCTGATGCGTTGTGGCAAGAACGCTCCTCATCTCTTTTATCCCAACTGGAAAAGCTTTGGAATCCTCGGCATATGGATATTTTATTGGCTCTTGTCCCCAAAAAACAGGCCTTTGGAGACGCCATGGACGGTAATTATTTCCTTGAAGATGGCATTCCCCGGAGACAGCGCCCCGGTGAAAAAAATATCCCCTATTTTTTCATCGGTGTTCAAATCATTCATCCACGTATTTTTCATCAGACACCGACAGGTCCTTTTAGCTTACGGGATCTCTATGACTCAGCCGAACGCGCCGGTCGCCTGAGAGCCTTGATATATGATGGCGATTGGTTTCATGTCGGCACACCGGCTGCCGTTCAAGAGGCAGAACTTTTACTAAAGGATATATGATGATTTATGCCACGACTCTTTCGGATGACCTTGTTCAACATTTACTGGAATTCATACTCAAAAAAGCGGCTCAAAATCCTTTAGAAGCGGCACGAATTCAGGTTATTTTACCAACACGACGAGCGTGTCTGGCTTTAAAGGAGTGCTTTTTAAAACATCCCTTGTCCGAATCAATCTTGATGCCGAAAATGATTCCTCTTTATGAGCTGACGGATTTATCGGCCGATATACCCGAGGCCATTTCAAATATTGAACGCACTCTATTATTAGCAAGGCTCTGTTTAAAAAAACCCAACATCTCAACCCCGGATAAAGCCATTAAGGTTGCCCTGGGGCTATCCGGCTTATTAGACGAATTATATGAATTTGAGACAGATTGGCAGAATCTGGCCTCTCTTGTTTCGGAAGAGCGTTTTGCCGCTCATTGGAACGAAACACTCAAATTTTTAGATATTATTCAAACCGTTTGGCCAAATATACTGGCGTCTCGCGGACAAATCAACGCTTCGGATCGCCTGGTGCGAATGATCAATGCTTATACGAAAAAAATAGAAGAAGATCCCTTCTCTCCCCCCATCATCATGGCCGGTTTCGATGGAGGATTACCCGCCGTTAAACGCCTTATCACAGTCCTTTCCCATAAAGAAAATACAACCTTGTTCTTTGATGGGTTTGATACACATCTCAGCGATACAGAGTGGAAAAAAATACCTCAAAATCATTATTTATCCGGCTTTCGAGATTTAATGCAGAGCGCCGGACTTTCAACCACAGAGATTCATACATGCTCAACCCAATCAACCCCTCAGGAAGTGTGGATTCGTGAGGCTCTAAAACCGGCCTATCAAACAGATGAATGGCGACAGGCCAACATCACTCAAGAAAATCTAAAACACATTCATTTAATCGAAACAGAAACACCCGGCGAAGAGGCCTTAAGTATAGCCGTTTTATTAAGACAAGCTCTTGAAACACCGAAAAAAACAGCCGTTCTTGTCACTCCTGACAGAAGTCTGGCCAGACGCGTTAAAATGGAGATGCTGCGTTGGGGGATTCAGTTAGACGACTCAGCCGGATGTACACTATCCGATACAGATGTCGGTGTCTACTTGTCATTGATCACCGATTTGGGAATACGCCAGGCAGACCCCATTTCCACACTGGCGCTTTTAAAACACCCCTTGACAGCTAATGGTCAAAACCCGACTCAGTTGCGTGCCGAAATACGTCATTTGGAAAAAGCTGCACGAACCAATGGTACAAAATTAGAAATACCCTGGTGTTGTGATGTTCAATCCTTTACCTCTTTGTTTGCGCATCAGGCTCTTGTCCCCTTTACTGATATGTTAACGGCTCATATTCAACTGGCCGAATCTTTGGCAACCAGTCATGATAGGACGGCGACGGAACGTTTGTGGTCTAAAGAGGCCGGAAAAGCCGCTTTCGACTTTTTAACGGAGTTAATAGCTTATGCTCCGGCTTTGGGAGAAATTGAACCCGCTTTTTATCCCGAAATCATGCGCCTGTTCATGGCCTCTGTCTCAGTTCGAGCAACCTATGGAATGCATCCCAGACTGGATATTTTAGGACCTATTGAGGCTCGTTTTCATCATGCGGATGTATGTATCATCGGCGGCTTGAACGAAGGTGTATTCCCCAGCTTACCCGAAACAGGTCCCTGGTTAAACAGACCTATGCGCTCTGCATTAGGTTTATTGCCCCCTGAACAAAAAATTGCCGCGGCAGCCATGGATTTTGCACACTCCTTTTGTTCACCCGAAGTCTATTTAACACGAGCCCAAAAAAGTGACGGCTCTCCGACGGTTCCTTCTCGCTTTTTATCTCGTTTAATGGCCGTATCCGAAGCCGCCGGCATTCCTTTTAAAGCTGAACATTTTCCTTGGGCAAAACGATTGGACAAACCAACCGACATCCAACCCTGCAAACGTCCTGCTCCAAAACCTCCTTTAACAGCTCGACCCAAAAAACTATCTGTGACGAAAATTGAATTGTGGATGCGTAATCCTTACGCCATTTATGCTCGCTACATTTTGGATTTGTCTCCCCTGCCAACATTAAGTGAAGATAGAACAAAATTGATATACGGTATCGCCTTACATGCCGTCTTAGAGAATCTGGTCACACATCAATTGGATGTGGATGTTTCAACTTTTGTCAACATGGTTCAAAAAGAATTGATAGCTAAAGGGTTTACATCGGCTCAGCTTGCCTTTTATCGTCCTAAAGTTGAACGTATTGCGGGATTTTTCATTCAGACGGAAAAAGAACTGGCTCCTCAGATAAAATACTCCTTTACCGAGTGCGAAGGAAGCATTCAATTTCCTATGTCAGACGGTTCTTTCTTTACCCTAACCGGAAAAGCTGATCGTATTGATATTTTGAATAATGGCTCTTATGTCATTACAGATTACAAAACCGGCCGTGTTCCAACACCCAAAGAGGTCTTTGCCGGATATGCGCCTCAATTACCGTTAGAAGCCTATATCTTATCACAAGGAGGCCTGCCGGATCTTCAACATAAACCATTATATGACCTTGTATATTGGAAATTATCCGGCAAAGAAAAGGGTGGAGAAGTTATTTCGCTAAAAGCAACACAAAGGGCTAAAAATGGTCTTGAACAGCTCATTGCAGATGCCGGAAGCGGTCTTCAAACTCTGATTGATTGTTTCAATCATCCCGAAATAGGATATGAGGTTAACCCTCACGGTAAGGCGCCGGAATACAATGACTATGTGCATTTGGCACGTGTGAAAGAATGGCAAAACACCGATATGGAGGATGAATCTTAAATGCTAGACATCAATCGTGAACAACGACGCGCCGCAAATCCCTTCTCGTCCGTTTGGGTATCTGCCTCTGCCGGATCCGGAAAAACAAAAGTTTTAACCGATCGTGTTTTGAATATCCTATTGATGGCGGGACAACCTGAGCGTTTATTGTGTCTGACTTTTACAAAAGCTGCCGCCGCCGAGATGGCAAACCGCATTACGGACACACTGAAAAACTGGGCCACAATGCCCAAAGAGGAGCTGGCAGCCGCATTGGAAGCTTTAACCGGTGAATATGATGATGAGATGGCTCAAAAGGCCAGAAGACTCTTTGCAAACGCCTTGGATACTCCGGGCGGGCTAAAGATTATGACTATTCACAGTTTTTGTCAATCCGTCTTAAAGCGCTTTCCTTTAGAAGCCGATGTCCCTCCGAACTTTGATGTCATCGACGATATTCAACAAAAAAAATTGGTTTCGGACGCCATTAAAAAAACCTTTGAAAATCCCGCTTTTTCCGAAGAAATCAAAGAAATCTCCATGCTTGTCAATGAGCAAGATTTAATTGAACTTATTAAAAATATCTTAGAAAAGAAAGCTGTATTGACAACCCTGACACAGCAATACAGCTCCCTTGAAAGCTTGTTTTTCGCTATGAAAAAAGAGCTTGGCCTGATTTCCTATCACACATATGATGATATCTTTTCCCCTTATACCTTTGAGACGTTTTCTGAAAAAAGAAAAAAATATTTATATGCGGATGAGCGAGGTATCCTCAGAAAATTTCAAGATGATTCTGAGGCTCATCAAATCTGGAATATTCTGAATCTTCTCAGGTCTTGGCAAATTTGGAAGCAGACTTGTACTCTTTTACGTTTTGTGTTCCAGGTTATGGAAAGCTATCATCAAGAAAAACGCACCAAAGCCCTGATGGATTACACGGATTTGATTGAATGCACCAAAAATCTCTTGAATCGCTCAGATATGGCTGCTTGGGTGTTATTCAAACTGGATGGGGGAATAGACCATATTTTAGTGGATGAGGCTCAAGATACGAATCCAAGCCAATGGCAAATCATTCAACGATTGGCTGAAGAATTCTTTGCCGGTATGGGGTATGCCGAAGATCGTATCCGGACCCTTTTTGCCGTCGGTGATAAAAAACAATCTATCTATAGTTTTCAAGGAGCAGACCCCGAAGAATTTGAACGTGTCCGCGATTATTTCAAAGAACGCATTATAGCCGCTCAACACACTTTTGAAAATGTCCCATTAAATCGCTCATTCCGATCGACCAAAGCGATTTTGGAACTGGTTAATTTTGTTTTGAAAAATCCAAAAGCCTCAAAAGGTATTTTAAAGTCTGGAGAAGAAGCTATTCATATTGCACATCGTGAAAATGACGGTGGCTTAGTTGAAATTCATCCCGTTATTCCCTATGAAAAGCAGCCGGGAATAGAGCCATGGAAACCTCCTGTCGAGCGCTTGGAGCATATATCTTCATGCGCAAAAATGACAGATATAATAGCAAATAAAATTAAAGAATTATTAGATAATCCTAAAGAGATACTTGAATCAAAAAACAGACGCTTTCAACCCGGTGATTTCCTGATTTTAGTACAACGGAGAAATGCTTTTGTATATGCCTTGGTTCGCGCGCTAAAAGAACGACATATTCCCGTGGCAGGTGTTGATCGTATCCACTTAACGGATCAAATTGCCGTATCGGACTTACTGGCTATTGCAAAATTTGTTTTATTACCGGAAGACGATTTAAATTTGGCCTGTGTTTTAAAAAGCCCTTTCATCGGTATGTCTGAGGAAGAATTGTTTGAAGCTGCCTATCATCGGAAAAATCAAAGCCTATGGCAACGGGTACAACTTCTCTTTCCTGAATATGCTTCCCCCTTAAACCGCTTGCTAAATACAGCGGATAAAATACCGCCTTTCGATTTTTTCTCTTATATCTTGAGCGCTTTGGGAGGACGTCAAAAATTCTTAAGTCGCTTAGGCGAAGAAGCAAATGAGGCTTTGGATGAATTCCTGAATTTAGTCGCGGTTTTTGAACAACAAGAAACACCATCTCTAGAGCTCTTTTTAGACTGGATTTCAAATCAAGACATTGAAATCAAACGCGATATGGATCAAGGAAATTTAAATGCCGTGCGCATCATGACGGTTCATGGCTCCAAAGGACTGCAGGGAAACGTGGTTATTTTACCGCAAACACGTGCTGTTAAATCAAAAACAACTCACGTTGTATGGAGTGACAAAGGCTTCCCTTTTTGGGTACCTTCAAAATTGAAGGCTTCAACCTGTGTGTTGGACTTGATGGCTCAAGTGGCCGAAGAAGAATGCTTGGAAAACCATCGTCTTCTATATGTAGCTCTGACACGAGCAAAAGATCGTTTATATATTTATGGTTATGACGGAGGGCAAACACCCCCTCTAGATAACTGGTATGACCTAATTTGTGATAGCCTACCCTATAGACCGGATGATGATGGAATTATTCGCATTCAATCACCTCAGAAAACGGTTGTTCCCCCTCAGGAAAACAAGCCGGAACAAGAGGATTTTTCGCCCTTGCCCTCCTGGCTTTTGAGGGAAGCCCCTTCTGAGGCTTTACCGGAAAGACCTCTCACACCTTCTCATTTGGCTCAGAACGAGCCCATAACGTCATCCGTTTTAACAGAGCAACAAGAGCATGCTTTAAAACGAGGAACGTTTATTCACAAGCTTTTACAACTACTTCCTGAGATTGAGCCGGAAAAACGATGGGAGGTTGCCCAAAAACTATGTCCTTCGGATATAGAGATCCCTCATAATCTTTTAACTCTTTTAACAACCCCGGAATTTAGCTTTTTATTCGCGCCGAATACGTTAGCCGAGGTTCCTATCTTAGGAAAACAAAACGGACACATGATATCCGGTCAAATCGACCGACTGGTGGTTATGCCGACTGAGGTATATATCATTGATTTTAAAACAAACAGAACCGTCCCGACAAGTGTCGGCGGTGTCTCGGACAGTTATCGCGCTCAGCTATGTGTCTATAAAGACTTGCTAAAACCCATTTTTCCTGATAAAGTGATACGTACTTATTTACTATGGACGGAAAATTTAACCCTTATGGAGATCACAGAATGAAATTAAGCTCTTTTTTAACCACACTGATGTTGACCTCTTTAGTCATGGGATGTGCCAGCACCCCCTCTACTCCCGTCAATTGGAATGAAAAAGTGGTCGAAACGGAATACTTATCGATTCCCATCTGGGAAAAGGCCGATATCCCCAAAGGAGCCTCTCTGCGCCTTTATATTGAGGGAGAAGGAAACCCCCGTCCACGCAAACCCATAGCGTTTCTATTGGCTCAAAAAGATCCGGCTGTCGGCGTTATCTATGTTTCACGACCCTGTCAATATGCCAAATCTCCGGCATGCCATAACCCGGCCATTTGGCAAAGCAATCGTTTTGATGCAGATATTATCGAGGAAATGAAAGAGCTGGTTCTCTATCTGGGGCATAAATATCAGGCCTCCCGTATAGAGCTTGTCGGCTATGAAGGAGGCGCAACGATTGCCTTATTATTGGCAACTCGTATTCCTATCTCTCGCGTTATAACAATCGCCGGTATTTTAGATACTGATAGCTATGCTTATCATAATGGCATCACCCTTAATGGATTGAATCCATTGGATGAAAAAGCAAAATTAGCGACTATTCCTCAAGTTCACTATGTCGGAACAGAAGATAAGCTGGCCACACGACGTTTAGCCGAACGCTATCTTGCCAAAGCCACTCCGTATCAGGCACAGTTAAAAGCCGTTGAGACAAATCATACTGATTGGGAAGATGTTGCATTTGATTTTTATTAAGTATCAAAGCTGACTTGAATACTGCTCATCGCCTCATCATCATCTTCTCGGATGATGTCATTAGGCATGCAAGGCGCTTTTGGCAGAGAGCTTAATGCCTTATAAGTCGGATTTTTAAAACAAAGAGGTGTCTCCGCACGAATACCGCGCCGCAAATGTCCCGAATAGAGAACCAGCTGTTTTCCATCTGCCATAGACATAATGCCACTACCACCGATGACACTATCGTCTTTATACTTAATGGAATGCTTTTTCGGACGCCATAAATCAATAAAGGGAGGCAACTTTGGATCCCAAGAAAAAATCGAACCAGATAAATCAATAAAACCCTCTTTGGCACTGTAAGAATGGATAACTTTTGTCAATGTGCCCGTTCCCAACAACAGGGGCTTTCGAGTCGTAGGATTATTATGACGCTTAATAATTCGAGCGGCAACCGAGCTCATAATCACATCAGATACCTCTTTGCCGTATTTTGCAGAAATTTGATGCCAATCTTGAACCGAAACCAGGAACATATTTTGTTTTGCTCGTCCGAAAACAATACCGTCCGAAATACTTTGAAGTGAAGGCATATGTTGAAACTCGTCCAACATAAATCCCATCGGCATCGGACCACAAGAGCCCTCATTCGGCCCAAATTCCATTAAATAGCCCGCCGCCATGTTAATAAATAACGTACTCAATAAAATAGATGAGTTCAAATCTTCATAAGGAACCGACATATAGACCGTGACAGGTTTAAAAATTCCTGTCTCGGGATCTTTCATGCCTCGCAACTGATCATAGTTAAAGTCGTTCATTGAGGTCCGTGCACGCACCGCTGAATTTTTAAAAAGGTTGATTCCTGACAAGGCCATTGATAAAACCGACCCTCTTTGTTTATCCGGCAAAGAAGCAATCTGATTAAGCTCTAACAAGGTGCGACGACCATATCCATAGTAGGCCGTCTCCAGCACAATATCATCCATCAAAACTTTCCAGGTATCCCCCGAAAGAGCGGCATAATCTCCTTGATCACGGCGCACTTTCAAATCAGCATTAATTTTAACTTGAGCCGCCGTAATCATATCCAAAAGCATCGCAAAAGAAGCATCTTTTCCATGCCAACTTTCGGGAATATAACCCCACTTACCGATAGGCAAATAAGTTTCTTGAGTTATTGTCTTATTTTCCGCATGATGAATAGCTTCTAAAACCTCAGGGAAATCTCGCATCGATTGGTAATAAGAAAGCAAGACAGCATAATCTTCATCATCTAATCCTTCCCCGGCTAAGCGCGCTAAAAAATAATCGTTTGCATTGGCCTGTTCTGCCTTACCGCAAAGATATCCCGTCAAACCCGTTAAGCAGCCTCGACCCGCCTTGACCCAATAGGGATCTGTTCCTTTGGGGCCATCCGGAATTAAAAATGAAACTAGGGTATCGATATAGCCCTCACGTCCGGCATGTAAAGGGGGTAAATTACCACCCCCGATCGGATTCCATGAAGGCCAGCGAATTCCTTTTTTCTTATCATCCACGCCGGCCCAGTTCATCATAAAAACAGGCCCCAATGTCGCACGATGACCGCTGGTTAGTTTAGCCAGCTCACCCTTGGGATCATTGATAATCAATGACGCATTATTCATTTCCAAAATAGCCGGAACGACAACGCCCGTTGTTTTACCGCATCCCGGCGCTCCGATACAAAAAACAGAACGCGTATCAGGTAATTTTATCTTTTTACCCTGAAATAGACCCAAAAATAAATACTTACCGTCAAAAAGACCCATTTTGGCCACTTCATCGGCACGAGCCTCATGATCCGACCCAAAAAACTGAACGGCCATTGTATGCGGGTTAAGCACCATTAACCACAGTTCGTAAAGGATAAAGAAAAAAGTAGGAACAAGCAGCAGACGCCACATAAAAAAGCTGTGCCAAGTTAAATGCGGCGGCTCATGGAATAAAAAACCTTCTAGCCAGCGGCCATAAAATTGAAAGGGGAAAAGCATATTTTCCACAGTGGAATGATATAAGAAACCTTTTGTATATGCCCAAAAAGACATGCCTGTTTTTTGGGCCCAAAAACCGACTATTGGCTCAAACATCAACAATAAACTCCAGAAAATCATCACACCGATGAGGGTGCGCCAGCCCCACCATTTAAGGGCGGCACGACGTTCTGCATATTCTGCTTTTAATTTGATGATGGGCATATGGTCATCCTCTGTTCTTGTGACGTGTTTTTTGCAGCTGATAGGTTCGCTTTTTTAATTGTTTGGGGGCATGAGCTGCCTCTTGAATAGAGACTTTACTTTTTTTCTTTCTTGAATGCGTATCGTCCTCTGTATCTTCTCCCGTTAGCTTTTGAGGTTGTTTTTTGTCTTGATGTGACTTATCTGTCTTTTTTTCGAAAACAGAGCTTGATACTGTTAAAGAATCTGTATCAATTTCTGTTTGTAATCCCTTCTTTTTCGGGCGCTTTTTAGGGCTATGAGAAGGAGAATGTTGCTCCCCCTCCTCGGCCTCTTTAGTCGCATATACCATCAACTCCTGTTGCTTATTCTTTAAAATTTTAAGTTGTTCTTGTTTTAGCTCCTGCTCTTCTTTCCAATTGGCAAAATCAATAAAATCCTTTAATGTCTCTAGGCCTAATAATTGTTTAGGATCAATATGAACACCCGGCAAGCAAACGCCCTCCATATCAAACATGGAAAAATCCATGCTTTGCCAGTCCAGACGTGATAAATCCAATCGCCGTAAATCAAGACACTGCAGTTCGGGAGCCGTTAACATGGAAATATCAATTTCACCGTTTTCAATCTTTCGAATAAGCCAAGCCATAGCATCAATTCGACGTAATGTCTCGTCATCAATCTCAGCATCTTTCAGATCCAAATCTCGCAAATAAGTATGGCAAAATTTCACCCCCTTCAGATGTGCTTTGCTTAGATCTGTTTTTTCAAAATAAGCGCCCTCAAAATCCGAACCGGTAAAATCGGCACCCTGAGCCTTTGTCTGATAAAAAACGGCCCCCCGAAATGAACACCCCTGAAATCGTCCCCCTGAAATATCTGCATTTTTTAAGTTGATTCCTGAAAAATCTTGCCCCGATAAATCTTTGCCGGCATGCACGTCGGCCACCAAACGAACAGCTCGCTCATCGCTTTTATAATCCGACATTTCCGATGGCAATACTCTATCCGGCATACCGATACCTAAGGAAAAATACGCTATATCAGCATCACTTACCTTCACATTGGCTTGCTTCATTTGTGGACGTTTTAAGTACCTCATGTGAAGCATTATAACACAGAAAAAACAAAAATAAATAAAAAAAAGAATGACAAAGGCGATTATTTATATTATAAAGAAAAAAACAAAAAGGAACTAACATGATTTATCTTGTCTCGTTGTGTGTTGTTTTCGCGGATCAATTAACAAAACTATGGGCCTTACATACATTAAGGGAGGCGCCCTTAATGCCTCTTCTTCCTTTTTTTAACCTGCATCTTACTTTTAACAAAGGGGTCAGTTTTTCTTTTTTAAGCTCTGAATCACCTATAATGCCTTGGATACTTTCCGGTTTGGCACTAGCTATTTGTTGGGGACTTATTCTCTGGATGCACGCAGAAAAAGCTAAAATAACACGCCTCGGCCTGGCATTGGTACTGGGAGGAGCTCTCGGTAATATCATCGATCGTATCCGCCTAGGTGCCGTCGTAGACTTTTTAGATGTTTATATTGATATATGGCACTGGCCGGCTTTTAATCTGGCTGATAGCGCTATTTGCATCGGTGTTGCTTGTATTTTTTATGGTATGTATTTTCAGAAAAGGAAACAAAAATGAAACATATAGCTTTACTTATCCTTGCAGGAACGCTTTTAGCCGCTTGCAGTACTCAGAAACCTGAGCCAACGTCAACGCAAATAGTCAATGGACAATCCATTGTTATTCCGCCTGAGTTCGATCAGATTCCTCATATACCCGCAACAGATGAAAAAACAGGAGAAACAAAATGACAATTTATACAGATCTCGTTGCTCATGCCGAGATGATGAAAACAAAACACATGCGCGATTTATTCGCTGCAGATCCCAACCGCTTTCAAAAGTTTCATGTGACTTTCGGTGAGTTTTTGTTAGACTATTCCAAAAACCATATTACAGACGAAACAATGACACTTTTACAACGCCTGGCACATGAGTCCGGGCTTGCTCAGGCTCGACAAGATATGTTCGAAGGTAAACGTATTAACACCACGGAAAACAGGCCGGTGCTTCATATTGCTCTGCGCAATCGGGACAATCATCCGATTTATGTAGATGGTCACGATGTAATGCCTGAAATCAACATGGTCTTAGATAAAATGCATGTCTTTTCGGATGATGTGCGTCAAGGAAAATGGATCGGAGCCACAGGAAAAACCATAACCCATGTCGTCAATATCGGTATCGGTGGATCGGATTTAGGTCCGGCAATGGCAATGAATGCTTTAGCCTTTTACAAAACAAAAGATATTCAATTTCATTTCGTATCTAATGTTGATGGAACGGACATTGTCGAAACGTTAAAAAAGTGTCCTGCTGATAGAACACTGTTTATTATTTCATCTAAAACATTCACAACCCAAGAAACTCTGACAAATGCCCAAACGGCTCGCGCTTGGTTGGTGGCACAGTTGGGAGAAGAAGCCGTTTCAAGACATTTTGTCGCTGTCTCAACCAATATCGAGGCTGTCCGAGCATTCGGTATTAACCCAGAAAATATGTTTGTTTTTTGGGACTTTGTCGGCGGACGTTATTCCATGTGGTCGGCTATTGGTCTTTCATTAATGATTGGTATCGGGTATGATAATTTTATAGATATGTTAACCGGTGCCTATGAAATGGATCAACACTTCTTAACCGCTCCCTTTGACAAAAACATGCCTGTTTTAATGGGATTAATCGGGTTATGGTATACGACATATTTAGGAGCTGAAAGTTATGCCGTTCTCCCCTATGATCAATACCTGAACAGATTACCCGCATATTTGCAACAACTGGATATGGAAAGCAACGGTAAAAGCGTTCAAAAAAGTGGCATGCCCATCTCTTATCACACAGGTCCCATCTTGTTTGGGGAACCCGGAACAAACGGACAACATTCATTTTACCAGCTGATTCATCAAGGGACACATCTTATCCCTATAGACTTCATTGCACCTATTCATTCTCTAAATGAAACAGGTGATCATCATCCGATTCTACTAGCGAATGTCGTTGCGCAGGCCGAAGCTCTGATGCGTGGGAAAACCGCTGAAGAAGTTCGTGACGAAGGAACTCCGGAATCCTTGATTCCTTTTAAGATCTTTCAAGGAAATCACCCCAGTAATATGTTGCTCTTTGACAAGATGACACCTCGCGTCTTCGGTTCGTTAATCGCTCTATACGAGCACAAAATCTTTGTGCAAGGGGTGATTTGGAAAGTGAACTCTTTCGACCAGTTTGGCGTTGAGCTCGGAAAACAATTAGCAAAAACAGTTTTGAAAGAAATTAAAGATTATTCTCAAAATCTTAATCATGATTCTTCAACAAATGCTTTAATACAAAAAATACGCGAAAAACGCCATCCTTAACCCCTCCTCAAAAAAAACGGCTCTCTTCAAAAAAGGGGAGCCGTTTTACCTTTAACGGAAAAGATCATGAATGGGGCGCACCCAATAAGGCGTATATCGCCATGTCGTATCTAAACGCGCCGGCATAATTAACGGCACCACAATTGGAACGATGACACTTTCATGCGTTTGATAATAACTATCGCAATAAGAGGGATTATGATGCACAACGCACCCACTGGTCGCTATCATACTGCCCAGCAATGACAGACCTGTTAATAAACGCCGAATTTCTTTATGTTTTTGTTGAGACAAATGAAACACTCCTTTCTTTATTCAGTTTAGCATCATTTGTTTATTTGTCAACTCTCTCTCTTTTTCATTGCTTTTTGTATCACCTTAAGATATAATTAACACAAAGGAAAGAAATATGACCATACG
The DNA here is from genome assembly GCA_944392785.1 of uncultured Alphaproteobacteria bacterium. Taxonomy (GTDB): domain Bacteria; phylum Pseudomonadota; class Alphaproteobacteria; order CAAHEQ01; family UBA3637; genus CALXXW01. The sequence goes on along the minus strand of CALXXW010000013.1, from coordinate 39,063 downwards.
CTTACTTCCTCAGAACCTGATCAATCAAATCGCTGCCGGCGAAGTGGTTGAACGACCGGCGTCGGCGGTCAAAGAGCTTGTTGAAAATGCGATTGACGCCCAAGCCACCCAAATTGATATCCGCCTGGCAGATGGAGGTCGAACCTATTTTTCTGTCTCGGATAATGGAAAGGGTATGTCGCGAGAAGAGCTCATATTGGCTGTTGAACGCCATGCAACAAGTAAGCTGCCGACTGAAGATCTGTTTAATATCCATTTTTTGGGTTTTCGCGGAGAAGCTTTACCCTCTATTGCCTCTGTTTCACATTTTTCACTCACCTCTCGCCCGAAAGGGGCCTCAGAGGCCTGGCAAATTAAAGTCGATGCCGGGGAAAAGCATGCTCCCACCCCTACACCGGCCGGATTTGGAACAACCGTGGAAGTACGTGATTTATTCTACGCAACCCCTGCTCGTTTGAAGTTTATGAAGACGACTCAAACGGAACAAAATTATATCAAAGATATTGTTAATCGCTTGGCCATGGCCTATCCCAACATTGGGTTTTCATTAGCTGATGACAAACGTCAACTTCTATCTTATCCGCCGGCATCGTCTTTGTTGGAGCGCATTTCTCTTGTCATTGGGAAAAATTTTAAAGAAAATGCGATACCGGTTCAAGCTTCCTATGAAGATATTCACCTAACGGGTTTTGTCGGACTACCGACTTATACACGTGCAACCAGCGCTGAACAATATCTTTTTGTTAACGGACGTTTTATCCGAGATAAAATGCTTTCCGGCGCCATTCGTGGGGCTTTTCAAGGATTAATCGATCATGACAGCCATCCTGTACTGGCTCTTTTTCTACAGATTCCCAACACAGAGGTAGATGTGAATGTACATCCGGCAAAAATAGAAGTACGCTTTCAAAACAGCGGACGAATTCGAGGGATGCTGGTCGCTTCGCTACGTCATGCATTGGCTGAAAACGGACATCGAACCTCCAGCACCATCAGTATCGGTGCACTTGACAAAGCTGTCCCTCACTTTATTCCGGAAAGGCAAGCAAAGAGGGCTAACCCTACCTTGACGGGAAATATGCAACCAGCTTTCTCTCTCCAAGATTCCTTCAGTGTTCGGGCTACGCCGGAAAGAACAGAGACCTCTGCCCTAACAGACGAAACCCCTCTTCCGCCGCCTTTGGGTTTTGCCAAAGCTCAGCTGCATCAAACATACATTATTTCACAAACACCGGATAGCATTATTATTACAGATCAACATGCTGCACATGAGCGTCTCACTTATGAACGACTGATGGCTCAGATAACAACTCATATGGAAACTCAGCTCCTTTTAATTCCGGAAGTGATGGATTTAACGCCTGATGAAGTAGATCTGCTGAATGCTCGCAAAAACGAGCTACAAACACTGGGTTGGGTCATTGATGCTTTTGGCACAGATTGTGTGGCTATACGTGAAATTCCGGCTCTGCTTGACAAAACAGACATCAAAAAAACCATACAGGATTTAGTCGATACCCTCAAAACCTTTGACGACACGATTCTACTGAAAGACAAAATGAAAGATATTTGTGCCAAGATGGCATGTCATGGGTCTATTCGTGCCGGACGTGTGTTGACGTTGGAGGAAATGAATGCCCTTTTACGCCAAATGGAAACATGCAACACATCAGGACAATGCATTCATGGCCGTCCAACCTATATTGAATTGAAGAAATCAGATATTGAGCGCCTGTTCGGTCGGATAAAGTAATTAGCTTGGTTGGTTATTTGTTGCCTCGCTCTCATTTGTCCTATCTTGAATCCGCAACAACTTGAGCAGAGGAATAGCCCCGAAACAGAGGATGGCTATATAGATAAAATATGAAGAGCCTATGGTTCCATCCAATAAAAACTTAAATAAAATCAAGAAGAAACCAGACATCAACCGAGAAAACATTGTATTCAAAGATGAAACCGTTGCACGTATATCCGACGTGACAATCGAGTGAATACGACTAACACTTCCCAAGGTAAAGCTTAACTGGAAACCAATCACGATACAGATAAACGTCAATATTGCAAAACTCACCCAAAGAGGCGGATGGTTCAGTTTTGTCATTAAGAAAGCAACGCCAAATGCAGCAAAAAACAGCACATATGTTATTTCTCCTAATCGCTTAAGCGTGAAAAAAGCAACGATTTTATGTAAAAAATAACCGGCAGTCGCACGAATAAAATGATTGATAAAATACACAACGCCGAACAATGTCACGGGGATTCCGACCGCTTTCATTAACGGTTGAAAGCTCCAAACAAAAATCATCGTTGTTCCGGCCAACAACCCCGAAAACACAACATAAGAGGATAATTTTTCACTGGCAAATGTTTTTTTGGCAATTTGATATAAGTCTTTATACTTTTCTGAAATACTTGGTATTTTTCGCTTGGCTGAGGGCACATTCGGTAAAAAGAGCAACATCATAATACTGGACGTGTTAAAAATCATCTCAATTACGATCAAGGTCAAAAAGCCATAATCCACACCAAACTTTTCTTTGCTCCAAACAGAAATAGTGCCATACAAATACGCCCCCAACAAAGAAGCGACTGCCGTACCTACTGACATGTAAAAATTAAAATGTCCATATTGCTTAAGCATTTTTTTTGTCTTGCCAATACTTTTCAGATAATCATATATATAACCATCCGATATACCTGAAAAAAATGACTTAGAGGCCGCATATAACACTTCTCCCATTAAAATCGGCCAATAACCATATTGAGCAAAAAAGAACCAAATAACTAACCGCGTTAAAAATAAACTATACGATAAAATTAAGATATTCTTTCGAGGGAAAATATCGCCAATATAACCAGCAGGAATTTCAAATATCAAAGCACAAATTGAAAAAATCCCCTGGAACAAAAAGAAATCACCGGTCGTTAATCCATTCGCCTGATAAAATAATAACAAAATGGGCAACATATAAATCTGGGTCTGCAAAAAAGATGCCCAATTCATAATTTTTAATGGATTTTTCGCAACGAACATATCCTTTCTCCCCTCCCTCCTTGTTATCTTTCCCCAAAAAAAGCCTCGTCTTAACAACGAGGCTTTACCCTCTTTTAGGAAGTTATGCTAATTTTTTTTCGACTTCTTCAATTTCCTGTTTAATAGCTAACTTTTGTTTTTTACATTCTTGAATGACCATATCGTCCGGCAAAGGACGCGCCATTTCTTCGGCGATTTTAGCATCCAATTCAGCATGACGTGCCTTAAGGGCCTCTAGGTGTTTTTGAATTTTCTCTGTCATTTTTCCTCCTTTACTTAAATAACTATATAACCTGCCTGCATAAAAAGCAAGGACTAATTTTCACCAATATAGATTCCCAGTCCACGAGCAATTTTAACCATTTCTCCTTGTGGGTCTACCGGTGTATTAGCAATTTTAAGAATTTCATCTAAATCTTTATCTTGCACATGACCGTCCTTATAAATAACCACACGATTATTTTTTCCTTCGGCCAATAACTCTATGGCTCGCACGGCAAAAGAGGACGCCAAGATACGATCACCGGCCACAGGACTTCCTGCCCGTTGAATATGCCCCAAAACATTTGCACGAACATTGAAACCATCCGCAGATAACTTTTCCGCAACCCACGATGACACGCCGCTAAATGTCCGACCATTCAAGGCATAACAGTGTTTACCTTCGGGTGTCTTTATTCCTTCGGCCACAACGACTAAAGCATGTTTGCGTCCTTGAGCAATTCCTTGGCGTAAACGATTGACAAGCCCCTCATATGTATAGGGAATTTCCGGTATCAACGCGACATCGGCAAAGCCGGAAATCGCCGCTTCTAAAGCTAAATGACCGGCACCACGTCCCATAACTTCAACGACCATCACACGGTTATGGCTGGTTGCCGTTGTATCCAACTTATCCAAAGCATCTGTCACAACCGAACGAGCTGTTTGGAATCCGATTGCCAAATCCGTTCCGGGTGCATCATTATCCATCGTTTTCGGAATACCGATCATGGAAATACCCGCTGCTTTACAGTATTTACTGACTATCGCCATTGAACCATCTCCACCGATGACCACTAAAGCCGAAAGCCCTAATTCCTTAACACCATCCGTAAAGCGTTGAATCAACTCATTATCCGTTAATTCCTCCCGCGTTCCATCCTCACGCGTCAACAAGTGAGGATTCCCGGAATTGTTCGTTCCCAACATCGTTCCACCCAAAGTGGCAAAGGGAAAATTAAAATCACTCATACTTAACTTTTGATACCACATCGGCCGAACAAATAAACCATCGGTTGCATTGTGAATTCCATAAACTTCCCAACCTTTTTCCAGAGCTCCGAATGTGATAGCACGGATAGCTGTGTTTAAACCGGCACAGTCACCACCACTTGTCAACACGCCTATTCTTTTAATTTCTGACATTATTTTTCCTTTCGTTAAAATTCTTAAGTAGAAAAGTTATACTCTTTTTTTTATTAACTTTCCAGAAAAAAGTTCACAAAGAGAAATTTTTTCCTAAATATGTTTTTCGCACATTCTCATCGGCAATAATTTCTTCCGGCGTACCTTGCTTCAAGACAACACCATCGTGCAAAATATAAGCTCGATCAATAATACTAAGCGTTTCACGAACGTTATGATCGGTGATTAGAACTCCCAGACCACGATTTTTTAATTGTGCCACCAACTCTTTAATCTCATTAACGGCAATCGGATCAATCCCCGCCAATGGCTCATCCAATAAAATATAAGAAGGACGTGAAGCAAGAGCACGTGCAATTTCAAGACGACGCCTCTCTCCTCCTGATAATGCCCGAGAGGGAGAAAAACGCAAATGTTCAATAGAAAACTCTTTTAGCAAGGCATCTAAATCCCGCTCTCGTTTATCCGGATTTTTTTCAACGACCTCCAAAACGGCTCGAATATTATCCTCAACATTCAACCCACGAAAAATAGAAGCCTCTTGAGGTAAATAGCCAATTCCCAGTCGTGCACGACGATAAACCGGATACTGTGTAATATCTATCCCGTTCAACGTTATTTTACCGGCATTGGGAGAAATTAAACCCGTCACACAATAAAAAGAGGTCGTTTTACCGGCTCCATTCGGTCCCAACAAACCGACAGCCTCTCCTAGTTGCACATTCATAGAGACATCACGCAACACGACACGACGTTTATAACTTTTACTTAAATGAGACACAACCAAACCTTTTTCTGGAATAATGGCCATCTTATTTCTCCTTTCCTAACTCTGAAGGCAGTAAAGAGCCTCGAACTCGACCGCTCGGTTCAGCCGGCCCCGTCAAAGCACCAACACCGGTATTAAGGTTTAGATAGGCATGACTGCCTTGAGCCTCCTGTGCTCCTTGTTTCAACTGAACATTTTCATACACATCTATCCGGCCGCTCTTGGGAGTATAGATTCCTCGTTCTCCGGAAATGGTATTTCCTTCGGCAAAAGCCGAAACATTCCCAAAAGCCTCCATTTTTGAAAAACGATTTTGACGATCATCCGTGTAATATAAAAGAACTTTATCTCCCTTAAGCGTTTGATTATTTTTACGAATATACACATTTCCCAACGCTGTGACAATCCGTTTTTTTCGATCAATCAGCAAACCGTTATGAGCCTCTAAATACGTATCTCCGTCATCGGCAAAAAAAGTTCCCTTAGATACCCCTTTAAAATCAACATTCTCGCCCTTATTATAAATCAAAAAGCCTTGCGCTATTAACTGACCGGCTGGACCATCAATAAAGACTTCACTATTGCTCTCAATCGTACCGGCCTGATAATCGCAAGTCACGTGGCGAGATAAAGAAGTATAGCCTGTATCTGTCGTTGTTTTGACTTGATCTTCAAAATACAAATACTCATCATTTTGAAAGGCCAGACCATAAGACGTCATACTTGTCAACTGTGTTCCATCACTCATAATATAAGTTGCTACCGGTTCCACCAATGTGATCACCTTGTCATCGGCATTTGTTTCGCGCACGGATTCCGCCACAACCGTCATGGGTTGATTCTTGGAATTTTGTGAAAAAAAGCGCACTTGGGTCATATCTATGCTTGCTTGCGCCACGGCGTCTTTTTTGATGATCGGAGCAAATTGCTCCCGCTCCGAAAATAAAGAGGGCCAGATTAAAATCAAAGAAGCCAATAAAAACGCAAAAACCGGTAAAGAACGCTTAAAAATCAGAACGCGTCTGGAGTGAAGGCGAAGTTGAAATAATCTTTTCGTAAACATCTAAACAATACCCATTCGCAGCAACTGATGCACGTGTAGTAGACCCATCGGATGCTTGTCAGCATCGACAACAAAAACATTGGTAATTTTGGCTTCATTCATTAAGCGCAAGGCTTCAACACCCAATAAATCCGGAGAAACCGTCTTTGGCTCGGGCGTCATAATATCTGACACCTTCCGCACAATCAAATCAGCAGACATATGGCGTCGCAAATCACCATCCGTAATCACGCCGCATAAAATACCTTGTGAGTCAACGACACCCAAACATCCCAAACTTTTAGCCGTCATAACCAACAAAGCGTCTGACATCATCATATCAGGTGTCACCAAAGGTAAAGCATCTCCCGTGACCATAATATCTTGCACTTTCAAAAGCACATTTCCCAGCTTTCCTCCGGGATGACGCTCATGAAATTGCTCCTTTGAAAAACCGCGCATAACAATTAAGGCCACAGCCAAGGAATCACCCATCGCTAACGTTGTTGTTGTAGACGTTGTCGGCGCCAACCCCAAAGGACAAGCCTCCGGTGCCTCTGTTTTATTTGGTATCAACAAAACATGGTCCGCCGCCTTTGCCATCGAGCTATTCGGATTGCCCGTAATCGCAATCATAGGAATTCCAAAACGACGGGAAAAAGAAATAATATCCCCCATCTCTCGACTTTCGCCTGAATTTGATATGGTAATCAGCACATCTTCCGCTGTCAGCATACCAAGATCACCGTGACTGGCTTCCCCCGGGTGAACAAAAAAAGCCGGCGTTCCCGTTGAAGCAAATGTCGCTGCTATTTTTTGCCCAATATGACCACTTTTACCCATACCGGATACGATAACGCGTCCCTTAGTATTCAGAATGACATGAACGGCTTTAATAAATGATTCCGAAAACAGTGATTTCATCTTTTGAAGACCGACAATCTCGGCATCAACCACTTGACATGCTGTTTGAATTAAATCAGGTACCGGCATTTATTATCTCCTTTGTGTTTAATGGGCAAAAATGTCCGGACTATCAAAATCCAATAAATCTAAACGAGCCCGAGTCTCTAAAAACCGAAAGCAATGCTCCGCCAAATCTTGACGCCCTTCTCTTTTCAATAAAGCATCTAATTTTTCTTTGAGAGCATGCAAATATAAAACGTCATTTGCGGCATACTGCTGCTGTTCAAGCGTCAACTTTTCCGAACCCCAATCTGAGGTTTGCTGCTCCTTAGACAACTCCACACCCAGCAAATCATTGCAAAGCGCCTTAAGACCATGTGATGGGGAAGACGTCCGTGTCAGTTTAGACGCAATTTTTGTACAATAAACAGGCGCCGTCACAACACCTAAATCATTTAAAATTTTGGCGACATCAAAGCGAGCAAAATGAAAAATTTTCAAAATCTTTTTATCTGTCAAGAGCTTTTTTAACCGAGGACAATCCATGTCCTTTTGAATTTGAACAAGCCAAACATTCCCTTTACCGTCTCCGATTTGAACGACACACAATCGGTCTCGATGTAAATTCAACCCCATTGTTTCCGTATCAATGGCAACCTCTTTATCAAAACGGGCCTGTTGCGGTAAATCTCCCTGACACACACGAATGTTTGACATTATTTTCCTTTCTTTTATTGACTACCGGATTCACAACAGCCTTATACACTAACAAATTTTATAAGGCAAGAAAAAAAGCATACAACCGGAAGAAAAAGAAAAAAGATCCCTAAAACACGGAAATATTTGAATGGTGCCCAGGAAGGGACTCGAACCCCCACCCTTGTGACAGGACTAGCACCTGAAACTAGCGCGTCTACCAATTCCGCCACCTGGGCATGCTTGGGAGCATATCTTTTTTTTTATCCCATGTCAAGTAAAATTTAACAAAAAGTGACTTTTTCGTTTTTTATAACCAAAATCAACTAAGAAAATAACAAACTTGCTTTTCTAAATTTAATCTGTTAAACTGGGGAAGATTTGTTGAACTTAAATAATTTTATCCATGAATCTATATTTGTTTTCAAATAATTATAAAAAAAATAAAAAAATAATATCACCCTTAAGCGTTCCTTAAGAAGAATATGCTGAAATAACTGTGCGAATGGATCGCAGTTTTATATAGAAGGAGAAGAAAAAATGAACAAGACAATGATTATTTCCACTTTTGCTTTAACATTAGCTTTGGCCACAAGCTCGATAGCCGCCGGATTAAACGGTCAGGTCAATGCCGGTGGATTCAAAGGTCCGGGAATTGAAGCCTCTACCGTCAAACAGGCATTAACTCTCAGCGATGATACGCCGGTCGTTTTAGTCGGTCAAATCGAACGCGCCGTCGGAAATGAAAAATACATCTTTAAAGATGAAACCGGTTCGGTCACAGTTGACATTGATGCCGAAGACTGGCGCGGATTAACGGTGACACCTCAAGATACGGTGGTCATTGAAGGCGAAATTGACAAAGATTTCTTCAAAACAGAAATTGATGTCGATACGGTCTCGTTAAAGAAGTAAAGGGTAATCGTTCATGCGGGTTTTGCTGATTGAAGATGACGCACTTATCGGCGAGAGTTTAAAAACCGGTTTAGAAAAACTTGGCTTTTCTGTCGACTGGTTCGACGATGGCATAGATGGAGCCGAAGCCTTATTACAAGCCATCTATGATGCTGTGGTCTTAGATCTTGGCTTACCCCGCATGGACGGCATGAGTATTTTAAAAATGTGGCGTGATAAAGGACACACCGAGCCGGTTTTAATCCTAACCGCTCGCGGCGATGTGGATCATCGTATCGCCGGACTTAATAGCGGCGCAGATGATTATTTACCAAAGCCTTTTAGTTTACGCGAAGTTCAAGCTCGTTTGAATGCGTTAATTCGTCGAAATAAGGGGCGTTCTACACCGAGCTTAAGCCATAATGATGTATCCTTGAATCCCCATACACGTTCTGTCACGCTTAAAGGGGAACCTGTCACACTTTCTCCCAAAGAAATAACGATTTTAGAGCTTTTGCTCCTGAATAAAAATAAAGTTCTGTCTCGCGAGCGGATTGAGGAAACAATTTATGCTTGGGATGGTGACATACAAAGCAATGCTGTTGAAGTCCATATTCATCACTTAAGGAAAAAGCTTGGAAAAGATATCATTAAAACAATCCCTAAAATAGGTTATATCATAGAGGATAAATGAAAAAGCTCAGTCTGAAAACACGCCTTATTCTATCTTTCGCCTTGATTGCCGGCATCGTACTATGTATCGCCGCTTTTTTTTCGTGGGAGGAAACAAATGAGAAAACCAACGAGTTCTTTGATACATATCAAGTCGCGCTGGCACGTCAACTGGCTGCAGCGGATTGGAATGCCATCCAGATAAATGACACAGATCTGACAGATGAATTGATCGACGATATTGACAATGGCGATACCGAGGATGAAGCCATTGGGTTTGCCGTATTTAACCAGCAAGGCGACAAGATTTTTCATGATGGTGAAAATGGTCGTTATTTTCCGTATGCCCCTACTCCTGACGCCTTTTCAACACACATGATTGATGATGAGGAGTGGCGTATTGTCTGGGTATCGGCCACACATGGTCCCTTTATGATAGCGGTGGGACAGGAAGCAGAATATCGCGCCGATATCGCTTGGGAAATGATGGAAGTTTTTACCTTTCCTTGGGGTGTTGGTATTGCTTGTTTACTAGGGGTCATGATCGTTATTATTACGCTTGAATTTTGGCCGATTAACCGCTTAGCCGCCCATTTACGAAATCGCCGCGGTGATGATTTATCACCGATATCCGATGACGGACTACCGACGGAAATAAAACCGCTGACACATGCCATGAATCTCTTACTGAAAAAAATTCAAGAAACTATGGAAAGAGAGCGCAGCTTTATCGCTGATTCTGCTCATGAGCTTCGAACGCCTTTGACCGCTTTAAAAATCCAACTGGAAATTATTCAACTGGCTCCCGAAGATGAAAAAACACGAACAGAAGCCCTCAATAAATTATCTATCGGTATTGATCGAGCAGCTCGTTTGGTTGAACAACTGTTGGCTCTTTCACGTGCGGAATCGGCTCTTCGATCAGATACGGACACTCAAATCGATTGGGATAAAATCGTCACACAAACCGTCGCAGATTACACACATGCTGCCGAAATGAAAGACATATCCCTCTTCGTTTCCTCGGATAAAACAGGGCCTTTTTCTTTTGCCAACCCTATCCTGGCAGCACTCATCGTTCGTAATTTACTTGATAACGCCATTCGATACAGTCCCCAAGGAGCAAAAGTATATCTGACACTATGCCATAAAAAGCTTCATGTGCTGAATACACAAACACATGTGGATGAGGCCATTCTGTCTCGGTTAAGCCATCGCTTTTACAGACCTGCCGGTCAAAAACAGAAAGGAAGTGGTTTAGGACTTTCCATTGTTGAGCGTATCGCCCATCTTTATCATGCCTCGCTTAAGTATCATAATACACCTGATGGCTTTGAAGTCGTTATTTCGGCACGGGAATAACCCAATCGACGAGGAGGCTCTGTTAAGCTCTTTTCCCATTAGATACTTAACGTTAACAGCTCTTATCTGACAGCCTGCCATAGTTTGTTCAATATATGTGAAGACATGGTTGAGGAAGAGATGGCTTTCGAAACCATGTCTCTATTTTCTGAGTCCAAATAAGCATAAGGAGCAAAAGTCTTCATTTCCACAACAGATGAAACCTGAGGATTAAATCGCGCAATCGCAAACACTCGATATGGCAACATGCTCTGCTCTTTTAAAAAATCTTGAAACGATGTATTGTCCGGCAAAATAATAACCTGTCGGCTCTCTTTTTCAGCATTCACGGGGGCATATATCAAAGCCAATTTTTCACTGGCTTTTTTCCCCGCTTCCATGCGCTTCATCTCTTGCAAGGCAACCTGATTCAAATGCTTTTTAATACGCGTATACACTAAATCAATCGTTCGGCGACGATCATGCGCATTTCCTTGTTCATTCCACCTGGTTCTTGAAAAATCATAGCGGATTCCCTCCCCATCATATCGTATAGCGCCAACCTCGATGATATCTGTTTTATGGTTTAAGATTGTGTATCCATCAGCTATTTTCGCCTGCCGCTGGCTATCATCTTTCACACTATAATCCATAACGTATTTATGACGTTTTAATAATTGTTCATGTCGCTCATGCTCATCTTCAGGCGGATGACTGCTTAACAAGACACGCCCATGAGGATAATCCTTATCCCGTATAACCAGATACAAATATTCAATACTGGCTGCCTTACGGAACTGAGGTGTCTTGAGCCACTCTTTGGACCCGTCTTTATTAGAGTATTTCGTAAAAGTATACTTTAGACTTTTCATGCTTTAGACCTTACATACCCATTAAAACAAAATCAAATATCCCACAAAATCATCTTAAAAGCAACCTCTCCCTGCAGTCTATGGCCTTACCTATGTTGAACGCGTCTTTATTTACCGGCCTGATAACGAGTTAATTTTGATAGTCTGAGACATTCGGCTTGCTTGAGTTGAGAAACACGATGTTTGATACGCTCATCTATCGGGGTCAACCGTTCAGAAGTTTGATTGAAAAAAGGATGAGTATAGATCTGCTTGGCGTGTATTTTATCATCATCCTGATATGACGCCGCCAGATCGTGAATTCTTTCAGAAACCCTCTTATCGGAAATACGCAAGGCAACATCCGTTAAAACACCAATAGCATAAGATTGGAACCAGCCAAACAAATTAACCGGCTGATGCGGCGCAGATATACTTTGGTAATAGTGCTTTTGGATAATATATAGTTTCGTTAAATCTTCCATTCGTTGAGCTTCCGAAGCAAAATTATTGTCCAAAAAAGCCGGCGCATTCAACACCTCTCCATATGCCGCCTTAAAGTCTTCTGCTTGTATTTCATCGGCATCTTTTTTGGGCAAGTCTTGATGGATAAACGGCTTAGAATTTTGAATAGCGCCCAATATTCTGGCAGCGGCCTGAGCATCCATCAGGGCGTTCTTATCTTCGCGATTGAGCAAATCCAATCCAGCCATAAACATACCGGAAGATGGAACGCCTTTGGGAACAGCCTGCATATGGTTCAAGTATTTTTCCTCAGCCGCCTGACGTTTTTCGAGGGAAACGGTTAAGCTTTGTGTTTTAATCCATTCTTTTTTCACTTCAGGAGTATCTCTGGACATAATCTTATCGGATAATAATTTGGCCGTTTCCTCGGTTGGGTTGGCCTCATAAATGGATAACATATCCACAAAAAGTTCTTTGATATCAGCTGGCATTTGATAAAAAGAAGAAATCAAAGACATGGTTGGTTTTTGTAGATTTTTCAAGGTGTTTTTTAGGGCTTCATCCATTTTATACTTCTCCTGTATTAAAATTTTCAACTGTTATGTTTTAGTTTATCACAGCAATTTTTTTTGTCAATAATAAATCAAACAATGATCTTTAACGAATAAGAAATCTCCCGAACGGATTTAAATACCCCCCCTTGATGAGAGGGGTATTTTAGTAATAGAAAAAAAAGAGGATTTCTATCTTAGTACAAAAATTTTCTTTTGATTCTCTTAACATCTGCAAGAGGGGCTAAAAGAGCCATCACAGCACACCTAACGCCCTTTAGAACAGCCACACACACCTCCGTGATGAGAACAACATCCGCTTCTTGCATAAGCAGCACTAGCAAACAGTAACAAGAATAATAAGACTAGTAATTTTTTCATATAAATCTCCCACATATAATGATCTAAAAAAAATAAAACACATCAAATAACCGGCTTATATGTAAAACCAGCAATTCAACAAATCAAGGGGGAAATAAAAAAATGGTGCGCAATATTATGAAATTATCGGATTAAACTCTATGAGGTTTTAAGAGGTTAGAGCGACTCTTTTTATGATAATATAAATTGATTATTGATATATTTTTATTTTTTACTGCACTGCCTTGTTTTTTATTTGTTGTAGTGATATACTGAATATATTGATCGGAGGAGTTTTATATGCAAAAAGATTTAATATTATATCATGGTTCGCGAAGATTATTTGAACGATTTGATTATTCGCATGTCAGAACTCTTCCGGGTGGAGGTTCTTCGCGTTTAGGTATTGGGATGTATTGGACGAAGCGAAAAGAAAAAGCGATAAATGCTTATGCTTCTATGTCAGATATTTTATCTAAAAATTCTGTTTTTCGAGATACTTCATTGGTTGGCAGTATTCTTTATCAGACCTCTATCAGCCAAGATGGACAGAAAAAGACCTTGGATCTTCTTAATATTTCCGATGATATTTTAAAACGGTTGCAAAATACAACGGATTCATCTGATGTTAAAGATGAATTAAACAATTTACTCACATCAAAAAACAGATATCCTGATTTTGCGATTTGGGCACGGTCACATCAAGATTTGCTAAAACAAGCAGGGTTTAATTGTTTGAAGGAAAAAGATATATTTTGTTTTTTAGAACCGGAAAAATTAAAATGGAGTATTTGTGAGGCAAAAGTTTTATCAGGAACACAAATTCCTCGTTCTTTAATTAAACCGGAGTCAAAAATAACAATACAAAATAAATTGTTGTCTGAACACGTTTCTTCTTCATCTATTCGAACGACAGAAGTATTGGGAAAAGAATTGTTATCTCAAGAATCCGGTGAAATGCTTCAAGTTGTTATGCCGCCTCAAAAGGGTTTGAAATCGTTTCTAAAACAACTTACTCAAAAACATATTCAATCGTTGAAGGAAATAAAAATTTTCCCTTCTAGAGGCCGTGAGTTGTGAAGAGCTTTATTGTATCATACCTGCTTTAAGTAGGTTAGAGAGGCTCTTATCAATTTATGATATGGATAACATCCAATCAAAAGATTGTTGATTTCTAAGTAATTATACATTATCATAAGTTATGTAAATTAGAAAAAAATTAAATTTGCAAAATTTTTAGAATATTTTCTTAAAAGTCCGATAAATCATCAAAAATCGTCAATTTTAAAATCCTCAGAATCGGACTCAATAACTACTTGTATAAAAATAAAAAATCCGCCACAAGGACGGAAATAAAAAACTGGTGCCGCTGGCGAGAATCGGACTCGCGACCCCTCCCTTACCAAGGGAGTGCTCTACCACTGAGCCACAGCGGCATGCTGCCTGAGTGCCACTTAGCATACAAAAAAGAAATAGTCTTGTCAAGCAAAAAAAGTAGGATAAAAAAATAAAATATTATGCCTCTTTTTCTCCTTGACAGATTGTTTTTTCTTCGCTAAAAGAAAATAGAAGAAGGAGAATAAATGAGAACCATACTGGATGCTTTGTTATTGCTCGTTATATTCAAAGGATTGACATACCTTTTTTTCCCGAAATTTATTCAGGATTTTGTCGGACAACATATTATTGATGCTCCCTTGCCGCGTCTTAAACAATTCGGTTGCTATTTGCTGCTTGTATCCGCTGCAGCTTATGCTTTATTTATTAAAGATATTTCGTAAAAAAGCCCCTTTCCATCGGGGCTTTTTTTTAACTTCTAACACACAGCTCTTAGCGCAATTTAATATGCAGTTCGCGCAGTTGTTGTTCTGTGACCTCAGAGGGAGCCTGCATCAATAAATCCATCCCTTGCTGATTCAACGGGAAAGCAATAACCTCTCGGATATAATCCTCATTTGTCAGCATCATAACCAAGCGGTCAATTCCAAAGGCACAGCCACCATGCGGAGGAGCGCCATAGCGGAATGCATTTAACATACCGGCAAACTTCGCCTCAACCACCTCGGGAGCATAGCCCGCAATTTCAAAAGCTTTATACATGACATCCGGTCGATGATTCCGAATGGCACCGGACAAAATTTCAACACCGTTCAAAACCATATCAAACTGATAGGCATAAATCTCAAGGGGATTCTTGGTCATCAGAGCTTCCAACTCTCCTTGCGGCATCGAGAAAGGATTATGCGAAAACACAGGCTTACCCGTTTCTTCATCCAACTCATAGAATGGAAAATCCGTAATCCAACAGAATTTAAACTGATTCTGATCAATCAAGTTCAACTCTGTCCCTAGCAGTGTGCGCACTTGACCGGCAAACTTGGCTGTTGCCTGACCTTTACCACAAACAAAAAACACACTGTCTCCAACTTTGACATTCATCATTTCTTTTAATGTTTGAATCCGACCGGCATCTAGTCTTTTAGCGATAGGTCCTTTGTTTTCTTCAGCCGTAAACGTAATATAGCCCAAACCGCCCATGCCCGCTTCAACAGCAAAAGCATTCAACTTATCGAACCAACTGCGAGGGCGCTCGGCTGTCCCAGGGGTACAAATGGCTCGCACAAAACCACCCGAAGCAACCGTATTCGCAAAAATACCGAAATCCGAACCGGCAAAAACATCGGACACATCTTTAATCAACAACGGGTTACGCAAATCCGGCTTATCCGTTCCATAGGTTAGCATGGATTCGGTATACGGAATTTGAACGAACGGTGCCGGAGAAATTTCCGCTTGTGGTGCAAACTCATGGAACAATCCTTCAATAATCGGTTCAACCGTTGCAAAAATTTCAGATTGCGTCACAAAAGACATTTCGATATCTAATTGATAGAATTCTCCCGGAGAGCGATCGGCACGACTATCTTCATCCCGAAAACAGGGTGCTATTTGAAAGTATTTATCAAATCCCGAAATCATCAGCAACTGCTTAAATTGCTGCGGAGCCTGAGGCAATGCATAAAACTTTCCCTGGTGACGACGACTTGGGACCAAGAAATCACGCGCCCCCTCGGGACTGGAAGCCGTTAAAATAGGTGTTTGAAATTCGGAAAAACCGGCTTTCCACATACGTTCTCGAATCGAACGAATAAACGCGTTTCTCAACAAGATATTAGCATGAGGCTTTTCTCGACGTAAGTCTAAAAAGCGATAGGTCAAACGTTGTTCCTCAGAAAGTTCATTGGTATCCGCAACAATCTGAAACGGTAGGACATCTGCTTCCCCTAAAACTTCGACAGATTCAACAGTAACTTCTATCTTCCCCGTCGGCATTTTTGGATTGATTGTGTTGTCATCACGCAGCAAAACTTTCCCCGTAATACAAATCACGGATTCCGGACGCACTTTTTCCAACATCTGAAAACAAGGGCTGGCCGTATCCAAAACACATTGCGTAATCCCGGCGTTATCTCGTACATCAACGAACAAAAGATTTCCATGGTCGCGTTTACGATGAACCCAACCAGATAATTTGACCGTCTCACCGGCATTTTCGGCTCGTAAAGCGCCGCATGTATGTGTTCTATATTGATGCATTTTCTTCTCCATAAATCAAAAAAATTAACAGTTCACTAACATACGCCACTTTACAGTAAAAATCAAGGAGTTTTTCAAGAAACAATAAAGAATTATCAAGATACTCTTTAGGCGTATTTTTTCAAGCCATAAAAATTGTTAAAAACCGCAAGAACTGTTCCCAAATCAAGCCAAAGTAAACTTTCAACCCCGACCATCCCCAGGAAACAAAAGCCAAAATCATACCATAGTGAAACAAGTTGGCAACGGGTAAAAACAAAAAGGAAAATAAAAATCCGGCCTCTTTAAAATCAGGCTGTTTCGGATGAATTTCGACAAGGGTGGACACAATATGATAACCGGTCATAACACCCATGACAATCCAATAAGCGTGAGGAAGAGCTTCCCCCATCATCAGATAGACCAAACTGGCCAACATTGTAAAAAGCACAAAAGTCGGCACAAAATAAGGGGCTAAAACAATCAACCAATTTCCCTCCCCTTCAAAGGAAAAAAGTCCACCTTTATCTTGAATAACAACCAAATTGCTCGGACGATGAAAGGTCAAAAGAGCAAAGAGCATATGAGTTGCTTCATGTTCAAAAATAGCCAAAAACGAGCCATTTAATTCGGGCAACAAAAACCAAAGAAGACACGTCAACAACATCGGCAAAACAAACCAAATGACCTGAAAAGCCCCTATCCCTTGATGAATAACTTCCAAATCAGCTTTGATAATCGGCAACAGAAAAAACAGACCCATAATACACAAGGGCCATTTAAAAATCTTTAAAATCAAATTGACTGTCCATCGCAGCTCACGCATATCTTATGATCCCTCGTCTTTTAGGCGAATATCGACTCTACCCAGAAAGGGCGTCTTAAATTCGGATTTTACGATACGATTCGGGCCCTGACGGCGATCAAAATAAATTCTTAAAGGTGCCTTGTCATTTTGAAATTGCTCAAAGAACCAGCCTTTTTTCTTACCGGAAATCACCTCAATCGAGACGCGATAAACATCCAAAGGTCCCGGATAACCGGGCACATCGGAGAGCACCTCACCCTCATACTCAAACGTAATAGCCAAAGTACGCTTCCCGTCAAAAGCCACATATTTTTTCGTATAAGGATAGGGTATATTCATCATATCCAGTAAAATGGTCTGATAATCAAGAGTCCCACGATCACTGATAGGAATAAATTTAGTTTTGACCTTATCACCTGTTATACTTTTAATATAAGAATCAACAACAACAAATTGATTTTTATCAATTTTACCATGACTTTTCAAAGTCGTTTTGTTATCAAAAAAAATCGAGAGAAATCCCATTGTTTGAATATCTGTTTGCATATGATAAGCCGATGGCGTTTGATCAACAGAAAGAGAAGCATCCATTAGATGAATGTGTCCAGAGGTTGCTTCATAGGTTAAATTTTCAGCAGCCCATCCTGTTTTGAGAATGAAAAAACAGGCGCAACAATAAAAAAATGTTTTCATTTTGTTCTTCATTGTGGTATATATTAGCCGATAATGACACAAAAGCAAAGGATTTTTTAATGTTGATAACATATTTTATTCTTGGATTATTAATTTTGGTATTTGGCTTATCACTTATTTTAATGGTCAAAGTTATCTCCATTGGAAAAGTACCAACATTGACGGCGGATTTGGAAAGAATGGAACGCATGACACGTGAAGATGCACGTGATTTACGTCAGGAACTGGGGGAATCTCTGATTCGCTTTCATGACTCCATACGCCGAACTGTTTCCGAGCAAATGGCTCAAATTCGTGCCGAGAACACAGAAAAGCTGGAAATGATGCGTGCCACGGTAGATGAAAAATTACATGCCACCTTAGAAAAACGTTTGGGAGAATCTTTTTCGCTGGTTTCAGAGCGCCTTGAAAAAGTGCATCGTGAGTTGGGTGAAATTCAAAATTTATCCCATGATGTCGGCGGACTGAAACGCATTTTGAGTAATGTTAAAGTGCGTGGAACATGGGGAGAGGTTCAACTAGGCTCTTTGCTGGAGCAGATCTTATCACCGGATCAGTATTTACACAATGCCAAACCAAAGGAAAATTCTCAAGAGGTTATAGAGTTTGTCGTCTGTCTACCCGATGATGTTTGGATTCCCATTGATTCTAAATTTCCGACAGAGGATTATGAACGCTTGATGGCAGCAGCAGAAAATGCTGATTCGGCCGCCATGGAACAGGCCGCTCACGATCTGGCACAAAGCATTAAGACGCAAGCCAAACGCATTTCTGATAAATATATTGCCCCCCCAAAAACGACTGACTTTGCCATCATGTTTCTGCCGACAGAAGGGTTATATGCCGAAGTCATGAAACAACCGGGCTTAGCCGCCGAGGTACAGCAAAAATACCGCATCTCCATTGCCGGGCCCAGCACGTTGGGTGCTTTTTTAAACTCACTACAAATGGGCTTTAGAACACTAGCCATCCAAAAGCGATCGGGTGAAGTATGGCAAGTCCTGGGTGAAGCGAAGACCGAGTTTGAAAAATATGCCGACTGGATCGATAAAGTCAAACGGAATATCGAACAAGCTCATAAAGTTCTAGATGAAGCAGGAACACGCACACGCGCCGTTAACCGACGTTTGCGTTCGGTAGAAACAAACATTAAAACGATGGAAGAGCCTCTGCCAGAAACCGCGCGAGCTTTAATCGATAATCGAATCACTCATCTACAGTCGGATAACCAACCGCCTGAGAAACAATAATAAACTCACCCGGTTCTAGGGGTAAAACCTGCGCCAATGCCGCTTCATCAAAATAACCGCGCACAACACTGTTCAACCCCGCTGAGGCAGCATAAAGTCCCACATTTTGATATGCAGAGCCCGCATGCAGCGGTGCATTCTCCTTGTCCGTACCTGTATAGACAAGAATCAACGGTACTGTTGACATATAATCTTGTGTGTTGAAAATTGAGCGTACATCCGTATCGGCAATCTGCTTCAGTGTATGTGTTTGAGGAATATAGGCATATATACCATCCGCACGCACCGCATAAACTTTTAAATCTCCCTTGCCCATAGAGGTCGGTATGGTATACTTGTCCGAAGCCGAAAGCCCAAAAGCGGCATATAAAATCTGGGATAAATCCTCTAAAGAAAGATCTCTATCCGAAAAAGAACGATGAGAACGACGTTCGGTTATGGCCTGCATTAACGACATACCGCCCGTTCTGTTTGCCGGTGGCAATATGATATCTTGTGCTAAAACAGATGACGCCATCAATAATCCTCCCAAAAGACAACCTGATGATATAAATTTAAGCATGCCATTCTCTCTATTTAAATATATTTTTTCATCTCTTCTGCAAGCCATTTTTCGACAAAAGTCTGTACTTGTTCGACGGGAACCAATCCTTTTTCATCCGTCCCGCGAATTTTATATTCTACCATTCCTTGTTCCAGTGCACGAGGCGCTACAATTAAACGCAAAGGAATTCCCATCAAGTCAGCCTCAGCAAACTGAACACCGGCACTTAATCCCCGATCATCGAAAAGCGTCTCAATTCCGGCAGCCTCTAAACCAGCATAAATTTTTTCTGCCGTCTCACGTATTCCGGGCTTTTCCAAACCCATCGCATTTATTTGTACTTGCCACGGCGCAATTGATAGAGGCCAAATGGGTCCATAATCATCATGACGCGCCTCAATAACCGAGGCCAACAGGCGACCGACCCCAATACCATAACATCCCATAATAGGTGTTTGCTCTTGTCCCTTTTCATCGGTGTATGTCATGTGCATAACACGAGTATACTTATCTCCCAACTTAAAGATATTTCCTACTTCTATACCACGCGATAATTCAAGCGACTTTCCACATTTTGGACAAATATCTCCCTCTTTGACCGTAGCGATATCAACGACTTCGGCCTGAGATATATCCCGCAAAGCGTTAAAGTTGCGCATATGCCACCCTTCCTGATTCGCACCACACAACATGTTATATCCGTTCGCCACCGAATAATCGACGAAAACGCGACATGTTAAGCCTATGGCGCAAGCAAAGCCCGGAACGGCACCGGTCTTGACAACCTCATCATCCGTTGCAAAGGATATTTCCGAACGCAAGAGTTTTTGCAGTTTACACTCATTGACTTCCACATCTCCCCGCACTAAAACGGCTATTGTCTCTCCGGCGGTCGTCGTATAAAAAACCATTTTAGCCATTTTGGTAGCCGGTAGTTTGGTAAAAGCCTCTAATTCCTCAATTGTTTTCACGTTCGGTGTTTCAATTTTTTCTAAGGGTAAAAGAGGCTCCGGTTCTGCAGGAAACGAGCAGCTGGCTACCTCAGAATTCGCATAGGTCTGACATGTTGGGCATACAACCACTTTATCTTCCCCATCATGACATAACAGTTGATATTCATGAGCAATTTTACCACCCATCATACCATTATCTGATTGAATTGAAACGACTTCAGGAACACCGCATCGACTAAAAATCTTATGATAAGCCTGCGCACAGCGATCATAATACTGATCTAAATCAGCCATGCTGGTATGAAAAGAATAGGCATCTTTCATCGTAAATTCACGAACCCGAATCAATCCCCCTCGCGAACGCGCCTCATCACGAAATTTTGTCTGAATCTGATACAGCATGAAAGGATAATCTTTATAACTTGTGACCTCGGTTCTGGCCAAAGCAACCACTCCTTCTTCATGAGTCATAGCCAACAGCATATCGTGACGAGAGCGGTCCTTAAAACGCAATAACTCACTTTGTACACTATCCCAACGTCCGGATTCTTGCCATAATTCAGCCGGCAAAACGACAGGCATTTGCACCTCTTGTCCATCAATTTTATTCATTTCCTCTCGAATAATCGCTTCTATTTTTTGTTGAATTCGTTTGGCCGGTGTCAACAACGAGTAAATACCATTTGCAACCGGACGCATATAACCGCCACGCAACAAATAAATATGACTGATTAACTGTGCTTCGGCGGGTTTTTCTTTATGTTTGCGAGAAATGAGCTTCGATTGGCGCATGTTATATATATCCTTTCTATTCAAAAACAAGAGGAAGTATAACCTCTTTTAAACCGGATTTCAAGAGGGATTTCTGTTTTTTATATGTTCAATGTAGCTATTCAAGGTGCCATTCGACAAGGCTAAAATAGCATTGAACGAATCATTTTTCCCCACTTTATTCCGTCGGCGATGCGCGCAGCGTGTGCATTGATGGACAAGATATGACTCTCCATGCGTCGTTTCCAGGGCAATAGCCTTCATGATACCTCGGCAATCAGAGGCTCGATCTCCGGGGTTAATATCAACATGACGGCTACTTAAACAATACGGGCAATGATTGGTATACCCGTTGCCTTTGACAAAACGACCACATACCAAACAAGTAAAGTCCTCAATCGTTCGTTTAAACCGTTTTGGCACGACACCGCTCCTTCACAACATAGGGTTGGAATAAAAAGGCATTTTCCGGCTTGATGGAAAGTGTTAATTGAATCGTTTTTCGATGATCTTTACGCGTTAACACCTGCGCCTTCCGATAAGCCAGAGCCAACAAGGCTCCCTCCTCTATCGGCAAAGAAACGGTCATCGTCTGATTGCGGCGATTCACGGCCGCCTCAATCCGTTGCAACAACTCGGGTATTCCGGCACCCGTTTTAGCCGAAATTGGCCATTCATTTTCCCGGCGTTGTTTTTGTCTTTCAATCATTTGGCGTTCATCCTCGGGAAGTAAATCGATTTTATTCAGCGCCTCAATTAAACCGGAATCAACCGCCTCTTTCAGCCCTAAATCTGATAAAACACGTTCGACATCTACTTTTTGTGCCTGTGTATCCGGATGAGAAAAATCACGCACATGGACCACAACATCTGCGGCTAAAACTTCCTCTAGCGTGGCACGAAAAGCCATCACCAGCTCATGAGGTAATTCGGAAATAAAACCAACCGTATCCGATAAAATAACATTCGTTCCCCGAGGTAAACGTATGTGGCGCATCGTCGGATCCAATGTCGCAAACAACATATCTTTTGCAAAAACACCTGATTGAGTTAAATAATTAAAAAGCGTTGACTTTCCGGCATTCGTATAACCGACCAGGGCGACGATGGGATACGGGACACGTTCCCTGGCTCGCCGGTGAAGGGCTCGCGTTTTTTGAACATCTGCCAACTCTTTTTTTATTTTTACAATGTCATCGTCCAACAACCGCCGATCCAGCTCAATTTGTGTTTCTCCGGGGCCACCCAAAAAGCCGCTGCCACCACGTTGCCGTTCCAAGTGTGTCCATGAACGCACCAAGCGTGAACGAGCGTAAGTCAAGTGAGCCAATTCCACCTGTAAAACACCCTCTCGTGTACGAGCCCGTTGTCCAAAAATCTCCAGAATCAAAGCCGTTTTATCAATAACTTTTATATGCCAAGCCTTTTCTAAATTGCGTTGTTGCAAAGGTGATAAAGCACAGGCTAAAATCACCACGGTTGCATCGCTTGCTGCCACAATAGGGGTTAATCGGTCTATTGTTCCTTTTCCCAAATAAGTACCAGCCTTAATTTCTCGAACAGAAAAAGCTTCCGCATACGAGATGGTTAAATTGATGGCTTTAGCAAGGGCGACAGCCTCCTCCAACCGAGCATGAGCACTTCGCAAAGCGGCGCCGTCTTTTTGATACGGCAATAAAACAACGGCATTATTACTCAAAATATCTTTGTCCCTTTTGAAACGTTATCTGTCGCGATTATAGCAAAGGCTCTCTTAAAAATCAATCTTTTTTCATGTGCCATACCATTCTTGCACGAGCAAACAAACGGCCGTTGACAGCGTCTATCATTTGATGATAGCTTTCATCTTGTTTGATATTTGACTCCAAACGTATGATATCCCCTGTTTTTGCCGGTAATTTAAACAGAATTTGAAGCTCTGAAAGCCAGCACTTTTTCCAAAAATCCGTCGGAAAAGCATCTTGAAGCAAAGCCGGGTAAACCGCATTGTTGACATGTTTGTTAATGTCAATATCATCAAAACGTACCGGTATATCATGACATGTATCCGCCTCTGTGACGGCTTCAATCGGCGGAAAAGCCGTATCAACCACACGCTCTGTGATAAGCTCATAATGCGGAATATGTTTGACAACCGAGACCGGACGCATGCGTTGAAGATCAACCAACACCCATTGACTACTGGCATTGACAAGAATTTCCCCTGTTTGTGCCACCATTTGGAATTCGCGAATTCCCGTTGCTGCCGTAGAGGCCGATGGCCACGTCAACAATTTAACTTTCTCTCCCCAAGAGGGCAATCGGTTAATCAACACATGATACCCGCCGCCAATCCAACCAATACCACGCTCTATACAATAATGATATCCTAACCCCATCTGGTCCGCATGCGTGTCTGCCATATCCTGAAACCAATTAAACAAAGTTCTAAGCCGCAACTGTCCATCAACATTGCTTTCATAACTACGAATATCATATTCTTTGACATATTTTTCCATTATTTACTCCTTATGTTGGCAACGGTTTTCTTGAATTTTAACCAATGCCTGTATCACGCCTGAAGCACGCTCTAATTCTTCCACAGGAAGCGGTAATTTATAACGCCAGTTCGGATACTCCAGATAAGTTCCCGGAACATTTACCTGTTCCTCTTGCCCCAGTAAATCCTCCAAGCGTACCAACATCAAAATGCTGCGACAACGTCCCAAAAAAGCATAGACATTTGGGATAAACCAATCCGGTATAAGTTGACGATTATTAGCAATGCTGTCAAATGTTTCCGGCGCGATCCCCTCCATTAATCCTTCTCTTTCAAAAGCGCGCATAAAACGAAGACATTCTTGAGAACGCTCAATCAATGATTGTTCATAATCCCCCTGTTGCAGCAGTCCTCTTTGATAGCTCAGAAGCAAATCCAGTCCCTTCCAGTATGCCGGATAGGTAGGCGAATCATGTGAACCGGGAGAAACGACACACATTGGTTCATACAATGCCGGCGGTAATAATTCATCTCCTTGTCGTTGATATAAAAAGAGACGAAAAGACAACATACCATAAGCGGCCAAACGATCTCGAAATCCCGCCGGAGCCGTCCCCAAATCTTCGGCGACAACCACAGTTTTTTGGCGAACGCTTTCAAGAGCGACAATTCCCATGATTTCATCCACGGGATAGGATAAATAAGCCCCTCCTTTTTGAGGTACATTCAAATAAAGACGCTCAAATGAAAACGCATGATCTATACGCACGACACCGGCATAGGCCATTACGGATCGCAATACTTTAATAAAAAAAGCATAACCCGTCTTTTGAAGCACGCGTGGATTATACGCGGCCAGAGACCAATCTTGTCCCTTTTGAGTGAACAAATCCGGTGGCGTTCCTATCGTTAGATGGGGCAAGAAAAGATCCTGATGAGACCAAACTTCAGCACTGTTTTCTCCGACACCAACCGGTAAATCCGTATACAGGCCCAAAGGAATATCCGGTCGATAATAGGCCTTTGCTGCAGCAGCAAACTGCTCGGCCAATAAAAATTGCTGATATTTAATAAACCACAAGCTGGAGGCATATTCCTTTTGAAAGGTTTGAATAGCCGGTGTTCCAGGCGTTTGAAATTTTTTACCCCAACGCCACCATAGAGGGACCTTACCTTTCTTTTTGAAGTAGCTGCGTAAAACCTGATATGTTGCAAAAGAGGACAGCTCTGCACCCTGCTCTTGACAAAAGGCTAAAAACTGTTCGCCACGTGCTGTCTTCGCTTGATAGTTTTCATCTAAATGCAGCTCTAAAAAGGTGTCAAACAAACAGTTTAAAGCTTGATACTTCATCTCGGCCACGTATTCATATACCACCTGATCAGACTCACGTGCGGCGGACAATAATTCCTGGAAGCGCTGACTTTTTTTATATGCCAAATACGTGACACCATGCGATTCAGGTGTAGCATCCGTATCAATATACAAAGGGTTTAAAAACAAACGTGAACTGGCGCAATACGGGCTGGCATCCTGCGGTGAATCAGGAAACAAGGCATTTAAGGGATTGATACCTATCAGGGCACTTTGTGTATGTGCCGCAATATCTGCGAAATTTTTTAAATCCGTTAAATCACCCATCCCCCAATTACGGTATGAACGAACGGCATATAACTGAAGCGGAAATCCCCATAAACGTTCCCCGTTTTCTAAACAAGAGGGACGATAACACTGATGCGGCACAATGATTAAATGCATTTGATAATTTCGTCCGGCGGTCTGCCCATCCTCAGGCAAAAAACTCAGTGTATGATATCCTAAAGAAGCAGAGATCTGTATCTGTGCCTGATAGCGTTGATAACGGACTCGACGAATTTCTTTTTCCTCTATAAAAGAGACCTGCTCATCAAAGTGAATCACTCCTGTTTGACTCGTTCCATCCTCACGCGTCAATATCCATGTAATGTCTCGCCCTACCTTACTGCGCAAGATGGAAAAAGACAACGTCAGTGGAGTCAATTCATCCTCTTTGACCACCTTTGTATAGGGAACAAAATCCAAAAAGCGTTCTTGTTCCACTTTTATCATAGATTGTTTCAGTTCCTTTTCGGTGGCGGCCGGGAAACCCAAAGCATGACATAATTGCTGTTTGACTTCGGTTGAGGCTTGATACTCTTTACCACTATCATAATCCGTGAAAGAAGTCCAGATTCCTAAAGTATGACACAAGTCATTTAAATCATCAGTCATATCAACCATTCACCCTTCATCCTCCCGATTCAAAAACTAAAACACTCCACGATGGCACATTTACCTCTGTCATAACTTGATCTGTTGGAATAGTTTCGGTCGTATCTAAAATTAATCTCCAAATTCCCTGTTTTCCCATAGGAAGAAGCCATTTTATTTCTTCACTAAAAGCATTAAATATGAAAAATAACCCATTGTTTTCCCTTTTAATAAAACAAGATAAAGCCCGCACATAATAGGCCCAGTCATCAACGCCCATTGGTTGACCGTCCGGACGATACCACATAAATCTTTCTTCATCAAAAAAGTCGGACACCTCCATCACCGGACATTTTTGACGCAACTGAATCAAATCGCAGACCAATTTTTTCATGCGCTTGCCCGCCGGAGTTATATGCTTCCAGTTAATCCAACTCATCGAATTATCCTGTGCATATGTGTTATTATTACCCGATTGAGTCTGTAGCAGCTCATCTCCGGCCCGAATCATCGGCGTCCCAAAAGACAATAACAAGGTTGCCATCATCCCACGTGCTCGTCTTTCTCGATTGTTCAAAACAGTGACATCTCGTGTAGGTCCTTCCTCACCGCCGTTCCAGGAATAATTCGCATTTGTTCCATCGCGATTTTCTTCCTGATTGGCTTCGTTATGCTTATGATTATATGAAACCAAATCCCACAGAGAAAAACCATCATGAGCCGTAATAAAATTAACGCTTTCCCAAGGTTTTCTACCGTGATTTTGATACACGTCAGACGACCCCATCAGGCGATAAGAAAAATCTGAGGCCTGTCCTTCATCTCCTTTCCAAAAGCGCCGAACGGTGTCTCGGAATTTATCATTCCACTCGGCCCAACCGGGGCGAAATGATCCGACCTGATATCCCCCCATTCCCAAATCCCAAGGTTCGGCAATCAGCCGCAACCGCTGCAAAGTGGGATCCTGTTGAACAGTTGCCAAAAAGTCACTGTTTCGGTTATATTCATTGTGATCATTACGCGCCAAAGTCGTTGCTAAATCGAAACGAAAACCATCTATTTGAACGTGATTTGCCCAATAGCGCAACGAATCCATCACCAACTGCAACACCCGCGGATGTCCTAAGTTAAAAGAGGCGCCACACCCTGTTGTATCCTCGTAATAGCGAGGGTTATCCTGCCTGAGTCGATAATAGACGGCATTATCAATCCCCCGATAACAAAGCGTTTGCCCCATTTCATTCCCTTCACCCGTATGATTATAAACAACATCTAAAATGACCTCTATTCCCGCTTCATGAAACAGGCGGATCATATGCTTTAATTCATCCAGTTTTCCGGAAGATAAATACGGTGCATGCGGAGCCATAAAAGTGATGGGATCATATCCCCAATAGTTTGTCAATCCTTTATCCAGCAAAAATCCGCTTGTCATAAATGCCGCTATGGGCAACAATTCAACCGATGTTATTCCTAAGCTCTTAATATAGGCTATAACCTCTCGAGACGAAAGCCCCGCACATGTGCCGCGAATAGCTTCATCAATTTGCGGATTATGAACGGTAAATCCTTTTAAATGGGTTTCATAAATAATTTCTTCATCCCAGGGGATACGAGGCTTTTGAACCCCTTTCCAATCGTAAGCTTTATCATCTACAATGACACATTTAGGGACATATGCCGCTGAATTTTTACGGCTGAATGACAAATCTTTTTGCGGCGACAAAGGATTGTATCCCAGCATACTGTTATTCGCTATAAAAGCCCCCGTGACTTGTCGCGCATAAGGGTCAACCAATAGTTTATGTGCATTAAAACGAAACCCCTTTTCCGGTTCATAAGGACCGTGAACACGATATCCATAGAGCTGTCCCGGTTTTAAGCCGACAACATAGCCGTGAAAAACTTCATCCGTATATTCCGGTAAATCAATGTGTGTCTCCCCATGTCCATTTTTGTTGAACAGACACAGCTGCACTCGTGTCGCATTTTTGGAATAAATAGCAAAATTAACACCCTTGCCATCAAATTCTGCCCCTAACGGATACGGCAATCCGGGTAAAACTTCATATGACATTTTCTCCCCCCCTTTGTTAACAGATAGTAAGATCTAAAAGTTCCTCTGTCAACTTTCTTTTATTGTCGCTTACGACTTTCTCCTGCTTGCTTGAATTGGAAACAAACAACAGCCAACGGCGGTAGAACAACCTGTAAAGCATAAGGCTTAAAATTCCAACCGGGTTCTTCTGTTTGAAGCTCTGTATCATTTTTAACACCGGAGCCGCCGTATCGGGTTAAGTCTGAATTGAATACCTCTTTATAAATACCCGACTCATTCACACCTATTCGGTAATTATAGCGCGGTACAGGTGTAAAGTTGCACGCCACAACCAGTGTTTCTCCGGATCGCGTTTTGCGCATAAACGTAAAACACGAATTTTCAAAATCACCGCCATCAATCCATTCAAACCCACTGCTGGCATTATCATTATCAAACAAAGCCGGCGTGGATCGGTAAAAAGCATTTAACTCTTTTATAAATGTCTGCACACCTTGATGAGCCGTATCATTGAGCAATCCCCAATCCAAACTATCCGCATAATTCCATTCAGAGCGAACACCCATTTCGTTCCCCATAAAGAGCAGCTTTTTTCCGGGATGCATAAACATATAGCCGTAATAGAGCCGTAAATTGGCCAGTTTTTGCCATTTGTCTCCGGGCATTTTATCATACATCGGACCTTTACCGTGGACAACCTCATCATGAGACAGCGGTAGTGTAAAATTTTCACTGAAAGCATATAACAGGCTAAATGTCAGCTCATTATGGTGATACTTTCGATGAACTGGGTTTTCATGCATGTATTGCAGAGTATCATGCATCCAACCCATATTCCACTTGTATCCGAACCCCAAACCACCCAAATAAGTCGGTCGCGAAACCATAGGCCAAGCCGTTGATTCTTCGGCAAATGTTGTGGCACCGACATTTTCACCGAAAACAACCTCGTTCAAACGCCGTAAAAAATGAATAGCTTCGATATTTTCACGTCCGCCATATTCATTGGGGATCCACTCGCCTTCTTTTCGGGAATAATCCAAGTAAAGCATGCTAGCCACAGCATCTACACGCAACGCATCGATATGATACTCACGAATCCAGAACAAGGCATTGGCTAACAAAAAGTTTGCAACCTCATGACGTCCATAATTATAAATTTTGGTACCCCAGTCTTTGTGCTCTCCCTTACGCGGATCGGCATGCTCATAAAGAGCCGTCCCGTCAAACTCAGCCAAACCAAAAGCATCTCGGGGAAAATGCGCCGGCACCCAATCCATAATAACCCCTATACCCGCTTGATGCAGTTTATCGATCAGGTATTTAAAATCATTAGGGCTTCCATATCGACTAGTCGGCGCATACATGCCGGTGACTTGATATCCCCAAGAACCGTCAAACGGGTATTCCGAAAGAGGTAAAAACTCAACATGCGTAAAGCCCATTTCCGTTAAATAGGCCGGTAATTCTTGAGCCATCTCACGATATGTCAGCCAACGATTCCCCTCCAAACTGTTTCGTCGCCACGATCCCAAATGGACCTCGTAAATTGAAATGGGCGCGTCCAAGGCGCCGGCTTTAAAGCGACCATCCGCTAACCATGTTGCGTCTTGCCACTGATATCTATGCTGATCAAAGACCAAAGAGCCCGTTTTCGGACGCATTTCACACGCGAATGCAAACGGATCTGATTTCAGCGGCAATAAACGTCCATCAGGACCAATCAGTTCATACTTATAGATATCCCATTCGGCCAACCCCGGAATAAATAATTCCCAAATACCCGAAGCGCCACGCGGACGCATCATATGACGCCGTCCATCCCAATCGTTAAAAGAACCAACAACACTCACTCGTTTGGCATTCGGAGCCCAAACGGCGAACAAAACGCCCGGAACCCCTTGGTGCGTCATCAGATGAGCTCCCAATCGTTCATAAATGCGCATATGATTACCCTCACCATAGAGATATAAATCAATATCTCCTAAGACCGGCCAAAAACGATACGGGTCTTCTGTTTCATACATCATTCCGTTAGGCAAGGTTATTCTTAACAAATAAGGGAAAAACGTTTCTTGATGAGGAAGATCCAATTGAAACAAACCATCAACATGAACACGCCGCATCATCCCCTCACTGGAATGTGTTGTTTTATTGATAACCTCAACCGTAGCGGCCTGAGGCTGCAGGGTGCGAATGAACAAAACGGGAATGCCGTCCAAATCCACACCGTTGTGCATTCCCAACACTTCAAAAGCATCTCCGCTATAACGACCTGAGACTAAATTTTCAACATCTGTTGATTCCAAAATCGGACTCATCTATTTCCCCTTTCTTCATTTGTTTTTTTGTTATAACATTTTTTTTGTCAAAAAAGAAAGTAAAAAAATTTTTTTGAGTGTATTTTTTTCATATCTCTTCCCCACCCTTACTTTTTTTTAAAAAAAGCTTGCATTCTGATTAAAAAGATGATAAAGCATCTAGGTAAAAAAACAGGATTTTCCACTATCAGCTTTCTGGACGTGGTTTTTGGATTTATAAAATATAAGGAATATGTTTAATGAATAAATGGGTTTATACTTTTGGAGACGGCGCTGCTGAAGGCGATGCCTCCATGCGCAACCTGTTGGGTGGTAAGGGTGCTAACCTGGCCGAAATGTGCCGTGTTGGTGTTCCTGTTCCTCCGGGGTTCACAATTACAACAGAAGTTTGTACATATTATTATGATAACAACCATTCTTATCCAGCAGAACTGAAAGAACAGGTCTTGGCTGCTCTGGCCGGTATTGAAGCAAAAATGGGTAAAAAATTCGGGGATGCTTCAAATCCTTTATTGTTCTCGGTTCGTTCCGGCGCTCGCGTTTCCATGCCCGGAATGATGGATACGGTTTTGAATCTAGGTTTAAATGATGAAACCGTCAAAGGCTTGGCCGCTATTTCCGGCAATGAAAAATTTGCCTATGATAGCTATCGCCGCTTTATCCAAATGTATGGTGATGTTGTGATGGGTGTTGACTCTCACAAATTCGAACACGTTCTGGATCATGTCCGCGAAGTAAACGGCTATCAGTTCGACAACCAAATGACAGTGGAACAACTGAAAGAAGTTGTCAACCAATTCAAAAAAATCTGCGAAGATGATGGACATCCTTTACCGCAAGATCCTATGGAACAACTGTGGGGCGGTATTGGCGCCGTGTTCGGATCTTGGATGGTCGATCGGGCGATTTACTACCGTAAATTGAATAACATTCCGGGAGACTGGGGAACAGCCGTTAACGTTCAAACCATGGTCTTTGGAAACTCGGGTGATAATTCGGCAACAGGTGTTTGCTTCTCTCGTGACCCGGCAACAGGAGAAAATTATTTCTACGGTGAATATCTGAAAAATGCCCAAGGTGAAGATGTGGTGGCCGGTATTCGTACACCTCAACCAATGACCAGATTAGTCAAAGAACGCCGTGGACTGGATTTGCCTTGCATGGAAGAAGAATTCCCTGCTCTGTTCGCTGAATTGAATCAGATCCGTGCGAAATTAGAGGCTCATTACAAGGACATGCAAGACATGGAATTTACCATTCAAGATGGCAAGTTATGGATGCTTCAAACACGCAATGGAAAACGCACAGGAACAGCGGCTTTGAAAATCGCCGTTGATATGGTGCGCGAAGGTTTAATTGATAAAGAAACCGCCATCCTGCGTGTGGATGCGGCTCAACTGGATCAATTATTGCACCCCATGTTTGATAAATCCGAAAAGAAAACACCTATTTGTACGGGTCTTCCAGCATCTCCGGGAGCTGCGGTCGGTGAAATTGTTTTCTCGGCCGAAGAGGCTGAAAAAGCTGCGGAAGCCGGACGTAAAGTCGTTTTGGTACGTGTGGAAACTTCTCCGGAAGATATTGCCGGTATGCATGTCTCTCAGGGTATTTTAACGGCTCGGGGCGGTATGACATCTCATGCAGCTGTTGTGGCTCGCGGAATGGGTAAACCGTGCGTATCAGGTGTCGCTGAATTGCGCATCGA
Organism: uncultured Alphaproteobacteria bacterium; assembly: GCA_944392785.1. Classification (GTDB taxonomy): domain Bacteria; phylum Pseudomonadota; class Alphaproteobacteria; order CAAHEQ01; family UBA3637; genus CALXXW01. Next base: position 6,689 of record CALXXW010000013.1, on the reverse strand, counting down.
TTACGAAGGTCAATTCTTGAAAGTCGGTGATACCGTCTTAAAAGCCGGTGATATGTTATCCATTGATGGAACAACCGGACAGGTCATGGCCGGAGCACTTAAACTGGTTGTCCCTGAAATGGCCGGTGACTTCGGTGAATTTATGGGCTGGGTTGATTCTGTTCGGAAATTACGTGTCCGGGCCAATGCCGAAACCCCAACAGATGCCAAGACAGCTAAAATGTTCGGCGCTGAAGGTATCGGGCTATGCCGGACGGAACATATGTTCTTTGACCCAAGCCGCATCAATCACATGCGCGAAATGATTTTGGCTAATACCGAAACAGATCGTCGTAAGGCCTTGGCTAAATTATTGCCCTATCAACGTCAAGACTTCATTGATTTGTTCTCAATCATGGACGGACTGCCGGTGACCATTCGTTTGTTGGATCCGCCTTTGCATGAGTTCTTGCCGAACAAACGCGAAGAGCAAGTCGCCATTGCACAAGAAATGGGTATCTCCGTCGAAGAGATTATTGCTCGGACTCATCAGCTGCATGAAGCCAATCCTATGCTTGGCTTGCGCGGATGCCGCTTAGCTGTTGTCTTCCCGGAGATCTGCGAAATGCAAACCCGCGCTATCATTGAAGCCGCTTTGGAAGTTTCCGCCAAAGGTATCAAAGTCATTCCTGAAATTGAAGTACCTTTGATTACCTCCAAAAAAGAGCTGGAAATCTGCAAAGCTATTATTGATAAGACAGCGGCAGAAGTCTTTGCTGAAAAAGGACGTCAAGTGGAATACTTTGTCGGAACAATGATTGAGCTGCCTCGCGCTGCTTTATTGGCCGATGAAATTGCCGAAATCGCTGACTTCTTTGAGTTCGGAACGAATGACTTGACTCAGACAACTTTGGGGATGAGCCGTGACGATGCCGGTTCTTTCTTACCCGCTTTTGTCGCCAAGGGCATTTATCCATCCGATCCGTTCCAATCCTTGGATCAAAACGGTGTGGGTAAATTAATTGCTATGGCTTGTCAGGCTGGACGCTCAACAAAGGCAAACCTTTATTTGAGCATCTGTGGTGAACATGGTGGCGATCCGGCATCCATTCAGTATTTAAATCAATATCTGGATGGTGTCTCTTGTTCGCCTTATCGTGTTCCTATCGCCCGTTTGGCAGCCGCTCAAGCTGCCGTGCTGGCAAGGAAGTAAAAGCATGAAAACAAAAAATCCTCTCAGATTTTTTCTGAGAGGATTTTTTTACATCTGTGTTATTAATCAAGAGGTATATCTGTTTGATTAAAACCTACTTCCTTAAGAAAGAAGCCCTCCGGCTTTTTGGGTGGGCATTTTTTATAACTCGGCTTCAAATCCTTTATTTAAAGCGGAACGACGGGCACGATAAACCTTTCGCTTTTGCTCTAGAGTCACCTGCTTTTCCGGCAAGCTGGAAATAAAGAAATCATTTGGGTTGACTAACGTATTCTTGCCATTCTTCAACACATCGTCTGCAATCAGTCGCAGACCTTCCATGGCAAACGGATAATCCTGTGTGACCAATTGAACCGACATTTCCATAGCATCATCCGTCATACGACCACAATTTAAAAAATGCGGGATAAAATCGGATTCTTGAATCTTCATAGGTAAAACACGCAATAAATCGCCACCAATGATGATACGACCTGCTTTCAAAGAAGTGGCTAAATTGCCGACAAAAGCCCCAAAAAAGCGGAAAAAGGTCTCATGAGCCCGAATAGCTGCCGTATCATTTTTCAAGACCAGCTCCGAAATTTCACGCGGTGTCAAATCCGGACGATTCATCCGAGGAGCCGTCAACGTATCATACACATTCTTAATCCCGCGTCCGGAAACAACGTCTTCAGCCGACACAAAACCTTTACCCTGACGGCGCGTTGCTTTTTCCATACTTTTACGAGCTAAAAACTTCATCAAATCCATATCTTTATCAAGCTGTCCCGCTTGAGCATCCGTCAAATCGTCATCTGTTTCATTCACGATCGGCAAAGGCAACTGAATTTTCATGTGACCTGATTCCGAAGCACACACTTTACCGTCTTGAATATAGCAAAGCCCCAAGCCTGTTCCCGGCCACACGATTAAAGTTGTCCCTTTTTTTGTCCCATGACCTCCGGCTAAATCCTCCAGATTTTTCTGTGGCAACCGAGGCACCGAAACACCATATGGCACCAAATCATTGACCAAAATACATTTGTCAAGTTTCAAATGCTTACGCAGACTAGCCGCATCAATTTCTAATCCTCGATGGGAATTCGTGACAGATACATGTCCATTACTGATTTTTCCCGCAGCACCGATAACCATCATCGTCGGTCGGACAGACTTATTCTTCAGGTACTGAGCAATGGCTTCCTCATATGAGGCAAAGTCTTCTCCTTTAAACTTTTCAAAATGTGTATAGGCTCCCTGTTCATACAAGGCAAAACGGATGTTTGTTCCACCAACGTCTGATAATAAAACAAGATTTTGACGCGTCATTTCTTCTCCTTTTTGATGCGTTTATGCCTCTATTATACACCATTCTTCAAAAAAGACAAGTGCCCTCAAAAGAGCCTGTTTAGATTAACTGATCAAAAACACAAATAACATTTACCATTACACATAACAACTCCTCCCAGATTTTTTGATACCAGGGCAAAGATATGTGACTTTGCAAACAAACCATCAAGTAATCCGTACATTTTCGCGTCAATTCAGGTGTCGCGAAAAAAGCCAACAACAGCAAAACAAGGAAAACAACCACGCTGATAAGAAAAACTCTTTTTAACATACACCACCATTTCTTTTAATATAGAGCTCTTCTGCCAACTCTAACTCCTCAGGAGTATTAACACCGTGCAACTCATCCGTATCACCAATTACAACATCCATTTTCAAACCAGCCTCTCGAGCCAATCCGACGACATCTGTCAAGTAATACTCATGCGCGGCATTATCATTTTTAATTTTTTCTAATAAAGGACGTAAATAACGACCATTGACGCACATCGCACCAGAATTACAAAGTTTGATCTGTCGCTGAGCCTCAGTCGCATCCTTGTATTCCACAATAGCCTCCAAGCCATTTTCTCCCATAATTAACCGACCATAACGACGTGCATCGGGGGGGATAAACCCTAGCACGACCACATCAGCCGTTTGACAGCCCCGGATCATAGCCCGGATGGTATTCGGTGACAACAACGGACTATCACCGAACAAAATAAGGACACACCCTTCCAACGGCTTCATCTCACGAACGGCAGTCAAAACGGCATGAGCCGTTCCTAAGCGTTCTTGCTGTACAACTGTTTTATAAGGCGAGACAACCTCAGCAACCTTGGGCGCATCCGGTGCAATGACAACCGTAATATCATCTATACCAACCTGTTTCAAACTTTCCAATAACAGGGTTATCATCGGACGACCACAAATGGGATGCAAAACCTTTGGTATATTAGAATGCATACGTGTCCCGTGGCCGGCGGCTAAAATGATTGTCCTCACAAGGCTCATATTTTTCCTTTCTTAAATTAAAATCCCATGGTCACGCGCATATGAAATCAGCCGATCTCTCAGTGAGCGAGATGAGACAGACAGTTGTTTCTCTAAATAATCCGACAGCTGTTGATAGTTCATCGCACGAATGGCGCTTTTCACCGGACCCAAAGCCGTCGGGTTCATCGATAAAGAGGTAAATCCCAGTGCCACCAAAGTCATTGCTTCAAGCGGACGACCGGCCATTTCACCACAAACTGAGCAAGGAATGTGGGCTTCCTGACACCGGTGTACAATAATTCTTAAAGCTTTTAATAATGCCGGAGACAAGTTATCGTAGCGATTCCAGATATTGGGGTTCCCTCGATCTGCCGCAAATAAAAACTGAGCCAAATCATTTGTTCCGATCGAAACAAAATCCACCTCTCGTAGTAAGCGATCTAAGGAAAAAATTAACGAGGGCACCTCAATCATTGTCCCAACCTTTACTTTTTGGGGCATATGAGCCTGTTGTAATCGAGCTCGTTCCAATTCGATATTCAACGTTGCCTTTGCTTCCAAAAATTCATCCACGCTTGAAATCATCGGAAACATCACAAATAGCTCACGATCTGCTGCGGCATGTATCAAGGCCCGTAATTGATTTCGTAAAAGCGCTCGGCGATCCAATGTCATACGAATAGAGCGCCAACCCATTGCGGGATTTTCTTCACCTTTATGATGAAAATAAGGCAACACTTTATCCGAGCCAATATCCAATGTACGAAAAACAACAGGACGTCCTTTTGCCTTGATTAAAACACGACGATAGATATTCTCCTGCATGCGCACGTCCGGTAGTGTATCAGACAGCATAAACGGCAATTCTGTCCGATAAAGACCGACGCCATGAAACAACGTATTTTCAGGCAATGTTAAATCATTTGAAAGACCGGCGTTGATATTTAAAGAAATTTCCACTCCGTCCACGGTTTCGGCCGGAAGAGAGGCTATCTGATGGTATTTAGCCTCTAGTTTGCGACGCGTAGCGGTTCGTGTATTCAAGTCGTCTAATGTCTCATCCGACGGATTAACATACACAATACCAGCCGTAGCATCAAGTGCAACATAATCCCCCTCTGCCAAAACCGAGCAGACGTTCTTAATACCACAGACCAACGGCAAATTTAATGAGCGTGCCACGATGACCATATGCATAGTCTGCGACCCCTCTTCTAAAATCAATCCCTTGATTTTAGAAAGATCATAATCCAATAGTTCGGCGGGACCTAATGTTTTGGCAACCAAAATAGTGTTTTTTAACATCTTCTTATTTTTAGATGCCGATGGTTTGCCTCGTAAATGCTTAAGGACCCGAGCCCCAAGATCATTAAAATCATGAACACGCTCTTTAATATAAGGGTCGGTCATCATCTGCATTCTTTCTGCAATTTCTTCTCCAACCTTTTGCACGGCAGCCTCTGCGGTTAAACCCGCCTCAATGGCTTTAGTCATTTTTAGAATCCAACCCTTATCTTTCAAAAACATCAAATACGTGTCAAAGATAGCGGATTGCTCGCCCGTCATATGTGAGGTTGCCAAGATTTTGTTGATTTCCTGCTCTACCGTTTCTAAAGCCGCATGCAAACGCTGAATTTCCTGTTGAGAATCTTTAGCCAATAGATTTACTGCCTGACTCATACGTTTATGAATAGCTATGGTGCCAATGGCAAAGCCTTCGATTAACGATACGGCATCCAACTTTTGCCGTCCCATGGGAGCAACGTTTTCTCGTTCAGGAGCCGTCAAATGCTGTCCGGTCAACATTTCGGCCACAACCATGGCAACTGTCTCCAAAAGCTCTATTGTCTCAGATGTATACGTCTGCTTTTTTTTCGTTTGAATAACCAGAACACCCAACAAACGATTCGATCGAATCAACGGTACACCCGCTAAAGATTTAAAAGCTTTTTCGTTTGTCTCAGGTTTATAAACAAAACTGGGATGAGCCCATGCATCTTCGCTAAATAACGGCTTACGCTGCAGAGCGATTTCTCCGACCAGCCCCTCACCGACACGCAAGAAAGTTTCATGCCGTGCATTCTTATCCAAGCCATACGTTGCATATAGCTCCAATAAATCTCCCGGTCGTAAAATGTAGCAGGAGCACACATCAACGTTAAGTGATTCGGCCAATAAACTCACAATACGATCCAAGCGTGCCTGTATCGACATATCACGAGCCATCAAGCGACGAAGTTCTCGCATCAAATATCGTGCCGAAATCATTTCATGTAAGGCTTTGTGTTTCATCAATATGGTGAGCCCTCCTTGTTTAGCTGTTTTATATTATGCTGTAATCCAGAGGAACGTCAAGATCTATTTAGAAAAAAATCTAAAAAAATAACCTAAAAACAGCCGCCAAAAAAAACACTCTTTCGCATATTAAACGGATAATACATGCCTAAAGCCAGAAGAAATCATCAAAAGACTAAGTATCCGAATACACCGGATAAACTGTTCATATAAAAAACGGCGACGCCATGCGTGTCGTTTGAATTGGCGATGCTTAACTCACGGTTTACGAAGTAAATTTATTTTTGTTTCGAACGATATTGTGCCAGCTTTGCCATCGAAAATGCCTTGTTATGAACATTTTTGATTTCTTTTCCTAAATCTGCATAATGAACCTTATCTATTCCTGTTTTTTCGGTAATTTGCTGTTCAACATATTCTTGAAGACCGTAAGCATGAATTTCCGAGGGTTGCATCGTATACAAATCTCGGTCTCTGTTGTTGGTTTCATTCTCGTAAACATTAATATTTGTTAGATTGCTATCAAAAATACGCCTAACCAATGAATTATCAAAATTATTCAAATGTTGGCGATGATGCGTTCCTTCATGAAACATAACGGATACAGCAAAGAAATTATCACTACTTTGTAAACGTTCCTCATTAAAATGAATTTTTCCGTTTTGATAGTAAGCTGCATTAATCGGAGCATCTTCATTTAAGCCTAGGGTGCGGCGTTTAGCTCTTTCTTCTTCCGGAGTAAAGAAAACAATCTCAGGAACTGTTCCATAGACATATTCAAAAACCTTTCCGACTTGTTGAAGCATCTGTTTCTTATCATCTAAAGAAGTATCTTGCCAATTTTTCATCTTATCTATTATTTCTGGTTGCTTTACAATCAAAGAAACAAATCGCT
>CALXXW010000012.1 GCA_944392785.1 uncultured Alphaproteobacteria bacterium | reverse complement strand
TCCTATTGATAATTCGTCATAAAAATTATGCTTGACACGGTGGGGTAGATGTGCTAAAAAGTTGTCACAAAAAAAGGATCCTTTTTTTGTGACACTTTTTTCCCGGAAATCCGCGCCTTTTAGGGCTTTTTTTACTTAATAAACAGGACATAAAAAAGAAAGCCTTGTTAACCAGGCTTTCTGTTGACATGCCATAACATCGTCCTAAAAAATTTATTTAACCCACTTTAAATTTCTTTAAAGAGAGGTTTCCCTTGGAAAAGCTTGACTTCTTGTGCTTCCATAAGTGTGCTTAAATTTATTTTTCCATCACGAATAATCATGCGCATTTGATCAGCAGCGCCCGGTTTGGGATTAGCAAAAGCCGCTTGAATTTTGGGTGTCAATACCTCAATCCCCTCCAATTTTTGATGAACCGATGCCAAAATACCTCGCGCCAACAAGTCAGAAACCAATGATTCCGGCAAACCTGTACCGGCGGCATATTTAATCATAGAGTTCAAAGCATCTTCAACACTACTGGCGTGAATCGTCGAAACAACCAAGTGCCCCGAAGTTGCAGCCCGTAAAGCTTGTGAGGCTGTCTCTGGGGTGCGAATCTCGCCAACCAAAATATAGCGAGGCCGAGAACGCAATGCTGATTTCAAACAATCTCCCCAACGTTCATTTTCAACCGCCGTTTGTTTACAAAGTCCCAAACCTCCGTTCTTACAGCGGTATAGTCCATCCAGAGGCATTTCCGGCGGATCCTCAATTGTGTATAAAAAGCCACCTTCATTTTCCAACCACTTTTTCATCAAAGCCGAAGCGGTTGTCGTTTTTCCCATTCCGGTCGGACCACCGAATAAGACCAAACCGGCCTCATGAGCTAACCCCACCAAATAGTCAATAATCGGCTTAGGTAAGCCCAAATTATAAATATCGGGTGTATAAGTCGGCATTTTTCGGCAGTTATACTGCACGCCGGTCGTTGTCATAATCCGTTCGACACGATATTGCTCCCCCGCAAACCGTAAAGAATAGCTGCTAGCCCCTGTATAGCCTTGCTCCAAAGCTTTCCTAAAATTCTCTAAATCATCCGATTCAAAAGGAACAAGCGCAAACTTTGTTTTGGTATCACGCACATAGGCAATTCCCTCCGGTGAAAACCAAAGATCCGCAAAAGGAATAGAATTGACGGACGGCACCTGAATAAAGTGCTTAAACATACGCTCCAGTTCGCGCGTAGAGGATAAATCCTCGATCGGCTGAGGAATGAAATGAACCCCATCATCTTCACTCAACGGCTGATCCATCGTCGTAGTCGGTTCGGCTGCTGCCTCAGGCGGTCGAGCAAAACGATTCATATCCTCCTCCTCCGAAAAAGTGGCCGATGAAAGCTCCCCTTTTGGCTCTTGAGACACAACAACCATTTCTGGAGCAACCGAGACATCATCAGGTTGAAACAGCTTCGGTGGTTGAGGTTGGGGCACTTCCTCCCTCCCCGCCTCAGCGACCCGGGAAAACGAGTCGGGATCAGTCGGTGATATTTCGTTTTCTTCTCTACCGACAGAAAGCATATCTACCATATCCGTTCTCTGCTCTGTTGCCGATATTTCATCGGCATACGCCGTCTGTGCCGTCGTCGGCGCATTTGTGCCATTATCCGACTGTTCTGCGGCCGGAGCCGAAGCCATCCATGGGGTATTCTGAGGCGTTTCCGGCATCTCTGATCGTGGCAGTTCCTCAAACGAAGTCGGTTTAAAAGGAGCGGACGGCGGATTATTCGGCGTACCTGTTTCGGATGTAGGTGTTGAGGTATTTTCTTCTGACAGCGTCGTTCGATGGAATAATTTAGGAGGCTTTGGTATCAACATTTTTTTCCTTTCAAAAGCAACTTGTTTTCTTTTTTTTGTGTCACAATTTAACATCTTTTGCAACCTTTTTTATTTTTTTTTGCTTTTTTTGCAAAAAAATCTTGCTCTTTTTCTCAAAAAATGGTATATAAGGACTACATTCTCAGATAGTTTAGAGGGTGGGACCTTGAAAGTCCCGCCTTTCTTTATAGGAGAAATACGAAAAAAAGCAAGAAGGACGGAATATGGAATTTTGTGAAAAGATAGAGCAAGAAATAACCCCTTCCATCGTGGATTTGGGGTATGATATTGTGCGTGTTTCTTTACAGGGAAACGACGTAAAAACATTGCAAGTCATGGCCGAACGCCAAGACGGGATTGATATGACCGTTGATGATTGTGAAACAATCAGTCGGACGGTTTCGGCTTTATTAGATGTCATTGATCCCATCGCGGGACGGTACGTTTTAGAGGTTTCATCTCCCGGATTGGATCGCCCTTTGGTACGGGCTTCGGATTATGCCCGTTTTAAGGGAGATGAAGCAAAAATCGAATTAGTCCATGATATTAACGGTCGGAAACGATTTAAGGGTGAAATTTTAGGACTGACGGACGACAATCAGGTACGCTTGATGTGTGAAGGCGAAGAAGTGCGCTTTCCGTTCTCTGATATCTTTAAGGCAAAGTTAATTTTAACAGATGCCCTCATTAAAAAACATCAATCTCAACATCTATAAGAAAGGATTTAAACTATGCAAATTGCAACATTGCCCAGACCTGAATTGATTCAAATGGCTGAACTTTTGGCTCGTGAAAAAGGCATCGATAAAGCCGATGTTTTAGCCGCCATGGAACAAGGTATTTCCAAGGCCGGTCGTTCTAAATATGGTCCGGAATATGATATCCGCACAACCATTGATCCGCATACCGGGGCCATTCAAATGGCTCGCTATGTGACGGTTGTTGACACGGTCGAAGATGAATTCACGGAAATGTCCCTAGAAGAAGCTCGCCGTCAAAATCCGGAGGCTAAAGTCGGCGATGAAATCATTGATGTCTTACCCCCGATGGATTTTGGTCGTATAGCGGCACAAACAGCGAAACAGGTTATTACGCAAAAAGTGCGTGAGGCAGAACGGTTGCAACAATATAACGATATGAAGGATAAAAAGGGTCAAATTGTCAGTGGTATTGTCAAACGTGTCGAAGGCGGCAATTTGATTTTGGAAGTAGGACATGTCGAGGCTTTATTGCGGCGCGATGAATTAATTCCTCGGGAAATGTACCGTGTCGGCGATCGGTTGCGTGCTCTTGTATTAGATGTACGTTCCGAAGTAAAAGGACCCCAAGTTTTCTTAACGCGTTCTCATCCTCAATTCCTGGCCGCTTTATTTAAAGCCGAAGTTCCCGAAATTTATGATGGTGTTATTGAAATTAAATCCGTGGCCCGTGATCCGGGTTCGCGTGCCAAAGTGGCCGTTTACTCAAAAGACTCGTCCGTCGATGCACGCGGGGCTTGTATTGGGATGCGTGGTGTACGTGTCCAAGCTATCGTCAACGAATTACAGGGTGAGAAAATAGACGTTGTCATTTGGTCAGCCGATCCGGCAACCTTTATTGTGAACGCCCTAGCCCCCAATGAAGTTCTCAAAATCGTCATTGATGAAGAATCTAAAAATGTAGAGGTTGTCTTAAGCGAAGAACAGTTATCTTTGGCCATCGGACGCCGTGGTCAAAACATTCGGTTGGTCAGTCAACTGACAGGTTGGCATATTGATATGATGACAGAAGCGCAAGAAGCCGAACATCGTCAAGCCGAAACGAAAGAGCGTGTTGAATTGTTCATGAATGCCTTAGACATTGATGATATGATGGCACATTTACTGATCCAAGAGGGGTTTGCAAAAGTTGAAGATATTGCCTACATCGCCTTGGATGAACTGATGAGCATTGAAGGCTTTGATGAAGAACTGGCAACAGAATTACAAAATCGTGCCAAAGCCTATTTGGTGGCGAAACAAGATGCCTTGACCACCGAGCTGAAGGATTTAGGCGTTTCTAAAGAAGTCCAGGAAATCGAAGGATTAACCTTAGATATGCTGGTTCTATTAGGGCGCGCCGGGATTAAGACGCTGGATGACTTTGCCGATTTGGCCGGTGATGAGCTGATTGACATTTTAGGGAAAGATACGCTGGATCAAGAGACGGCGAATCAAATGATTATGAAGGCACGGGAGCATTGGTTTGAATAAACGCTATAACCACAAAAATAGGAAAGGTCCTTCTCCGGAGGGGACAAAAACGTGTTTTGTGACCAAGACCATACATCCGCGTGAGGAAATGTTGCGTTTTGTTGTGGCACCTGATAAAACCGTTTGCTTTGACGTGGCCGAAAAGCTACCCGGTCGAGGCATGTGGATACGGGCCGACAGACATCTGTTGGAACAAGCTGTATCTAAAAAGCTTTTTTACAAGGCGGCTCACGGAACGGTAAAAATCCCGTCCGACTTAAGTGAAACGGTCGACAAACAGCTTCGCCAACGTTGTCTGGCTTTATTGGCGTTGTGTCGTAAGGCGGGCTTGATGGTTTTTGGTTTTGAAGCCGTCAAAAAAGCAATCATAACCGACACGCCGCTGGCTCTGTTTGAGGCACAAGATGCCTCCGAGCGCGAACAAACCAAGTTGCATCGCCCTCACGATACGTATGCTGTTTTTTCGCTGTTTACGCGAGAAGAGCTGGGGATACCTGCCGGTGCAGATACGGTGACACATATGTTAATCAAGCAGGGACCTTTGTCGAAAGAAGTGGTTAAGATGGCTCAAAAACTGACTTTTTTTAATGGCGCTCAGGCCCAAGAGTAAAAGAAAGGATACGGATCATGACAGAAGAAACAAAGAAACCATTGACGTTATCGGGGAAAACGTTAGAGTTGAAAAAAACGCTTTCACTCAACGGACAGGTGCGCCAGAAGGTCGGCGTTGGCAAAACGAATGTTGTCCAGGTTGAGGTTCGCAAGAAACGGATTATCACGAATGAACCGGCTAAAAGCACCGTTTTAACTGAAGATACCGCACAAAAATTAAAACTGGTACAAGAAGCCGCTCGCGTTGCGGAACATACTAAAAAATTAGAGGCAGAACGTCGTGCGAAGGAAGAAGCCGCTCGTCAAGAAGCCGAACGCAAACAGGCCGAGTATGAAGCGGCCCAAAAAGAGTTGGCTGAGCGTAAAGCCGCCGAAGAAGCATCGGCCACGGTCGTAAATATACCATCCGTCAAGCCGGATACATCTAAAGGAAAAAAACAGGATCGTAAGTTTGATGAGCCCGTGACATCTGCCTACAAAAAAAGAGAAGAAGAACTACGGCAACCCCGTAAAGGCGGATTCGAGGAAAAACGCGGTGGAAAAATGAATTTAAACTCTTTTCGCAATATGTCCGTTCATGCGTCGGAAGACGATGAAGATGATGAGGTTATGACATCACGACGTCGCTCTTTGGCCTCCATTAAGAGGGCTCATGAAAAAGAGCGCCTGAAACACTTGGAATCACTCAAGACACAGGAAAAAATCATACGGGAAGTCGTCATTCCGGAAACCATTACGGTTCAAGAGCTTGCCAATCGCATGAGCGAGAAAGGTGCAACCGTTGTCAAAACCTTGATGAAACTGGGGATGATGGTCACCATTACCCAAACAATTGATGGAGATACGGCCGAATTGGTTGTTGAAGAGTTGGGACATAAAGCGAAGCGAGTTGCCGAATCCGATGTGGAAGAAATTCTCAAGACAGAGGCCGATGATCCGGCTGATTTGATGCCCCGTCCTCCTGTTGTGACCGTCATGGGGCACGTAGACCACGGCAAGACGTCTTTATTAGATGCCTTACGCGCTACCCATGTGGCCGATGGAGAATCAGGCGGAATTACGCAACATATCGGAGCCTACCAAGTCCAAGTAGCCGGTGGACAAAAAGTGACATTTATTGATACGCCGGGACATGAAGCATTTACCGCCATGCGTGCGCGAGGGGCTAAAGTCACCGATATTGTTGTTTTAGTCGTTGCGGCCAATGACAGTGTCATGCCTCAAACGATTGAGGCCATTCACCATGCTAAGGCTGCCGGTGTTCCCCTTGTTGTAGCCATCAATAAAATTGATGTGCCCGGAGCAAACCCGCAACGAGTCCGTATGGATCTGTTGCAACAGGAAGTCGTTGTAGAGTCAATGGGCGGAGAAATACTGGAAGTTGAAGTTTCCGCGAAACAACGTATCAACTTGGACAAGTTGATTGAAGCGATTTTATTGCAAGCAGAAATGTTGAACCTGAAGGCTTCACCACATCGCTCTGCCGAAGGTGTTGTCGTTGAAGCACGTATGGATAAGGGACGCGGTTCTGTTGCAACTGTTCTTATTCAAAAGGGCACTTTACATGTGGGTGATATTTTTGTGACGGGGCAAGAGTGGGGGCGCGTTCGTTCGCTGTATAACGACAAAGGACAACGCATTGAAACAGCCCAACCGGCACAACCGGTAGAAGTCATCGGATTGAACGGAACACCTTCCGCCGGTGATGATTTTGTGGTCGTCGCCTCAGAACAAACGGCTCGAGAGATCTCGGCCTATCGGCAACGCAAGGCTCGAGAGCAGCTGCAGGTCAAAAAAATCAGCAGTGCCGAGCATTTATTGGCTCAAATTAAAGCCGGCACCATTAAAGAGTTGCCTGTTCTGATAAAGGGTGACGTTCAAGGTTCGGTTGAAGCGTTAAACGGCATATTGGCCAAAATCGCCAACAATGAAGTCAAGGTTCATGTTTTGCACAGTGCGGTCGGAGCCATTAATGAATCGGATATTTCTCTGGCCCGTGCCTCTAAGGCTATTGTCATCGGGTTTAATGTGCGCGCCAATCCTTCTGCTCGAGAGATGGCTCGCCGGGACGGCGTTGATATTCGCTATTATTCCATTATCTATGATGTGGCGGATGACATGAAAAAAGCCGTCGAAGGCCTATTGGCTCCCGAACTAAAAGAAAAAGTCTTAGGGTATGCCGAAGTGCGCCAAGTTATCTCTATTTCAAAGGTGGGGAAAGTTGCCGGCTGTATGGTCAAGGAAGGAATCGTCAAACGGGGTGCCAAAGTTCGTCTATTGCGAGATAATGTTGTTATCTTTACAGGAGCTTTGACTCAGTTGAAACGCTTCAAAGACGATGTCAAAGAGGTTAAAGAAGGTTTCGAATGCGGCATTACTCTGGAAAACTTCGATGATATCAAGGTGGGCGATATGATTGAATGCTTTGAAATGGAAGAGATTGCGGTCAAGCTGAATTTTTCCGTTTAAAAAACGTCTGTGATGGACAAAAGTCTATTCCTGAAAAAATCAAAAGGAATGGATTTTGACCGTCGCGCGTTTTATATAGAACGGGAAAAGGAGCTTCTGCGATGAAAAAAGGAGTTATAATAGCATTAATGTGTTTGGGATTAGCCGGTTGTAGTAGTTTTGGACGAGGATTTGCCGAAGGTATTTTGGGCAAGTCTGCTCATGAGCCCAAGGCGTGTTTAATGTGGTCTTCGGGATTTGAAGGGATAGCCGACACGACACAAAACACGACAAAAGTGATGATTACTCATGGGGCCGGCACTCGAACAGAAGGATATGCAACTCCCTTGATTTTAAATCTGACACAGCACATGCATTTTGACACACGCGATTATGAAACTAAGACGATTGCCATGCGGGGAGAAGATGGGTCTGATTTGGGGACATTACGGCTTTCACGATTTATCAATGAAACCGGACAAGAGATGGTTTTTTACGAATTAAATTGGTCTTCTATCACGGCAGCAACCAAGCAACAATTAGCTTATGACGGTAGTGGTGAATATGCGGCCGAACGCAGCTCGGTCAATCATAAATTAAAATATCTGGGTAATGATATGATGGCTGATTCCGTTGCCTTCATGGGTCCCCTGCATCATCGTTTGGTTGATGCGGGACGAATGGCGATTTGCTTTATGATCAACAGTGATTATACGACATTACCCGATCATATAACGGCAACCTGTCAGATAGATGTTGAAAAAGCCCGTGAGCAGATTGCAACAGCTGATTTTGTTTTTATTACGCATAGCCTGGGCAGTTGCTTAACCCTAGATGCTCTAGAGGCAGCCACCGATTATTATCAAGAATTGCAGCCGGCTTTTCAAAACATGGATGTTTCCGTCTTTATGTTAGCGAATCAACTTCCTCTCTTTCGTATAGACCAACAAGGATATCAAACGGATACACCTCAGGGAACATACGCGGATTATTGTCAGCCAGGGGGGAAACACTACGCCGAACGACGGCTCAAGACGCTTCAAGTTGTGGCTTTCAGTGACCCCAATGATTTATTGAGTTATTCTCTCGAGCCGAATACCGCCCCCATTCATGCCGCGTTATGTCCTCAAGTTTCCAACATATCTATCGAAACCGTCCCTGCTGCCGATATTTTAGGGACCAAGATGACACATCCGTTAGCTGCCCATACAACCTACAAAAAAGATAGTCGTATACTGACACTTATGGTTTTTGGACTACATGCGGATAAATCTCCGCCGGATACGTGCCGCTGGATTCAATTAACACATCAAAAGGAGTCTTTATGAAAACAAAAGAAGTCAAAGGACCTTCGCAACGTCAACTACGCGTGTCCGAGGAAATTCGCCATGTTTTGGCAAATATGTTGATGCAAGATAATTTATTTATCAGTGGCCTTAAAGCACCGTATTTGATGATTACAGAGGTCAAAATTTCACCGGATTTATCTTCTGCAATCGCTTTAGTGCGCTCGGTAGGAGATCTGGATACAGAAGAGCAAGTGGCTTTGCTCAACAAGCACAAAAGTGTTTTCCGTTTTCGGATAGGGAAAGAAATACGTTTACGGATTGTCCCCGAAATCGCCTTTAAAAACGATGATGCTTTTGAGGAAGCAGCCCATCTAACCGATTTGCTAAACTCACCGCGCGTTCGGGCCGATGTTGAAAAACCGCGTGAAGAGGAGGAAGAGGTCTCAGATGTTTGCTAAACGCATAGATATTCCGAACACATTTTTGCAAGAAACGACCTCTGAGCATTTTTTTCTGCGTCAACTGACCGTTTCCGATGCGCCATCCTATGCTGGTTTATATCAACGCAATCGGCTTACGCCGTATTTTGGTGCTCCGGAAAGGTTTGAAACATGGGGGATTATACGGCAATATGCTTGGGCACGGCAAGAAATTAAGACGCAAGCCGAGGCAGCCTGTACCGGACGAGGCGTATTATATGGCTTGTTTCAGAATAGACATTATCGTCCCAAGCTGATCGGTTTATTCGGGTTATATCTACATTATATTAACTATCAAGAACCCCAGTCAACTCTTCCCTTGACGACATATGATTGGGAGCTATTGACATTAACCGACCGTCATCCAAGTATGCTGCAAGATTTAGATGAAAGACGCCGCTTAGGCTTAACTTTAGCCGCACGGGCTGCGTTGTTAAAAGAAGCCGCCAAACAAGGCATTCAACGCGTCATTTCACGAATTGAGACCTCGAATCTGGCATCTTTGGCTTTTGCCCAAAAAAGCGGTTTTCGCCATCCCATTAAAACGGTCATTCGGCTGGAAGATCACGAGTATCCCATTGCTCTTCACGTGGCACGAGTTTCGTTGCTCAATAAGCGTATTGAGCGCTATATTCAGGCGCGACGGGAGGAAAAATGTCGCACCTAAACAACTCTTGGAATGGGTGGCTGATTATTGATAAACCATATAATATGGGTTCGACACAGGTTGTCTCACGCTTAAAAAGGGCCCTTTCCCCGAGCAAAATCGGACACGCCGGCACCCTCGATCCCTTGGCGACCGGTATTTTACCGATTGCTGTGGGACAAGCAACCAAGTTAATCCCGTATGTCATGGACGGACGTAAAATCTATGAATTTCAGATTACCTGGGGGGCTGAAACCGATACAGATGATCAAGCCGGTGTCATCTGTCGCGCTTCTGATAAACGTCCCAGCGAAGCAGATATCAAGTCTATTTTACCGGAGTTTCTTGGGCGGATTTTACAACAACCTCCGGCTTATTCGGCTCTTAAAATTGACGGAAAACGGGCATATGCTTTAGCCCGTGCCGGTGAAGCGGTGACGCTTCAACCACGCCCTGTTGATATTCTGTCTTTGGAGCTTTTATCTCACACATCCACACATGCGGATTTCCGAGTTATCTGCGGGAAAGGGACATACGTACGCGCACTGGGACGGGATATAGGGCGACGTCTGGGATGCTTGGGATATATTACGAAACTTCGTCGAACGGCCTGCGGTCCCTTTACTCTTTCAGACGTGACAGATTTGGCGCTCTTTACGGAAACAGGACAAATGCCCCAAAAGGCTCATTTTCTTCCCTTAGAAACCGCTCTGGATGCGTTGCCGGCTTTAAGTGTGGAACCGGATATGGCACGACGTTTGACTCAAGGACAGCGCATTCCTGTTTCTCATCTAACGACACGGATCCCGACCGACTTAGCCGAAGGGTGTGTCGCACGATTGATGGACGGGACTCATTTATTAGGTTTGGTAAAGTTAAATCGGGGCATTTTACACCCATTCCGCATCTTTCGACCATATGATGCCGATAACGGCCTGTCGCTAAAGTCTTTGACTAACGCGTAGAAAAAAACTGGACAGCTTTTGGAAAAATGGGTATACTGCTTTCGATAAGGGAACGAAGCCGAAAGGAATAAGATGATTTTTTCAAAGACAGAACGATTGTTGGCTTTTCGCTATTTGCGCTCCCGTAAAAGAACGGGGTTTGTTTCGGTCATTGCCGGCTTTTCTTTTTTGGGGATTATGTTGGGTGTTGCCACTCTGATTATTGTGATGAGTGTCATGAACGGATTCCGCTCTGAGTTGATGGAACGTATTTTAGGTTTGAATGGCCCCATCGCTATTGCTCCCGAATGGGGAGATACACTGGCTCAGGCCGAACAACATCAGAAGGTCATACAACGATTACCCCATGTCCAACATGTTGTCCCGATTATTGACGCTCAGGGTATGGCTTCGGCTCATGATGATTCCAACGGGGTGATGTTGCGAGGTATGACCGCCGAAGATTTTCAACAGCATCCTTTGTTGATGGAGCAGTATCAAGGGAATCGCTTAGAGGGCTTTCAGGGGGCTCAACTGATCGTCGGCACCCATTTAGCTCGGCGCATGCGTTTGCATATTGGGGATACCGTCACGCTTCTATCACCCAAGGGAACTATCACCGCTTTTGGGACCATTCCCAAGATGAAAGCCTATCAGGTATGGGGCACTTTTAATTCAGGGATGTACGAGTATGACAATAACCTGATTTTCATGCCGTTGACTGAGGCGCAAAAATTTTTTCAAATGGGGGATAAAATTTCACGTTTAGAGGTTTTTGTGGATAGCTTAGATAGTGTTCCGACGGTTATGGAGGCCGGGTTTAATTTGTTAGGGGACGGCGTTCAGATATATGATTGGCGCTACTCGAACCAAGCTTTCTTTAATGCCATTGAAATCGAACGCAATGTCATGTTTCTCATTTTGACATTGATTATTATTGTGGCTGCTTTTAATATGATTTCCGGTTTGATTATGCTGGTTCAAGATAAAACAAAGGATATTGCTGTTTTACGCACCATGGGCATGACGCGAGGCGGCATCCAGCGTATTTTTTTATTATCCGGATTGACGGTAGGATTATGGGGCACGGCGGCCGGCGTCGGATTAGGACTTTTATTTTCCTATCACATTGAAAGCATCCGCCGATTTTTAGAAAATTTATCCGGGACCGAGCTTTTTTCCGCCGAAATTTATTTTCTGTCACACTTACCGGCCGAAGTCAATTTAACCGAAGTGTTCGTCGTCGGTGGGATGTCTTTGATTTTAGCCTTATTGGCAACCATTTATCCCTCTTGGAAGGCGGGGAAAACGGATCCTGTGGAGGCATTAAGATATGAGTAAACCAACTTTGACATTAAGCCACATTAACCGCTCTTATGGCAAAGGCAGCATGAAAATTGAGGTCTTAAAAGACATTAATTTAAGCATTCAAGCCGGTGAAATTGTTGCTTTGGTCGGACCTTCCGGTTCAGGTAAATCAACACTTCTTCATATCGCCGGCCTTTTAGATGCACCGACCAAAGGTTCCATTGAAATTGAGGGCGTTGCCGTTCATTTAAAAACGGACAAACAAAGGACCGCTCTGCGTCGCGATAAAATCGGTTTTGTCTATCAGGCGCATCTTTTACTACCGGATTTTAGTGCCCTTGAGAATGTCATGATGCCTCAGCTCCTACGCGGTGTCAAACCTCAAGAGGCAAAAACAAATGCCCAAAAGTTATTAGCACAAATGGGCCTGGGAACACGTTTAAAGCACCGCTCCGGACAACTATCCGGGGGAGAACAACAACGGGTCGCCATCGCACGCGCCTTGGCCAATCAACCTGTTTTATTATTAGCGGACGAGCCAACGGGCAACCTTGACCCCAAAACAGCCGAAGCTGTTTTTCAGCTGCTCTTGAGGGTGGTTCGGGAAACGGGCTTATCGGCTTTCATTGCCACACACAACCCCGAACTGGCGTCTCGTATGGATCGCCGAGTCAGTGTTGTGGATGGTATTTTGCATGAATTGCCTTAATAGAGTCTAAGCCTCTTCAACAACCATCACCTCTCCCTTGGAAAAGACTCAAAATAGGGGCCGAGACCTCCGGAGAGAATATCTCCTCTTACCTGAGGTCCGGTCATTCCAAATAAAAAAAGAATTCTGATAACTTTAAAGGGAGAGGGCTTCTGATATTATTTGAGCGCCAACATGGCATCTGACATCATGGAATAACTCATCCGAGGTCCACCTTCATCTCCCTTTCTTTTCCTTGGCATATTCCCCAAGGAAAAAGTGGGACAAGCCATCGATATACGCTATCCTAAGCTTGCAAATACGCTCGGATACACTCTATCGCCTGAGGCATATTCTCTGTGCGATTACCACCGGCCTGGGCCATATCCGCACGCCCACCGCCACCTTTTCCACCGACGACTTCTGCCGCTTTTTTGACTAAATCCACGGCGTTCAAGCGATCTGTCAAATCCGAAGTCACCCCAACGACAATAGATACTTTTTCCTCATACTCCGCCACGACAACCGCAACACCGGAACCGATTTGTTTTTTAAGCTCATCCATTAACGGTTTCAGCTCCTTGGCCGGCGTATTATGTAAGACCTTACCCATAAAACGTATACCGTTCAGCGTCTCGATAGAGGCCATACCGCTGTCGGTTCCCATGGCCACTTGACGCCGTAGATCACTTATTTCTTTTTCTAGCTCTTTCTTTTCCTCGAGGGCACGGAAAATTTTTGTTTTCATATCCACAACGGATGTCGCTTTTAAAATATTCATCAAATCAACAATCAAATCGCCGTTTTCCTGAGCTTTTTGAAGAGCCGGAGCCCCAACGACCGCCTCGATTCGACGCACACCGGATGAAACAGCCGACTCCGACACGATACGAAACAGACCGATATCTCCGGTTGCGGATACATGCGTTCCTCCGCATAGCTCACAAGAAAGGCGATGATCTCCATAGCCCATGGAAACCACACGGACCACGTCTCCGTATTTTTCATCGAATAAAGCCATAGCCCCTCGTTTGACAGCCTCTTCCGGCGTCATCAATTCAGTGACTGTTTTTTCATTTTTTAAGACCATTCGATTAACCAGATTTTCCACACGACGGATTTCATCCTTTGTCAAGGCTTTATGATAGGTAAAATCGAATCGGAATCCCTCAGGCGATACCCAAGACCCCTTTTGATGAACCGAATTCCCCAAAACTTTTTGTAAAGCCGCTTGCAGCAAATGTGTGGCCGAGTGATGGGCACGGATGTTAAAGCGTCGCTCTCTGTCAATAGAAAAAAGCGCCGTATCGCCGACCTTGAAAGAGCCCGTCTCATAGCGCCCCACATGAATGATTAACTTATTATCCGCTTTTCTCAGCGTATTTTCGACCCGGAAACGAACGGCGTTATGGGTAATAAAGCCCGTATCACCGACCTGTCCGCCCATTTCGCCATAGAAAGGTGTTTGATTTGAAACAAGCGCATAGCGTCCCTCCTCCAAGGGTTCAATGGCTAAAATTTGTCCCTCGGCCGCATCGGTATCATAGCCTAAAAACTCGGTAGCACCGACATTTTCCGCCGTTTTAAACCAGATTTTTTCATCGGCATTATCTCCGGAACCGGCCCAGGACTTACGCGCTTCCGCTTTTTGAGCTTCCATAGCGGCCCGAAAGCCTTCTTCGTCCACACCGATAGAACGACTGCGCAAAGCATCTTCCGTCAAATCCAAGGGGAAACCATAGGTGTCATATAACCGAAAGGCCACATCACCGGACAAAGTATCTCCGGCCCCCATATGTTCGGTTTCCTCGGACAACAACTTCAGCCCTTTGTCAAGCGTTTGCTTAAATCGCTCTTCTTCCAATTTTAACCCCTCGGTGATTAAAGCCTGTTGTTGGACAAGCTCCGGATACGCCTCACCCATTGTTTCGATCAAAAAAGGCACCAACTGATACATGAGTGAATCATGATAACCGATCAAATACACATGTCGCATGGCACGACGCATAATCCGCCGTAAAACATAGCCTCGCCCTTCATTTGAAGGCATAACGCCGTCCGCTAATAAAAAGGCAGAAGAACGCAAGTGATCGGCAATAACACGCAAAGATGTTTTGTGGACACCATAGGGATCGATATGAGCCATCTCAGCGGCATTCTCTATTAAATTTTTAAAGATATCAATCGCGAAATTATCATTTGTTCCATGCAGGATAGCGCTCAAACGCTCTAGCCCCGAGCCGGTATCGATGCATTTTTGAGCCATCTCCACGCGAGAACCATCCGGAAGATCTTCATATTGATCAAAGACCAAGTTCCAGACTTCAATAAAGCGATCTCCATCTTCTTCCGGTGTACCGGGACGACCGCCCCAGTACTGATCGCCATGGTCATAGAAAATTTCCGAGCAAGGACCACACGGCCCTGTATCCCCCATTTGCCAAAAATTATCCTTGGTGGCTATACGAATAATATCCTCGTCTTTCAATCCGGCAATTTTTTTCCACAAGTCATAGGCCTCATCATCCGTATGATAGATAGTCACCAACAATTTTGATTTATCCAATCCGATTTCTTTTGTCAGCAACTCCCAAGCATAGTAAATGGCCTTTTCCTTAAAGTAGTCATTAAAAGAAAAATTGCCCAACATTTCAAAAAATGTATGATGACGAACGGTATAACCGACGTTGTCTAAATCATTATGCTTTCCGCCGGCACGCACGGATTTTTGGATAGAGGCAGCACAAGGAAAAGGGGCCTTATCGGCACCTGTTAAATAGTTTTTAAATTGCACCATACCACTGTTTGTAAACATCAAGGTTGGGTCATTTTTGGGAATCAAAGAACTAGACGGCACAATAACATGATTTTGTTTTTTGAAATAATCAATGAATGTAGATCGAATTTGAGCTGTGATATTTCTTGTCATAATGGAACTTCCTGCTAATACTAAAAAATTTTTTTTATCATAGCACAAAAATAGAGGGGCGTCAACGACAGAGTAAAGTCTAAAACAAGCTTTTTATTCATTAAATACCCCTCCTCATCTCTTTGTCACCTTCACAAAAGAAAAACGTGTGATGAAGAAGGAAAAGCCCTCACTGCCTCTGCTGAAAGACCTCACAAAACCTGACCAAAAGAAAAAGTCCTACTTATTCCCCAGCATCTTACCAGAGCCCTCTGGGTTAAGGGCTCTGATGCGAAAAACACCTGTTATGAAAGCTCTGACAATTTTTTATCCAGTAGTTGATTGGCCAAAGCCGGGTTGACTTTACCTTGAGACGCCTTCATCACCTGCCCGACGAACCACCCTTTCAGTTTGTCTTTTCCCGCCTTAATTTCTGCCACTTTATCCATATTGGCAGACAAAATATCGGCAATCAAAGCTTCTATGGCGCCTGTATCTGAAACTTGCTTTAATCCCTTTTCTTCGACCAAAACGGTCGGAGCTTTCCCCGTTTCAATCATCAGCTCAAAGACCTCTTTGGCAATTTTTCCCGAAATGGTTCCATCTTGAATCAACCCGACCAGAGCTCCTAAATTTTGCGCACTGACGGGACTTTGTGTAATCGGTAAACACGTCTTATTTAAATAGCCGAACAAATCTCCCATCACCCAGTTGGCCACCTTTTTGGGGTCTTGCCCTTGGATAGCTGTTTCAAAGTAGGCTGCCGTCTCATTGTCAGCCGTTAAGATAGATGCGTCATAAGGCGTCAATCCCAACTCTTCCACATAACGTTTCTTTTTAGCCTCGGGTAATTCCGGCAAATTTCGACGAATGTTTTCAATATAGTCATCCGTCAAAATGACGGGCAATAAATCCGGATCCGGGAAGTAGCGGTAGTCGTTGGCATTCTCCTTAGAACGCATAGGTCTTGTTTCCAGGTTAACAGAGTCAAACAATCGTGTCTCCTGACAGCACATACCACCATTTTCATATATCTCAATCTGGCGTTTTGCTTCGATTTCAATAGCCTGCATCACAAAGCGCACCGAGTTGACATTTTTCACCTCTGCTCTGGGGCGTAATCCGGTTTCTCCGACTTTACGAACGGAAATATTGACGTCACAGCGCATAGAGCCCTCATCCATATTTCCGTCACACGTACCCAAAGCGCGAACAATAGCCCGCAGTTGACGCAAGTACTCGCCGGCCTCTTCCGGAGAGTGCATATCCGGTTTTGAGACAATTTCCATCAGTCCGACACCACAGCGATTCAAGTCGATAAATGATTTTGTCGGGCTCATATCATGAATGGATTTTCCGGCATCTTGCTCTAAGTGCAGTCGCTCCACGCCGATTTTGCGCGTGCCTTCAGAGGTCGTAATCTCAATAAATCCCTCACCAACGATCGGATGATAAAGCTGAGAAATCTGATATCCCTGCGGTAAATCAGCATAGAAGTAGTTTTTACGATCAAAGCGCGAGTATTTATTAATCTGAGCATTCAATCCCAACCCGGTTTTGACGCATTGTTCAATGCACTTTTCATTAACCACGGGAAGCATCCCCGGAAAGCCGGCGTCAACAAAGGATACATGGGTATTTTGTTCGGCGCCGAAGACCGCCGATGCTCCCGAGAAAACTTTAGCATTTGATAGAATTTGACAATGGACTTCCAATCCGATGACCAATTCCCAATCCGATGTTTTTCCTTGTATTGTATACATATTTTATCCTTTCACCCGATGCGGTTTCGTATCAAAAGCAGCGGCCTGCTCTAAAGCCCCGGCAATTTGGAAAACGGTATGTTCATCAAAATGTTTTCCGATAATCTGCAATCCGATGGGCAAACCTTGTTGTGATAAACCGATCGGCAACGACAACGCCGGAACACCGGCCAAAGAAGCCGGGGTTGTAAAAACATCCCCCAAGTAGGTATCCACGGGACTCATGTGTTGAAACGCCTCAGCCGATAATGCCGGCGTTGGTGCCGCCGGCACCAAAAGAGCATCCACCGTTTGGAAAACATTCTGAAAATCCTCATAAATCAAGCGACGCACACGCTGTGCTCGAGTGTAATACGCGTCGTAAAAGCCGGCTGACAACACAAATGTCCCCAACAAAATACGACGGATAACCTCGGGACCGAAACCGTCCGTCCGAGTATTTTCATACATCTCATCCAAGGTTTTTCCATCCACACGCGTTGTATAACGAACACCGTCATAACGGGACAGGTTTGAAGAGGCCTCGGCACACGCAATGATGTAGTAGACCGGTAAAGCATATTTGGTATGCGGCAAAGAAACATCTATGATTTCGGCACCGGCCTCTTTTAAAAGAGCAATACCTTTATCCCATACTTTTGCCACATCGGCATTTAAACCGCTGGGACGATATTCATGAGGGATACCTATTTTTTTACCCCGCACGTCTCCCGTTAAAGCCGCCGCGAAATCCGGAACCGGTAAGTCGGCTACCGTCGCATCCTTTGGATCGAACCCGGCCATTTCATGCAACAGCAAAGCGCAATCCTTCACACTGCGAGCCATTGGTCCGGCTTGATCCAAAGATGAAGCAAAAGCAACAATTCCATAACGAGAGCAACGACCATAGGTTGGCTTAATTCCCGTAATACCGCAAAAAGAAGCCGGCTGTCGAATAGATCCGCCCGTATCCGAACCGGTTGCGCCCATACACAAGCCGGCGGCCACAGCAGCCGCGGAACCACCGGAAGAGCCGCCCGGAACCAATGTATAGTCTCCGTTTTCATCGGCCCATGGGTTTTTGGTTGCCCCAAAATAGCTGGTCACGGTTGAACCGCCCATGGCAAATTGATCGGTATTCACCTTTCCCAACATAATGGTTCCGGCATCTTTCAAACGTTGTGTGACGGTTGATTCATAAGGCGGCACAAAGTTTGATAAAATTTTAGAGGCGGCGGTTGTTCGAATACCTTTCGTACAGTATAAATCCTTATTGGCGATAGGAATGCCCTCCAACCGTCCGAGCGGCGCGCCTTGAGCACGTTTAGCATCCGAGGAGGCTGCTTGCTCCAAAGCCAATTCCGGCGTTTCAGTGATATAGGCATTCAAAAAGCGGGCTTTTTCCATTTCGGCGATATGCGCTTTTGTCAGCTCAACGGCCGAAATTTCCTTTTTATTCAAGAGGTCTTGTGCCTCGGTAATTGTTAAGTTAATTAACTCAGACATATTTTCTCCTTACTCAACCATTTTGGGGACGGTATAAAAGCCTTGAAGGGCCTCTGGGGCATTTTGCATTAACTCGGCCTGCAAGTCACCGTCCGTGACGACATCGGCCCGCATAGCGGATTGTCGAGGCGAGACAGAGACAAGCGGCTCCACACCGGAAACATCGACTTCCTGCAATTGTTCAACCCAATTAAGAATGCCATCGATATCGGACTGGAACTTAGCCGCGTCCGCTTCAGGAAACTTTAACCGCGCCAAGTGGGCGATATTTTTGATTGTTTGTTCATTAAAGCTCATGGTTTCTCCTTTTTCATATTCATTAGCGAAAAGGATGCTCTTTTTTGTGCCAAAAGTCAAGGAAAAAACATATTTTTTCAAAAATTATCCTCAACCTCTGCCTCGGCGAAAAGAGGATTCTCATCGGGGATTTTCCTCTTCAAAGACAACAAAATACCTATCAAAAAAAAGGACGGGGAGCGGGACAGAGATACCTTTTTTTTAAAACAATCGTTGTTTTTTTGATATATAACGCATTTTTTGCTTTCTTTTTTGGAACAAGTCGGTTATGATATCTTTAAAAATGAATAAGGGAGTTATATGCGGGAACCAATTTTAAAAGCCGTTGCTATGCCACCGCGTGTCTTTTGGGCACCGATGGTACCGGCTGTTGCCAATCTGATTGTGCAAGCTCCTATCATGCTAATGTTCATAGCGATGCAGGTCAACCCTCTCATGTTTATGGGAACCATCGTCATCGTGCACGCCGTTATTGTTGCTTACAGCGTTCGAGAACCGCACCTATCGAATATGATGCGGTCTTGGGGAATGAACGGACCGGCCATCACAAAAACGGTTTATCGCGTGCGAGGCAATAAGTTTGCCCCTTAAAAAAGAAGAGTAGGAGATCATGGAAAATATAGATATGAATGTATTTGATATGATTTTGGAAAGCGCGACGGCTATGTCAACGCTGGTGGCTTTGATGGGCGTTCTATCGGCGATGATGATTATGTCGGTGTTTGTGACGAAGTTGGGAGATTTGATACTGCCCAAACCCCGGGAAACGCGGGTATCGGACTTTTTACCCTTCAGCAAGTTAGATCCTGACGGAGCAACCATTCACTTAAGGAACGGATCGTTGGCGCGTGTGTTTGAGGTGAAAGGAGCGGATACGACACTTATTCTTCCGGAAGAGCGCGCGGCCTATGCCGATGCCCGCAAGCGCTGGGTAGACTCCATGGCTGAGCTTGAAATTACCTCACGCGTCGTGACCATCCGAGAGCGCGTTCCTTTAAGCGAAGAACACATGTATAAAGACAGTCGTTTGTTGCAGACAATTTCAAAGAAATGGTTGGAAAGTTTGCATCGCATTTTTCATAATAAGCACTATATTATTTTATCTGTTAACGACCGTAAAAATGCTCTGAAAGATTTAAATCAGGCTTCTAACGCTTTGACGGCCATTTTGGACATGTATGAACCCATTCTCATTTCCGAAAAGACACCGGAAAAACATCAGGATAAAAGCCCGTTTTGGTTGTTTGCACAAATGGCCAGCCCTTTAAGCGTTCCCAAACCGTTGGTTCACGGAGAGGAAGGAGACTACCTCAATGCCTTATTAACCGCTGACTACATCCACTTTACCAAAAATGAAGGCATCATTAAATTCATTTCGGGTGATGAAGAAAAATTTGCTTTGGCCATAGGCATTCGCAAGCCCGGAGACTTTATGGATGAGCAAATGATCGCCGATATTTTAAGCATTGATTGTGAGCTGACACTATTGCATAACATCAAGCCGATTCCAAATATCAAGGCCAACGCTTTGTTGATTCAACAACGTCGAATGGCCTATCTGACGACATTTTCTCAAAACGTATACAATCAATACTCAACGGCGTTAGAGTGGATGGATTCATCCGATGCTGACGGACAGACACTGAACGATTACGCCATGTCCATCATCGTTTTTGGGGAATCGAAAGAGGAAGTTGTTTTCGGACAAGAAGAAATAGAACGTATTTGTCGCTTGCACAATGTCACGCCGGTCAGAGAGGGTTGGGCGGCCCAGGCGGTCTTTTTCTCACAATTTCCGACATATGAAGTTTATCCTCGAACCTTCTTGTATTTATCTCGTGTTGTTGCCTGTGGCGTTTGTATTGATAAAACGGCCGAGGGACGTCAAAAATCCGATTGGGGTCCAGTTCCTCTGTCTTATTTCAGAACGATTACGGGAACACCTTATGCGTTTCAATTTCACGTTTCGGAAGAGCCTTATGCCGTGGCTCATACGGCTTTGATTGGTCCTACGGGACAAGGTAAAACAACGTTTTTCTCATTTATGGCAGGACAGGCCATGCGCATTCCTGACTTGCACACCTATTTCTTTGACAGAAATAACGGTGCCAAGGTATTTGCTTTAATGCAAGGAGCCCCTTATGTTCGTTTTGACGGCGGAGCCGAATCGGTCTCGCTCAATCCTTTTGCCGTGCCGGACACACCGGATAACCGAGCATTTTTACGCACGTGGATGCGCGATATTACAGGCGGTGTTGACGCTATGTCCGGACAAGAAATTGCTCGTGCTGTCACGACGGCCTTTGAGTATTTAAGGCCAGATGAACGTTTGCTGAAAAACTTGTATCAAAGTTGTTTTGCTCCGAATAGTTTCATGAGGACCGAGCTGAAACGTTGGGTCGATGATGACCAATACGGACGTATTTTTAACTCAGAGACAGATAATTTGGACTTAGACAGCCGCTATATGGCTTTTGATTTTACGACTATTTTCCAAGATGCCATTTTAGCACCGGCCGTCATCAGTTATGTCATGCATCGCATTCATACGCTGGCAACGGCCAAGGGAACTCCCTCTCTGATTATGATTGATGAGACGGCTCCGATGTTGGAGCATGAAATGTTTAAGGAAAGTTTCATTGTCGGTTTGCGAGAAGGCCGTAAAAAACGTCAAGCTTTCCTCTGTGCTTTCCAGCAACCCCGCTTCTTAGATGACAACGGCTTGGGCGATGTCATTCGAGGGCAATGTCAGACGGTTATTTTCTTCCGCAATCCACAAGCCAACCCCTCGGATTATGCCACGTGGAATTTGACTCCTCGTGAAATGAACTTTATCATGGGCAAAGAGTTTTCTGATCACAAGTATGCTATTTTAGTCAGCCGTCCCGCCATCCATGAATCTGTCATTTTGGATATCGATCTCAGCGGCTTAGGGCCCTATTTAAAAGTCTATTCCTCTGGGAACAAAGACGTTTTACTGGCCGAACAACTATCTCGTCAGATTAAAGACAGTGACCAGTTGGTTCAGGCTTTTTTGGATAGAATGTAGTTGATGAAAGCTTAAGAGGAAAATAACGGCATGTTTTAAAACTCTCGGGAAGTGAGCGGCCGTCTTTATATTTTTTTTAGCCGTTTATCTAAGAAAAGCCCTCTTTTCGGGAAGCGGAGGAACAACTGGTTATGGACAAGCTTTTGCCTAAACAACCACTCAGCTGACAACGGATAGCACGTCAACTTTGAATTGCTTTTCATTTCGATTAAAACATCCTTTCTATATTTCACAGGTTGTCATTTCATATAAAAAAGAAAAAGACAGATAATATCGGCAACAAAAAAGAGGAAATGCAAAAAAGTTCTTGACAGCACAGTTTCTTTTTGTTATACTGCCACTCAATCAGAGCTTGAGTGCGTAGCTCAGCTGGTAGAGCACCTGACTTTTAATCAGGTGGCCCTGGGTTCGAATCCCAGCGCGCTCACCATTTTAAAGACCGTCCATTGGGGCGGTTTTTTTATAAGCCGTGCTGAGGATGAGAACCCAGGAAAGGGTTCGTTCACGAAGCGTCAGCGGAGTAGACGCCGCCAGGCGGTCCGAACAACGTGAGGATGAGGGACTCC
>CALXXW010000011.1 GCA_944392785.1 uncultured Alphaproteobacteria bacterium | reverse complement strand
GCACTGATACACCACGAGTCTTGTTAGAGAATGGGTATTGTGCTTTGGAAAGCTGTGGGGCGAATCAGTTCCAGAATACCTATGGCGATTGCCGCAGCTGCAGCACTTCATCTGGCTATAAAGCGACAGAAGTCGAATGTGCCAAGTGTGATAGCACTGATACACCACGACTTATGGGTACCTCTGGCACTTGCTGGGGCTGTAGCACTTCAGGTAGCGTTTCAGTGAGCGCGGAAGAATGTGCCAAGTGTGATAAGAGTAGCACCCCACGATTTATGAGTACCAATGGCTCTTGCTACCGCTGCAGCGATTCATCTGGCTGGCTAGCGACCGCGGCCGAATGTGCCAAGTGTGATAGCACTGATACACCACGAGTCTTGTTAGAGAATGGATATTGTGTTTTAAGCTGTGGGGAGAATCAGTTCCAGACTACCACTGGCGCTTGCCGCAGCTGCAGCTATTCATGGGGCGAAAAAGCGACCACGGCCGAATGTGCCAAGTGTGATGATACGGATACGCCTCGATTTATGACTACCAATGGCTATTGCCACAGCTGCAGCGCATCAGCTGGCCAAGAGGCGACCGCGACCGAATGTGCGATGTGTGATGACAGCAGCACACCACGCGAGATGAGAAACGGGTTTTGTATCAGGAAAGGCTATTGTTCTGAGGGATTTTTAAATACTTCTGGCTGGTGCTACCGCTGCAGTGATATATCTGGCTATAAAGCGACCGCGGCCGAATGTGCGATGTGTGATAAGAGTAGCACACCGCGATTTATGGATCCCTCTGGCTATTGCCGCAGCTGCAGCGATTCAGCGATCGTTCTAGTGACCGCGGCCGAATGTGCCAAGTGTGATGACAGTAGCACCCCACGATTTATGGATACCTATGGCGGGTGCTACCCTTGCAGCGATCCATCTGGCTGGATAGTGACCGCGGAAGAATGTGCCAAATGTGATGACAGTAGCACCCCACGGTATATGAATGGAGGCTCTTGTTATAAGTGTCCGACACGTTTAAGTTCCAGCGTCTTGAACACCCAAGAGAAGTGTGAATCGTGTCATGGGACATGGAATGCCGAGACAAAGAAATGCTCCTAACCCCGGGGCTCTGGTCGGGCTTAAAGGGGGAATTTACCCCCTTTAACGCCCGATCTGTCAATAAAGACGGGGTCAACGTTTGACGCTATCTGATTCCATCATCTGATCCAAGCTGGGGAGGAGACGTCCCCTCTCTGGGACAATCATTTTCACATTTTGCTTTTCAAAAGTGAAAATCGTGATATACTTAATGTGTGAAAAATAACTATGCCGCCGAGGGGATTTCATGTCAGAGCAAGAAAACCGGTCTTTAATCGGACTTTTGAAAAGTAGTTCGGATGCCTATGAAAAGGTTTTTTATACCGATCGAAGAAAAAATTTTAATCTCAAAATTCAGATTCATCCCAGTATGCGGGAAAGTTTTTGTGAAGAAGTGGCCCCGATTCATCTGGCTCGGAAGTATTTATTCCATTTGACAGATGCGGCCTGTAAAGAGGGCGGATTAAACGATGAACAAATCGCGCATATTCGTAAAACGGGAACACCTCCTCCCGGCTTTAAGGTCTATTTCTTGTTGCCACGTTGGTTGGGCGTTTCGGATAATATGCGCCATTGTTGTTTGATGGAAACAACAGCTCATCAGCGCTTGAAAGAGGTATTTTATCCCATCTTGGATTATGATATTAAAGACGAGTTGGCATATCAGCAACGTCATCAAAAAAAGCGCTCAATCTTTGTTGCTCTAAACGGCGTTAAACCGATTATGCGTTGTCAGGATGTTCTAAAAATGATTTGTCGGATGCAATCCAAAGGGATGTTGGCTCGGATGCCCCTTCCGAAAGAGTGGATTGCTTCGTCGTGTCCTATGGATATCTTGTCGGTGCGAGACGGGATTTTGCTGGTCTCTCATCGTTTAAATAGTGCGGCTATAGGCTTTCGCTCGGTCGTCGTGGAGGTGAAAACGCGGACAAAGGCAGAACGCGCGCGAATCGATAAAGAATATGCTCAGATCAGACCTCAATTAGTGCGCTTTTTCGCTAATCGCTGTTTGCGAAATCCGGCTCTGGCGGAATCTGTTTTCCCCAACTTGTCTTTGGATGCCGTTCGGGTGGCCGCCGAAACAGGTCGTCTGCCCAGAGACTATAAATATTCGGCTCATCATATCCATCCACGGGCTTTGGGCGGCTATAATGACTTGAACAATTTTATTTGGATGCCCCATAAAGATCATCTTAATCTGCACCGCATGATCAATGTTTATTTGACGTATTTGGATGCACAACTCGAAAAAAATCCTCAAACGCGGATCTTTGCCGTGATACCGGCTCCACTGGATTACAAAGGTCGATCTTTATGCTTTTATGATCGGTTGGCAAATCGTGTGTTGGCTTTTCAAGAGTTTGTCGAGCGTGAATTTAAAAAACAACAAAAAATGCCTCAAAAACACAAACATAATTTTAAGGGCAGATCCCTCTACGGCGTATCGCACATGGTTCAAGTGCGACGATTGTCCCATAGGTTGTTGGCTCAGGCAGTTTTTCAGTATGAGCATGCTTAAGCCTTGCTCGGGGATGTCTTGTCACAATATATCCCGGTATGTTTTAGAAAAAATTGCTTTTTTTTGTTGACAAAAGCCAGCCCTTTTGCTACAGTATTCTAGGTTAATCCCTTAGAAGGGGTGGTACCGGGCTTGTCTCATGTCGGGAAGGTTCGGTTCCGATATTGCTTTGAATGAAAAAGGATATAAAAATGACAACAAATGCTTTGAATTTACTGTATGCGAAAAATTCGCTTTCCATGTATCTTTCCGAAATCAATAAATTCCCCATGCTGGATGCAGATGAGGAATATATGCTGGCTAAAAGATTTCAGGAAAGTGGCGATGTGGAAGCGGCTCATCGTTTAACAACGTCTCATTTGCGGTTGGCGGCAAAGGTCGCTATTTCGTTTCGCCACTATGGATTGGCTTTGGCCGATCTTATATCAGAGGCGAATATCGGCTTGATGCAGGCCATTAAAAAATTTGATCCGGACAAGGGTTTTCGTCTGGCAACTTATGCCATTTGGTGGATTAAGGCTTCGGTATCCGAGTTTATTTTGAAGTCATGGTCACTGGTGAAAATCGGAACGGTTGCGACACAAAAACGCTTGTTTTACAACCTACATAAAATTAAGTCTCGTCTGGGATTGTATGATGAAACGGCTTTGAATGATGAAACGGCTTCGCAGATATCCAAAATGCTGGGCGTTTCAAAAAAGGATGTGTTGGAAATGGAACAACGCTTGTCCGGCGATTCGTCGTTGAATACAATGCTCTCTTCAGACTCCCATACCAATCATCAAGATATGTTGGTAGATCAAAGCGAAACCGCAGAAGAAATCTTGGGCGATACGCAGGATATGAAAATCAAAAAACAGCTCTTAAAAGAAGCTATCGCTTCACTTTCTGAACGAGAACGTCAAATTATTCAAAAACGCTTCTTAACAGAAAACCCCGAAACTTTGGAGGATCTGGGTATTCAATTCGGTATCAGTCGCGAACGCGTGCGTCAAATCGAAACAAAAACTTTTGAAAAAATTAGTAAAATGATTAAAACTTCCGCTCAACGCCTGGTCCTTTGAGGGCCGGCCTCAGTGCTAAAAGCTGTCTAATAAGCCAAAGGGGAATTCTTTAATAAGTAATATAAGATGATGGCAATGATGCCTCCCATAATAATTATGTGTTCTGTGCGACTCATCATCATGAACCTCCCGGGCTTTATACAACTTTCTTTTAGGATAGATAAAAACGTAAAAAAAAGCTAGCATTTTTTATTTGATTGCGCTAAACTTTCCTCATGACACATGAAAAATTGACAGTTTATCCCATTTCGGATTTTGATGGATTGCGTCGCGCCGGTCGCTTGGCCGCCGAAACGCTGGATTATATTACCCCCTTCGTTCAACCGGGGATTTCAACGGCAGATCTAGACGAACGCTTGGAAAACTATATGCGCTCACACGGAGCTATCCCGGCAACAATCGGCTATCACGGGTATGAAAAAGCAAGTTGTATATCGCCTAATCATGTCGTTTGTCATGGTATCCCGAGTCCAACAAAAATCCTACAGGACGGAGATATTATCAATATCGATATTACGGTTATTTTAGATGGTTGGTTCGGAGATACATCGCGAATGTATTATGTCGGAAAACCCTCTATCAAAGCAAAACGGCTGGTCGAAACAACCTATGCAACTATGATGGCGGGAATAGAGGCTTGTCGCCCGGGCGCAACAACAGGAGATATCGGACACGCCATGCAACAAACCGCCGCCGCTAAAAATTATTCCGTCGTGATGGATTATTGCGGTCATGGAATCGGTCGGGTTTTTCATGGGCAGCCGAATATCTTGAATTATGGTATCCCAGGACGTGGAACTCTATTGGTGCCGGGGTTGGTCTTTACCGTAGAGCCAATGGTTAATATCGGAACGCATGAAACTTTGACGTTGGCAGATGGTTGGACGGCTATCACAAAAGACCGTAGTTTGTCGGCTCAGTTCGAGCATATGATCGGTATTACCGAAACAGGATATGAAATTTTTACGCTTTCTCCCAAGGGATATACCTATCCCCCTTATCAGGAGGATAAATGACCTCAGAAATCATACCTGATTATGTCGGTCATCGGGCTCGTATGCAAGAAAAGCTTTTAACAAAAGGCGGTGACAGTTTTACAGAGTATGAATTCTTAGAGCTTGTTTTGATGCGAGCTATCCCGCGACAGGATGTTAAACCGTTGGCTAAAAGATTGTTGGCTCATTTCGGAACCTTCGCCGATGTCATAACAGCTTCGGATGAGGAATTACGACAATTTAAAAATGTCAAAGACTCCGTCATTTCTTTGTTTCGATTGATTGAAGGTGCCTGTGTCCGATTGAAAAAAAGCTCGCTTGTTCGAGGACCCATCTTGGCCGATTGGGCAGCCCTGTTAGATTATGTCTATATACGATTGGCAAAAGAAAATATTGAACGTTTCTCTATTTTGTTTTTGGATGGTAAAATGCGCTTGATTCGAGAAGAGTTGCATCAAAGCGGTACCATTGATAATGTGCCCGTTTATGCGCGAGAAATTTTAAAACGAGCGTTGAACTTGAATGCTCAAAAAGTGATTTTGGTGCACAATCATCCTTCGGGAGCAACCGAACCCTCTAAAGCCGATATCTATCAGACGGATCATTTGAAACATGTCTTAAAAGCCGCTGAAATAGAGCTGGTGGAGCACTTGATTATCGGCAAAGGAAGTGAGGTCTATTCTTTTAAAACGCATGGTTGGCTATAGGAGGGAGAGCCTATGGAAATTTATGAATCTTATGTCAAACAGATCTTGAAAAAAAACGGTGTGCCCATACCAAAAGGGGGTATCGCCTATACGCCTGAAGAGGCTTGTCGAATTGCGGAAGAAATAGGCGGAAATGCCTGGGTTGTTAAGGCGCAGGTCATGTCCTTTGATCGCTATAAGGGAAAATTTCAAGAAGAGGCGGCACAAGAGTTAAGCGGTATCGTGTGGGCTAATGCGCCTCAAGCGGTGGCCGGTATCACAGAGCAGATGTTGGGACGACATTTTTTGTCTCCGGAAATGCAGGGAGTCCCTCAGATCGTGGAGCGTGTGTATGTAGAAGAGGCATGTCATGCGACAGCGGAAATGCGACTGTCTCTGCGTATAGACTTCGTCAGTCAAAATTTGGTCTTGGCAACAGAGTTCGATGGTCAGCAACATAGCTATACATTAACACAAAAACCCCTTTCAATGAAACAGATTCAAAGCGTGGTTCGTGATATGGGATGGCGTGACGGCGATGCTAAAGAAGTCGCTGAGTTGTTGCAAAAATTGTATGCTCTCTTTGTTAAATATGAAGCGATTGCTGTTGAGTTCTCTCCCGTTTTTAAGTTGCTTCAGGGGGGATTTTCGGTTCTAAATGCTCGTATCATTTTTGATACAGACTCTTTGTTCCGGTATCCAGATGTGGCCGCTTTGCAGGAGTTCCCTCGCGGACGTGAACGAGAGGCCGCCGCACAAAAATATAATTTTCGCTATACACAGTTGGATGGAAATATCGCGTGTTTGGTAAATGGTGTGGGATTGGGATTGGCAACTATCGATATGATTCATGCCAAGGGCGGACGTGTGGCATGCTTGTTGGATGTCGGCACAGAACCAACAAAAGAGGCTGTTTCAAAGGCTTTACGCTTGGCTTTGTCTGAACCCAGTATCGACGGCGTTTTGGTGAATATCTATGGCGGTATTACACGTTGTGATACGATTGCAGAGGGAATTATTTCGGCTGCACACGAGGTCTTGGCAGGCCTTCCGTTTGTGGTGCGAATGGCCGGAACAAATGCGCATATCGGGAGACGATTGTTGTTCGAATCGCGTATGCCGTTCGTCGTCAGTGAGCAAATGGATGATGCTGTCACGGAAATTATTCACGAAGTACAGGAGGTCGCATGAGCGGTTTTGTTTTTCCGACGAAAGAAACACCTATCCTATGCCAGGGAATAACCAGTGAAATGGGGGCTGTTCATACAGAACGCGCTATTGCCTATGGAAGCCGTATTGTGGCCGGCACAAGTCGTGATAAACGGATTCGTCAGTTCCTGGATATTCCGGTCTATCAGACCGTTAAGGCGGCGGTCCGGCGGCATAAACCTAAAATCAGCGTCATTTTTTCAACCCCTCGGCGAGCATTGGCCGATGTTGAAGAAGCTATCAAAGCGCGTATCCCGCTTATCGTATGTACGGCAGAACATGTGCCGCTGCATGATACTTTAAAAATGAAAGAATTGGCGCAAAAGTATCAAGTGACGCTTATCGGTCCTTCCTCTCCGGGAATTGTCGTGGTTGATCAGTTGTTGGCCGGAAATGCGCCGGCTCACTTGTTCCCCAAGGGAAATGTCGGTATTATCGGTCGTTCCAGCTCATTGGTCTATGAGGCCGTTCAACAACTGCGGCAAGCAGGATTAGGTGTATCAACGGGTATTTGCTTGGGGGCGGCACCCTTGGTCGGAACATCTTTTAAGCCTTTCTTAGAGGCGTTTTTAAAAGATCGTCAGACAAAAGCTATTTTGGTCGTGGGTCAAATTCATGGGGCTTTGGAGTGTGAGTTGGCAGAGGCTTACCGTAAAAGTCGTCGCAAAAAACCGTTGATCGTTTATATCCCGGGTATATCACTGGTATCTTCTTCTAAAATTCCTTTGATGGGGACAAAGACGTTGGTCCCGGCAGAAATTATTAAGGAAAAACAGGCTCTGTTAAAAAAGGCTAAAGCTATTTTGGTGAGTGCTCCGGAGTTGATGGGACAGACAGTAGCCGAGCAGTTGAAATAAAAGGATGAAAAATGATAGCTGATCTGATTGCAACTAAAATATGCCATGATTTGGCCGGATTGATTGGGGCCGTTCGAAATGTCAGCGAATTGATGATCAGTGAGCCAACCGTTGTCACCGAAACAGGTGAACTGTTGAATGAAACAACGCGGACTTTAAGTGCTCGACTGGCTTATTTGCGGGCTTTATTCGGGACGGAAAATAAGGCCGTGTCCGAAAGTATCCTACAACGATACTTAGAAACGTTGACATATCCGGTCACTCTTGTCGGACGGATTGAAACACGCTGGTTGTTTGCGGTGGCGGCATTTTGTGCGGAAACGCTTATCAAAGGTGGTCGCATTGAGGTATCTCCTCAGCGGATTCAAGTGACGGGAGAGACAATTTCGATGTCCCCTCAGGCGGAGGCCGTCTTGAGAAGTGCTCAGCCGGCAAAGACAGCCTCTACTATCCTGTGTGATTGGATGATGATACTGTGTATAAGCGCCCGGAAACGACTGCTCTTTGAGAAAACCGCTAACGGTTTCTCTTTATGTATTTATCCCGTTTAAAAATTTTAGCCACCCCCTATAAGTTCTTCTTGCATTTTTTGAAAAATTAACATATTGTTAATAAATAGAAGTCAGACACACAATAAAAGGGGCAATATATGCGGATTTTACTGATAGAAGATGATAAGGCCGTCAATCATAGTACGGCATTGTTGTTGAAAAATGAAGGAATGATTGTTGATACCGCCTTTTTGGGAGAGGAAGGGTTAGAGCTGGCTAAAGTCTACGAATATGATTTAATCATTTTGGATTTAATGTTGCCGGATATGCCCGGGTATGAGGTCTTAAAACATATGCGCTCAGGCGGTATCAATACGCCCGTCTTGGTGTTGTCCGGCGTCTTATTGCCGACCAAAAAAGTAGAGTGTTTCAGCAATGGCGCCGATGATTATTTGACAAAACCGTTTGATAAAAATGAGTTGGTGGCGCGGGTTCAGGCGATCGTGCGTCGTTCAAAAGGCTTGGCTGAGCCCGTTGTGGTGACGGGAAAAATGTGCGTCAACTTGAATACGAAAGTCGTCACGGTAGCGGATAAGGTGTTGCATCTAACCAGCAAAGAGTATGCTTTAATTGAGCTTTTGTGCTTAAGAAAAGGGACAACAATTAGCAAGGAGCAATTTTTGAATCATCTCTACGGCGGTATGGATGAGCCGGAGATGAAGATTATCGATGTTTTCCTGTGTAAAATTCGCCGTAAGATAGAAGAGCTGTCTGGAGGTGAACAATATATTCAAACCGTTTGGGGACGAGGATATATCTTGAAAGAAAACTTATCCGAAACAGAAATTCATAAAAAGAAAAATCATGCCTCTTCAGCTCGATAAGTTGATTGGTAGGGAGATAAAGGCGTTGTTTGAATCGTTTTACCAGGTGGTAGGTATCAAAGGGAAATAGAGTGTTCGGGTTGGATGCGGCCGCACCGTCTTTGTCGTGATGATACCCATATGGGAGCAGAGAGGTATGATGAATAATCTTTGGAGCGTGACCCCGACAAAAGAATCCTCTTTCCTTTTTTGAGATGCCTAAACTATCCGGACTAAAGAAAGAAAAGAGCAATAAATTTGTCTTGTATTTCAAAATAGATATGTGTAAAATTTTCTGGTAGAGTGAGTGGAGACGCTCTGATTGCCGATGGATAGAAAAGGTGATCGGCTTAATATACAAAGACACCTCAGTTGATTGTTGTCGGAGTGTGATATGAATATTAAAAATAAAGTTATCGTTATGTTGGCTATGATAGCCATGGGTTCTACGATTAATCAAACAGTTCAAGCAAAAGGAGAGTATACTATGAAAATTTTATCAATGACCTTTGTTAATAATACATCCCTGCCTTTAGAGCAAGCCTATGGTCAATGTGGTGGTCAAAATATCTCGCCGGATTTAATGTGGCGTGATGCTCCCGAAGGAACGAAAAGCTATGCCTTGATTATGCATGATCCGGATGCTCCCATGCCCGGTGGTTTTTATCACTGGTTAGTGGTTGATATTCCGGTTAATCAGGAATCTATAGCGAAAGGGCAACGTTTCTCAGAGGCCAAGGAACTCAAGAATGATTTCCAAGAAAATGGCTATGGCGGCCCTTGTCCGCCGTCAGGAGAGCACCGTTATAACTTTACAATCTATGCGCTGGACATAGATCATTTAGATGTATCTTCAGGGGATATACCTCAAGAAGTAGAGCAAAAAGTTAAAAAACATGCTTTGGCTCAAGCAACGTTGACGGGATTATATCGCCACAAATAAAAAACGAGATGATGGTTCGTTGAAGGATGAAAATAAGAGCGCCCTTATCATAAAGGCGCTCTGTTAATTTGGTGGAGGTAAGGAGGATCGAACTCCTGACCTCTGCATTGCGAACGCAGCGCTCTCCCAGCTGAGCTATACCCCCACAACAAAAGTGTCTTCTTTATACACGATTTTTTTGTGCTTGTCAAGAGAAGAATTTTGCGTTATGCTTGTGAGACATGAGGAAATCTCTTTTAAAAATAGGGCTGATTATTTGTGTCTTGGCGGCGGTGCTGTTTTTCGTATTAAAGAACACCGCAGAGGGCGTTTTGCTGGAAATGTTGCAAAAAGTTGCCGGAGAGGAAATAATGTTGGGGATGGCTCGAATACATTTTGACAGTGCTGTCCCGGATGAGGGGTGTTGGTTGAGCGCTTGTGTGCGTTTGGAGGACGTCAAGATTATTATTCCGGATCACTCGCTGACTTTGGGAACAGTGCACTTGCGTTGGCCCTTAAAGTATCCGCTACGATTGATGTTCGATGGCCAAAACGGTGAAAAGACAACGCTTAAAGGGGTGGCTTTTCAGGATCACTTAATGATTTCACAGATGGATATTTCAGATGATGTCTTTCGTGTCACAGGGACCCTCTCTCTTCAAGTGAAACCGGCGCTTGTGGTTGATGGAATTGTTGAAACAAAAGGATTGATGACTTTTTTGGCCTCTTATCTTCAGCCGGAATTATTATCGGCGATGCGTCCTTTTCTATCGAATAACACACAGCTTCTGCGGTTGGGAACAGACAGGGGATGGTTGACGGTTAATAATTGGCCGCTTTGGCCAATAGGTGTGACGGAGAATACTTTTTAATCACGGTGGTAGGGATGTCCGTTGAGAATGGTATAAGCGCGATAGAGCTGCTCCGCTAAAACAACACGTGCCAGCATATGAGGCAATGTCATGCGCCCGAACGAAAGGGTTAAGTCGGCACGTCGCCGCACCATGTCGGCATGACCGTTCGCTCCACCAATCAGAAAAACGATGTGTTGATTCCCGGTATCTCTCCAAGAGCCTATTTTTTCTGCAAATACCCGAGAGGAAAGAAGTTCCCCCGTTTCGTCAAGAGCAACGACTTTCGAGCCTTGGGGGACCGATGATAAGAGAAGTTGAGATTCGGCTTCCTTGAGCTGTTCATCCGGCAGATTCTTTTTGACTTCAAAGGTTTTACAAGTGATGTCCCAACGTGTTTTTTTTAAATACGCTTTAATCAGGCAGTCCTCCGGCGTGCCGTTTTTTAAATGTCCGATGGCGGCTATGAGCAAGTGCATGATTTTTTCTCATATTTATTGGGTATTAAATCTTTGGCAGCAACGACTTCCCAGCCTTTCTCCGTATTTGCCGGGACAATTACTCGTGCGTCGGCGCCGTAATCTACGATATATTCTCGACATTTGCCACAAGGTGAAATCACATAAGCACAGGGATCTCGGACGGCAACAATTAGGTCAATTTGCATATGGGGATCATCTGTGTTCGCCATCCCAATCGCAATAATCTCGGCACATGTCGCAATAGAGGGTTGGGTCGTGCCGGCATTAAGTGATTTGAAAATTTTACCGGATTTGGTTAAAAGAGCCGCCGCAACAACAGTGTGATGGCCGCTTTTTTGATAACGCTGACGAATAAACTCTTGTGCTATTGCTAATAACTCTTCCGGGGTTGTGGTTTGGCTCATTCGATGGTTAACTCCTCTACCTCAATAATCTGTTCAATCATATTATCCAAAGATTTTTTATCAGCCTCTTTATATTCGGCGATTTCTTCTTTAATCGATTTCTTTAAGTCGGTTCCGATTTTTTGAAGAGGCTTTTGTGCGCTGTCTTTTAAATTTTTAAGAGTCTTATCGGTGTCGTTATTAACTTTAATGGTATCAATATCTTGCTTGACAGCCTCAGGCATGAAACGTTCGCTGAAATGGGCGGCCGCTTGTATATAAGGAATAGAGAAATTACCGGCGGTTGCCTCTTCCAAGCGAGGCCCCATAAACATAGAGGCGCCCAAATACAAAATGACAATTAACAATACTGCCCGAAAAATACCAAAAAAAACACCGAGTACACGATCAAGTCCACTCAGTGAGCTTTTCCTTAACTGCCCGGTAATTATAGAGTTGATAATGGTCATGATAATCAGTATCACAATGGCAATAAGACCGGCGCCGACAATTCCTGCCAGTGTCTCATTCGAAATAAAACGCCCCATCAACGGTTTCATAAAACTAAAACTGTAAAGAGCGGCAAATGCCGCTAAAATCCAGGCGGCAATTCCCAGTAATTCGCGCACTAAACCACGGTATAAGGCAAATAAAACAGAAATTACAAGAGTAATAATTACAAGTATATCAATTAAACCAATCATCATATACAGGCGCTCCTATGGTATTAAAAAAGAATCGATCAATGTTTTTAAATGTCCTATTTCCGTGATACTGAGAGGGCTTTGCAGCTTTGTTTTTTTGGCGTGATGAGGCGGTATAAGCGCGCGCTCAAAACCAAGCTTGGAGGCCTCTTTGAGGCGTAAATCCGACTGGGCCACCGCACGAACTTCTCCCGAAAGACCAATCTCTCCGAAAACAACCATATCGGCCGGCATCGGTTTTTGCATCAGTGAAGAGGCGATGGCTGCCGCAACGGCTAAATCACAGGCCGGCTCCGTGATTTTGAGCCCCCCCGCAACGTTTAAAAAAACATCTTTGTTGGCTAAAGAAAGTCCGCAGCGTGCTTCTATCACGGCTAAAATCATGGATAGACGATTATTGTCCCAGCCAACAACCGCTCGTCTCGGAGCCGATCCCCCCATCGGTGCAACCAACGCCTGTATCTCAACAAGCATAGGGCGAGAACCCTCAATGCCGGCATAGACACAGTTCCCGGAAATGTTGCCTCGGCGCTCGGCTAAAAAAAGAGCTGACGGATTGGGGACCTCCGTTAAACCTTGTTCGGTCATTTCAAAAACACCGATTTCATCGGTTGCCCCAAAGCGGTTCTTAACTGATCGTAAAATACGAAAATGATGCCCTCGATCACCCTCAAAGTATAAAACGGTATCAACCATGTGTTCTAAAACACGTGGGCCCGCTAGCGTCCCCTCTTTCGTCACATGACCAACTAAAAATAACACAAAGCCGCGTCTCTTGGCCAATCGAATAAGCTCATTCCCGGCGGCTCGTACCTGTGCAACGGTCCCGGGCGCTGATTCAACCGTGTCCGTAAACATGGTTTGAATAGAGTCAATAACAACAACATCAGGAGCCTGTGCCGTATCCAAAGTGGCGACGATATTGCGAACGGATGTGGCACTGGCCAGTTCAACATGAGCATCGGACAGCCCTAATCTTAAAGCGCGAAGACGAACCTGATCAACGGATTCTTCTCCAGAAATATAGGCGGCTTGCACGGGAACTCCCAATTTATTCACACCCTTTGTCAAATAGGCTGTGGCTTGTAGTAATAAGGTAGACTTACCAATGCCGGGATCTCCCCCGACCAGAATAACAGAGCCGGGAACCAAACCTCCGCCACAAACACGATCAAGTTCTCCGATTTGAGATGTTAAGCGGAACATGATTTCAGGAGCACCCTTTAGGTCAACAAACTCTAGACTTTTGCCGCCATGCCCCGCCGTCTCATAAGGGCTTGATTTTTCCGGAAGAGCTTCTTCCGTGATCGTATTCCACTCCCCGCAAGCATCACATTTCCCCGCCCAGCGAGGATGAACGCTGCCACAAGCCTGACAAACAAAACGAGACGTCTTCTTTGTCATGCCTTATCTGCCTTTATTTCCATTTTAATGGGACCCTCTGCAGAACCGGCAATAAACTGTTTAACGTAAGGATTTTTTGTCTTGTCCAATTCTTTGACGGTTCCCATCCAGATAATTTTCCCTTCGTGCAGCATGGCAATCCGATCCGCAATTTTCCGAGCAGATTTCATGTCATGTGTAATGGTTAATGCCGTGGCCCCAAGATTTTTAACCGTTGATACAATTAAATCGTTGATTACATCGGACATAATAGGATCAAGACCGGTTGTCGGCTCATCAAAAAAGATAATGTCGGGATTCGTCGCAATGGCACGTGCAAGTCCAACGCGCTTTTTCATCCCACCGGATAAATCAGCCGGATATAAATCGGCGACGTCTTTTTTTAATCCGACTTGTGCTAATTTTTGTAAAGCTAATTTTTTGGCTTCTGTCCGCGATGTCTTTTTGTTTTGTAAAAGGGCAAATGCGACATTTTCCCAAACACTCAGGCTGTCAAATAAAGCGGCATTTTGAAATAACATACCGATATGTGCCGTTGCTTTTTCACGTTCTTTTCGCGGTAAGGTCGCTATATCTTGTCCATCAATTTCAATCTTGCCACTGTCCGGGGTTAATAAGCCAAGAATACATTTGAGTGTGACGGATTTCCCCGTGCCGGAGCCCCCTATAATGACCAAAGACTCTCCGGGATAAACGTCTAAATCAACACCGGCAAGAACTTTTTTGTGCCCAAAAGCCTTCTGAAGATGGGACAGTCGGATTTTGGGAAGGAGTGTTTCTTCTTGAGTCTTGAAAAATACCATCATCCGCCTCCCTTAAACGTTGAAAAACAGCTCTGTTAAAATATAGTTGAAAATCAAAATTAAAATACTGGCCGAAACGACAGCATTTGTGGTTGCTTGACCGACACCTTGTGCTCCCCCTTTGGAATGATAGCCGTTATAGCACCCTAATGCCGTAATAATAAAACCAAAAACAGCGGCTTTCGTCAAGCCCGAAATCACATCCATGGGTTTGAGATATTCCCAGGTGTTTATCAAGTAGGTGGAAGCATTAAAATCCAGTTTATAAACGCCAATCATATATCCACCGCAAATACCTAAAATATCCCCGATAAAAACCAGAACGGGAACCATGACAATACCGGCCAACACGCGCGGCGCAATCAGATATTTAAACGGATTCGTTGATAAGGTTGATAAGGCATCAATTTGCTCGGTGACACGCATGGTGCCGATTTCCGCCGCCATTGAGGCCCCAATGCGTCCCGCGACCATCAGTCCCGCCATAACGGGGGCAAGCTCTCGAGTCACGGCAACCAACACAACCATGGCAACGGCTCCCTCCGCCGAAAACTGTGAAAAGCCAGTATAGGTTTGAAGAGCAATAACCATGCCCGCAAATAAAGTGGTTAAGGCTACGACAGGCAAAGAGTAAAAACCTATCTCTATCAGTTGGCGTAGCAATGCTTTACC
This sequence comes from uncultured Alphaproteobacteria bacterium, assembly GCA_944392785.1. Taxonomy (GTDB): domain Bacteria; phylum Pseudomonadota; class Alphaproteobacteria; order CAAHEQ01; family UBA3637; genus CALXXW01. The sequence continues at coordinate 11,936 of CALXXW010000011.1, read as the reverse complement.
GTAAAACGGCGGTGTCAGACAATGATAGATTGTCTCTCCTAAAAACAAACAAAGCTCACCCGTTGCTCTGAAAAAATTTAAAAGCACATGCCCTATAAGCGTTATAAACGCAATAAAACCCGTATTCCTTAAACGCATGGCGGATATCCTTTCTTGTCCCAATCTTATTTGAACTATATCGCCAAATAGGTGAGATTGCAACAAAAAAGTAAAAGCCGTTTTTTTTAGGTGACAAATGTCGGATTTTCATTCGTCGCATATTCTTTTATGTCGGTCAGTAGACGAGCCGCTTGAATTAAATCAGCCATTATCTCAGCCGGAACGACATCAAATTGCTTGGCGTCTAAGACAAGCTTATTCATATAGATACGCAATGTCGCACCGCTGGAGTCTGTCCCGGACAGCCGAATAACAATACGCGTGTATTGATCAAAATAAATGCAAATACCTTGATTTTGTGCAACCTCATCCGTGACAGGATCGGTATAATTAAAAACAAAGGCTTCTCGAACGGGCATGTCGGCAATTATCTGCCCGGTTAAATGAGGCACTTTTTCGGTGAGCTTGCTCATCATTTGAGCGGCTTTTTCGCTTTCTAAACCCATATAGTTGTGACAAATCGCATAAATGCGACCGTAGCGACGCCATAAATCGCGACACAGCTCCTCAGGTGTTTTGCCGGTATTCGCCAAAATGTTTAACCAGAATAAAACAGCCCATAAACCATCTTTCTCATTCAGATGAGAAGATCCGGCACCGAAGCTTTCTTCACCACACAGCGTAATTTTGTCGGCTTCTAAAAGTGAACCAAAAAACTTCCATCCCGTGGGCGTTTGATAGCAATGGTACCCTTTGTTTTCTGCAACCAGATCAACACTGGGTGCGGTCGGCATAGAGCGAGCAATCCCATACATACGGCCATGATAAAACGGCAATGTATCAATATATTCAGCTAAAATCGCCAAACTGTCACAGGGATTGACAAAAAAATGTCGCCCTAAAATCATATAACGATCGCCGTCTCCGTCCGAGGCCGCCGCAAAGTCCGGCACATGCTCCCCATACATCAAATCAACCAGATGCTTGGCATAGGTCAAATTGGGCTCCGGATGCAAACCGCCAAAATCGGGCAAAGGCTTTTCATGAATCACCGTTCCCTTGGGAGCACCTAAAAGATCTTCAAAAATGCGACAAGCATAGGGACCCGTGACGGCATTCATCGCATCGTAAGTCATTCTAAAGCCAGAGGAAAAAAGTCTTCTAATGGCTTTAAAGTCAAAAATTTCCTGCATGTAGGAAACATAGTCCGAAACAGGATCTATCACATCAATTGTCGTTCCGTCTACCTCTAAAGAACGAATGGCCGATAAATCTATATCAGGCATGTTCGCTATCCAATAGCGGTCAATCGTCTTGGAACGTGCAACAAACTTGTCCGTCAGAACAGGTGGAGCGGCTCCGCCGGCTGCATTGTCGTATTTAATGCCGAAATCACCATCTGGACCGCCCGGATTATGGCTGGCTGATAAAATTAATCCACCAAAGGCGTGATATTTCCGAATGACATAAGAGGTGGCCGGTGTCGATAAAAGACCGTTTTGCCCAATGATAATGCGTCCAAAGCGGTTGGCAACAGCGATTTTGATAATGGTTTGTGCCGCCTCAGCTCCAAAAAAACGACCGTCTCCGCCGATAACAAGCGTTTTCCCCTCAAACCCCTCTAAAGAATCAAAAATAGCTTGAATAAAGTTTTCCAAATAATTCGGCTGACGAAAAACAGATACCTTGCGCCGAAGACCGGAAGTCCCCATGTTCTGATCCAAGTATGGCTTGGTTTGAATTGCCTTAATATCCATTGTATCCTCCCCCTTCTTTCCTTAAAGGTCCGTGTGTTCACAATGGTTATTTTATAGCATTCATTTCCGGTAAAAACAAGCCCTCACCCCAAATTTCGTTTAACAGTTTAGACAATTCTTGCCGTGCCGAAGAGGAAGATACCGTCATCGGCATATGTAAATTGTTTTCCCGAAAGTCCATCATGGTTAATCCTTTAAGGAAAAGCTCACGGAAAACCACACGCTCTGAAATGCCGTCAGCCAAAATAAAATGGATCCGGCGAGATAAAGCATTTAATAAAATGGACATCATTTTGGAGTTTTTACTTTTATTATACAGCATCCGATTACGGACAACAATCCAGTTAATCGGCGGCTTTCTTTCTAACATCCGCTGTTGACGAGTGGACCAAACTGTTTGAGCAAAATGGCTGGGACCTTTAATTTTAACGGCCTCTCCATCCACATCGGCCAGAATATCCAAGTCAACTAAACTATCGTTTAAAGGTGTGACTAAACAGTCGGCCATAACCATCGCCTCCATTCCTAACGGCGTATGAGAACCCGGCGTATCAATGATAATAGCATCAACTCGATTGATTACTTTATCAATTTGCCCCCGAAGCGTGTAGATTTTAGCTATATCATCTGACCAGCTGGTATGTTCCGGTGCCGGCAGAGGGACATTGTTTTCTTTAATAAATTTTTGCCGATTCTCAAGATAGCGTGTTAAGCTGCCCTGACGTGCGTCTAGGTCAAAAGATGCGACTGTTTTTCCCGCCCTTAGTAATGCCACGATGGTGTGCATGGCGAGTGTTGATTTTCCGGTGCCGCCTTTTTCGTTGGCGAACACAATAATTTTTGCTGTCATTTGTTCCATACCTTCAAAAAAATAATTCAATTATATTATAGAGGTTTGCGGCTTTTGTCAAGACCTTATTATCTTTGAAGCCTAAAAATGAAAAGAAGAACCGCGGCTTATCGTCCTCGACCGTATCCACGACTGCCTAGCCAAGTTTGACGCATGTGCGAGCCGTAAGGTAGCGGATTTTCCGGTGGCGGATAGGGTAAATAATGTCGATCTTTGCCGGAAAGAGCTATATTTTGACGCTTTTGACGAGATTGATAAAGATCATGGAAATGCTTGTCCTTCTCGGTTGCATAAGGCGCTAAAATGTTCAGTGCCGTTAATAACGTATCCGTGTCGATAGGACCCGTTCTTTTGCAGGTCGTTGAAAAAAGAGATAAAAGCTGACGAGCCGCTATTGCTTTGTCGGTTTCGGGTAGTTCTTGGATATAAGGTGTCAACCGGACAATGGTTTTTAACCCTAAAGTCTTATGCGATGTCAAGTCAACGTAGCGATGTAAATGAGGAATTAAACGAATCGCCTCTTGAGACGTTAAAGGAGAGGCTTGAATCACCTGTAGATAAGCATTTTTCATACGAGGACAAAGACGCTTACTCGGATAATGGGATAAAATGTGCTCAATTTCTTGACAGACAGCGTTGGGATGCCCACGGGAAACCAGATGCGATATCGTGGTGACGTAAATACTGTCTTGTATCATCCACTCTGTTTGTTTGGGGTGGTCGGGCATCAGATACCAACCCGTCGGACGAGAGGCATATTCCTTCTGACGCAACGCTTGTAAGATATGAAAGGAATACTCTGCCGCTTTCGGTGGTAAAGAGTTGGGCGTTAATTTCTCAGAAAGATCATACAGCTGCGTCGAAAAAGTCGACAGCTTACTTAAACTCTCGATAATTTTTTGTTGAGCTTCACTCAGTTGGATATGTTGAAAAGAAGGAATCTGTGTGTTGTTTTGCATGTTCTTATCTCAATAAAAGGATTTAAAATGATTTGATGTTTTTGGGTTGTAATCTTAACGCGAGCGCCCATTGCGGGCAGATAATAAGTCAGACAGGGCATTCCCTCTGAAAAGCCGCTGCAATTGGATTCGCGGATATGTTTTTTGTTGCGGCGATAGAGATATAGGATAGCTTTCGTCCGCTTCAATGAAGCGAGGGGTGCATAGCTTGCGTGGGGGATACAGCCTTTTCATTTGGGCCTGACGTATCATATCCACATGGGGCATCAGCGTCTCAATGATCTTTTGCGCAAATTGACGCTGTGTTGACGAAGCACGCCTGTTTTGTGATAGGATAAAAAAAGAGGCCAAATTATTTAAAACTTTCTGTGTATGCGGATCATCGGGATTGCGATGAGACACAATAATCGTGGCAAGCTTTGAAATTAGCTCGGTAATTAAATTAGCCTGTGTCTTTATGTTAAACACGGAAAGACGCGGAGCAATTTCTATAGCCTGCTCCGGCGTCATATCTTTCAGTTTCATGATTTGATTGGCCAGCCTTATCATCCGAATGTTATGAGCAAACTCTTCTTCCTTTCTGAGGTCGGGAGGCAATAGCTCTATTTTTTTCTCGAATTCTCGGGCATCGATCAACCCTTGCTTAATTTGAATGAAAGCAGAAAGTTTGTTTTTTTGTTGCATGAATAACTCCTTCTTTACTAAAAGTGTATCACGAATTTGAAATCTGGCAAGAGAAATTATTCATAAAAAATTAAGTTTTATTAAAATGACTTGCAAAAAACAGATGAGTGCTTATATAAATAGGTATTCAATCAGACTGTAAAAGGAGGGGTCTTATGACAGAACAAATTGCATTTCAGGCAGAGGTTGCCAAAGTTTTGGATATCGTTATCCACTCGTTGTATTCGAACAACGAAATTTTTTTAAGAGAACTGATTTCCAATGCTTCAGATGCTTGTGATAAATTGCGCTATGCCCGTTTGGTGCATCCCGAGCTGGCGGCTCAGGGAGAGGAAATGAAAATTGAGCTGATCCCCAATAAACAGGCTCGAACATTGACCGTCCGAGATAACGGTATAGGGATGAATCGTGATGATTTAATCAATCATTTGGGAACCATTGCACGATCCGGCTCGGCTGAGTTCGTTAAGTCACTGAGCGGGGATAAGCAAAAAGATATGGCTCTGATAGGTCAGTTCGGTGTCGGGTTCTATGCCTCATTTATGGTGGCAGATAAAGTGGTCGTGCAAACGCGAAAAGCCGGTGACGCCAGCGGTTGGCGTTGGGAATCCGAAGGCGCCGGAACTTTTTCTATCGCCGAGGATAAAAAAGTATCGCCGGGAACCTCAATCGAGCTGCATTTGAAAAAAGAGGCTTTGGATTATTTAGACCCTTTGCGCCTGCGGTATTTGGTGCGCCAATACTCGGATCATGTGTCTTGGCCGATCGTGTTGAAGGATGGTAAGCAAGAAGAAACGCTTAATTCGGCCAGTGCGTTGTGGACGCGACACAAGGCCGATATCACCGAAGCTCAATATCGGGATTTTTATCAGTCCGTTTCACATGCCTTTGATGCACCTTGGATGACGTTGCACTATAAAGCAGAAGGTGTTATTGATTATACAGCTTTGCTGTTTATTCCCGAAAAGCCACCCTTTAATTTGTTTCAGCCGGATCGTCAAACGGCTTTGCAGTTGTATGTCAACCGTGTCTTTATATCAGATGATTTGCCGGATTTGATGCCTCATTTCTTACGATTTGTGACGGGTGTCATCGATACAAACGACTTACCGTTGAATGTCAGCCGAGAAATGTTGCAAAAAACACCCGTGATGTCTAAAATCAAAGCGGGCTTGGTGCATCGAATTTTGTCGGAGCTTAAAAAACGTGCCGATCAGCCGGATGACTATCAAACTTTTTGGGAAAGCTTTGGTATCGTTCTTAAAGAAGGACTCTATGAACCAAACGACCAGAAAGAGGATATTGCCAATCTGTGTCGATTCCGTTCAACGGTCGGCGAAGGATGGGTCAGTTTTGCCGACTATGTCGGACGTATGAAAGACGGTCAAGAGACGATTTATTACTTGACCGGATCAGATTTAGAAACCATGCGTCATAACCCGCAATTGGAAGGTTTTGCTGCCAGAGGCATTGAGGTCCTGTTGTTAAATGAGCCCATAGACGAGTTTTGGACACAAACCTTTACGGAATACAAGGGAAAGAAAATCGTTTCAGTTATGCATGCCCGGCAGGACTTGGATAAGATTCCAGCCGATCCATCAAAGACAACCGTGACTTTGACCACGGAAGAAGAGGCGGCCTTAATGGGCGAAGTCAAACAGATTTTAAAAGGTGAAATCGGTGATGTGCAAATGACGGATCGTTTGACAAAAAGTCCGGTGGCTTTAATTACGCCGGAGGGACAAATGAGCATGAACTTAGAACGTCTGATGCGGGCGCATCATCAACCAACGGCTTTTGCCAGCACGCGGATTTTAGAAATAAACCGTCATCATCCTTTGATGAAAAAATTGGCTGAGATGGTTCAAAGCAAAAAGGATTCAGCCGCTATCGCCGAGACGGTGTGGCTTTTGTATGACCAATCTTTGGTGACAGAAGGGGAACCGTTGAAAGATCCGGCTCGTTTTTCAGAGGCTCTTGTCCGGCTAATGATGCAGGGGCTATAGTCTCTGTCGATTTTGGGGAAAGCGGATCTAGAAACGTGTCACAAAAAAAGCTCTTTTGGGGAATGTCGGAGAGTGTATTTATGTCGACAAGGATATGAGGTGTTGTAAAATTATTTTTTTTCAGTTCCTTGTGATGACTTGTTAACAAAAGGTTAACAGGCGGTAAAAATCACAAAAAAAAAGAATTTTTTACATAAAAACGCTTGTGCTTTATTTAAAAAGGTGCTACATAGGGAAATGTAGGCAGAAAAGAAGGCTGTCATAAGCCCGATTTTTTGAAGTAATAACTATTGAAAGAAGGAAAAAGAGTATGACAATGAATAATGAATCCGGCCGTTCTATGGTCGAAATGTTGGGTGTGTTGGCAATTATCGGTGTGTTATCCATCGGGGGTATTGCCGGATATACAATGGCTATGAATCGTTACAGAGCCAATGAAATCATCGATGCCGCAGCGAAAGTGGCCGTGATCGCTATGACAAAAACAGATGGCTCAAATGCAACCTTGGCCGATATTGGTTATGACAATGAGACATTGGCTGGTTTGGAGGGTATTACCGCTGACTCGACAGGTCTGGCGACTATTGACTATGATACGGGGTCCAGTGATATCATAGATACCGTTCAAAAGATTGTTGGTAACAATAAAACCACTAACGGTGTGACGATTAATTTCGCGAACTAAGTTCAGGAAGCAAGACGCAACGTCTTGATGCCGTTCAGAAACACCCATGTCAGGCATGGGTGTTTCTTTTTGCCGGAAAACGGGTTCTGCCATGGAATCATACCATACAAACCGTCTCCGGAGAGTGACGAATGTGGCCCGGGGCCTATAGAGATTCGGATAAGAAACGGAAAAGGTGGGATAGGGTCGGATAGCGGTCTTCCTTGTCGGCCGTGTCTTCGTATTTGTGCCGTTCGGTAAAAAAGGGGGGGCGTCAGGGCTTTGTTGACAAAAAAGCCTTTCCTTGTTATACTAAAAAAAGAGGAGCAGGTATATGACGGATCGGGATAAACAGCAAGATCAGCCGCGCAATCGGGAATTTTGGGAGGCTTTTTTGACAGAGGCCCCTGTTTCGGCGTCGGTTAATCCATCAACCGTTTCTGTCGAGAAAGAAGAGGCGGCTTTTGTGCCGGTGACAAGCTCGTCAACAAAGAGGCCCCAGAGGCCTTGCTCAATCCCGAAGAGATCGAATTGGCTTCATCGGGGGCTGGCTAAAGTCAAGGATATTTACCATCAGGTGACGGATGTGCTCGATGTGTTTTTGGGTGAATCGGGCTATTTGCCGCAGACGTTGATCGGGAAATATGTTCGACATCAACAACAAAAATGCTGTCAGGTTGTTGGGCAACACAAGGAAACTTTGGTGACGTTGGGTATTGTGGGATTGCTGGCGTTGGGTTCTTTGGGTGTGGTATATATGAAAGATGCCCAACAAAAAGCGCTTGATTCACTTCCCGGCTATGAGGGGCCTTGCTATGTGTCTCAGGCACAGATGGCGCACTTAACGCATGCGTCTTTGGGACAAAAAGAGGTATTTCAAGCCTTGGCTCTGGTTCAAGAAAGTTGGCCGGCTTTTATCCCATCCCCTTGGCATGGACCCTATGCGATGCCGCATTGGGCTTATCCGGAAATCAGCGCTAAATATCTCGTCCATGAAATTCAAAAGGTGCGTCAGCAACTGGCACAAGAAACGGGCTTTTCATTGATGGCACAAGGTGTGGATGTGCCAACCGTCGGTAAAATTTTAACAGATATGATGCATATCGCGGATGGTGTGTATCAAGAAGTCGGAGATCGTCCCGTCCCGTTAATGAGCTATTTCGAATATGGCTATCGCCACTCAACGATGCCGTTGATGGGGGATGATTTATCTCTGGCGTGTCGACGCGAACAAACGGCCTATTATTTGAATGAGCTACAACACGAAACAGAACGATTAAAAAAGCAAGAATTACTAATGTCTCAAGAAAGAAAAGAAGGAGAAAAACATGACAGAAGAACAACAAACACAATCTCAACAAACAACACATACAGAGGTCAAACCGGTCAAGGAAGATAAGCCTTTATCAGCCGGATTGTTGGCCAAATTAAAATGGTTGGGAATGCCTATTAAACGCCATCAAAAGTTGGAGCACGGTAAATTGGAAGATGCGTTGCCGTGGTTGCGTGTTGCCAAAAAAAACAAAGAGCGTTAAATATGACATCGGTCGATACTGAGCTAAAATCCAAACAGAAAAGCTCTCATCGACGTCTTTCATGGGGCGTTTTGGCCGCTCTGGGGGTCTTGCTTGCCGGTATGGAAATCTTTCGGGCGTGTTATCGTTGGCCCCCTCTGAGCGAGTGGGATCACACGCTTTTGCAGGCCCTGCCGGCCGAGGCTTTTCAGCCGGCACGAAGAGATGTTGTGGCGGCTTTGTTGCGGAAACAGGACGAAGGCATTCTGCCGGTCGACAGTGTGAATCAGTTGTCCCAAGAGTTGCCGCCAACATTGATGACGTTGGCGTATACAAAAGAGCTGCCGTTTCGGGCGGTGTTGGCAGATTTGAAAGAATTGGCAACCATATGTGCAGAGGATACGCAGGCTTGGCGGCGATTGCTGATAGCTTATCGTGTCGAACAAAAAGTGGTCACGGCGTCTCAATCCTCAGAGGCGCTGCCACAACGTGTCGATGCGTATCAAGAGGCGTATGATACCTTGCAAAAACGCCAGAAAGCTTTCCTTCGCCGATTGCGCGGAAAGTTGAAAAAAACAAGCGAAAAATAATGTTAGGGCGTCTGGCGAGTTTCAAGACGCTCTTTTAAACGCTTTAAGTCCTCCCACGTCGGTCGACGGTATTCGGGCTTTTTTAAAAGAGTTGTCGGCGAAAATGTTGCCAGGGTGGGAATCCCTTGATAGTCGTGCCAGGCCGAGCGTGCTTTCGGTAGACTGCCGATCTGCAAAAGAACACGAGCAGGCAATGCCCCGAACAGAAGAATATACTGAGGTTGAATCAGGGCGATTTCACGTTTTAAAAAAGGTAAACATAAAGCTGTCTCCAGATCCGTCGGCTGACGGTTGCCGGGCGGACGCCAAGGAATCAAAAGTGTGGCGTAGGTGTTTCGGTCTAACGACAATCCTAAGGCAGACAACATCTTGTCCAGTAATTTGCCCGATTCGCCCGCAAAAATTTGATCCTGTTTATCATCGATGCTGTCCGGGACGTCACCAATGCACAAAACGTGTGCCGGTAGAGTGCCGCGCCCATGTAATGTGTGGGCGGCCGTTTTTTTGAGAGGACAATCCTCAAAAAGGCTGCGTACCCGATATAACTCTTCCAGTGTTTTGGCCGATTCGGCCTGTTGAATTGCATGTGCCAATGCTGTGTCGACAGGTGCATCAAGGGGGGCTCTTGCGGCTTTGGAACAGGATATCGGCGGTGTGACCTGAGACGAGGCAACCGTTAATCGATTGACGGGTGAATCGCCGATGCTATCCGTGACGCCGGCTTGAATAAGCCATTTTAATTTTTCCAGTGTATTCATTTTTTCTTTTCAAAATTCGAAAAATATGATAGCATCTTTTTCATGAAAAATAAAGAGGAAATATCATTATGCGGATTCTAAAAGGTATTTTGCTGGGGGCCGTTTTGGTTAGCTTGATTGCTTGCGGTGTGGGGACTCGCTTGCTTCACAAAGAGTGTGGCCCAGAGGAAAAAACCGCGGCGCCGCTCTATCCGAATCGGAGCTCTGTTCCTTCAGAAAAGGTGCAGTGGGGAGCTTATTTGGCCGGTGTCTTGGCGCGCGAAAATCATGACTATGAAAAGGCGGTTTATTACTTCGAGCAGGCGGCGGCCGTCGATAAAGGGAATGATATGTTGAAAACAGATATCTACCTTTTGAAGGTCTTGCAGGGAGATTTAACCAACTTGGAGTCGTTGGCCGAGGCTATGACACAGACCGGTCGCCCCGAGCTGTTAAGCGAATATGTCGTCGCCGCTTTAAAAGCGCATGATGGTCAGTATGAAAAGGCATTGGAGGCTGTATCGGATAAAAAAGAATATGGACTGGATTTCGTGCTGCAGCCGGTTGTGGAGGCTTGGTTGTATGCGGGGTTGCAAAAACCTCAAAAGGCCTTTGACGCTTTGGAGGGGTTGAAAAAGTCAAAAGAGCTGCAGGAGTTTTATCAAATGCACCGCGGAATGCTGGCGGTGTATTTGAAGGATGATAAGGCGGCAGATAAGGCTTTTCGCCATTTTGAAAAGAGGTATCCTCCACTTGTCTTGTTGGAAATCATGCGTCAATTTTATATCCCACGGGGGCTTTGGACACCGGATTTTCCTTTGGCAATCCAATATAAAAAAGCGCAAGAAAATCCCCTGTCAGCCGAATTGTTGCGCTTGCTATCCGGTATGACAATCCAATCGCCGACAGATGGCTTGTCAGAGGCGTTTCAGGGAGTTTCAAACTCTTTGGGGGATGATAAAAGAGTGCGTGAGCCGGCGTTGATTCTGACGGGGTTGGCACAATATCTGAATGAGGATAATGTTATGGCTCAAATTTGGGGGGCTGAGTTGTTTGAGTCCGTCGGCGCATATCGTAAGGCCAATGTGCTATATGATCGCATTAAGGTGCCCAGTGATACCATCGTGTTTAAAAAGGCCTTGAATGACGTGCAGATGAAAGCTTATGAACGAGCACTTCCGTTGTTGGAGGAATTGATGATGCGGAATCCCAATGAAGCGTTGTTGTCTCGCACCTTGGGTGGCGCTTATATGCAGCAAGGACGCTATCAGGAGGCTGTTCAGGCATATACACAGGCCATTCGGTTGATGCCTTTGGGTGATGTGGAAGGATTGGCACGATGCTATATGGGACGAGGATTGGCGTATGAGGCTTTGGGAGCGCCTTCTGAGGCCGAATCGGATTTCGTTAATGCTTTGAAATTAAAGCCGGAGGACGCTCTTTTATTGAATGAGGTCGGATACCGTTGGCTGGTTCAGAAAAAAAATATCCCTCAAGCCTTTGAATATGTTTTGAAGGCACATCAGATTTCGCCGGAGGATCCTCACATCATGGATAGTCTGGCTTTGGGGTATTTGTTGAAAAAGGAATATCAAAAGGCGCTGGATTTAATGGAGCGTGCTCTGGAAAAAATGCCGTATAGCGCTGTCTTGTATGAGCGGTCCGGCGATATTTACCGTGCTATGGGGCGCTTGCGTGAGGCAGATTATCAATATCAAAAGGCGTTGGATTTGGGCTCTGATTTGACGTCGGAAATGCGTTTTCAACTTCAAAAGAAAAGAGAAGCAATTAAATAAAACCGATTTTTTGGGGTGAATTACTTCAAAAAAATCATTTATAAACAGAAGGTTGTAAAAAATATATAAAAAAGTTATAAAAAATATAAAAAAAGACTTGCAATCTGATTTAAATTAGGATATAATCCACCTCACCACCGAAAGAGTGGGTTGGTTCTTAGATATAGAGTGAATAAAGGGATAGGAAACGGATGCACGGGCAGCTATTGGAAGGGCTGTTTAGTGCATAAGGAACTATGAGACGGAAGTGTATAGGAAATTGTGAAAGCAAGTGAGTATA
>CALXXW010000010.1 GCA_944392785.1 uncultured Alphaproteobacteria bacterium | reverse complement strand
AAAATCGACAGGACTTTTCGACCGCACGCGCGGACAACATGATTATGAAATGACTTATTTATAACAAGATATGCTGTCGACTTTCTAAGGCCAACAAATACCGTTTTAAATCCAACCCGCCGGCATAGCCGGTTAACGAACCGTTTTTTCCGACAACACGATGACACGGAATCACAATCGGCAGGGGATTATGATGATTCGCCATTCTGACCGCTCGCGTGGCTGGCGGCTCTAAAGGTGGTCGGCCAAAACGTGAAAAGGAAAACCTTAAGGGTTCTGAACCACCGCCAAATTCCGCCAACGAAAAACCTGATAAGGAGAAGGATAAGGATAAGGATAAAGGAGATGAAGAGTCCGGATATGTTTTTATTAAAAATAATAAAAATAAAGGGGCTGAAAATGTGGATAAGTCCGGATATGTCGGTGCTCCGAGTATTGAAGAAGTGGCTGAATATTGCAAACGAAGTGGCTATACAATTGACCCTGTAGCCTTCGTTCGGTGGAACGAAGAACGTGGTTGGATGAACGGCAAGAAATACATTGCCGTTGACTGGCGTAAAGCCGTCCGGAAATGGTTTTGCAAGGAAAACGGTCTCGCTTACTCGGAAATGGAGACTATGACGGACATCTGTCATGATGTGCTTAGCAAAGTAAAGGTGGTGCATCATGAAAGTTAAGAGTATTGATGATATCAAAAATATCTTGGAAACGGCCGCTTATGTGGAACGGCTGTTGCCGCCGGTTCGCTCACCAAAATATCGAAGTGTGATGCCGGAGATTATTTATACACCGCAAGAAATCATCTTTATGGATCGATGTCCGGTCAAACCCCGTCCAACCCAAGAACAGATCAGTTTATGGGAAATGGTTATTTTGAAGTGGATGCCGCTTTTAGAGATTTATGAGAGGCGACTGGTTTGGAAGCGAGCCAACCGAATTCCTTGGAAAATTTTGTGTAGTGAGTTTGGGCTGTGCCGGACAAGGTTAATGATTAAATATGATAAAGCCATTGTAAAGATTGAGTTTTATCTCAAAGGAAAGGAAAAAAATGAAAAAACATATACCCACCAATGAATCCGGCCGCAGTATGGTTGAAATGCTGGGCGTGTTAGCTATTATGGGCGTCTTGTCTATCGGTGCCGTCGCCGGCTATCGTTGGGCCATGGATAAAAGAAATGCCAATGAGATTGTTAATGAGATCAAAAAACGCGCTGTTATCGCCAGTCAACAGCGTATCCTCAACCGTCCGTTGGACTTAAGTGAGTTTGATAACTTCATTCAGGATAAGTATGCCGTTGTCGGAAATGATACGTATGAAGGCTCGTATTTTGCCTTTACCTTGTCGGTAGAGGGCATTGAGAAAGGTGTCTGTGAAAAGGTATTGAATATGGATTGGGCTTTGCCGGTTGAAATGCAGTTAAACGGTGCCCTGGTCAGTGATATCAATACCGCCACGTGTGGGGAAACCAATACCATTTTATACGCCTTTAATAATGATTTAAGTCCTGCTTTAGACATCTCAGGAGATACAGGGGAGACAGATGAACCCACGTGTCCGAAGGGTGAGTATTTGGATTTGAGCACAGGGGAATGTGTCAAGAGCAGCTGTCCGGTTGGTCAATTTTTGGTAGGGGCCGGGAACTGTGTTGACTGTCCGACAGAGAGCAATCCCTTAGTCAGCATGCAATCCTACTTAGATGACAACAGCTGTACCGTTTGTGATGGGGGGCAGGTTTGGGAAGGGGCCCGCCCTGGCTATGCCTGCATTTATTGCCCCAAACCCCGCATTGCTTGTGGTGTTCAATGCTGTGCCGAAGGACAAGCCTGTCAAATATCCGGAAACTCTTGGCCATATACCTACACCTGTGTGACGGCACAGTGCCAAAGTGATGCTGATTGCGCCGATCCCACACCGCTCTGCGATACCTTTACCGGGACCTGTTTTGCCGGCTGCCACGACAACACTAATTGTGGATCCAATCAGTATTGCTTATTGGATACCACTTCAACGGGGGGAAGCGGCACCCAAAAGCCGGAGCGGGGAACTTGTCAACCAGCAACCACACGACCGGTTGGAGAATATACGGCCTCAACGGCGTCTATGGACTGGTGGAGTGCCAATAATTTTTGTGAGGCTCTGAACATGTCGCTGGTTGATCCGAAAACGAAATGCACCTCGGAAGAATGGGAGACGATTTCTACAAAACCGTATGGTAGCGCGGCTTCATGCGTAGCATTCAATATGCTTACCACTTATCACTGGATGGGTCGCTTGGTTAATGCCGGAACGGCCTATGCTGTACCAGATTTTTTTGCCATCTTTCGTAATGAGAGTTATAGAGCCCTCTGCGAATAATCAGCGATATCCGCAAGGATAACTTTGAAGCCTATTTAAATACCCGAGAGAATATCTCGGGTATTTCTTTTTGTCAGCTGATGAATGATTATTTTTCCAGAATGGCGACACCGGGAAGCGTTTTTCCTTCCATCCACTCTAAGAAGGCACCGCCGGCTGCCGATACATAGGTTAAGGATGGTTCAACTCCTGCTTTCTTGAGCGCCGAAACGGTATCACCACCCCCGGCAACCGATGTTAATTGACCTTCTTGTGTTAATTGTGCCACAGCTTGGGCAATTTCATTGGTGGATTTATCAAACGGTTTAATTTCAAAGGCGCCAACCGGACCATTCCAAATGAGTGTCTTACAGTTCTTAATCGTGTCAATGAATAATTGAGCCGATTTGGGACCAATATCCAACAACACTTTCCCGGCCGGAACGGCATCAGCATTCGAAACATGTGCTTCTTGTCCTTCTCCGAACTGATCTGCCCAAGTTAAATCAACCGGCAGAACAATGGTGCACTGTCCGGCATTGGCCAGGATATTCCGAGCTGTTTCAATCATGGTTGGTTCAACCAAAGAGCCTTCACCCATGGGAATACCTTTGGCGGCTAAAAACGTGTGAGCCATGCCGCCACCAATACACAGATAGTCCACCTTTTTCACCAAATTAGAAAGCAAATCTAATTTTGTTGACACTTTGGAACCACCTACCAGCGCACAAACAGGGCGAATCGGATTTCCCAAGGCTTTGTCCAACGCCTCCAGCTCTTCCTGCATCAGGCGACCGGCGCCGTGGGGCAATAAATGTGCCATGCCCTCGGTTGACGCATGAGCGCGATGTGCCGTCGAAAAAGCATCGTCAATATAGATATCTATACCGCTGGCTAATTGTTCGGAAAAAGAACGATCATTTTTTTCTTCTCCGGGATAAAAGCGCAAATTTTCCAATAAAATAACGTCCCCTTTGTTCATGGCGCGGATAGCGGCATCTCGCTGTTCACCGACACAATCATCCACAAATTTGACGGGAAGACCACTGGCTTTTTCCAATGCCGGTGCCATAAAAGCCATGGAAAATTCCGGCTTCTTCTCCCCTTTGGGACGTCCAAAGTGAGAGGCAACAACCACTTTGCCGCCGGCAGAGGCTATTTCTTTTAATGTCGGAACAAAGCGGTCAATCCGTGTCATATCCGTAATGACGCCATCTTTTGCCGGTACATTTAAATCGGCACGAACAAAAACTGTTTTACCATTGAAATCAAAATCTGATAGTGTTTTAAAAGCCATTTTTTTACTCCTTTTTTAAAAAATGATGTTTTCTTTTTAGCAAAAGACGTCTCAAATTGCAAGTAAAATTCAACATAGCGCTCTTAAAGCATCCCTATATCCGTCAGATTTTTCAGGTCCGATGAGCTTATTAAGCGGAAGCTTGGGAAAGCTTCCGCTTGTTGAAATCACACTTTGGGATAACGTTCTTTGATGGCTTGAATAGCCTCTTTCCAAACGGTGGTTCCGTTGACTTGATCCCAATAAAGCATGTCTAATTGTTCCTCAATGCTGGGATAAGCTAATAGGCGTTTTTCCTTATAGGTGCGCGTCTTAACAGGTCGCTCGACGATTTCATAGTATCCACCGACAGCTATGCCGGCGTCATTTTTTTGGATATGTTCGTCCGAAATCATCGCATTATTTTTTTGACACCAATCAACCTCTTTTAAAGAAAAATAGGATGGAAATTGTTTTTTTTGATGAAGCATGATTTTTCTCCTCTTAAGAATTATACACCAAAAGCGATCCATGTGCGTTCCATGGCCGAGGCTAAACCAAATTCAAACCCTGTTGTGGTCGGATTGATAAATGCATATTGACTATGCCACGCGGTTTGAGTCCCGCTCCAATTACGAACGCCAATTTGAACGGTATATTGCGTGTTGGAAAAAGGTACATTTAAAACGACACTGTCAGCGTTGCCTTCAACATAACCACCCTGCGCACAAAAAACACGTTGCGTTTTTGCGGAATCTGAAAAATACTCCCGCGACCAACGATCGCCGTCTATCTGAGTCGTCGCATAAAGACCGTTCGTCCCCAATGCCGGAACATTCGTGGCATCCGGTAATTCTTCCAATGCTTGATCCAATCTATCCAGAGCCTCCTGAACGGACTCTGAGGCAGATGTGGCCAACGCCGAGGCACTGGCAGCTGCGGCGGAAGCATTAGCCGCATTTGTCGATGCTTCTGCTGCTTGCTGCATGGCCGCTTGGGCCTGAGCAATGGCGGTATCTGTTGCCTCGGCGGCTTCCTGAGCGCTTTCGCTGGCCTCATTGGCAGCCTGTTGGGCATTTTCGACATACGTTTTCAGCGTGCTTTCAAGCGCATTCACCTCTATGGTTGAATTTTCCAGATTGGTTCCGGTCGCATTCCAGACAATGGCTTTTCCGGCAACCGGTAGAGGTAATGTCAACGTAATATCCGTATCAACCGCGTAAGGGGGTAAAACCAAGGCGCGATTTAAATTATCTGCAATTTGCTGTTGACAGGCCGTTTGATAATCCAGCTCGTAGTTCAACGCGCTGGCTCGTAAGGCTCCTCCTTCTTGAAAATCCGTTGTTCTCTTGATTTCAAGAGCGCGGACTAAGGTTAAAACCGTCTCTTGAGGCGGCGGTGTTTGAAAGGTAATACTGCCTCCGTTCGTCATACCGCTGCCCGAAAGCGTATAGCTCGTGGATGCTTGCAACTCGTCATTAAAATAAACTTGTAGGTTGTCAGCTTCAAAAATAGCAAAAGGAAACTCATATGTCAGTGTTTCACCGTCTGCCACATATTGAATTTTGGGCGGAATGCCCTGAATTTGAATATGTTCTACCATAATGTTCTCCGAGAATAAAGTGAAAAAAATACCCCAACAAAAAAGGCCGCCTTTATTCAACAAAGGCAGCTCTTTTATTGGAGTATATATAAAAAAATAACAGGGGTGTTTTAGGTATGCAAATAGCCTGTTAACGTTTCGCTTATAGCATATTTTTTATAAAAAGTCAAGTAAAATCGTGCACCTTTCTCTAAAAAGCGACTTAAAAAAGATTGATAGAAGCCCTTGTCTTGATATCTTCTTATTTTTCGACGGCAAGAGAGAAGGATTCGTCATAGCCCATCTCATCCCGAGCGTCAGATGATAGATTTAATGCTTGACGGGCAACATCATAGGAAAAGCCTGCTCGTGCCAATACCGCTAAATCCTTTTTTTGTTTATCCGAACGCTCCGTCGGTGCACGCCAAGGTCCCAGTTTTTTCTTGCGAACAAAGAGGCAGGCTCGACTGAGCTCGGTCCCTTCCGCTGATTGCAATAAAGTTGATACTGTCTCATCGGAAATGCCTGCTTGTCGTAATTTACCACGAATGAACCGCTCGGATTTTCCGGCCTGAGTCAGAATACGTATTTGATTTTCGGCATATCGCGTATCGCTTACAAAACCTTGTTGTTGCAGCCGTTCCAAGATATGTTCAATCCAGGTGGGCAACTCTGACGGTATCTCAACGCCTGTTTGTTGAGCGCGTTGAGCTTTTCGATACAAAACACGCCGCACTTTGTCCAAAGAGGCATCATAACGCTCCAAATAATAAAGAGCACTGTTATATAATCTTTGCTCGGTTATGCGTTTTGACATTGACAATTCCTTTTCCTTGAAGGATAATACACGCAAATGAAAGGAATTGCAAATGGATATTATTCAACCTTTTATGGTCGAAAATGGTTTGGCTCGCGGGGTTTTCATTTCTGCCGATCAAACTTTCCAAGAAATCTGGAAGCAACATGATTACCCGGCGATTCTGAAACCGCTGTTGCATGAAGCGGTTTTATTGGCATTAGCTTTAAGTGCGGGAATTAAGTATCAGGGCGTTTTTGCCCTACAGGTCCAAGGAAACGATGGGCCCGTTAAAACGCTTTATGTCGATGTTCGTCATGATAAATCTGTTCGTGCTTATGCCGTTTTTAATGCGGAAAGTTTACCCTCAAAGGCCGAAACGATCTTTGATCTGTTGGGAGAAAATGCTCAACTTTTGTTCTCAGTCGCCGAGGTCGGTCATGAACCATATCAAGGTATCGTTGCCGTGCGTCATCCTCACTTATCGGATGTTGTGCGGGATTATTTCAAAACATCAGAACAGATTGATACGACCTTGATTCTGCGGCATGAGGGTGAGATGGTTCGTGTATTGCTTTTACAGAAAATGCCGGATAAGACCGATCCGTCTCCCGAGGAACAGGCTGATTTGTGGGAGACATTATGTATTCTTATGAACAGCGTTCAAGATCAGGAACTGTTTTCGGAAACATTGACTCCTGAAGCGCTTTTATTCCGCTTGTTTCATGCTAATAATTTGCGGCTGTTTTCCAGCTTGCAGGCCCATTTTTCCTGCCCTTGTCATAAAAGCCGTATGCGTGAATTCCTCAGACAAATGCCGGCCGAACAAAGGGCTGCTCTCTATCAAGGAGAAACGATTACCGCCGTTTGTCAGTTCTGCGGCACATCATATACATTTTTAAAAAAGGAGTTAGAAACATGCGATACACCCTCTGTTTGATACTATTTTTGTTGGGAGGATGTGCTGCGCCGCGGCTGTCTTCGGATGAGCGCGTTGTGGATAGCATCTATACGCAAGCCCCTATCATACTAAATGCCGAACAAATTCAAGTTGATAGTCAAAATTCTGCGCGTTTAAGTGCCCCCTATATTGAGACACGATTGAAGGTCCCGCCGGAGGCATCTTTGAAAACCTGGATTGAAAAACGGTTTCAGCCCCTTACAACCGGTCGTATGACATTGGCTCATTTCATTATCGAAGAAGCCTCTTTAACCGAAACACGAGAAGAAACCGCGGGCTTTTTCTTTATGGAGCGTGTCAAATATCTTTTGACGATGAAACTAAAACTGATCTTTGAGCAAGACGGTCGTCAAGTATATTGTCAGACGGTGGGAGGTTGGGAAAGTCGAACAATCGGAGCACGCAGCTCATTGGCGGAAAAAGAAGAAGTTTGGCATGAAATGTCTGAAACATTGATCGCAAAATTAGATGCAAAGCTGTTGGATTTGTTGCGTGCCGATTCTCAATCGGCTCTGATTGCCGTGCCCTAACAAGATGAAAAAGCTGCCCATTCACGAACGTGTTTTATCCGCTATTTATCGCTCATATGAGCATCGTTTTGCCTGGAATGTGATCGCCTTTATCCTAGGGATTTTGTTCTTTTTTAAGTATCAACCGGATATTTCTGTTCCTTGTGCCATTGGGATAACGGCCGGTATCGGATCGGCAACATTGTTAATCTATAAGCGTTTTCATCAAAGAGGCTTGTTTGTTCTTTTCTTTTTTCTGTTAGGGTTGACGGCCATATTGATACGCACGGCTTTAATTGATGCACCGCCACTTAGGGAAACACAAAGGGGCATTGTTTTAACCGGTGAAATTATCAAAATTATTCCCGGTGATGAACCGCGCCTGATTTTAAGAGATATCCAAGTTGAAAATGATATCAGTTTACCTCAACTGCGCACGGTTCGCTTGGTTGTTTCGGATCAAACACCTCTACATGTCGGAGATCGTATACGAGCGACAACAACCTTATATCCTCCGAGCATTGTTTCAAAAGAGTATGCCTTGCGCGTTTATTATGAATCGTTGAGCGCTTTGGGACGTGCTTATACAATTAACGTTCTTCAGCCGGCTTATCCGACTCATCTGTCGGTCAAGCTAGAGAACTTTCGTTCTTTTATCTTTGACAGAATAACTCAAGTTCTTCCGGCTGAGGAAGCCGCTGTTGCCATTCCCCTTATTCTGGGAGAACAAGGTGTGGTTCCCGATCATATACGTCACCTGTATCGACAAGCGGGCATCACTCATGTTCTGTCTGTTTCCGGTTTTCATATGGTCTTGGTCGCCGGCTTTATGTTGCTTTTCTTTCGGAAGTTGGGATCGTTATGTCCACCGTTAGCCGCTCGTGTTTCCATAAAGAAACTCGCGGCTGTTTTAGCTCTTTTGGGCAGTTTCGGCTATCTGATGATTTCGGGATTACAAACGCCGGCTATCCGTTCATTCATTATGATAGCGTTTGTTCTAACGGGCATGTTATTTGATAGACGTGTTGTTTCTTTTCGTTCTCTGTTTCTGGCGTTATTCGGTCTCTTACTGTTCCGACCGGAATATGTCTTGTCTATCAGCTTTCAGTTATCTTTTATGGCGACATTTGTTTTGGTGGCTTTTTATGAGGCTTTCCGTGAGACACGGCAGGCTCATGGCATGATACGAAAAGCCCTTCTGTCTGTGGGAGCCAGTTCCGTCGTTTCTTTAGCAACGCTTCCGTTTATTATCTATCATTTTGGTCAGATGAATCCTTATGGTGTTTTGGGTAATCTGCTGACAAGTGCTTTATTTACTTTTCTGATTATGCCGTGCTTGTTTTTAGGGCTTTTGATGATGCCCATAGGATTAGAGACACCGTTTTGGCATATGGCCGGATGGGGACTTCAAGGTGTTTCTCATACCTGTTCTTGGATCGCCAACTTCCCATACGCCGAGATCAATATCGCCAGCATCAGTTCTTTCAGCCTGTTTTTAATGACTTTAGGTGTCTGGATGTTTTGTCTTCTCAAAGCACCTTTACGCCCTATCGGATTAATACCGATCTTTTTTGCTTGCTTTTTGATTTAAGCTTGTGTATAATGGCGCACATGATCAGTAAATTTTTGACTCTAGCCGGCATGTTGGTTTTATTGAGTGGGTGCTCGTTGTTCGGGGCACCGGATGTGTCAGAGCCGAAATACACGGCGTATCTTGAAATGAAAAGCCAACAACAAATCAAGCGTATTTTAGGGGAACCCGTCATCGTTCGTATGGAGGCTCCTCATCAAGTATGGGCTTATCGCACGGGCGATTGTTCAACATTGGTTTATTTCAATGAAACAGGGACTTCACAATATGTGGACGTGCGCGGCAATTGTCAACGTGCCGTCGCCGGGGCTTTTTAGATAGAGATTCGTTGAGCTTTTTCCTATTATTAATGACGAGCCGAAGGTTGTTTTTGAGGCAAGACACACTCGTAGAACAAGGTTGTCGGAGTCATCAAACGACATGAAAAAGCCTCTGTTCGTTTGAGAACGGCTACACGATGATTTGGTGCACAGAGACTGTCGGCTAAAGTTTGAGCCTCTGTTATCTCATGCCAGAGGGGGTTATAACAAATAGCCGGTTTATCCGGTTGCGACAACCCGACGGGTTCGCGTTGTCCGGCTTCCCGACGCGTATCTTCAAACACTTGCACCTCGGCACAAGCCACCAAAAGTATCGACACAAGCCCCAGAGCCAGGATATTAAAAGAAGTTCTCATATGGCACAACCATAAAGCAGAAAGAGAGATTGGTTCAAGGACATACCGTTTCTTCTCCTTCTTTAAGTTCTCTTGACATATTTTATAGTCTGGTTGAAGACTTATCACGCAAGATTTGTTCCAGCTGTAAGGTTGCCTCTTCCTGAGAGCATCTGTTGACCACGGCGAACTCAGAGGCCATTCGATTCATCGCCTGTTCATAGATTTGCCGTTCACTGTAGGTCTGCTCCCCAATAGCGGGATTTTTATACAAGTCGCGAATCACTTCCGCCGTATTTTCAATGATACCCGAGTTAATTTTAGCGGTGTATTCTTGAGCGCGTTTACTCCATTGAACTCTTCTGACTTTAGCTTTTCCCTTTAAAATATGTAAAGCGGCATTTAAGTCTTCGGCGGAAGACACTTGGCGTAAGCCTGATTTCTGAGCCGAATTTAATGGAATGCGCAACGTCAGTTTATCTTTATTGAAATTGATAGCTATTAAATTTAATTCCTGCCCCGAGACAGCGGTTTTCTGAATTTCGGTGACTTGACCCACCCCATGTGCAGGATAAACAACAAAATCGCCCGGATTAAAGGTATAGTCTTTAGACATTCCACGTTTCTCCTTTTTGTTATTACAAGGGCGAGTATATCATATTTTTTTCCCTTTTTAAAGTAGAAAAGAGGTCAAACATGTATAAAATGTGATATTTTTAAGCGGTTATTAACGAAGAAATAACTTTTTAAAAAAAAGAGCCCGACACATGCGATCAAAAGCACCCACTTTATCAAGCAGATGTCAGCGGGATCGGTATCCTATCCACCTCTGTTTTAGTTGACAGACCGGGCATTAAAGGGGGGTAAATTCCCCCTTTAAGCCCGACCAGAGCCCCGGGGTTAGGAGCATTTCTGTGTCTTACCGTCCCATGTCCCACGACACGATTGACACTTCTCTTGGGTGTTCAAGACGCCAAAATTTGAACTTGTCGGACATTTATAACACCGACTTCCATCCATATACCGTGGTGTTCTACTCTTATCACACTTGGCACATTCGGCCGCGATCGTTGTTTCGGCCCATGAAACGCTGCAGCTGGTGCAGCCAGAAGAACTCAAAAATCCCTCAGAACAATATCCTCGTAGAATACAAATCCCGCTTCTCATCTCGCGTGGGGTTCTACTCTTGTCACACTTGGCACATTCGGCTTTTGTCGCTGACCAGGGATCTGAATCGCTGCAGCTGTAGCAAGAGCCATCAGTACCCATAAATCGTGGTGTGCTGCTGTCATCACACTTGGCACATTCGGCCGCGGTCGCTGAAGGGCTCCATGACTCTCTGCAGCTGTAGCAAGAGCCATAGGTGCCCTGGAACTGATTCACCCCACAATCAGCTAAAGCACAATATCTATTCTCTAACAAGACTCGTGGTGTGCTGCTGCCATCACACTTGGCACATTCGGCCGCTGTGGTAGATGGGGCGGATGAATACGAACAACCATAACAGGTGCCGTTTGTATCACAGAATTGTGTCATCGAGCAATCATCTCCGGACCAACCAGGCTCACACGCGCATGACGTGCCGTCCCAGGTGCCGTGGCCCCAACAATGCTCTTCATTCGGGTCCGTGGTTTCACCGGCCACAGCGCCGCTTTTTAAATCGTTGGCAAACGCAAATAACATCTCGTTATTACCTTCACCACAAACCGTATTGTCATCAACGGCAACACCATCCAACAAAATAGCCGCCGGCATTTGCCAGTTGATGTCTATGACCTTATCACACACCCCTTGCGGTATATCCGATACCGTTA
>CALXXW010000009.1 GCA_944392785.1 uncultured Alphaproteobacteria bacterium | reverse complement strand
GGGGAGGGATAATATCTTTCAGGTGAGATACGAAATTGATTAAAATCCCGTAAGCTATTGAAATACAAAGATTGGTAATAAAAAAGTTCGGATGTTGCTTTAAAAATGCCTATTTTGACTTTTAAACATCCGAGCCAGTATAAATGCTTGATATATAAAGAAAAAACCGTCATTTCTGACGGCTTGTATTCTGTGGCTGGGGTGGCTGGATTCGAACCAACGAATGACGGTATCAAAAACCGTTGCCTTACCACTTGGCGACACCCCAATAAACCCCTCTTTACAAGAAAACCAAGCCTGTCAACTTTATGGCGCGCTTGGCGAGATTCGAACTCACGACCCTTGCCTTCGGAGGGCAATACTCTATCCAGCTGAGCTACAAGCGCAAACCCCTTCTCGTAAAGTCTTTTCCCTTATACACGCTTTTTTTCAAAAAATCAAGCTTTTTTTTCACAAAACATACACGCATTTGACAGAAATACGGTTTAGGGGTATAATTATTAAAAAAACAAAAGGAAAGGAGGTCGTCCATGATAAGCCCTCAAGACGATTTAGAGCCCCAAATCGATTCTCTGTCTCTTCTGGCCCGAACAGAGCAAAGGGAAAATGAGCGTGGTACGTCAACATATACTCTGTTGGTGATGATGGTTATCCTATCCTGTATTTGCGGTGTCGTCATCTTTGGAGCGCGCACGTCTCCGACACATGCGCCGATATCAGAGTTCAGTATCTCCAGCCATTAAGCTTCTGCAGCAAGCGCTTTGGATATCAGAAGTTTTCGAATGGGAGCATAGCTCTTGCGATGATGCGGTGTAATACCATACGCCTGCAAAGCCGCTATATGTTCCGGCGTTCCATAACCGGCATTTTTATCCCAATGATATGCCGGATACTCTTGGGACAAGCGCGCCATGTATCGATCTCGAACCACTTTAGCAATAATTGAGGCTGCCGCAATCGAAAGCGACAAAGCATCTCCTTTCACCAAACAACGACTGGGCAAGTCCCAATTCGGCAGACGATTCCCATCTATCAACGCAAAAGCGGGGGAGTATCCTTGTTTTCGCACACTGTCCAAAGCCCGCTGCATGGCCAAAAAGGATGCTTGCAAGATATTCATGGAGTCAATTTCGGCGGCCGAGGCCTCTCCTACACCGACAATCGCCGTTGGGCACGACAAAATCAAGGGGAACAGCGCCTCACGTTTTTTGAGGGTTAATTTTTTAGAATCATTAATCTGATGCGCCAATGACAAAGGCACCTGTCCCGATTTCCAACAAACACACGCCGCCACGACGGGGCCACACCAAGGTCCTCGTCCGGCCTCATCTAATCCGAAAATCAGGCCATCCGTTTGAATGGTTGCTTCAACGGATAGATCAGGCATGCTTCAATCTCTCACACAAAACATCATAGGGCATCACATGCGCGATAGGACCTAACGTTGCGAAGCTGGGAACGCCGGAAAACAAACGATGAGCGACCCGTTTTAATGCTGCCTTATCAACGGCCTCTATAGCCGCGACAAGCTCCTCGGAAGGAATAATGCGCCCCCGAGTAATCATATCCAGGGCATGGCGTTCGGCGTGTGTCGAGATATTTTCCGTTTGCATCAGCAAACGCGCTTTATACTGTGCTTGTGCGCGAGCAATTTCTTCTTCTGTCACAGAATCCGGCAAGGCCAAAAGCGTATCACACAAAACCGGCATCAATTCCTGCACTTCTTTTTCTCCTGTTCCGGCATATATACTGAACAATCCGGTATCTGATTCGGACGAATTAAATGCCGAAATAGTGTAAACCAAACCTCTTTTTTCCCGGATTTCCTGGAATAAACGAGAGGACATTCCGCCCCCCAAAACAGCGGCCAAAATACGCGCGGCAAAATAGTCTGGATCAAAGTAAGAGGTTCCCTCAAATGCCAATACAAGGTTGACTTGTTCATGCTGTTTTTGCACGCGTGAGTCTCCGCCGCGATAAGCTGCCGGCATAGGTTGAGACACCGAAACAGTAGAAACATGAGTCAATAATGTTTCACATAACTCAACGAAACTTTTGGCATCAAAAGCCCCCGAAGCACTCACCACCATACGTTCTGCCGCATACTGTGAATGTACATAGGCCAGCAGTTTATCACTGGTAATACTGCGCACCGTTTCCGGTGTACCCAAAATTGTTCGTCCCAAGGGTTGGTCCGGATAAGCAATATGCGCCAAATGATCGAAGACCAACTCATCCGGCGTGTCATTACTCATATTAATTTCCTGAATGATAACGCCTTTTTCTTTTTCCAGCTCTGCCTGGTCCATTGTCGCATACTGAACAATATCTGCAATAATATCCAACCCCAGGCGCATATCATCTTTCAAGACTTTCACATAATAAGCGGTGACATCTTTTCCCGTATACGCATTAATGATGCCGCCGACATCTTCAATTTCTCGCGAGATCTGAAAAGCCGAGCGATGTTGCGTTCCCTTGAAAGCCATATGCTCCAAGACATGCGAAATACCGTTCATGTCGGGGGTTTCATAGCGTGCCCCGACACCAACCCAACATCCCAAAGAAACCGTTTCCGCTGTTGGATTCACATCCGTAATGACACGAATCCCATTTGACAATCGTGTTGTTTGAATCATAAGTTGCCCTTTTTAATGTTAACTGATTATGTTTAGAAATAGAGGAAGTCCTCAACCCGTTCAAAAAAGCTCCGAGAAGATTGACCGGATGTATCGGACATCTCCTGTGTTTCCATTGGTACACCCCCAATATAATCATCCACCATTACGGGGGCTGGTGTTGATTGAGGCGCTGTTTCGACGACTTCTTGCGCAATCGGTTGAATGTATAGAGGTTCCCCCAATGGAGCGGTCCAGTTGTTAGCGACACGAGGAGCTGGCACTTCAAACGCTTCATCCGGTATGTCGACGGTTGTTTTAGCTCCAAACGCCATCAATACATACCCCGAGCGCCCTCCGCGAACCGTTCCTGCGGTTCCGATTGTATAATAAGCACCAATCAGTCCATAGTCGAAATCGATATAATCCACATCGTAGGTAGCGTTCAAAAGCGATCGTCCTGTTTCCGTCATGCCACACCCAAATTCAGCCGAGCGAAGTTGCACTTTATTCACAAAGGGGACACTTAATTGAGTTGAGGCTGCACTACAGCGGGGATAAGTTGTATTCACCTTTACACGATAGTCCCATACCATATTCAAAGTCGCCTCTTTGGGCGATAGCTTAACATCGGACAAATAAATTTCGGGAATAGTGATATTAGCCTGAGCGAATGAGGCCTGAGCCGGGATGCGCACACCATATCGCAAGCACGCATGTGTATAAGGATCCGCATCACACACGCGAATACTATGTCCGATATTATCTGTCATCATTTTTTCAAGAGCATTGAACAGAAAGCTTTTTGAAAAAGCGTACGTTGAAGCGGCACACTGATGCGCCCGACAAATCAATAAAGGGTTATAAAATCCTTGAGCGGCCACCTGAGCCCCGAACCCCATAACCATAAAAGCAGAGACCAGCAAAAAACGAGAAATCTTCATACACATTCCTTTCACAGCTAATGACGGTATAGTAGTACTAAACCATAAAAAAGGTCGAAATGCAACACCAAAACGACTATCCCGTTATTTTTTTATTTCTCGCGCAAACTGATGACAAGCGATGATCGCTAATGCGGCCGTTTCGGCCCGTAAAATTGTTTTGCCCAAATGACAAACGCCCCCCAAGGGCAAGGAAGCTAAAAAGCCGGCTTCTTCATCCGTAAATCCGCCTTCTGGGCCCACGAAATAAGCCGTTGCCTTGTTTGTATCCCACTCTCCTTCCGAGCATCCGCGCTCGGACAAAAAAACCGGTTGAACCTGCGGGGGTAAAGAGGCCACAACCTCTTTCAGAGAAGCCACCTCTGTCACTCTGGGAACATCCAGTCGTTCCGACTGTTCGGCGGCCTCACGCACCAGTGCCTGCGCACGATGATGATTAAACTGATGCACGACAGTTCGGGCGGTTATCATGGGATAAATTGCTGAGACACCCATTTCGGTTGCCTTTTGAAGAACAAGATCCATCGGGTCTTTTTTCAAAAGCGCCACACATAAGATACAGGGAGATGTTGGGTCGATTTGTTGAGACCGAAGCTGTTTTTGCACCCTCAAAGAAGCCGTTTTTTTACTGAGTTCGACAATCTCGGCCGACCACTCGCCGTCACAACCATTAAAAAGCGCCACCTCATCTCCGACCGTTCGCCGCATCACATCACGCAAATAGTGGCGTTGTCCCTCATCCAACATCACCCGATCTCCCTCTTTTAAAGGACAGTCAACGAATAAGCGAATCACCTTTTTTTCTCCCAACGAATAAAGACTCCTGTCACGTCATCCGGAGGCGGTGGGGGTGCATAACGAAAGAAATCGGACATAATACCGTCCAGAGCGACATGAGCCGTCACGGCTGTCATATGAGGCCGCACCATATTTGCGAATCCGTCTTCTCCTAAGCGCACGCCCTCGGCATTAGGTGTTTCCGTCAAAGCGTCACTGAATAAAAACAAACGATCATTTTCATGCAGGCGCACGGCATGGTCTTGATAGTGAGGTGTCTTCATAATACCTAACGGCATACCGGCCGTTGACAAACGCTTTATTCCACGTGCTGTTTTTAGAATCGGTGCAGGCGATCCGGCGCTGGCATACCGTAAGACGCCCTCTTCCACATCGATAATACCGAAGAAAAAAGTAGCAAACTGTCCCCGCGGCAACAGTCGATATAATCGCGTATTCAGCTGTCTCAGAAAAGTTGCCGGACTTTTAATCACGCGATTCATTTGTGAGACAATAGCCTGTAAACGAAACGTATTCAATGCGGCGGCCACACCATGCCCCGAAAAATCACAAATATAAAGACCTAGTTTCTTTTTAGAAATAGGCACAACCTGCCAAAAATCTCCTCCTAAGATAGAGGAAGGCTCAAAATGCTGTGCCATATCCAAATGATACGTATCGCGAATGCCGGACAAGCAATCACCGGAGGGCAGCATACCCACCTGCATTCTCTGAGCGGCATTTAATTCGGCCTCAATATGTTTTAATTGTGTTTCTAAATGATTCACCAGCAAGCGATTTTCTAAATGCACTTTAACACGCGCAAAGAATTCCAGGGGATTAATGGGTTTAGAAATAAAATCCGTTGCACCGGCACTAAAGGTTTTTTCTCGCGTCTCCCGCGTATCTGAAGCCGTTTGAATCAAGACGGGAATATCTTTGGTTTCCGGTGCCGATTTAAGATGATGCAATACCTCATACCCATTCATTCTGGGCATCGTAATATCCAGAATAATTAAATCCGGTTTATACTCCAGAACCTTATGCAATCCTTCCAAACCGTCGGCAGCCGCATCGATATTTGTAATACCGATGACATTCAACAGGCGCCCCAAAACCGCTTGATTACTCAAGTTATCTTCAATCACCAAAACGCGACAACCCGATAAATCCGTTGTTTGTCCGTTTAAAATGGTTTCTTTGGGTTCTTCATCTGTTGAAACCAAGAGCTGATAATGTTCTCGTTCATTCAACAAGAAAGACAAGGTAATTTCACGACCGAAATCATCAATTGTACAAGAATCGGCCGTTCCGGCAATCATTTTCAAGCCTCGACCGGACTTTGAACGAACGGAGGGTCGTGCGCGCATGACGGGCATAACGGCATATCCGGCGCCCTCATCTCTGATTTTTATTTCCAACTTATGCTCGTCCCATGTTGCCCACAAGCTCATGGATTTTTGCGCATAATCCGGATCATTCAAACGCTCATTCAGCAATCTGGCATATTCGATAAAATCTCGAGCTGATTGGCGAAGGTTGCTGGAGATTTGAAGATTACCATGGATCAAACCGTTCACCATCGCTTCGTGAAGGGCCAAATGGATATTTTTATAGCGACTTTTGCTCAACGAGACACGCTCATAAATAACATCCATAAAAATGCGCGCGACATCACACGCATAGAGTGTCGGACAAGTCAAGAGCATACCGAATGATTTATTCATTTTGTTTTTTTCCGTATGTTGGATGAAATCGACGACGGATTCGTCCAAAGCATTGGCGTCTATGAATCGCATAATCGGCCAACTTAAAAGCTCTTTAAGCTCGGGCTCATTCACGTTTTCCATCAACACGGTCAAATCCGTCGGGAAACGATCCTCATCTATATCCGACGGGAAAAAGGGAGCCTGTCGAGACGGCCATAGTTTTTGTTTTGAAAGCTTAGCCAATCGTTTTACATGCTCTTCCGATATTTGTTTGCCGGTAATAAAACCCATTTTAAGTCAAATCCTTTTTGTATGTGCTTTTTATATCATACTCGAAAATCCGAACAAAAAACAAGCCTCTTTTTAAAAAAGACTCGCTTTTTCCAAAAAAAGAGTGTATTCTGGTAAAAAATTTTATCAAGAAAGGGCTCCATATGAAAAAACTAAATCCTATTATTATTTCCGGAAAAGAGGTTATTCCTTTGATTGAGGGCGGCAAGGGGATTGCCGTTTCAGATGGATACTCCTCCGGTGCCTGGGCCAAAGCCGGCGCGGTAGGAACGATATCCGGCGTCTTTGCCGATGTCGTGGATGACAAGGGTCAGATTGTGCCAAAGGTCTACACACGCCGCTCACGCAAAGAGCGTCATGATGAGCTTATTGAAATGTCAATTAAAGGGGGTATTTCTCAAGCCAAAATTGCCCACGAAATATCCCAAGGAAATGGCCGCATTCACATGAATGTTCTCTGGGAAATGGGGGGAAGCTTACCCATTTTGGAAGGCGTTATGAATTCCTGTGAAAATTTGGTTGTTTCTCTGAAGGAAAAGGCCCCTGAAAAATATCAAGATAAATTAACGGCCGTCGGGGAGCGCGTTCAACAAACACTGGGGGCGCTCCGCTTTCAATACAACAAACGTCTGGATAACTCTATACCGGTTGTAGATAGTGTTTTAGGTGAAGTCAAAAATTTAGTCCACGGTCTGACGTGTGGTGCCGGCATGCCTTATAAATTGGCCGAAATTGCGTCTCGATACGGCATTTATTATTACCCGATTGTTTCATCGGCTCGGGCTTTTCGAGCGCTATGGCTCAGAAGCTATAAAAACTGTCCTGAATTTTTAGGCGGCGTCGTCTATGAGGACCCATGGTTAGCCGGCGGACATAACGGTTTGTCCAACTCCGAAGATCCGGAAAAACCGGAACGTCCCTATGAGCGACTGGTTGCTTTACGTCGACAAATGAACGAATACAAGTTAAACACGACACCGATTATTATGGCTGGTGGTGTTTGGAACTTATCTGAGTTTGATGATTACATTGATAATCCCGATATTGGTCCCTTAGCCTTTCAATTGGGCACTCGTCCGTTATTGACTCAAGAAAGTCCGGTAGCAAAGGACTGGCAAAAATGTTTGTTGGGTCTAAAAAAAGGGGATGTTGTTCTGCAACAATTTTCTCCGACCGGTTTTTATTCTTCGGCTATCCGCAATCGTTTTTTACAAATGTTGATGGATCGAAAGGACACGGAAATGCCCTACAAAACTAAACCGGAGAGTATTTTTGTCAAACCCTTTAAGGTATCCGAGGCCCACACCGTCTATTTGACGGAACATGACCTCAAGCGAGCCCATGCCTATCAACAAAACGGTAGGCCTGTTGCCGTTCGAACGCCTGATGAGTCTTTGATTTTCTTGTCCAAAG
Organism: uncultured Alphaproteobacteria bacterium; assembly: GCA_944392785.1. GTDB lineage: Bacteria > Pseudomonadota > Alphaproteobacteria > CAAHEQ01 > UBA3637 > CALXXW01. The sequence goes on along the minus strand of CALXXW010000009.1, from coordinate 36,052 downwards.
AAGAGAATGCGCGCATTAAAAACGACCGTGCAGAATGTGTCGGCTGTTTGTCGGCGTGTGCCTTTTCGGGCTGGTCACAAGCAAACGGGCATTTGGACCGCTTACCTGATGCACGTTCATTTTGCATTACCAAAACGCTGACGGCCATTGCACATGGTGAAAGTGTCGATGATAATCTGATGTTTGCCGGCCATCTGGCCTACCGTTTCGGGACAGATCCCATGTATAAAAACGGACATATCCCCACGGTTGAAGAGCTGATTGATGCCTTATTGAAAGGAAAGTAATCCAACCTCGAACTGAAGTTCAAACGGGATAGAACATCTCCAACAACCAACCGGTATAATTCCTAAAGACGTCATTATATTCATCATGAAAAGATATATTACCTACGTATTCATCGGCTCTTTTTGCTTCCTGTTTATCGGACTGTATATACAAAACTGGAACCATTTCAAACCGCGTCCTATGACGGCAAATACCCCCGAAATGCATATTGCTTTTGGTGTCAATGATACATATGCCGAACCTTTAGAGACGTGTATTACCTCCCTTTTATGGCACAACCAAAACAGTCGCATTTACCTGTATGTTCTCCATGAATCTTTATCGCCGGAAAATAGGAAATCTCTTGCCGAGCTGACGGCCCCATTCCCTAATAGCCGCATTTCTTTTATTCAAACAAGCATCCCGAATGAATTTAATAACTTGCTGAAACATTCGACAATCACCAAGGAAACTTTCTTACGCTTTAGCTTGCCGACTCTTTTGCCGACACATGTCGATAAAGCCCTTTATTTAGATGCCGATATTGTTATCAATGGTCCGATACAATCGTTTTTTGACACACCGCTTCAAGACCATATCCTAGCCGCCACACCGGATGCTTATAAAGAAACCTACCTTTCTCTCTTAAAACCATACGGTGTACAAGAGTATGTCAACGCAGGTGTTTTACTGCTCAATCTCAAAGTAATACGAGAAGAACATCTTTTACCCGAGGTATATCGTTTTATCCAAGCCAATCTTCATAATCCTCACATTAAACTGGCAGATCAGGATGTTATTAACATTTTATGGCATCAACGAACCTTGATACAAGACCGTATCTACAATATGGATATGCGAAAAATCAGCGATAAAACCGGCCTTATTCTTCATTACGCCGGTCATCCCAAGCCATGGTATGAAATGGGACTTCGTAATTTTTATTGGGCATTCTATGATAAGATGAAAGAGGCTCTAAAGAACCAAGACAATCCTTTCCCCTTCTTGGTAATGCATCAAACGTTTTTGGATATCGCTTCGGGGACAGAGCGGGTGATTATCAAAATCATTATCCCTCCCTATCAAGCTTTTCACAGAACCGTTATTTTCCCTTTGTCAATGATGATGCTGGATTTGTTTTATTAGCTTCCGGCAAAACTTGCGCCAAAGACTGATGAAAGCGATGTTTTTCAAACGTATTCAAGACGAATATTGTCACGGCATTCACAGCCGTACCGATAACCACGGCATCCATTCCGCAGAATTTACCGTTTTTACCCAGCATAAAGATCAAGCTGACCGACAAAGAAGCCACAAATGCTCCGATCCAAAAGGCCCGAGGGAATAGCTGCCGTCGCATAAAAATCATCACCAGTGATACCAACATAATCGGCGCCCAGAAATTATATGAAAATCGCAGCACATCCAAAACATTATGAATTTTTAATGCCAAAAAGACCGAACCAATACCAATAAACAGCGTCAAAAATTGAATGAGGTATAAATCTGTTTTTGCGTTGGTTTCGAAAGTATAAGCCTTTTGTCGCAAAGGCTTGATAACATCTTCCATCAGACAGACGGAAGCCGCATTTAAAAAAGAGTCCGCCGAAGACATAACGATAGAAATAATAGCGGCACAAGCAAGCCCTTTCACCACCACCGGAGCTGCCACAGAAATCAGTGTCGGCATTGCCAAATTACTGGGTATATTCGGGTCAATCGCCAACGCCGTCAAACCCATCAATCCCGTAATCAAGAAAAACGGCACGGACAACAAAGCGCTCCAAATTGTCCCTTGTTGAGTTGCCTTAACGGACTTAGCGATTAACAACCGCTGCACATAGGGCGGCACCAGCGTTTCCCCAATCAAGAATGTCAAGAAAAGGCTCAGCCATGTCAATGGAGAAAAACCGACATGTGTAATTTCCAAGAAATGTTCGGGGATACGCCGCTCTAAAGCATCCCAACCGCCGACATACTCTATGCCAAACAGCAGTGTCACGGGGATAAGCACGACCAATAGTAAGAATTGAATAACATCTGTCAAGACAACTGCCTTCATGCCTCCCACCGATGTATAAACGATTACGATACCGCACCCGACCAATACTCCTTCGACAAAAGTCAGAGGTGTAAACAAAGCGAAGACCGCTCCCATGGCACCGACTTGCGCCCCCAAAACCCCCATACATACAAGTGTTCCCAAGGCTCCGGACAACACCCGCGCGCCCAAGCCCAATTTTTCCTCGACGATATCTCCGACGGAAATACAGTGACGAAAGGCCTCTGTTCTGGGTGCGATAAACCAGCCGACCAAGAACAGCATCAGGGAAAAGCCCCACAAAGTTGTTGCCACACCGATTCCCGACGAAAAGACGGTATCGGCATTGCCGAATGAAAAGCCGCCGCCGATAAAGGAAGCCGATAACGTCGCAAACAAAACCGGAGCACTGAACGAGCGATTAGCGACCGCATAATCTTTGATATTTTTCAATCCCTTTCCGGCTGTTAATCCCACCCAAAAAATCACGAACAAGTAAACGGCGATGATATAGTAATCCACGGTTGAAATCATAAGAGAGCCTCCTTTTCTTTTTGTGTATCACATTTATACCATGGAATCAAGCATCAAGTGTATCAGCGTCAAAAAAAACAAAAGCCTCTCCACTTTATCTATTTTTTTATAGTTTTTCCGTTCTAAATATGATACACTGCCCAATGATGAGGAGGCAACATGATAGCATTAGATGTTTTAGGGGTCAATGGGGCCCTTTCAGAGGGTAAAAACACCTCTTTGGTTGTATGGGAGAATCCTCAAAATGGGCTTTTGCTGGATTGTGGTTCGACCGTTTTTCAGGATGTTTTACAAAAAAGGATGGTTGAACATATCAACACGGTCTTTATTTCGCATCGGCATCAAGATCATATTGGTTCTCTGGAAACTCTTTTAGAATACCGCTGGTTAGTACTTCAAAAGAAGACGGCTGTTTTGGGCGCCATAACATCGGATATATTGACGGATTTATTGGGGGATGAATGGTCGCTGTATGCTGAACTTTTAACCGACATGCCTCAATATACTTTAATTCCGACCACACACTCACCGCGCATGCCGTCGACAGGATTATTCACTCACGGTGTTTTATATTCTGGGGATACAAACGCCTCTTTATTGAACACACCCAGCGCTCAAAAAGCACATGTTATTTTTCACGATACCGCTTTGCAGACGAATCCCTCTCACTGCAGCCTGGCCGCATTAGCCGAAGCGCCCCTTGAAATTCGTCAGAAAACATATCTGATTCATTATCGCGCAACCGATTATGAAACATTACGGTGCAAGGCTAACGAGCTTGATTTTGCGGGTGTCGCAACCACGGATATGCACCTGACGATTCCCCGATCGGCTTATTGAGATGGTTTATTTTTCCGCAACGGACAAGCCGAAGGATTTAAACACATGATGGAATCCTCGGGCATACGTTGATATAACCGAAATAAAGCCCTTAAAATTCTTGCCATATGATTGTATTCAAACGCATCCAAGGTCGTGATAAGCCCTTGAAATTGAAAGGCGATATAATCACGCTTGTCTTTGGATGAGATAACGGATGAATGTTGTTTTTCTTCCATGTTTATAGCCCCCATATCAACTAACTTTTAAGTGTTATTTGGGTAATAATCTCTCTTAATTGGTGTATAAAGTCAAGTCATTTTTTTAAGATATCAGATAAAAGTTGACAAGCACACCCCTCTTTGTTAAACTTTCTATCCGTTAAACCCAGGAAAACAAGGAGCCCCGGATGATATCAGCTCATTTAATTGCCGAAACGAATATTGATCCTATTTTTTTGTCTTCACATGCCGCCAAGACATGCTATACCGCAGAGGTGCCGCGCATGGGAGAAACCATAGATGTTGAACATCGTCTTTTCCGCACCGGTCATCATACCACACTGGAGCATAATTATTTCACATTTAATTTAGAGGGATTATCCATTTCCTCGGTTGTGTTTGGTCTACATTTAAACGCTCCTTTTTATAATACGGATCAACGCTCGGGGCGTTTTTCAAAGATGTATCACTCTCCGGACTTAGCCGGTATTCGCTCCCATTTAGCCGCCTTGTATCCACAAGAGGATATAACAGCGGCCATAACCTTTATTGCGCAAGGTATAGACCTATATCATAAACATATCCTATCACTGACGCAGCTTGCGCAGGAGGCTATTCGACAAGAACGTCCTCTGGCTTCGGATAAATACATCATGCAAAACGCCCCGAAATTTGCGCAAGAGCAACTACGTATGTTCCTGTCGCAAGTCATGCCGACCGCGCTGGATTATACGATAGATACCTCTGCTCTGTGTGCCTTGTGGCGCGCCGCATGGTCTCCGGAATTACGCCAAGTGACCGATATGATGCGAGACGCCGTGTTAGAGCACCATCCGGAGCTTGCCTACATGTTTGAAGCCTCGGCACGTCAAAATCGAGACTGGGCACCGACCATGCGGTTTGACGCACCTCGCATCCAAGATCAACCCACCTGTCGTTTGCTATCCTATGAGACGGCTGAAAGCACCGCGCCCGAGGCCAAAGACTCCGTTGATATTTTACCTTTTTCGCCGTTTGCAATGGCCGATAACATTGCCTACCTTCAAACACAAGTGGAAATTTCTTGTGCCACCATGGGACAAGATCAACGTCACCGCACGATTAAGCGCTCGGCGCCGATGATGACCGGTGCCTTTTATCTGCCTCCTTTACTGAAAAAGGCGGGGCTTGCTGAGACAGCTCAAGCCTATATGACAACCTATACACAATTGGCTCAACGTCTTTCTCCGGCTTTGATGACGACGATAGCTCCCTATGGTGTTATGGTTCAATATACTAAACGAGCCGATATCAATGCTTTAAAACATGAACAAGGGAAACGCCTGTGTCTTTGCGCACAAGAAGAAATTTACGAGATTTCTCGCCAGTTAAGGGCTCAAGTTGAAAAAGCCGGTCTACCCTTAGCGGAAATGTTAGCACCGCCCTGCTATCAAACCCACAAGTGTGCCGAAGGTCCTCGCTTTTGCGGTCGACACTTACTGCCGCAAAAGCCAACAGACAGCTATTTTGAGCGGCGTCTGGTTTAAGGTCATCGCTTCCGGCAACGGACACGTCTCAAGGCCGACAATTTTATTTTTGGAGCAAGGGTGGAGACTTTCCATGTATCGCCTTAAAACTCTATAGAACGCACCCAACAATCTATCCTGTCCCTCTCAGCTTGTTCAGACTTTTTAAAGAGGGAGCTTGATGGCCTTTTCCTCCGAATTCAACGTCAAAAAAAAGAGAACCGATACACATTTTACTTGACGCCCTCCCCTGAAGTGAGCGTATACTCTTATCATCAGTCAGAAAGGAGAAAAACATGAAAGTTTTACTAGTCAACGGTTCCCCCCACGAAAAAGGATGCACGTACACCGCTCTGGCAGAAATGAAGACAGAGTTTGAAAAAGAGGGGATAGAGGCAAATATCTACCATATCGGCACTCAAGCCATTCATCCTTGTTTAGGCTGCTATGCCTGTCGACAATTGGGGAAGTGTATTATTGAGAAAGATGACGTGAATGCTTTTGTTCACATGGCCGAACAATATGATGCTTTTGTTTTTGGGACGCCGGTACATTATGCTTCGGCATCGGGGGTTATTGTTCCTTTTATGGACCGTGTCTTTTTTTCGGCTGCCAACGCTAAGAAAAGCGTCTTTCGGCACAAGCCGGCGACGGCCATTGTCAGTGCTCGTCGTGCCGGAACGACCCCGACGATTGATCAGTTAAACAAGTATTTTCAAATCAGCGAAATGCCTGTCATTTCCGGTCGGTATTGGAATATGGTACACGGGTCTACGCCCGATGACGTACGTCGAGATAAAGAGGGCATGCAAAACATGCGCATTTTAGCTCGAAACATGGCTTATTTTTTGAAATGTTTAGCAGCGGCCAAAGCGGCAGGCCTCACACCGCCGGCTGTTGAAAAGCCAGAGCTGACGAATTTTATTCGAGATTAAAAAAGGAAGATAATCCCATGCAAAAGGCAACCGTTTATTTTTCATCTGACATTTCGGCTGAAAGTCTATTACGCCTCTATCAACAAATCAACCACAATATCTCCGGCCAAGTAGCCATTAAGTGGCATTCCGGAGAACCAAAGGGGCCTAACATCATTCCTCGCGACATGGTCAAAGCCTTACAGGAAAGCATTCCGAACAGCACCTTGGTTGAAACCAACACTCTATATGCTGGCGCCCGTCAAAACACCACAGATCACAGACGTACTCTTGCCATCAACGGATGGGACTTTTGTCCTGTCGACATTCTGGATGAGGAAGGAGCCGTCATGATTCCCGTTATAGGCGGAAAACACTTTCAAGAAATGTCTGTCGGCAGTCACCTATTGCGTTATGACTCTCTGGTTGTCCTCACGCATTTCAAAGGTCACACGATGGGAGGTTTTGGCGGTTCCATGAAAAATATCGCCATTGGTTGTGCCGACGGACGTATCGGGAAAAAAATGATTCACGAAGCCGGTGATGACATAACCGATTACAGTCAGTGGTGCACAGGGAAACGATTTATGGAAAACATGGCCGAATCGGCCAAAGCCGTCCGTGATTATTTCGGCAAAAAGATAGTTTATTTAAATGTGCTGCGCAACATGTCTGTTGATTGTGATTGTGTCGGTATTGACGCGGCTCCTGTTAAGGCACGCGATATCGGGATTTTAGCCTCGAACGATCTTTTGGCGATTGATCAAGCTTCCATTGATCTTGTGTATCAACTTCCACCGGATGAACGACATGATTTAAAAGAACGCATTGAATCTCGGGAAGGACTTCACCAACTGACATACATGGAGACGTTGGGAATGGGTTGCCGAGCTTATAACTTAATTTCCGAGGTTTAAAAGTATGAAAAAATAAAAATATCACAAAAGTTTCCTTGCTTTTTCGTAAAAAATATGCCTAAATAGAAGGCGGAATTTTTAATGTCATTTATATGTAAAAGGAGAAAAATATGACAACTCGTGTTGCTATTAACGGCTTTGGCCGTATTGGCCGTTTGGTTTATCGTGCTTTTTTGGAATCGGGACGCAAAGATATTGATATCGTTGCCATTAACGATTTAGGAGATGCCGCTGCCAACGCTTACTTATTAAAATATGACTCTATCCACCGGGCTACTTCTTTTGATGTGCGCGCTGAAGGAGATTACATTATCGCCGGCGACTATAAGACAAAAGTCATCGCACAACGTGATCCGACACAACTTCCTTGGAAAGAAATGGACATTGATATTGTGTTTGAATGCACGGGCATCTTTACGGCCAAAGAAAAAGCCATGGTCCACATTACCGCCGGCGCAAAGCGCGTTTTGGTTTCAGCTCCCTCTCAAGGGGCCGACAAAACAATCGTGTTCGGCGTGAACCAAGATACATTGACAGCAGAAGATATTGTTGTTTCCAATGCTTCTTGCACAACAAACTGCCTGGCTCCCGTTGCCTATGTCTTGGATAAAGAATTCGGCATTAAGCAAGGCTTTATGACAACCATTCACTCATACACAAATGACCAAAAGATTTTGGACCAAGTCCATAAAGACCTGTATCGTTCTCGGGCTGCCGCGATGAGCATGATTCCGACCTCTACCGGTGCAGCCAAGGCTGTTGGCCTTGTTTTGCCGCAACTGGCTGGTAAATTGGACGGTGTATCCATCCGCGTTCCGACACCGGACGTTTCTTTGGTAGATGCGAACTTTATTATGGCTCGTGAAGTCTCCAAAGATGAAGTGAATGCAACCATGAAAAAATATGCTGATGGGGCCTTAAAAGGTATTTTAGGCTATAATGACCTACCTTTGGTATCTATTGATTTCACACATAATTCACATTCATCGACGTTTGATGCCAATGGCACAAAAGTAATGGGTGGCACACAATTACGTGTCATGAGCTGGTATGATAATGAGTGGGGTTTCTCAAACCGCATGCTGGATACAGCCGCTGCCATGGGTAAGTTGATTTCAAAATAACTCCATCCATCTTTACGAAAAAAAAGACAGGTTCCTTGCCTGTCTTTTTTTTGCGCCCTCCCCAAAAGGATAACATATAGCTTATTTGACCAATCCCGTCGATGGAATTACAGCATTTTATACCCATCTTCTGATAACCCCAACACCACTTTTGTAAAAAAAGATCTTCATTCCCGTTCACGCACCAGTTTATTATACAAGGCACGATATGTCTTTCTGTCCTCCAGGGTCCCCTTCACACTGATTCCACCCAATAAGGTTGCACCCATGGCAACGGTGCCGGACACAATACCATAGGTATGATGCTCTCTGACGAAACAGCCCAGAGATACACTCCCCATTATCACCGCCGCCAAAATAGCCAACCCCGAGATCACCTTACCATCGGCATAATCGCTTTTAGCTACATACATGCGCACTTTTTGTTCAAACAGATCGGATTGTTCCATCATCTACCTCCTTTGATTGCCTTCATTGAAACAGGAATACAGGCTTTGAATCATATAGATATGATGCGTCTTTCATACGGCCTCATACAACACGCCTCAAAAACCCTCTATATCAAGAGTATCACTTTTTTGATTTTTGTCAAATCATGCCGTCTCAACGGCATTTTTTAAAAGAACCCTTCACCAACGGCAAAGGGTTCCAGATAACACCTAAAGTGATGAATAACAAACTACTTTACAATGTCTTTTTCCTCGGTAATACGTGCTTTTTTACCGAACAAGCTGCGCAAATAATACAGTTTTGAGCGCCGAACTTTACCACGACGCACCACTGTAATAGAGGCAACATTAGGAGAATACAGCGGGAATACTCGTTCCACACCCTCTCCGAAAGAAATTTTCCGCACGGTAAAAGTCGAATTCAAACCGTCATTGCTTCGAGCGATACACACACCTTCATACGCCTGCAACCGTTCTGTTCCTTTTTCTTCAACGATTTTACACATCACTTTAACGGTATCTCCGGCCTTAAAGTCGGGGATTTTTTTATCCATTTTCGCGATTTGTTCGTTTTCCAGTTGTTTAATTAAGTTCATGTTCATTTTCCTTTCTTATTGATTATGATCTGCCAGATATTTTTCCCACAAGTCTGGTCTTCTGGTTTTTGTAAGCTGTTCGGCCTGACTCAAACGCCACTTTTGAATATTCGCATGATGCCCTGAAAGCAAGACATCCGGCACAGCCCTTCCCTGCCAAACGGCCGGTTTGGTATATTGCGGATACTCTAAAAGCCCCTTAGAAAAGCTCTCTTCAACAGCTGACTCCCGATTACCCATTACCGATGGGATCAGCCGAATCATAGCGTCCAACATGGTTATCAAAGCGGGCTCTCCGCCTGACAACACAAAGTCGCCGATGCTGATTTCCTGAAAAGGCCATTTTTCCAAAATACGTTCATCGATTCCTTCGAACCGCCCACATAAAAATGTTATTTCTGATGTCATTGCCCACTCTGCGGCCTGCTTTTGAGTAAACACACAGCCTCGCGGTGACAAATAGTAAAGAGGCCCCGTTCGATACACCCGTTGTAAGGCGGCATCCAAGACCTCAGGCTTCATCACCATACCGGCACCGCCGCCAAAAGGCGTATCATCAACGGATTTATAGTTATCTGTTGCAAAGTCACGAATATTCACAACATTCAACTCCCACTTTTTTTCCGCCAACGCTTTACCGGCCAACGAATACCCCAGGCATCCGGGAAACATCTCAGGATAGAGTGTCAGAACATTAACCTTCATATACAACTTTCTCCATTCCGATTGGTGTATTCAAGACGATCATTCTCTTTTCTATGTCAACCAGGGGAAAAGTTTGTTTGGAAAACGGCAACGGAATAATTTTTCCGGCTTTTGTTTTAATTTCCAAAATATCTCCCGCGCCATAGTTTTGCACGCTGACCACTTGACCCACTTCTTGGTTGTTTTCCAGGACACGCAAGCCGATTAAATCCGAATAATAAAATTCATTTGTTTGTGCTTTTGGCAAAGAAGATTGAGCGACATACAGCTCAACACCTTTCAAGCGTTCTGCTGCGGTTCGATCCTCGATACCCTTAATGCGCGCCACAATGAATCCATTTTTCAGATGAGCTGCTTTCACATCAAAAACATATTTCCCGCTTTTATCTGATAAAGGTCCCAAAGCACCTATCCCCATCGGATCTTTCAGATATGGCCGAATTTTCACCATTCCTTTAACCCCATGGACATTAACGATTTGACCGACACAGACAAGCTGGGACATATCGAGATCTCCTTATTCGGCGGCTGTTTCCGTTGGAGCAGTTTCTTCAGCCGGAGCTTCTGCTGCGGCTTGTGCTTCTGCCTTAGCAGCTTCTTCTGCTGCTTTTGCCTCTTCGGCGGCCAAACGAGCTGCTTCGGCTTTTTCAGCGGCTTCTTTCATACGCTCTTGAGCCTTAGCTTTTGGAGCTGATTTTTTGGGTGTTTCCCGCACGGCGGGTTTATCGCACAACCCGACAAGAGCAAACAATTTTTGCACACGTTCTGTTGGCTCGGCTCCTTTGGCCATCCAAGCTTTTGCAGCTTCAACATCAACACGCAAAGCATCTGCATGATCCTTCGGCAACAACGGGTTATAGAAGCCAATGGCTTCGATAAAACGACCGTCGCGCGGAGAACGTTTATCTGCGACAACGATTTTGTGGAAAGGACGCTTTTTAGCGCCACCACGAGCTAAACGAATACGAACTGACATTACTTTCTTTTTCCTTTCATCGTAAAGTTCGGTTAGTTAAACGGAGGAAATCCTCCCCTCTTCATCAATGGGTTATTTCCGTCCGTCAAGACGCCCATCTTTTTCACGAGAGACATCATGCCCAACGGCCCCATTTTTTTGAATTTTTTCATGACTTGTGCCATTTGTTCATATTGTTTCAACAAACGATTAACATCATTTACCGAAACACCCGCTCCCCCGGCGATACGTTGTTTCCGAGCGGCTTTAATAACCTGAGGATAGCGTCGCTCATAGGGGGTCATAGACAGGATAATGGCCTCCTGTCGACGAATTTGTTGATTACTGATATCTGCTTTGTCAATTTGTGCTTGAAACTGCCTCATTCCCGGGATCATTTTCATAATTCCTTTGATATCTCCCAACCGGTTAATTTGCTGCATTTGAGACAACATATCATTCAAATCGAATTGACCATCCATCATGCGCTCGGCCGTTTTGATAGCCTCTTCCTGATTGACTTGCTCCAAAGCGGTTTCCACCAATCCGACAACATCACCCATACCCAAAATTCTATCGGCCACTCGTTTGGCATCAAACACTTCTAAAGCCGTGGCTTTTTCACCGACGCCCAAGAATTGAATGGGAACACCCGTCAGCGAACGCAAGGATAATGCGGCCCCGCCGCGTGCATCACCATCCACACGCGTCAACACAATACCCGTTATACCTAATTGGCCGTGAAAGGCTGTCGCCACTTGAACGGCATCTTGTCCCATCATAGCGTCAACGACCAACAATGTTTCATCCGGTTGCGCCACATCACGAATAGCCACAATTTCTTGCATCATCTTTTCATCGATATGTAAGCGCCCGGCCGTATCCAAAATAACGACATCATAGAGGCCGAACTGTCCCTCTTTCAAAGCCCTTTGGGTAATTTGCAGAGGCGACTCACCGGCCACGATGGGCAAAGCCGATAGCCCGTTTGCAGCCGCCACTTCTGCCAACTGCTCCTGAGCCGCCGGGCGATAGGTATCCAAGCTAGTCAGTAAAACCTTTTTCCCCTCTTTTTGCAAACGCAGCGCAAGCTTACCGGAGCTGGTTGTTTTTCCTGAGCCCTGAAGACCGACCATCATCACGACCGTTTGTCCTTTTGTTTTAAAGGCCAACGGACACGGCTCACCCAACAAACGGACCAAAGCATCATGAACGATTTTGACAACCATTTGACTGGGAGATACAGATTTAATAACCGTTTCCCCGACGGCCTGCGCTCGCACATCGGCGATAAAGGACTTGACAACGGGCAGAGCCACATCGGCCTCCAACAAAGCGATTTTAATTTCACGCATGGTTTCATCGACAACTTGCTCGGTCAAAATTCCCCGACGTGAAAGTTTATCAAATATCTTTGCCAATCTGTCGCCCAATCCTTGAAACATTCTTTATTCCTTTATCTATAATGCTCATACTCTTGTCACCTCGGTGCGCGAACCATCGCGGAACGAGGTATCTCCGTAGAGACTAAGAATCTTAGCCATATTGGAAATTGAATCGGATTTTATCAGATTTTTTTCTATCTGTCAAGGCCTTTTTCACCATATCCTCCTTCTGCCTTCTGTTTTACCCAACAACTTGACACTTCTGTCAACCTGTGATATTTTTTCTTAAAAAAATGGGACAAACAACATGAAGCAACCTTACCACAAACACACCTCATCCGAAGCGTCCGCGCCCTTCACCTCTCGAACGTTTATCCAGCCCAACTTATCTTTCTGGAAGTACGGCTGCCTTATATTAGGGCTGCTTTTTGGTGTTGAGATTTATTTATGGATAAACTATATGCAACGCCAGCAAATTCCCAAAATCATCCATTATGTTTGGGTCGGGGACAAAGAAAAATTAAAGACATTTGATCCGGTTATTCAATCCTGGAAAAAATACGCTCCGGAGTATCAGTTCATGCTGTGGGATGAAGATCGGTGCGACATTCAAAGCAATCCCAAAATTCAAGCATTTTATAATCAAAAAAGCTATAATCTTGTCTCTGACTACTGCCGTTTTAAAGCATTGGAAGCCTATGGAGGATTATATTTGGATACGGATCATTTTCTCACCCAAAATCCCGACAAACTGTTGAAAGGACGCCAACTTGTCTTGACCTATGAACACGATGCCTCTTTATCCGCCTCGTTTATTGCCGCCATTCCCCATCATCCCTGTATACGTTATCTTCTGAAAAAGGTTGCGAACCCTCCCGCAAATTACGTTGGTCCCAACCCTCTTATATCCGGATATGTTTTAAAGGTATTACGTCAACGCCGCTTTTCCGGCGAACGAGTTGAAACACCGATTCTCACCCTTTTACCGGCCAATCTGGCCATGTTTGATCTGGGAGGCGGAGAAAATGTTGCCAAGCATGCCTACGCCGGCGGCAACACTCTTCGTTTCAGTGTTTATTATGATTGGTATCGCAGCCTTTTTATCCAAAGCCACGCCTTGTTTATTCAAGGTCCGGAGGATTCAAAAAACTGCGAACCGATTATCCCCCGTTGGGATGGCACCTATTACCGCCTTTCGGACCATCTTGATTTAAAATGGCTGGATGAAACAGACGATATGTATTTATTCCAACGCCTCCGGGACGGACAAGAGATATCTCTGCCCAAATGTCAAAAGCGCTCCTCTTAAAGAAGAGCGCCTGTCGGAATGTTTTTCGATTAGAACAAATACTTTGCTTTCAGCATCAAGATATTGGTGTGAAATTTACTTTCCGAATACCACTTTCCTGCCTTTTCATTTGTTTTTAAATAGCGATACTCGGCCCCAACCGTCACAGGCATCAAGGGCAACTCATATTCAACACCGGCCGTCACCTCTTGTAAGGCCACATTCGCATGGTCATACCGTGCATATCCCAAACCTAAACCGACATACGGATCAACCAACGGCACAAAAGGTACAACGGCGATCGCTCTGGCTATAGCGGCATCCATAGTGCGGCTTTTACCATACTTTGCTTTCGGTTTCAATCGCAAATACTCCACTTCGCCCCGCACATCCAAAAGCGGCAGAGGCAGCTCATATCCGCCATACAAGGCATAAGCCGGCGTATCTTTATACGAATCCTTAAAACCGCGCACATCATCAATACTACCGTTATTAAAGCTCATACCCAACCCGGCACCGGCGTAGAAATCAGCTTTTGCCGAAATCCCCCAACCGATACATAAGACGGCCGAGACGGCTAAAATTATTTTTTTCATATTTCCTCCTTTTCTTTTTATTTGATGATTGTCTACCGAGCAGCATAACAAATTATTTTTTGCTTGTCATCATTTTTATTGCATGTTGAAAAGATTTTTGCTATACTGCCGTCATTCCATTTAGAATAGTTAATCAAGAAAGGATAGAACATGGCTTTACCACTTATGCCCAAAGCAACCGCCGTCTGGTTGGTTGAAAACACATCGTTATCATTTCAACAAATTGCCGATTTTTGCGGCATGCATTTGTTAGAGGTTCAAGCAATTGCCGATGGCGATGTTGCCTCGCATATTATGGGGCTGGACCCGGTTGCAAATGAACAGTTATCCTTGGAAGAAATTCATCGTTGTGAAAAAGATCCTGGGGCCACATTAACGTTGTTATCACATCCTGAAATTGATCGTCTTCTTAATCGGGGGGCTCGCTATGTTTCAAACGCCAAGCGGACGAACCGACCGGCAGCCATTGCTTGGATTGTTAAAAATCATCCGGAAATAAGTGATGCACAAATTATAAAACTTCTGCGGACGACGAAAGCGACCATCACGGCTTTTCGAAATAAAACGCATAAAAACATTCACACCATTGTGCCGCAAAGCCCGGTCACTTTGGGTCTGTGCTCCGAGTCTGATTTAAACAAAGCCATTGCCGTATCTGTTGCTCGGAAGAAGTGATTTTTTCCGAGAAGCCCTTAGGGCACTTGAGTGTTATTCTTGTTGATTCAGACGCGTGAAGGCCATTCTTGTTGAAAAAGAAAGGGGAAAACACATGAAATTGTCATCAGAGGCTGCTTTTCAATTTGCATCTGGCCTACCATCCTTTATTTTGGGGGGTCTTGCAACCGTATTGGGGTTGATTGTTCCTCTGTTTGTTTTAATAACATCTCAAACCCTTTCTTTATCGGCGGGACAGGAATTAACCGTTGCTTTGTGTCCTATCCTGATTTTTCTGATTTCTACCACTTATTTTCTGATTACCGCGAAAAAAGATATTTTTAACTACCGTGGCACCTCTGGGACTTTTTTTGTTCACAAGACATTGTTAATGATTTTATTCAGCCTATGCTTTTCTCTGGTTTATTCTGTCATTTTTTTTCTATTCTATTTTTTACTTCCTCCTTTACCGCAAACGCTTGCCATTTTAGCCGTTAGTAGTTTTTTTGTTTATACTTATATCGCTTTTTTGATAGCGTATACTGAGCGCTTTAATATGAGTGATTTTTTGGACAAATTGACCAAAGCTTTTTCCAGTCCTTCTCTGATTATTGCCATCGCCGGACAAACGTTATTGTTCCTGGTTATTGTCGGTGTTTTAGCATATGGGAGCATTTTTCTGATAAAGGCGTGGAACCAAAGTAGCCTGATTTTCATCCTTCTTTTCCCGATGATTATAGGTTTTCTGGGTCAAAAGACACGAGGTGCATCTTTACTATCATTACTACTCATTCCGTTTGCTGTCGCTTTTTCTTCTTTTTTACCGAAAAGTGCCGGCGACATTTCGGGTGGCGTCATCTATGTTGTCTTGTTTTATTTGTACCTGAGTAATTCCTTGCTGTTTTCGATACTGGCTTTTTTCTGTCATCTGGTTATTCAAAGCGTTTGCTATCTGACAACGGGCGAAACGTTGGAGGAGCGCAAGACCCGAGAGCTTTTGGGCATTGCTCGGGAAAGCTCGGACTTAACCCGTTTAAAAGAGTCGGCACAAACAACAAACACTTATGCCAAAACATATTAACGCAGCCTCAAATCATCTTGACAACCGAGAGGTTTCACCGTAGAGTTCAACAATTCAATTCATATTATCAACAAAGAAAAGGGAGAATAAAAATGACAAACACATCTGCCGATGCCGGCCAACTCAGCAGCTACATTGAGCGCATTGAACGTTTAGAGGAAGAACGTCGGGAATTAGGCGCGGACATTCGTGAAATTTATGCCGAAGCCAAAGGAAACGGCTTTGACGCAAAAGTTATGCGCCAAATTATCCGGCTTCGAAAAATGGATCCTGCCGATCGGGCAGAAACAGAGTTTTTGCGAGATGAATATAAAAAACTTTTAGGGATTGCGGATTAAGCTTGCTTTTTAAAAAAAATCAGCTTACACTGTGCTTATGATTCATTTAATCAAGGGAGTTTTGGCATGAATACAAAGTTAGTTGTTGCTCTATTATCCGGTTTATCCATTGGTTTATCGATTAGCGCCTACGCCCTGGCCGATGGAGAAAGTGCTGACTATATCGACTGGTCTTACGTCAATGGTGTTGAGAAAAAAACCGTTGTACAAGAGCCGGTTGATGCCGAAACAGATACCAAAAATATCTATAATGATCCGGAATATCTGGATACAGATACTTTTTTGGAAACCGATATAGAGACCGTTTCAGAGACGCCTCTGCCTCGGGCTGAAATACCGGCACCGGCTGTCGTACCTGTTGCCAATAAGACGGCTTGTGCTTACTCCAGTTGCAACCGCAGAACGGCTCAACCTATTCCGACACAACAGTTGGCGCCTGTATCCATAGCGCAAGAGACGGTTCGTCATGCTCAATTAGATCCCCGTCAACTTCAAAATCCGATTAAGGTTGAATATCCCATTACGAAACAATACCCTGTTTCCGTTGAATATCCCGTAACGGTACAACGGGCAGTGACCGTACAACAGCCGGTTGTCATGCAGCAACCCGTTATCGTTAAAAAGCCCGTTGTTATGCAACAGGAAATTACGGTTCAACGCCAACCGGCTTTCGTACAACAATACCCGGTTGTTATGGAGCAGCCCACAACCTATATCCAACAGCAACCCGTTGTGGTTCAATCTCCCGCCTCCGTCGGGATGACGGCGCCTGTTGTTCCCATGGGTGCGACAACGCAACTGGTTTCGACCCAACACCTATGCGGACCTCAACCGGGCTATCCCTGTCAACCGCTTCAACCTGCCATGATGCCTGCGGCACAACCCATGACAACGCAAGTCACCATGCAACGAACGGGCGTTGAATTTTTACCCTATGGTCAAACACCCGCCATGTTGATGCCTCAGCCGGTATCGGTACAACAGGTGCCAGCCCCGCAATCGACGACGCCGGTGGCTTCATCACAACCCGTTGTTTCCACGCCCCAACCTTTACCGCAACAAGTGTCGGCTCAACCTATGGGATATACAACACAAAACACTATGCCCTACTATGGGTACTAATTCCCCTATTTCAATTATGACTGTATGGGAAAATCTACTTTTGCGCGACACATGTCGCGCTTTGGTATAAAAGGGAAGAAAAGAGGATTCATGAAACAAAATCAACGAAATCGATTTAACGGCCGTCATAATCAAGCCACCACCAATCGGGCATCCAAACCTCTGTTAATTTTACGGAACACATCTCTGGAAAGCACGGGCCCTTGTGGGAAATTACGCGGCACGGCTTTACAATTAGCGGAAAAATATAATGCCGCGGCTAAGAATTTTTTTGTACAAAATGATGATATTCTAGGGCAAACCTGCTTACAGTACGCGGATCATTATATGCGCCTTCAAAATATCGCCATAGCCAACGAGCAAATGATGCGTACACCATCGAAACAGCCTTCTTCCTCGGCCTCTATAGAAGAAAAGGCTCCTGAGGTTGAATCTATCGCCTCCCCTGCCGTAGAGCTGTCCGATTCGATGGATGATTCGATATTGTCTCAACCTGAAGAGCTCACGACGTCTTTCACAGAAGATGAGCCCTCTGTTATATCTCAAAAAACGGAACGAAAAAGCGGCCGTTCTCGTTCTAAGAAAAATACCGACACTTCCTCTTTTCCCTAGATTGTAGGAATGCTCTGATGTCTTTGTCGTTATTTTTCGATGTTCTCATAGTTTTTTTATTGACGGTCTGGATAGCTTATGCGCTTTATTTGGGGCAGCGTTTTTCCCGAGCGAAAGAAGAGCAGCGCCGGTTAACCAATCTGTTAGAGCAATTTTATCAAGCAGTTCAAAAAGCGCAAACCGAGATGCAAACCCTGCAACAAATTACCCAAACAACACGGCAACAATTAGCCGAAGATATTATTCGAGCAACGGAAGTGCATCACTCTTTACAAGAGATTATTTCACAAAAAAATCCGATATCATCTATCCAACAACCCCAGCCGCCATCCTCGGAAGAAAGACATCCCAATCCGACATCGGAAGAAGAGCTTATCAAGGCACTCAACGCCCTACACTAAGACACGGCCTCTAAGACAACAAAAGCTATCGCAAAATCATCATCACTGATAGAGACATGTATGTTCCATGATGCGCCGGCCGCCAGTTGTTTGACTGTTTGTTCAGCCTTCCCTCGCAAAAGGATTTGTGGTTTTCCTATTGTTGTGTGCTGCACTTCAATATCTTGCCAAGAGACCTGTTGTCCGATACCCGTTCCCAAAGCCTTTGAAACAGCCTCTTTAACGGCATATCGTTTTGCATAGAAAGCCGCCCGCTTATGCTGAGGCAATCGTTCAGCCTCCATCCGTTCATCCAGCGTCAAAATTCGCTTGAAGAACCTATCCCCCAAACGCTGCTCTATGATTTCCATTCGTTGAATACGGACGATATCGGTTCCAATTCCCAAAATGGCCATGCTATCCTGCCTTAACACGATTGACGGTACTCACGAAATGGTTGGCTCGCAACATTTGCATCACCGAATCCAACTGTGTTTTATCAGCGACTTCAATATCCAGCAACAAATCCACCCATCCTCCGGATCGCGTCAGCGTATTCAAACTGGACACAACGACCTTTTGTTGAGCCAGCAACGTCATCAATTCAGGCATTGCCGCCGTTTTATCCTCCAGAGTTATCTTAATACGTGCCGGCAAACGGGCTCCCTGCAACTTAACGGGATTCCAGTCCACGGACAGCCAACGCTCTGGTTCATCTTTCAATTCAGCCAAGGCAGGACAATCCTGTGTATGAATAGCGATGCCTTTTCCGGTTGTCACAATTCCGACAATTTGATCGCCGGGGACCGGATGACAGCATTTTGCAAAAGTCAACGACAGGCCGGGGAAGACACCTGTCACGGGCATCTGCGACTCGGTTTTTGATTCTGTTTTTGCCGGAGACTTTCGGAAAAGTGACATGGTTTTGCGATACAAAGAAAGTTTATTCTGAGGATGCATTAAATGAAAAATTTCTTTGGCAGAAACTAATCCCTCACCGATACCTGACAACAAATCATCTTCTGTTTTAAACTTTGTGTTGGCAAGGATAGGGGACAAATCTTTATCCGAAAAAAGCAAGTCATATTCTTTAGCCAACGCCGCCAAAGCGCTACGTCCCTCATCAATCCATTCTCTGCGTTTTTGGGTTCTGACGAATCGACGAATAGCAGCCTTAGCTTTAGCCGTCACGGCAATCCGCTCCCATTCGGCTGATGGCGTCTGATTTTTAGCCGTTAAAATCTCTACCTGATCTCCGTTTTGCAAAATCGTTCGCAGCGGGCTAATTTTACCGTTAATTTTCACACCGACACATGTATCCCCCACTCCGGAGTGGACAGCATAGGCGAAGTCTATTGGCGTTGCACCTTTCGGCAACGTAATTAAATCTCCTTTAGGAGAAAAACAAAAGACCTGATCCTGATACATGGCAATTTTTGTATGCTCCAAGAAATCATTTGGATCAGAGCAGTGATTCATCAAATCCAACAAATCACGCAGCCAGCGATATTGTTTTCCCTCTTTATGAGCGCCCTGTTTATACTCCCAATGAGCCGCCACGCCCCACTCGGCCACGTCATGCATCTCCTGTGTACGTATTTGAATTTCGATACGCCTTCCCAGAGGGCCGATAACCCCGGTGTGCAAAGATCGATATCCATTTAATTTCGGTGTTGAGATATAGTCTTTATAACGCCCCGGAATCATGGGATATTTGGTGTGAATAACTCCCAGCACATGGTAGCACTCAGCCACATCTTTCACGATAATACGAAAAGCCATAATATCAAAAATTTGCTCAAAAGGAACATTTTGATCCTGCATTTTTCGCCAAATAGAATAAGGACGCTTTTGCCGACCGCTGATTTTGGCTTCGATACCGTTTTCGGCCATATCTGCGGATAGAGTCCGAATCACCTCTGCCACTTCTTCTTGACCTTTTTCGGCCAAAAACGCCAACCGCGTTTCGATAGTTTCATAAGCATCGGGATACAAGACCTTAAAAGCCAAATCCTCCAGATTATCTTTCATGTTTTGCATACCGATTCGTTCGGCCAGCGGCACATAAATTTCCATTGTTTCTTTGGCGATACGCAATCGACTTTCCGGCTTTTTGTATCCCAGAGTTCGCATATTATGCAAGCGATCAGCCAGCTTAATCAGCAAAATTCGAATATCGGAGCTAATAGCCAAAACCAGTTTTTGAAAATTTTCTGCCTGTTTGGATGCTTCTGACTTTAACTGTACTTTTGATAGTTTTGTCACCCCGGCAACTAAATTGGCAACATCCTCACCAAACAATTCTTTTAAATCGGCGTATGATGCGGCCGTATCTTCGATTGTATCATGTAATAAGGCGGCGATAATAGTCGCCGAGTCTAATCGAAACTCGGTTAACAGCTCAGCCACAGCCAAGGGGTGAGAAAAATAGGGTTCTCCGGACTCTCGTTTCTGCGCACTGTGCATGCGCATAGCAAAAATATAGGCTCGGTTTAAAGCATCTTCATCGGCATTAGGATCATAGGATTTAACACGTTCAACCAACTCATACTGACGCATTTACCGATTTTCTCCTCCCGCCAACAATTCCCCCACACAGCGTCAGCCCTAATTAAGCCTCCGTCACATCATCCACAACTTGGAAAGCATCAGATTCAACAAACTCTGAGTCTGCATACAAAGAGTCGCCCATAATTTCGGCCTCTACCTCTTTGATTTCTTGGCTATCCAACAAACCCTCTTGAGGTTTAGCGTATTTTTGCATACCGGCGATAACATTGTCCTTGACCTGTTTCAAATCAATTGTTCCCTCTTCGATTTCGCGCAAGGCAACAACCGTATTTTTATCATTATCACGATCCACCGTTAAGGCGGCACCGGATGCCAAAGACTTGGCGCGTCCGGCTGCCAACAAAACCAAATCAAATCTATTGGGGACTTTTTCCACACATTCTTCAACAGTCACTCTGGCCATATTTTATCCTTTCTTTTTGGAAAACGATTCACAACTGGTTTAAGTATATTCTATTTTGAAATAAAAATCAAGTTCTAATGATAATCTTGCTTGCTCTTTTTACGGTTTTTTTATATAATGTAAAGCAAATAAGGTTTCATCATATCAATAAAGGATATAAAAGACATGAAAAAACAACTAATTACAAGCGCTCTCCCCTGTGTTAACGGTCTACCGCATTTAGGTCATATGGTGGGATGTTTTTTACCCAGCGATGTTTACGCTCGTTGGTTGCGCCAAAAAGGGGCTGAGGTTTTGTATATTTGCGGCACGGATGAACACGGAACGACCAGTGAGATTGCCGCGGCAAAAGAAGGGGTTAGCGTTGAAGATTACTGTCAAACATATCACGACTTACATGCCAAGATATATAAAGGTTTCAATCTTTCTTTTGATTATTTCGGACGCAGCAGCTCTGATCAAAATAAAGAGATAACATACCGTATTTTTCATGCTTTGGACGCCAATGGTTTTATTAAAGAGAAGACGACACAACAAGTCTATTCTCCTGATGACGGTCGTTATTTACCCGACAGTTATGTCATCGGCACTTGTCCCTACTGCGGCTATGACCGTGCCAAAGGGGATCAATGCGAAAATTGCACTAAGGTTCTGGACCCGGTTGATTTAATCAATCCCAAAAGCGCTTTATCCGGCAGTACACACATTGAAATTCGTGAAACGAAGCATTTATTCTTAGAGCTGCCGAAATTGGAAAAGGAGCTGGAGGAATGGATTGAAACAAAAAAGGGTATTTGGCCAGACATTGCCTATTCCATTGCCAAAAAATGGCTCAAAGAAGGTCTGCAAGAGCGCAGTATTACCCGCGACTTAAAATGGGGTTTTTCCGTTCCGAAAGAGGGTCTGGAAGATAAAGTGTTCTATGTATGGTTCGACGCCCCCATCGGTTATATAGGCATTACCAAGCAATGGGCGGATGAACAACCAACAGAACGTTCTTGGGAAGATTGGTGGTTAAAACCGGAAGATGTCACATATACGGAATTCATGGGAAAAGACAACATTCCTTTCCACACGATTTCTTTTCCGGCCACTTTATGCGGCACACGTGAAAATTGGAAACAGGTTGACTTTTTAAAGGGTATGAATTACCTCAATTTTGCGGGAGGTAAATTTTCGAAATCCGCCCACCGAGGTATTTTTGCCGATGATGCTTTGACGGAGTTTCCGGCCGACTATTGGCGTTATTGGTTAATTGCCAACGCTCCTGAGACAGGCGACAGTATGTTTTCTTTTGAACATTTTGCCACCACCATCAATAAAGATTTAAATGATGTCTTGGGTAACTTTATCAACCGTGTTTTAAAAATGACCACGCATCATTTCGGTGCGGTCATTCCCGCCATGGGACCGACGACAGCCCATGAGACAGAGCTTTATCAAACTCTTGATACGCTTGTTCAGAATTATATTCATTTAATGGACCGATTAGAGTTGAGAAAGGCCATGAGTACGCTTCGAGAGATTTGGGTATCCGGCAATAACTATATCGCCAAAACGGAACCATGGAAAGTGGTTAAGACAGATCCGGCGTATGCGGGCACGATTTTGGCGACAGCCCTTCATCTCATTCGTCTGTTTGCAGAGCTCAATCGCCCCATTATGCCCGAAACCGCCGATAAGATGCTGGCGATTTTAAATCTAAAACCGGAACCCGTTTGGACGGTCAAGCCCATGTCCTCTTATCTGACGGAATTACCGGCGCATTCTTCGTTTAATCCATCCGATCCTTTATTCCAGAAAATTTCACCCGAACGTGTTCAGGAATTAAAACTTAAATATAAAGAAGTGGAGGCTTAAAAGCAGTATGTCCAAACGAATCAGACGCTCCCTATTAAAAAGTTTTCTTTATTCTGTTCTATGGTTTTTCGGTCATAATATCAGTCCTCGTTTCTCGCATACTCTGGCTTATTGGGGACTTCGAGACGGAGCCTTTCCGCCGGTCCGTCAACAGCCCCCGGAATTAAACATTGATGTGTTTGGACAACACTTTTCCACGCCTATCGGTATTGGGGCCGGAGTTGATAAGCGAGGAAACATTATTGATAGTTTAATTTATATGGGTTTTGGTTTTGGAGAATTCGGCCCTTATACCTTAGAGCGAGAAATGCCCATCAAAGAAACATACTATTTGACAAAGGAACGCGCCGTTTTAGTACAATGCCTGGGATACCGAAATCCCGGGCTTCAAGCCATGCTGCCTATTTTTATCAACCGGCGCTATTTACCCAACGTCATTGGGATCAACCTGACGATTACAACCCACAATGAAGGGGAAAACATTAAGATGGGTCGTCTGATGTCCTATATGGAAGAATTTCCGATGATGGTTCAAAAAGTAGCGCCTTATTGCGATTACATCACGGTAGATTTCGGGCATCCGGAAAGTGAGCTATCGGCTTTGGTGTCAGATGCTTCGACCATGCTGCCTCTTTTGAAAGCCATTAAGGAAGCGGCTCAAAAAGCAGCGCCGATTCAGACTCCCTCTATCCTCGTGAAGCTCCCCTTAGACCTCACGCCGCTAGAGATTCCTCTTGTTTGCCAAATTTTATCAGAGGCCGAGATTGCCGGTATTATTGTAGCAGGTCCCACCTCTTTATTTAAAAATACAGGGATCAGCATCCAAGACAAAAAAGTTCCGCATGTCGGTATGCTATCCGGGGCGCCGACACAAAAGTATTTAGTCGAGCTTATCGGCAAGGTCTATCAATTTACACGAGGCAAAATTCCCATCATTGGTTGTGATGGCGTCTTTTCGGGACAGGATGCCTTTGACCAAATCAAAGCCGGTGCTTCATTAGTTCAAGTCAACACGGCTCTGACATATGAAGGACCTCAAATTATTACAAAAATCAATCGAGAACTGGTAGATTTATTACGACAAAACGGTTATGCTTCTGTCAAAGAAGCCATCGGTGCCGATTTTTATTAAACCGACACCGCTCTCCAAGCTGTTTTTGCGTTAATGCATATATTTTTGAGCGTTCTCTAATTCTTCCGGCGTATTGATATCGGCCGGAGCCTCTTCGACCAACTTGATGCTTTTAACGATTTTAGCATAAATGGACATACCATTTTCAAGGGCTCGCAATTGCTCAAGCTTTTCAATATTCTCCAGCACACCCACCGGATAAGAGACGAATTTTTTCAACGCCTCTGCGCGATACACATAAATACCGATATGCCAATATGCATAATTATAAGCCGGTACGGCATCCCGATTAAATGGCACCGGACTACGTGAGAAATAAAGGGCTCGCGCATAATCTTGTCCTTCCGGGAGCCCTAAGGCAATTTTCACATGAGACGGGTCTTGAATATCGGCCGGATCTGTTATTTTCATTCCGACGGTCACCATATCCGCTCCCGTTTTTTCCATTAACTGCACCAGCTCTACATTTAATTGGGGATTAACATTGACGCCGTCTCCTTGAAAATTGACGATAATATCATACTTGTGTCCTGTCGGATCAATCGTATTCAAAGCAGCGGCAATTCTGTCCGTCCCCGAGGGTAGTGAGGCATCCGTTAAGACGCATTGAGCACCAAACCGCAAAGCCTCATCGATAATTTCCTGATCACCCGAAGCAATATAGACATCTTCTGGCGGATGGACCCGAATAGCATGCTCATAAACATGTTGAATCATGGGCTTTCCGTTAATCTTCAACAACGGTTTGTTTGGCAAACGCGTTGACTTTAAACGTGTTGGGATTAAGACGGCTACTTTTGACATTTTTCAATCTCCTTTTTAATAAGCATTAAACGTTTTTCTTTTTCGGCCGGCGAGCATGGGGTTCCTTTTGTTCCCCATACGACTCCCGGCCAAGCGGGATCCCCCACAAAACGACAAATGATATGAACATGCAGCTGCGGCGTTATATTACCTATTGCGGCGACATTGGTTTGATTTGGCTGAAACAAGCGATACATGACTTCTTCACACAGCTCTATTTCCTGCATCAACGTTTGACGTTCTTGAGAGGTTAAATCCAGCATATTTTTAACGCCCTCTTTTCTAGGCACCAAAAAAATCCACGGATATGCCCTATTATCTTCCAGTAAGACACGGCAAAGCGGTAAGTCACAAATAAACGTTTTTTCCTGTAAAGCCGGATGTAATTGAAACATTCAACAAATCTCCTTTAATAAATAATCCGGGATAGCTCCCTCTTTTTCCATGCGCGCCGACAAACTGTCCCCCTGCGCCATATAATACCCTGTCACACCTGTTGTGACCAGCACACTTTTTATTCCTGCCCGAAAGGCGCCTAAGATATCGGTTCGAATAGTATCTCCCACCATCAAGGCCTTGTGCGGTTCGACTTGAGCCGTTTGCAGCGCTCTCTGATAAATTTGAGGATACGGTTTACCCACCCAATACACGTACCCGCCCTGATCGGCATACCATTGAGCGGCAGCGCCTAATGTGATGTATTTAAAACTTCCTCGAAAAGCCATATAATCCGGATTAGCACACACAAAAGGTAGCTTTCTTTCCAATCCTTGCTCTAAGATTTCATAGAACGGATCCAACGTTTCCGGTGGCTCCGAATTGGGATGGCACAGCCATGTTAAGAACAATATATGGGCTTGTTTAATGTCATCCACATATCGATGACGTATGTTTTCAGGCGCATTTGACACTGTCCATGGCAATGTATAAAAGCGCCATTCTTGTTGCCCCGTCAGTTGCTCAAACAACCCTTGTCTCATTTCGTGGAAAAGCGTCTCGCCTGCCGTGATATAGGCATCAAAATGAAGATTTTTAATGAGTCCATTTTGACAGGCTCGCTTTTCTGAAAGAGCCTCAGAAACCGTAGAGTTTGAAACAATGAATACTTTTTTTCCGTTTTTTTTTAATTGGGTTAAAACATCCAACGTATGGGGAAACAACGCCTCACCGTTCCAGAGTGTTCCAAACATATCGAATAGGAAAAGCTCAAACGAAGCCGCAATTTCATTCAGAGAGGAAAGTGCCATAACCGGACCTTGAGTCATGTTATTTTTTTCCCGTTAATTTATCCCGATATTGTTGATAACAAGAAAGAGCTGTTTGAATAATTTCCTTGCTTTCTGCCGCACCCAAAAAAGCCTCAATTTGAACGCGCTTATTTTCCAACTTTTTGTAGTCCTTAAAAAAGCGTTGCAACGTTTTGAGTTTATGCATCGGCAGGTCCGATATATCTTGATAGTCATTGAATTCGGGATCATCCAGGTGAATAGCGATAATTTTATCATCTGCCTCTCCCCCGTCAATCATTTTCATAACGCCAATCGGGCGAGCACGCAGAATGCTTAACGGCACCACAGGGAATTGTCCCAGGACCAGAATATCCAAAGGATCGTTATCCTCACAATATGTTTGCGGAATAAATCCATAATTAGCCGGATAGTGTACCGAGCTATACAAGATACGATCCACTTTAATCAGACCGCTTTTTTTATCCAATTCATACTTGACTTGAGAACCTTGAGGGACCTCGATGATTGCCGGCACAATTTCGGGAGCTTCCGAATAAAGTTCAACTTCATGCCAGGGATGCATTTTGAATATCCTTTCTTACTTTTGCCTCATTATAATAAAAGAGGCTTGCATTGTCAAGGCTCTTGACAAATAACACGATGGCTCTTAATATATGGCCCGTCATACAGCGCTTTAAAGGAACACACGCGATGGGTACGATTTTATTGTTGTCTTTTATTCAAAGTATGACCGAGTTTTTACCGGTCAGTTCATCGGGGCATCTGGTTCTGGCACAAGCTTTTAATTTTTCGAATCAGTCTTTATTGGTGGATGTGGCTCTTCATGTCGGCACTCTTTTGGCTGTTCTGGGATATTTTTACACCGATGTCATAACACTGATCAAAGGACTTTTCATCAAGGGACCGGCTCGGAATTTATGCGGCAAACTAATCATAGCGACCCTTCCCATCATTGTTATAGGCTTTGCTCTGGCAAATCTGATTGAAAGCGTCTTTCGCTCTCCTTTTATTATTGCCTTTACGGCCATTTTTTACGGTATACTCTTATGGGCATCTGATCGATACTCGCCCAAAAAAAAGACGCTTGATACCATGCGCTACCGTGATGCACTTTGGATTGGGCTTGCCCAAACATTGGCTCTTATTCCGGGGACCAGCCGTTCCGGTATTACCATGACCATGGCTCGTGCACTGGGAATTAATCGTTCAGATAGTGCTCGTTTTTCCATGCTTCTTTCGATTCCGACCATCTTGTTGGCGGCCGGCTATATGGCATTAAGCACATGGCTTTCCCCACATGAAAGCATTGGGTCAAGCTGGCCGATTCTTCTATCCGGAATCGGATTTTCGGCCTTTTTTGGCCTGATAGCCGTCTGGTTTTTGATGAAATGGGTTCAGAAGGGCTCCTTTGCCATTTTTGCCATCTACCGAATAATACTCGGAATATTTCTGTGGGGATACTTTTTATCGCTTTAATTCTGTTCGGCGTCTTTTGATTTCTTAAATCTTTAAGGCGAATGAGCGACATCCCGATTCTCCTCTATCCATCGGAAAAAAACATTGTCCGAATACGTTCGGCAATTTCCTGCGCCGGATTAAAGGAGAAGCGTGGTGCTTGGGGCTCTTTGCCCAAAGGGACGGCCAAACCGGCCTGATAAAGCGCCTCATGGAATCGTTTATGTTTAGGGCTCATCATCTCGTCGGGAGCAAATATGGAAACCGGCACCTGTGCGGCACAGCATTCACTGCACATTGACATAGAATCTCCGGTCACGACCAACTCGTCTGCCGAAGCCAACAATCCGAAATAAGGATTTTCTCCAGCCGAGCCAAAACGATAAAAGAACATCGGTTGAGGTAATTCTTTCTGCAATAGGTCTACAACCTCATCCGGCGTACGCCGTGAAGTTGTTATCAACAAAGAGGCCATTTTTCTTGCGCGCACTCCTTCCACCAAGGCATGTGCCTGCGCCATTGTAAACGGTTTATCTTTCGTCGCACCGCCGACAATTAACGAAAGACGGGGATGGGGATACGCCTGAAATACCGGCGCCCACTTGGCCCGTTCAACGGCCAAACGTTCCTTGTTCACACAATGAGGTGTTCCGACAACCACCATGACACGGCTGGTCGCTTGTCGACCATCATGAGCCGGTAAAATCAACAAATCAGCTTTATTTTCGACGGCTCGTCCCGGATTCATCACCTGTATGATTTTAGTCCGTCCGCCGGAGCGACGCCGAATATAACAAGCGACAGGAAATGATCGCCGACCGGCACTCAACACAACATCCGGCCATTCTGTTTCGGAACACAAAGCTTTTCTAGTTGCCGTGCTCACCCCCACCAATGAAGAGCCTCTCATCCAGTTAGGCAACCGAATGAAAGCATTATAGCGGACTTCCACGCGTTTATATCCCTCTCCAAAAGCTTCGGCTATTCCCAGCAGTTGATTGACATTTCCCATACGGTCATCGGCTAAAATCCAAACATTCATTTTTTTACCTTTCTTGATAAATGGCAGGATAAATTGATTGAAATCCTTTTGTATGAGTTGCTTTTGGCACCACAACAACCGTTGTGGGATCTGAGACAAAGGCCTCTGTCAAAGCAGGAGGGACCACCTTATCCTGTTCACCGACATAATGTATTTGCGGAATATCGGCAAACAGCGTATCAACATCTTTTAAATTTAACGAATCCGTTAAAGGCGCTTTTCCCTGATACGCCACCCATGCTTCTTGATCCAACACACCGGCAATCGTGATCACTTTTCGAATGTATTCGGGATGACGCACAGCGACCAAACCTGCTATTTGCGCTCCACCGGCATAACCTATCAAAATAGCCTGCTTTGCCCCGGCTTTTTTTATTAAATTTAAAACCGCCTGCTCCATACTGGCAATCACGGCAGGCGAAAAGCGTCCTGTTGTCCAATCCGTCTCACGACAGGCACCCACCTGTAGATATTGACACGGTCTCGCCAAATAAGCGACATTAGGGCTATCATCTTGAGCGGCTATTTCACGCACAAATGTCGAATTCGGTGTCGGATTATCCGCCGAGTGTCCCTCGGCATCAACAAGCGCCCCATCTCCTTCGATATAAATTTTCACCGTTTTTCCCGGTTCCGTCAAGCGATACCAAGAAGCGATGACATAAGGCGGCACCATTTGCGTTTGAAATCGAAAATCCACCAGGGGGTTGCGAGCGGCACACCCCCCCAACATCAAAACGAAAAACAAGACGAATTTTTTCATAACAGAGATGATAGCAAAAAGCCTGACTCTTGACAAGCCCCCAAACACCTCTTATTTCAACAAAGAGTCAGACACATGTCAGAAAGGAGGGGGATTAACATGCCGGGTTGTGGTTGCGGAACGAAAAAAGGGAAATAATTTTTCGTCACAAAAAAACAGGCGTCTTAATCTTCTGACGCCTGTTTTAAATTATGCCATAGAACGTTTCAATCGCTCGGCCAACAACACCAACTCTGCTTCGAACTCGATTGGTATTTTATCTTCTTGACGTAAAGGTTCAAATGATTCGGACTGGGCCCCGACATCCTCCAAGGCCTTTTGAGCATCGACATCCATTAAAGCTTGAAACTGTTGTTGAGTCATTTTCAGTCCTGTCCAGGTTAAATCCTCATAGCGCGGCGACATACCTAAAGCCGTCTGTATAGCATTGACTTGTCCGGCCGTACGACGCACGATCCACTCCAGGACGCGCATGTTATCTCCAAAGCCGGGCCACATAAACTTTCCTTGATCATCTTTCCGAAACCAATTGACACGAAAGATTAAAGGCTTTTCCCGCAACCGAGCGCCCACTTTCAACCAATGCGTCCAATAGTCTCCCATATTGTAGCCACAGAAAGGCAACATAGCAAAAGGATCTCGACGAATTTCACCGGTTTTTCCTTCGGCAGCCGCTGTTTTTTCAGATCCCATTGTACTGGCAAGGAAGACACCGTGTGTCCAATCAAAAGCCTGATAAACCAGCGGAGTATTAGATGCCAATCGTCCACCAAACACAAAAGCAGAGATAGGAACACCGGCCGGATTTTCCCAATTTTTATCTATTGTCGGGCACTGTGCGGCCGGTGCCGTAAAGCGCGAATTCGGGTGTGCGGCCGGAGTCGAACTGCGAGGAGTCCAATCATGACCCTGCCAATCGATTAAATGCTCCGGAGCCTTATCGGTCATTCCTTCCCACCAAACATCGCCATCATCTGTCAAAGCCACATTGGTAAAAATAGTATTCCGGCGGCAAGATTCCATGGCATTTTTATTTGTTTTAACGGAAGTACCCGGAGCCACACCGAAGAAACCAGCTTCAGGGTTAATGGCATACAACCGCCCATCTTGTCCGGGCTTAATCCAAGCGATATCATCTCCGACGGTTGACACCTTCCAGTCTTTCATTTCTTTGGGCGGAATTAACATAGCCATATTTGTCTTACCACAGGCACTGGGGAAAGCGGCGGCCACATAGGCTTTTAATTTCTGTTTTTTATTTTCCAATCCGACAATCAACATATGCTCGGCCAACCAGCCGTCTTCATGGGCCATTGTTGAAGCGATACGAAGAGCCAAACACTTTTTACCCAACAAAGCATTTCCGCCATATCCGCTGCCAAACGAGATAATTTCTCGTGTTTCCGGAAAATGTGTGATATAGGTATTTTCCGGATTGCATGGCCAAGGAACGTCTTTTTCTCCTTTTTTCAACGGAGCACCCACTGAATGTAGACATTTGACGAAATTTCCGTTTCCCAATACTTTCCAGACAGCCTTTCCCATCCGCGTCATGATACGCATATTTGCCACGACATAAGGGCTATCCGTAATTTCAATACCGATTTGAGCAATTTTTGATCCCAAAGGTCCCATAGAAAAAGGAATCACATACATCGCTCGCCCATGCATACACCCCTTCATCAGTTTTTTTAAGGTTGCCTTCATTTTTTTAGGAGGCGCCCAATTATTGGTTGGTCCGGCATCAATTTGCTTTTGGGAGCAAATAAACGTTCTGGACTCGACGCGCGCCACATCTTTTGGATTAGATCGCGCCAAATAACTGTTAGGGCGTTTTTTGGGATTGAGTTTGATAAAGGTCCCGGCGCGCTCCAGTTTGGCGCAGATGGCCATATTTTCCTCTTCACTGCCATCACACCAATAGACGTAATCCGGTTCCGTCAAAGCCGCGACCTCATTCACCCAGTCAATGACTTGTTTATTTTTTGTCGGTATTGCTTGTTTAATCATGATACATCTCCTCCCTTAGATAAGAGGTATCTTAACCTCTTTTCTCCCGGGCGTCAAGCTGAAACTTGATGAAAAAGACAAGCCCCCTCACACCTTTTAGGTCAGAGGGGGCTTTAAAAAAGAAAGCCAGAGCTCAACACATTATTCGGTTGGTGTTTCTAGCTCTTTTTCGGTATGATGATGTTTTTTATCATTTTTTTTCGTGTCTTCCTGGACTTCAATGATTTCACCTGTTTCTTGATTGACACGTTTCATGGACAACTTGATTTTACCTCGATTATCCATGCCCAGGCACAACACTTTGACGACATCGCCTTCATGCACCACATCCGTCACTTTCGGGACGCGATAAGGGGCCAGCTCTGAAATGTGCACCAAGCCGTCATTAGGTCCCAAGAAATTCACGAAAGCACCAAATTCCATCAACTTGACCACTTTTCCGGTATACACCTTTCCGATTTCCGGTTCGGCGACAATACCTTGAATCCAGTCATAAGCGGCTTTTCCGGCCTCTGCCGAGACAGAAGCGATTCTGACGGTTCCATCCTCTTCGATATCGACTTTAGCACCGGTTTTTTCGACGATTTCACGGATAACTTTACCACCTGTTCCGATAACATCACGAATTTTTTCTTTGTCAATGACAAAAGCTTGAATACGCGGAGCATTCGGACTGATTTCCGACCGAGGCTCAGCCAAAGATTCGGCCATTTTACTCAAGATATGCAACCGTCCTTCATGAGCCTGCGCCAAGGCAATACCCATAATTTCTTTGGTAATGGAGGTGATTTTAATATCCATTTGCAGGGCTGTGACACCATCTTTTGTTCCGGCGACCTTAAAGTCCATATCCCCCAAGTGGTCCTCATCACCCAAAATATCTGTCAATACGGCGAATTGATTACTTTCTTTAATCAAGCCCATTGCGATACCGGCCACAGGCTTTTTCATCGGCACGCCGGCATCCATCAGAGACAAAGTAGAGCCGCATACGGTTGCCATGGACGAAGAACCATTTGATTCCATAATATCGGACACGACGCGAATAGTGTAAGGAAATTCTTCTTGAGAAGGCAGCATGGGATGGATAGCTCTCCAAGCCAATTTTCCATGCCCGATTTCTCGCCGCCCGGGTGATCCCAAACGTCCGACTTCACCGACCGAGTAAGGGGGGAAATTATAGTGCAACAAGAAGTGCTCTTTATACTCACCGGCCAGTGAATCGACGATTTGTTCATCCTCTCCGGTTCCAAGAGTTGTTGTCACCAAGGCCTGGGTTTCTCCCCGCGTAAACAAGGCCGAGCCATGAGCTTTTGGCAGCAATCCGACTTCTGTTTCAATGATTCGCACGGTTTTTGTATCGCGGCCGTCTATTCTCTTTTTTCCGGCCAAGATAGCATCTCGCACGGTCCGAGCTTCCAATTCATGGAACACTTTTTCATAGATAGCCAATTCGGCCTCATTATCAGCACACAGTTCTTTAGCTTTATCGCGGATCAGAGCCAAAGCATCCAAACGCTCCAACTTATTATGGATGGTATAAGCTTGTTCAATATCGGCTCCCAAAGCTGTTTTAATTTTGTCGCGCACGATGGCATACTCAGCGGGTTCTTCTTGGACGGTCCAAGGATCTTTAGCGCATTCTTCTGCCAAAGAGATAATCATGTCGATGACAGGTTTTAATTGATTATGACCGAATTCGACGGCACCCAACATAACATCTTCGGACAGTTCTTGAGCTTCGGATTCGACCATCAAGACGCCCTCTAAGGTTCCGGCGACGACCAAATCCAAGCGACTATGCTTCATGGTTTTCATATCCGGGTTCAGCACATACATTCCATCGATATAACCGACCCGAGCCCCGGCGATAGGCCCCAAGAAAGGCAGACCCGACAATGTCAAAGCGGCCGATGCTGCGATCATAGCCACGATATCCGGTTGAGTGACCAGATCATGACTGATTAACGTGCAGACGATTTGCGTTTCGTTATTAAAGCCTTTAACGAACAAGGGGCGAATGGGGCGATCGATCAAGCGAGATGTCAAGACCTCATGTTCGGATGGTTTTCCCTCGCGTTTAAAGAAGCCGCCCGGGATACGCCCGGCAGCATATGCTTTTTCTTGATAATTGACGGTCAAAGGGATAAAATCTTCAAATGTATCGGGTGTTTTTTTACTGGCACACACCGCGGCATGCACAACGGTATCACCGTATTTAACGATGACGGCGCCATCTGCCTGACGAGATAATTTTCCTGTTTCAATGCTGAGTGTTTTACCACCCCATACCATTTCTCTTTTGACTGTTTTAAAAATACTCATATCTTTCCTTCCTAATCACAATGAACGAAAGAGGGCATCCCCTGACGCCCTCTTTTTTTTGAGAACTATTTACGCAACCCCAACCGAGAGATGAGAGCATCATATCTGGCTGCATTCTGTTTTTTAAGATACGCCAACAGCCGCCGACGATTAGCCACCATGGCCAACAAGCCGCGACGAGAATGAAAATCTTTCGCATGCGTTTTCATATGCTCAGCCAAGCTGGCAATTTGAGCTGTCAAGACAGCGATTTGCACTTCCGGAGAACCGGTATCGCCTTTAGTTGTTGCGAAGTCAGAAATAATTTGTTGCTTTTGTTCTTTTGTTAACGACATCTGTTTATCCTTTCTTATTAAGTTAATATAACACGCCTTTTGACCTGCAAACGGCCGCACCAAGATGTCGTCCAGAGCGGTCTTCAACAAGTCCTTTTTTAACAGGCTCTGTTAGTATACACACCTTTTTCACAAAAATCAAGAAATTATTTCAATTCCACCTTTGGGGTGTGGGTGCAACCGCCGACCTGCTGCAGCTGTTTTAGTTGACAGACCGGGCATTAAAGGGGGGTAATTTCCCCCTTTAAGCCCGACCTAGGCTCCGGGGTTAGGAGCATTTCTGTGTCTTACCGTCCCATGTCCCATGACACGATTCACACTTCCCTTGGGTGTTCAAGCTGCCGGAACTTAAACTTGTCGGACATTTATAACACTGGTCTCCGCTCATATATCGCGGTGTGCTACTGTCATCACACATCGCACATTCGGCCTCGGTCGCTGAAGCGCCCCATGAATCGCTGCAGCTCCGGCAATAGCCACTGGTAGACTGGAACTGATTCGCTCCACAGTTAATTAACCCACAATAGTCACCAAACATTTTGCGGGGGGTGCTACTTGCATCACACTTGGCACATTCGACTTCTGTCGCTGAAACGCCATATGAATCGCTGCAGCTGGCGCAATAGCCACCGGTACTCAAAAATCCCTCAGAACAATATCCTCGTAGAATACAAATCCCGCTTCTCATCTCGCGAGGTGTGCTGCTGCTATCACACATCGCACATTCGGCCTCGGTCGCTGAAACGCCATATGAATCGCTGCAGCTGCGGCAATAGCCATCAGAACTCAAAAATCCCTCAGGACAATATCCTGGCAGAATACAAACCCCGCTTCTCATCTCGCGGGGAGTGCTACTGGCATCACACTTGGCACATTCGGCCTCGGTCGCTGAAACGCCATATGAAGTGCTGCAGCTGTAGCAATTGCCATCGGTATCCCGGAACTGATTCGCCCCACAGCTTTTCAAAGCACAATATCCATTCTCTAACAAGACTCGTGGTGTATCAGTGCTATCACACATCGCACATCCGGCCGCGGTCGCTAGAACGCCACCTGAAATGCTGCAGCCGTAGCAAGAGCCATCGGTCCCCATAAATCGAGGTGTCCCACTGTCATCACACTTGGCACATTCGGCTGCGGTCGCTTTTAGGCCATATGAATAGCTGCAGCTGACGCACATACCATTGGTACTCATAAATCGTGGTGCACGACTGTCATCACATTTAGAGCACTCTGCAGCATCAACTAGGTCCGAAACATCTGCATCACAATCATAACAGGTGCCGTTTGTATTACAGAATTGTGTCATCGAGCAATCATCTCCGGACCAACCGGGCTCACAGAAACATGACGTGCCGTCCCAGGTGCCATGGCCCCAACAATGCTCTTCATTCGGGTCCGGCGTTTCTTCCCCCTCTCCGCCGGCCACAGCGCCGCTCTTTAAATCATTGGCAAACGCAAACAACATCTCATTATTACCTTCACCACAAACCGTATTGTCATCAACGGCAACACCATCCAACAAAATAGCCGCCGGCATTTGCCAGTTGATGTCTATGACCTTATCACACACCCCTTGCGGTATATCCGATACCGTTA
>CALXXW010000008.1 GCA_944392785.1 uncultured Alphaproteobacteria bacterium | reverse complement strand
TCAACTGGCAAATGCCGGCGGCTATTTTGTTGGATGGTGTTGCCGTTGATGACAATACGGTTTGTGGCGAAGGTAATAACGAGATGTTGTTTGCGTTTGCCAATGATTTAAAAAGCGGCGCTGTGGCCGGTGAAACCACGGACCCGAATGAAGAGCATTGTTGGGGCCACGGCACCTGGGACGGCACGTCATGCGCGTGTGAGGCCGGTTGGTCCGGAGATGATTGCTCGATGACACAATTCTGTGATGAGGATGGCACCTGTTATGATTGTTCGTCTTCATCCAGCCCATCTACCACAGCGGAAGAATGTGCCAAGTGTGATAAGAGTAGTACGCCGCGATTTATGGATTCCTATGGCTCTTGCTACAGCTGCAGCTATTCATTTGGCATTTCAGCGACCGAGGCCGAATGTGACAAGTGTGATAGCAGCGGGACACCACGAGTCTTGTTAGAGAATGGGTATTGTGCTTTGGAAAGCTGTGGGACGAATCAGTTTCAGAATAGAAATGGCTCTTGCCACAGCTGCAGCTATTCATCTTCTACTAGTGCTTTAGAAGATGAATGCGCTAAGTGCGATAACACGGATACACCCCGATTTATGGAGACCGATGGCTGGTGCTACCCTTGCAGCGATCCATCTGCCTATTCAGCGATCGAGGCCGAATGTGCCAAGTGTGATAGCACTGATACACCACGAGTCTTGTTAGAGAATGGATATTGTGCTTTGGAAAGCTGTGAGGCGAATCAGTTCCGGGATACCCATGGCTCTTGCCGCAGCTGCAGCACTTCATGGGGTGAATCAGCGACCGCAGCCGAATGCGCCAAGTGTGATAAGAGCGAGACACCACGCGAGATGAGAAACGGGATTTGTATCAAGAAAGGCTATTGTCCTGAGGGATTTTTGAGTATCTATGGCGGGTGCAACAGCTGCAGCGCTTTATATGGCGTTTCAGCGACCGAGGCCGAATGTGCCAAGTGTGATGCCAGTAGCACTCCCCGCGAGATGAGAAGCGGGATTTGTATTCTGCCAGGATATTGTCCTGATGGATTTTTGAGTTCCGGTGGCCCTTGCTACAGCTGCAGTGATTCATATCCTACTAGTGCTTTAGAAGATGAATGCGCTAAGTGCGATAACACGGATACACCCCGATTTATGAGTACCGGTGGCTTTTGCTACCCTTGCAGCACATCATATGGCGTTTCAGCGACAGAAGCCGAATGTGCCAAGTGTGATGCCAGTGGCACCCCACGGTATATGAATGGAAACTATTGCCGTCAGTGTCCGACAAGTTTAAGTTCCGGCAGCTTGAACACCCAAGAGAAGTGTGAATCGTGTCATGGGAGATGGGATGCCGGGACACAGACATGCTCCTAACCCCGGAGCCTAGGTCGGGCTTAAAGGGGGAAATTACCCCCTTTAACGCCCGATCTGTCGCATAAGGCAGGGCAACATATAGGCGCTTATATCGGTCTTTTCCATATACTCAAGTGGGAGTTATATTGTCTAAGCCGTATATGTGCGTCAGCTTCTGTGTGTTGATGCCTTTTTGTGGCATGTTTTTAAATCATAAAAAAACACCCGTTTAATCGGGTGCTTTTTTAATGGCGGAGAGAGTGAGATTCGAACTCACGGTGGGGTCACCCCCACGCCGGTTTTCAAGACCGGAGCCTTAAACCACTCGACCATCTCTCCTGAAACCAAGGTTTTTGCTTTCGGATGGCCCTGTTTGAAAGCCTTTGTCTTTTTCGGAGAAATCTACTCTTACAAAGACCAAGTTCATCATACTGAAAAAAACTAAAAAAAGCAAGTGATTTTTTTAAAAAAATAAGTTAAGATGAAACAATCAAAATAAAGGGAGTGAAAATATCTATGAGACGATTGAAAAATTTTTATGCCTTTTTCATATTGATTTCTTTGTCTTTTACGGCTTTGGCGGAGACGGCTTCCGTTGAAACGCCCAACCGAGACTTTGAAGCATGGAAGAAAACTTTTGCACAAGAGGCTCTGGCTGCCGGTGTGTCCGAAGCCATGCTAGATACGGTGTTGCCTCAAATGAAATTGCTGCCACAAGTCATTGAATCCGATAAAAAACAACCGGAATTTATTTCAACTTTTTGGGATTACATGGATAGGTCTGTTTCAAAGTCCCGAATCGCAAAAGGGAAAGAAATGCTTGAAAAATATCAAAAAGAATTAAATCAAGTATCAAAAAAATATGGTGTTCAACCACATTATATCGTGGCTTTTTGGGGAATGGAGACAAGCTATGGAGCCTATAAAGGCTCGATTGATACCTTGGATGCCTTGGCAACATTGGCATACGATAAACGGCGTCGGGCGTTTTTTACACGAGAGTTGATTGCCTTTTTGAAAATCATGGAAACAGATGGGCTTAAAGACGTTAAAGGATCATGGGCCGGTGCTTTCGGAAATTTTCAGTTCATGCCGACTTCCTTTGAGGCGTATGCCGTCGATGGAGATGGAGACGGGCATCGGGATATTGTTCATTCCTTACCGGATGCTTTTGCATCGGCCGCGCATTTCTTGTCTCAGCAAGGGTGGAATAATCGTATCCGCTGGGGACGAGAAGTTCGTTTGCCGTCTCGGTTGGATTGGAATTTTGTTTATTCAGATCGGCCTAAAACGATTGAAGATTGGCAAAAGCAGGGTGTTCTTCCTTTATTTCAGGAAAAATGGCCCGATGACGCATTACAGATTCAAGCTGAGTTGACTTTGCCAATGGGTGTAGATGGACCGGCTTTTTTGACGTATCCGAATTATCGTATCATGATGAATTGGAATCGTTCAGATGCGTATGCTCTGTCGGTTGGTATTTTGGCGGATCGGCTTTCTGATCAGTCACGAGGTGTCTATAAAAAACGGCAACCGATGACTATAACCCATCAAGAGGTGAAAAGCGTGCAACAAGCCCTTAAAGAAAAAGGACTTTATCAGGGAGCCATAGACGGAAAAATGGGACGGAGTACTAAAAAAGCCGTGCGCTTGTTTCAACAGCAGAACAATCTACCGGAAGATGGTTTTATTTCACCACAGATTGTTCAAAAATTGGTGGAGGAAAAATAATGAGAAAAAAATTTTGTATATTATCTCTGGCTCTTGTTTTGGGGGGGTGTACGGATAATGGATTCCTCTTTCGTTCGGGGGATTATGAGACGACAGATCAAAAAGGCATGTATATCATAGGAGAGCCATATGCCGTCAAAGGAACATTTTACACGCCGAAAGAGGACTTTAATTATGTCGAGACCGGTATGGCGGCTTGGTATGTGCCTAAGGAGTTTTCGTCGAACGGAGAGGCTTTTTCATCGACGAATGGCTTAACTGCACGTCATAAAACATTGCCGCTTCCCACTCTGGTGCGCGTCACGAATCTGGAAAATGGAAATACAGCAATCGTGCGTGTAAATGATCGAGGCCCCTATGTGAATAATCGTTTAATTGATGTTTCTAAAAAAGCGGCTGAAGCACTGGAGTTTCCGGCAAACGGGACAGTTATGGTAAAGGTGGAAGTCTTGGCCGAGCCCAGTCAACGTCTCAAGGCAGAATTGGCTCGAGAAGGTCTGGTTGCTCCGCCCGATTGGGGAACAGGGGAAAAAGTTATACCGGAGGAAACAACTTCTGATATCCTATACCAACCGGCTGCAGCGGTTGCTCCTCCGATTATTTACGGCGAAGTGTCAGATGATGCCCAATCTGATTCGGAATCTTTGACGGTGGCGACTCGGCCTATCGTTGCTGAGGAATCGGATGAGCCAAAAGGAGTTTCTGTGACACCGGCGATAGCCGCTCAACCGATTTATGGGGAAGAGCTGGCTCAAAAAGGTTCTCAATCACATATGATACCTCTGGTTGAGGGGTGGTATGTGCAACTGGGGGCCTTTGGTGTGGAGGCTAATGCAAGACGTTTGGAAGGCCAACTGTCGAGTTCTTATCCGGTTGTTGTCTTTCCTCAAAAGCGAGGAGACAGGGTGTTAAATTTGGTTCGTGTGGGGCCTTTTGACACGCAGGGAAAAGCAATAGAGTGCCTTGACAAGCTGAAAAAAGCAGGGTATGCTGATGCCAGAGTTATCTTAGAACAGTAAAGGAAAGTAAAATGAAAAAATGGATGTTGTTCGGTTTATGCTGTAGTTTATATGTTATGCCATCATATGCATTTGAAACAATAGCAAAAAATGCCCTTTTGATGGACGCTGAAACGGGGTATGTCATGTTGGATAAAAAAGCTGCCGATCGTATGCCCCCGGCATCGATGAGTAAATTGATGACGGCGTATATGGTCTTTGATGCCCTGAAAGCCGGTCGATTGACATTGGATACAGAGTTCACGGTTTCTGAAAATGCTTGGAGAAAAGGGGGCGCTAAAAGCGGAAGTTCTACCATGTTTTTGAATCCCGGACAAAAGGTAAAAGTCCGTGACTTATTGCGTGGAATTATTGTGCAATCAGGGAATGATGCTTGTATTGTTGCCGCTGAAAATATGGCAGGAAGCGAGGATGTATTCGCTGCGTTGATGACGGAAAAAGCTAAAGAGCTGGGCTTGAAGAACTCAACTTTCAAAAATGCAACGGGGTTGCCCCACAAAGAGCATAGAATGACAGCGTATGATTTGGCGATACTGGCTCAGGCTATCATACGTGATTTCCCGGAGTACTATGGCATTTATTCCGAAAAGGAGTTTACATTTAATAAGATTAAACAGGGAAATCGTAATCCGCTTTTATATACGTTAGATGGTGCCGACGGTCTTAAAACCGGGCATACGGAAGCCTCTGGATATGGGTTGACGGCCTCGGTTAAATCGGCAGATGGTAGGCGATTGATTTTGGTTATAAACGGTTTGAAATCAATGAAAGAGCGTTCAACCGAATCGCAAAAGCTGGTGGGTTGGGGGTTATCTGCTTTTGAAAATGCCGTGGTATATCCTCAAGATGAAATTGTGGCTCAGGTCCCTGTATGGTTGGGAACTGTCAAAACGGTCGACATTGTGCCGCAGGACGCCATACCGGTGACATATATGAAGGGAGAAAAAGACAAAATTCAGATTAAAATCACCTATGATGAACCGGTTGTTGCTCCTATTACAAAAGGACAAAAATTGGGATTATTGACATTGACAGACGATCAAGGAACCGTTAAAACAACACCGCTGGTCGCAAAAGAGAGTGTCGAAAAAGTCGGTTATTTCGGAAAATTGGTGGCTGTTGTTAAATCGTGGTTTGACAAGGAATAGTTTAGATATGACACGCGGTGTATTTGTGACGATTGAGGGTGGAGAGGGTGCCGGTAAATCAACCCAAGTGCGTCGTTTGGCCAAAGTATTGGAAGCTCAAGGGAAACAAGTAATAATAACGCGAGAACCCGGAGGAAGTATCGGTGCCGAAGAGATTCGCTCTCTTCTTTTGAAAGGCGTGGTAGATAAGTGGGATAAATTGACAGAGGCTTTTTTGTTTATGGCAGCTCGTCGAGACCATCTTGTCAAGACGATTTGGCCGGCCATGGATACCGGTGCCATAGTTTTGTGCGATCGTTTTATGGATAGTACGTTGGCATACCAAGGATATGGCTATGGAGAAGATGAAGTCTTTATTCAAAATTTAAAGGAAATGTATCATATGATTGCCGGTGATTTTCATCCGAACTTAACGTTGATTTTGGATATATCGCCAAAGATCGGATTGCAGCGCAGTTTGGATCGAAAAGGTAATACCGAACAGCGTTTTGAACATATGGATTTGACTTTTCATCAAAATTTACGGAAAGCTTTTTTGGCTTTTGCTTCGGAGGCTCCGGAGCGTTATGCTGTCATTGCGGCAGACAAATCGGAAGAGTCTGTTGAGGCCGATATTTTAAAAATAATGAAAGAACGCCACCTATGTTGACACCCAAAGAGCAGATTCAAAAAGCGTTTAAGGAAGGGCATTTGTCGGGTTCATGGATGATTGTCGGACCATATGGTGTGGGAAAAAAGCGTTTGGCGGAGGAAATCAGTGCTCTTGTTTTGACCGGATCGTTTGAAGGAAAGATAACAAATTCCTCGGAAGTGAAGTGGATTGAGCGTGGTTTTACAGAGGAAGTAAAGCGTCGTATCCAGAAAAAAATCCTAGCGGGTAAATCGGTTGATGAGGAAGAAGATACCACCTCTCGCAGACAGGAAATTACCGTAGACGATATTCGTGCCGGACTACGCTTTTTATCTTTAACGACGACTGAAAAACAGACGAGAATACTGATTATTCATTTAGCGGATGAGATGAATGAAAACGCTCAAAATGCCTTGTTAAAGGCGTTGGAAGAACCTCGAGGAAAAAATCTGATTTTGCTTTTGTGTCAAAATGTTGGTCGCATTTTACCGACCATTCGTTCCCGCTGTCGGCAAATTATGCTCAGACCGTTGTCACAGACGGCGTTAGCGCAACTTTTTTCGGATAGGACGGAAGAGGCTGCGTTATTGGCGGAGCTTGCCGGCGGCTCTGTCGGCTTAGCAGAGGATATTTTGGCTATAGACGGATTGCAACTGTATCATCGCTTGGATGCTTTATTGATGCCGATAGCCGACATGCCTATATCGGATGTGCGAAGCTATGTATCCGACATATGTGATAATAAAGAAGTGGATTTATTTCGGTTTTTTAAGTTATTTGTCCTTATGTGGCTTGAAAAACGTATTAAAGACATTTCTTTGACGTCCCAAGAACATGAATGTTGGTTGGATTTATATGGCGAGCTGTCATCTCTGATGAATGAAACAGAACGTCTTTATCTGGATAAGAAACAGGTGGCTCAGACGGCTCTTTTTAAAATAGCGGAGGTGCTGAAATGATTGATAGCCATTGTCACTTGACGGGTGAAGAGTTTGCCTCGGACCGTTCTGAGGTGATTGAGCGAGCGATGGCGATGGGTGTTGAAACGCTTTTATCGGTCGCATGTCACCCCGATGAGTATACAGGGCTTTTAGCGTTTTTAGAGTCGTATCCCTCTTTTTACGGAGCTTTCGGAATTCATCCGGAAGTGGCGGCTTTATGTCCTTCCGAAGAGGAGTTGGCTGCTTATTTTACACATCCGCGCTTGGTTGGGATTGGTGAAACGGGGCTGGATTATCACTATACTCCCGAGACGGCTAAGCAGCAACAAGAGTCTTTTCAACGCCATATCAATGTGGCATATCGTTTGAAAAAACCGCTGGTTATCCATTCGCGAGAGGCTGAAGCGGACACAATAGCGTTATTAAAAGAGGCAGAACGAGGAGGGCTTTTAGCATATGGAGGCGTTCTACATTGCTTTACGGGAAGTGATGCTTTAGCGGAACAGGCGCTATCATTGGGGTTGTTTTTATCGGTATCTGGAGTGATCAGTTTTCGTAATGCTCACGAGCTGCGGCAAGTCTTTCAACATATCCCTCTGGATCGATTGTTGGTAGAAACAGATGCGCCA
This sequence comes from uncultured Alphaproteobacteria bacterium, assembly GCA_944392785.1. GTDB lineage: Bacteria > Pseudomonadota > Alphaproteobacteria > CAAHEQ01 > UBA3637 > CALXXW01. The sequence goes on along the minus strand of CALXXW010000008.1, from coordinate 16,607 downwards.
TATTTGGCACCCACGCCCTATCGCGGGCGTAGAAATGAGCCGGCTTTTATTGTGCAGACAGCAACCGTTTTGGCGGATTTAAAAGGTGTATCCGTTGATGAAATGTCACGACAAACATCTTCTAATTTCAATAAATTATTTTTGAAAAGGGGAGTAGAACATGAAGATTAAAATTTTAGGATGCGGCTCGTCTTATGGTGTTCCTTCACTCTCTCGCGGTTATGGGGAGTGTAATCCGGATAATCCCAAAAATACACGGTTGCGTAGCTCATTCCTTTTGGTGGACAATAAGACGACTATTTTATTTGATACGGGGCCGGATATTCGACAACAGTTATTATCGGTTGGCAGTCCTCGCTTAGATGCCATTGTTTATACGCACGCGCACTATGACCATATGGGGGGAGCCAATGAATTAGCATCAGCATTAGCAGATGTCCATGTTTCATTGCCGGTTTATTTATCAGCTCCGGATGCGTCAGAATTACGTAAAAATCTTTCGTTTGTCTTTCAAGAAAAAAAGAGAACCATTTTTGATTTACATATTGCTCAAAGCGGGAAACCTTTCCTTGTTAATCAAACAGTGATTACCCCGATTGCGCAAAAGCATGGGACGGGGCCCTCTACAGGTTATCGAATAGGTAATTTTGCTTATTCTACAGATGTGCATGATATGGACGAGTCATCTTTTCGTCTCTTAGAGGGTATAGATACATGGGTAATGGGCGTTGTTTCGCCACGAGAAAATGACAAGCATTTATATGTTGCGCGCGCACTGGAATGGATTCAGCGTATTCGACCCAGGCGTGCTTTTTTTACCCACATGGGGATGCGTATGGACTATGACAGACTATGTGCCACATTGCCGCCGCATGTACGCCCTGTGTATGATGGATTGGAATTGGAGGTCTAAATGTTGAATGTTTTTGTTTTATATGGCCCGCCGGGAGCCGGCAAAGGGACAATTTGTAAAAAATTACCAGCCGGAAAGTGTTTATCTGTCGGTCAAATCTTTCGAGAAAAAGGTTTGGCAAAAGATGGTCGCTTGATTGATGATAAGACGGTTAATAACATGTTGGAACATGAATTGTTGCAACGCCAAAAGGAAGATTATATTGTTTTGGACGGGTATCCACGTACGCTTAATCAGGTCGAGTTTTTAACACATATGCCTCATGTACATCTTCAACGCGTTTTTTATTTAGATTGTCCGGATGCTGCTGTCATTGATCGAGTGTGTCGTCGAGAAACATGTCATTGTGGCGCTTCATATCATCCGGTTCTTAAGCCGGCGAAGAAGAAAGGGGTGTGTGATTTATGTGGAGAGAAACTTTTTCATCGTGCAGATGATACGCCCGAAGTTATTCAACGAAGATTAGATCAATTTCATGCTGAGACAGATAAGATTTTGCCTTATTTTAAGGATATTGTTGAGGTTGTAGATATCAATCAGCATTTTCAGAAGGCCGTATCGGAAGTTGTTGCAAAAATCACATCACATACGCGCCATTCTCAGATGATGAAACATCTGGCGACACAGCGTGCTCAAAAAAATGTGGAACGATGATATAAAAAAACTTGCATTTTTGTGAAGAGTATGTCATACTGCATTCATTGTTGGGCTATCGTCTAATGGTAGGACAGCGGATTCTGATTCCGTCAGTCTTGGTTCGAGTCCAGGTAGCCCAGCCATGATAAAAGAAGAGGTTAGATCATGTGATCTAGCCTCTTTTTAGGTATCAGGGAAGGTCCTTGTGCCTCCCAACAGTCCGGATGATACCGACATACCGTAGAGGCTAGTATAAGAGTCAAATCAAGCCTGTTCCTGCACATGCCGGACTTCTTTTAGGAAACAGCCTCCCAGAATGCAAAAAACCAGCGCATAGATTCCAAACAGACCATCTAATGGAATAACGCTCATGCCGTATTTAGGAACAATCAGAAAAACAGCGCTTAGAAGACGGGCAATCATCATATTGGTTGAGGCGATTTGTGCGCGATGAGCAGGGGGTGCCAGGCGTTGTAGACGAGCAATATGAGCAATAGAAAACATCAGCTGAACAACAATAGCACAACAAAGAAAGAAAATATACATCAAGCAAATAGGAGCAGATACAATCCCCATCCGCCCCATTAAGAAAGCGCCTAAAAAGCCTATCATATTCATGATAAAGGCCAAAGTTCCCAGTCGTGTTAAGGATATTATTTTGAGGATTTGTTCTGTGTAAAGGCTAAAAGTTGATCGCATTAAATTATTGATAAAAATGACGATACCGAATAAGATAATCGGGACAGAAGCCGCTTTCATCAGCGGTTGAAAGCTCCAAAAGAAAAAATGACTGCATGCGACCAATAGTCCGGAATACGCTATGAAAGCTCGATATAGAGTTGTATGGAAAAGCCTTTTAAATGTTTGAAAGAAAGTATGTAATGACATCGGCGGACGGCGGCATTCGGTGCCTTGAGAATTCGGTAAATGGATGGCAATGAAAACAGCACAAGACACTAAAATAAACTCGGTTGTCAACAAAATTGTTAACCCGGCCGTTTCATATAGCCAAGCCCCGATTAAAGCCGCGATACTTGTTCCGGCGCTTAAGGCAAAATTCAGACGGGAGTAGGCCTTCAACATTTTATATGACTTTTGGCGCTTTTCTAAAATGTCAAAGAGATAAGGGGATTCAATAGCATCAAATAGGGCTTTTGAAACAGCGTAGAGCAGTTCACCCAAGAAAACAATCATGCCACCGCTAAAAAATCCCCACAGGACAATGCGCCCTAAAAAAAGTATGTATGAAATAATCACAATATATTTACGGGATAAATAGTCTCCGACATAACCGGCCGGAATCTGCAAAAAGACATTCATTAAGACAATCATCCCTTGAAATAAGAAATAGTCAGCAGGGGTTAGTCCGTTGGATAAATAAAACAAATACAGAACCGGCAACAGAAACATCTGAGACTTCAAAAAAGCCGATAAATTAAACAAAGTTAAAGGGGTTATTCTCATTTTCTATTTCCGTTGGAGCACCAGAGGATATAACGTGTCTCCAAAAAGAAAGGACTAAACAAGTGATGATATTCTCGAGAAGCAAGGATTTTTTCCAATAAAGCGCACTCATATTCTTGCATCGCAGAGGCATACTTTTGTTTTGACACAAAGTTTCTGGGGTCAAGCCAGCGAGACATAATTTCAAGCGATTCTTCAAAGCAGGGTGTATTGGGAATACCGGAAAATCCGGGGCCATTATAAATAAATAAAGGCTCTTTCATCGTTGCAAAATAAGCCTTGTTGTCTCGCATCTGCAACAGTAGGTCATAGTCATTGGCGCATTTATATTTCTCTTGATAGTGGATATGATGTTTCTCTAAGAAGGAGCGCTTCATCATGAGGTTAGGATGCCCCAAGTTGTTGTTAAAAAACAAGAGAAATTTAATCATATCGTTGTCGTAGACTACTTTCCAAGGGTGTTGGGAAGCAGGGGGAGTTGCTGAGATATCCACTTCCGGATGCGCCTCCATAAAGGCGGCTTGCAGTAAAATCCTATCCTTCAGCGATACATCATCTTGGTCCATCACCATAATGTATTTGCCACGCGCTAAAGCATTTCCCCGATTACGGGAATAGGAAATACCTCGATTTTTATCATTTTTAACCAGACGAATTCGCTTGTCTAGAGAGGCGTAGGCCTGTAAAATACGATAACTGTCATCCGTTGAACCATCTTCAACAATAATGAGTTCAAAATGAGGATAGCTTTGGTTCAAAATGGAGGGAATAGAGCGATGTAAATAACCGTTTTTAGTCCCGTTATACACACACATGACGACGGATACCAGAGGACGACTGAAATAAAAATATGTCCATCCCAGTATGGCGAATAGCACGCAAATAGATATAAGTATCAGTTGCTTTAATGAACATTTAACGGTAAGCATGCTTTGTTCCTGGAGCTGGCGAGGGATATCACGGCGTTAGAATGTATAGCGCAGAGCAATATATCCCTCATTGATGCGAGATTTCAATTTAAAGGTATGGTAAAATTCTTCTTTCTCAACGTCTGTATATCGATAGCCAATATCAACATTGACATGGTTTGTTGCCGTAAAACTGAGTCCCGCACCCACATTCCAGAAGAGGGGATTTTGGTCATCATCTTCTGAGCTATAGCGTTGTCCGTTATCAATGGATGCTCCCATGAACATGATACCGCCTCCTAGGTTAATGAAGGGTTGTATGCGGCTTTGCAGTGGTAAGTCAAAATAAAATTGTAATCCGACGCTGTCCTGTGTTAAATCCATATCATCCCACTTGACGCGTGTATGAGAATGATACTCCGCTTCCAGTCGTATATTTCGTGCACGGATACCAAATGCAGCTCCTGCCGAAGCAGACGTGTCTTTTTCATTCAAGTGGCCACTTTTCATTTCGGTATTTGATACACCGGCCTTTAACGAGATATACGGCCCATTCCTTCGTGCAAATTCGGACACAGGGGTTGCGTGAGCTGTTGCCGCTATACCACAAAGAGCTAATCCAAACAATAAGTTCTTAATCATCTTTAACCCCCAAATCATTCAGAATTTTTCATATAAACAGAAAAAGCTTGTTCAATGACGGAATCATTCACAGTGACACCTAATTGACGAGCATACTCGGCTGTTGTATCCAGAGAGAGTTCGGAAGAAATCATCTGGGCGATTTCTTTTTTGAAATCTTCAATTTCCAAACTATCTTGTTGTATTTCAGGGACCGTGACTTTGTTAACAACCGTGATAACGGCTCCCCGAGGAATATCCGTTGCCATAGCATGTTCGGCACCGACTTTTTGACTGAACATCACATTTAAGGCCTCAATCGGTAAATTACCGAAATCCGATCGTGTCGCATCGTTTTTGTGGATTAAGCGAAAGTTTCCAAAGACACTCTGTGCCTCTAATCCGGCCCCTTTTTGTGTCCGCTCTAATAGCGCTGTTTTAATATCGGCCAATCTATCGGCTTGTTTTGTTTCCGTCCAAAGACGTATCAGTTCCGGTTTAACGCTTTCTAAAGGTTTTACCGCGACAGGTATAATGTCGACGACTTCGGCGACAATATATCCGGTTCCGTTTTCAAAGATTGGGGTGATTTCACCCTTTTTGAGTGTAAAAAGATTTTGCATCATCTCTTTATTATTCAACTCATCCGAGATAGGGGCCCCGGCTTTTGTTTGGCCGGTTATATCGACATTTGTCAGTGTTTGCAATTTTAATCCCAGTTGAGTCGATACACGGTCCAAAGTATCTCCGCCCCCTAATATGTCTTCCGCTTTTTTTACCATTTCATACATTGTGTCATATGTTTGTTCGGCGACCAATTGTGCGCGGATTTTTTCTTTGATTTCCTTGTCGCTGGGTTGTGTGGCAGCTTGAATATCCCGCACCAGCATGATATGCCATCCCATCGGGCTTTGAATGGGGCCGACGATGTCTCCTTTTTGAGCTGAAAAAACAGGTGTTGCCAGTTCTTCCAAGAGTTCGTCTTTGGAGACGAAGCCAAAGTCCGTTTGTTCGTCAGATTGTTGCAACAGCCTTTGAGCTGTTTGTCGGAAGTTGGAGGCACTCAAACCGGCCAAAGCCTTTTTTGCCGCAGCCTCATCATCGAAGCGCATTTGGTCAAGGGCTCGTTTTTCCGGAACAATCATCGTTTCTTTTTGGGCATTAAACGCGGCCATCAGATCTTGTTCTGCAATAACGATTTTATCGGCCATTGCTTCGGGTGTAATCTGAATAATGTTGACGGTGCGATATTCAGGAGCGATAAAATCTTCGGTATAGGCCTCATAAATTTCTTTTAAAGCCTCCTCAGTCGGTTTCTCTGTCAGGCTGATGTTTTTTGCCTCAACAATCAGAGCGGTGATATCCCGTTTTTCCGCCTGATATTGATAAACAAGTCGAGCCAAGGCATCCGGACTGTAAGCAATCGCTTGAATTGAGTTGGTTAAATGCTGGGTAGCCAACTGATCCTGCAGCTCACGAGCCAGCTGTGTCTCATTCATGCGCATTTTGCCAAGATAAGCATAAAATAAGTTCTTATCAAATTTTCCCAAAGCATCGGCGAAAGCCGGATGACGTTCAACATATTTCTGTACCGAGGCATTGGAAGCTGCCAAGCCTAAATCTTCCTGAATTTCGGTATTGATGATGCGTGTAATTTCCTGCTGTGCGACTTGTGCGGCCAACCCCATTTCAAAAGCCTTTTGGGGAGACAGGTATTGTCCACCCATCATACCCATCATATTTTGACGTTCTTGATCAAAGCGGCGCATTAACTGTTCTATGGTGACTTTATGAGTGCCGACTTGAATGGCCGTGTTATCCGAGCTTCGTGTGTTTGTCAAACCGCCCAAGCCCCAAAAAGCAATCATACTCAGGGCTAAAATACCTAAGATCATCTTCGCGATAAAGCTTTCTCCAAGCCGATTAAAGAATGTCATCATGATTTATACTTCCTTTTCTAGCAAAATGAATGTTGTTGTTATAAAACAATCTGCTTTTTTTTTCAAGCATTTTTTATTTTTGATGCATTTTTTCCTGTAAAAGCGAAATAGCTTCCTCCAAAGAGGGAACATGGCTTTTATTTTTAACAGATGCCATCATTTTTCCACATTTGACATAGGGGCCATAGCGCCCGATTTGATAGGTAATATCCTCTCCGTTCCAAGCACCTAGTTTGGTGGATTGCGCTTTGCTTTTCGCCTGTGAAAGTAGGGCAAGAGCTCGCGGTAAATCAATGCTGAGAACATCATCTGAGGCCTCTAAAGACTGATAGGTTTTTCCCCGTCTGACATAGGGGCCAAAACGTCCGAGACCAGCCTCAATGAGCTCCTTTGTTTCCGGGTCATTTCCCAGTTGACGTGGTAAAGATAGAAGCGCCAAGGCCTTTTGGATATCGATACTTTCCGGTGCGGTTCCTTTGGGAAGACCCGTGCGCTTAGCTTCTTTGCCTATCCCTTGTTGAACATACCATCCATAGGGACCTTTTTTGACAACAATATCTTGTCCGGACGCGTCTTTACCCAGTTGGAATACCTGATTTTCGGTATTGACTTTCGGTTCAATCAGATTGCCATTTTCATCGCGTGCGACCGGTTCCATGGTGGCAAATTGTTTGGTAAATTTACATGTGGGGTAATTTGAACAACCGATGAATGCGCCAAACCGCCCGACATGCAAGGCCAGTCGCCCCGTTTTACATTCGGGACAAACGCGAGATTCATCTGTCGGAAACAGGTGTTTTTCAAGGCTTTTGGCAACGGTTTCCAGTACATCCCCTATTTTGAAAGGCTCAACTTTTTTGACCGTGCTGTCAAATGTTTTCCAAAAATCGCGTAATACTTCTTTCCACGGAATTTCACCGTTGGTAATATCATCCAATTTATTTTCCAGATTAGCCGTATAATCGTATTGCACGTATTGTGTAAAATAATTTTCCATAAAAGCGGTCACAATTCGCCCACGGTCTTCCGGCACGAAACGTTTGTTCACCAAACGCACATAAGCGCGATCTTGTAAAACAGAGATGATGGACGCGTATGTTGACGGACGTCCGATACCCAATTCTTCTAATTTCTTGACCAAGCTTGCTTCGGAAAAACGAGGCGGCGGCTCTGTAAAGTGCTGCTCTGCCATGACGGATAATGTTGTTAAGTTTTCCCCTTCCGTCATATGAGGTAAAAGCGTGTTATCGTCTTCTCCTTTACCATCATCAATATCTTCTTTGTACACTTTAATAAAGCCGGCAAACGCAATTGTCTGCCCCGTAGCACGTAGTTTGAACATACCGTCTGTTGAAGGGATATCGATTCCGACTTTATCCAACAGAGCACTGGCCATTTGGCATGCGATAGTGCGTTTCCATATCAGCTCATATAATTTTCGCAGATCCGGTGTTAAATAGGGAGCCACTTTTTCTGGTGTTCTTAATGCATTTGTCGGCCGAATACCCTCGTGTGCTTCCTGAGCATTTTTCGATGTATTTTTATACACGCGAGGGGTATCGGGTAAATAATCTTTTCCATACTCGGTTTCAATCAACCGGCGAATACTTGTAATGGCTTCCGTTGATAAAGCGACACTATCCGTTCTCATATAAGTAATCAACCCAACGGTTTCACCGCCGATGTCGACGCCTTCATATAAATTTTGCGCTAACTGCATTGTCTTTTTTGCGGAAAAGCCTAATTTACGAGATGCTTCCTGCTGTAAGGTTGAGGTTGTAAAAGTAGGAGCCGGATGACGTTTGACTTGTTTACGTTCGATTTCTCCGACACAGAAAGAAGATGATTCAACTTTTTGTTTAATATCATCGGCTATCTTTTTGTTGTTTATATCAAACTTGTTTAGCTTTTTGTCGGAAATATGTGTGAGTTTTGCATGAAATTTTTCCTGAGATTGCGTATGAAAATCAGCTTCGATTCCCCAGTATTCTTGGGGTTTAAAAGCTGTAATTTCATCTTCACGTTCACAAATCAAGCGCAGAGCAACCGATTGCACGCGTCCGGCAGATTTGGCTCCGGGCAGTTTGCGCCAGAGTAAAGGCGAGATATAAAATCCCACCAAGTAGTCCAGAGCTCGACGAGCCATATAGGCATCCACCAATTGCATATTGATGGTGCCGGGATGAGCAATGGCCTCCAAAATAGCGGATTTTGTAATTTCATGAAAGACGACCCGATAAACGGGTAAATCCGGTTTGAGTTTTTTACGGCGTTTTAATTCTTGTACCACATGCCATGCAATTGCTTCTCCTTCACGGTCAGGGTCGGAAGCCAAATAAAGAGAATCGGCCTTTTCCAAAGCTTTTGAAATTTCTCGAACAGTACGTTCTCCGCGAGCTTGAACCTCCCAATCCATGGCAAAATCTTCTTGTGGGCGGACAGAACCGTTTTTTGCCGGGACATCACGAATATGTCCGAAACTGGCCATGACCTGGAAATCTTTGCCAAGGTATTTGTTAATCGTTTTTGCTTTAGAGGGAGACTCCACAATGACAAGTTTCATGTTCTACTCCATACCATAAATCAAGGAAACACGATTGCCGGACGCGCGTTCAAGACGACCGGCTAATTCTAATTCAACTAAAATAACATTAACCGTCTGCGGGTCAATACCCGTAGAGCGAACCAATAAATCGACGGATGTCATCTCGGATCCCAAATTATCCAAAATAATGCGGCGAGCGTCGTTTAAAACATCATCTGATATATGAAATGTTGGCTGGAAATGAACAGATTCCGCCGATTCACACAACGTTCGAGAAGGCACATTTTGAAGGGCGTTCAAAATATCCTCCAAGGTTGTGATCAAAGCGGCACCATCTTTGATAAGGCTGTTTGGGCCGGTGCTGCGCGGATCAATAGGGGACCCCGGAACGGCCATCACCTCTCGCCCTTGAGCCAATCCTTCTCTGGCCGTGATAAGAGAGCCGGATTTTTCTTGTGCTTCAATGACCAGAACACCTTGAGATAAACCGGATATAATACGATTACGACGCGGAAAATTTCGTGCATTCAAGCGGGTTCCGAAGGAAAATTCCGAAATCAAACAACCTTGTTCTTTGATTTTTAAATAGACATCTTCATTTTCCTTAGGATAGACCTCATCGACCGGCGTCCCCAAAACGGCGACGGTGCCGCCTTTTCCGGCAGGAGCGTTTAAAGCGCCGATATGTGCGGCACGATCAATACCGGATGCCAGTCCCGAAACGACGATATAATCATGTTCAGCCATTCCCAAGGCGAAATGTCGCGCTAAATTTTTACCATTCACCGAGGCATGGCGTGTTCCGACAATAGCCAGACTACGGCGGGATAAAAAATCCTGCTGACCGATGGTAAACAGAATAGGCGGGCGATCGATTAATTGTTTAAGGCGGAGCGGATAGTTTGCCTCTGCCGAGAAGAGAAGGGCAGCGCCGACTGATTCTGCCCGTGCCATCTGAGCGTCGGCTAGTTTTTCCGAGGGAACAGGGATATTTTGTCCTCCCCCTCGGCGTGCGAACTCATTGACATGTTTCAAAGCCTCACCGGCCGAACCAAAAAAGGACAACATTTGATGAAATGTCACGGGCCCTATACGGTCGCAAGCCAGCAATCGAAACCAGTCCTTTTTTTCCTGGGTTGATAAAATCATTTGACAGCCTTTGTTTTTGTAGGTTTTTTCTGAAAGCTGATTTTACTTTCCTGTTGATTCATCAGACGTCGAATGTTTTCGCGATGACGATACAAGGAAAGGACGGCCAGTAAAGCATAACAGGCAGCTGCTTCTCGTGGATAATCGGACCAGATAAAGGCATAAACCGGCGCCAGACAAAGAGCAACCATGGCTGAAAGCGAGGAATAGTGAGAAATGCTGGCTGTGATCAACCACGTCAGACAAGTTAAAATACCCGCCATGGGTGTCATAACCAACATCATACCCAAAGTTGAAGCCACACCTTTTCCGCCTTTGAAACGCAGCCAGACCGGAAAATTATGTCCCAAAACAGCGAAAAACCCGGCAATAAAAGCCGTTATAGGTGATGAAAAGTGAAGGAAAAGATAGGCGATAAGACCGGCTTTAAATACATCGGCCAGTAATGTCAGCAGCGCTAAATCTTTGCGTCCCGTGCGCAAGACATTTGTTGCGCCGATATTGCCCGATCCAATTTTGCGGATATCTCCCAGTCCGGCCATGTGCGTAATAACCAAACCAAAGGGGACGGAACCGAACAAATAGCCACCAACGACGGCAAGCAAGACAGAAAATAGACTGATAGACAAAGTATGACCTCCTTCTAAAAAATTGAAAAAAGTTTCCTTATTTTAGGCATAAGATTGTGAAAAAGGCAAGCAAAAAATATGTTTGCTTTCATTTTATCCGCTTGTTTGCCTATGATCTATCCCGGTTATGCGGCCATTAAATCAAGGATTTGGAATTGAATTTTATCACGTCCGCGCCAATGGTCTTGTCTTAAAATCCCGGCGACATGAAAAACATCACCCCGTGTGGTTAAAAGGCGATTCCCGATTTCTGTGTCTGCCGCGCGAAAAGCAATTGCTTGAACAGAGTCGCCGCTTTGATTGGTCAAAATACATGAAATGTGTCCGTTTTTAAGCAGAGTGATTCGAGCAACACTGACGTTTGGGATAGCGAAAACCGGTTCGGGATTTGCCTCTCCAAAAGGGGCAAGCAGGTTGATATCCTCGGCCAATTCACGTGTCAGGCCATGTAGGTCAATCAATCCGTCAATATCTAGAGTCATGAGGCGATCGGTTTTCTTGTCGGCGGGAATATTCTCTGTTAAATAGGTGTAAAAAGCTTCTAATTTGTCTTTTTTTAAAGAGAAGCCGGCGGCCATCGGATGTCCTCCTCCTCGGGTTAAAATACCACGACTGAGAGCATTCATGATAAGTGTGCCCAGGTCTACACCCTGCACAGAGCGAGAAGAGCCTTTTACTTCATCTCCTTCGATACTTAACACGAATACGGGTAAATTGTATTTATCCTTTAATCGACCGGCCACAATTCCGATCACACCTTGATGCCAAGCGTCACCCTTGACAAAAATAAAGGGCGTTTCAAGAGGTTTTGATTCTACCTGTTCAATAGCGGATAATAAAACATCTGCTTCAATATCTCGTCTCAGAAGATTAAGCTCTTCCAGCTTTTGAGCTAACAAATGCGCTTCCATGAAATCATGTGAAGACAAAAGCCGCATACCGATATCTGATGAACCGACACGACCGCAAGCATTGATACGCGGACCAAACACATATCCTAAATGGTAGGTGCTTGGAGCCTCGGCTAAGTTGACTAATTGTGCCAGAGCGTTTAAGCCAATGTTTTCACCCAATCGCATTTGTTGAAGACCGGATTTAACAAGTAAGCGATTGATGCCTGTTAGCTTCATGACATCGCATACCGTTCCGAAGGCCACCAAATCTAAGAAGCGCTTAATGTTAGGTTCCGGACGGGTTTGATAAAAACCACGGGCACGTAAAACGGCATTGAGCGCAACAATAAACAAGAAGACAACGCCGACGGCCGCCATATGTCGACATGGATGGTCCAGAGATTCATCCAAACGTTTTGGATTAACAACGGCGTAAGCATTCGGTAGGCCTTTTATATCGGCGTCATGGTGGTCCAACACTAAGATATCCAAGCCCGATTTTGTGCCGGTATCAATAGGCTCAAACGCCGTCATACCGCAATCCAATGTTGCGATTAAGTGGCAACCGGCTTGTTGAAAGGCCAGCATTTTTGCCGTATTTGGACCATATCCATCTTCTCGTTCGGGGATAAAGGTCAGGACGTTGACGCCGATATCTTCTAAAAACAGTTTCAGGCTGGCGGTAGAAGTTGCCCCATCTACATCATAATCTCCCATTAAGCCGATAGGTTCTTTTGCCATAATGCTGTCGGCCATGCGATTGGCTGCTTTCTCCATGTCTTTTAGAGTGAACGGATGTGGTAGGTTCTTTTTGAGGGTCGGATGTAAGAAAGCCTCTGCCGTTTCCGGCGTAATCCCTCGTGACACTAAAATGCGAGACACGGTTTCAGAGATGTTGTTTTGACGAGCTAACACCTGTACCAGGCGATCATCTGCCTTACGCATTCGCCAGGTATACCCGCTGTAAGATTGTTGATTCTCAAAGGCCTGCATATTATTTCCGGTTTCTACTTTTTTCAGTGTAGCCTGATTGTTGTTTAAAAGCAAGAAAAAAATCCTACTTTTTTGTCATAAAACACTTGCAAAGAGGAAAAAAGTTTTTTATACTTCTTGAGACGGGATAAAAAGGAGACCAAAAATGACACAAAATATCTTGTTTGTAGCCAGTGAAATGACCCCCTTTATCAAAACAGGCGGCTTGGGGGATGTTGTGGGGGCTCTGCCCAAATCATTGGTTCAAAACGGATCCGTTGTTAAAGTTATTATCCCTCTTTATTCCATGATTGACTATCAGCGTTTTGGTCTGTTTAAAGTGATGAATGGCAACTGTGTTGAAATGGGTAATTGCCATGAATTTTTCTGTGTTCATCAGTCCAACTTTGTGTCGGGGGTTGAGGTCTTTTTCGTTGAGTTTAATAAATACTTTGAGCGAGAGGGTATCTATGACGATAAATGGAATCATGTGGCGTTTCAGGATAATGCCTATCGTTATGCTTTTTTTGCTCGGGCGGCATTACAAGTAGCAAAGGATATAGGCTTTAGGCCGGATGTCGTGCATTGTCACGATTGGCAAACGGGTCTAATCCCTTATTATATTAAACATGATCATGATCCTTTTTTTGCTCAAACAAAAAGTTTGTTTACGATTCATAATTTGCCTTATCAAGGACGTTTCCCTCAAGATGTTGTTCCGTATGCAAAAGTGGATTGGGCGGACTTTCATGCCGGTGCTTTTGAGGACTATGGCTGCATTAACTTCTTAAAGGGGGCTTTGCGTTTTGCGGACAAGCTCAACACGGTCAGTCCAAATTATGCGCGCGAAATTTTAACACCGGAGTTTGGGGCTGGGTTAGACTTTTTATTAAGGGAGCGGAAAAATGATCTGTCGGGAATCTTAAATGGGATTGATACTCAATTATGGAATCCTCAGAAAGATTTAATTATTCCGGAACGCTATTCATTCCAGGATTCGGAACAGGGCAAGGCTCGCAATAAAGCCGAATTAGTGCGTCGGACAGGTTTGAAATCTACTGAACGTCCGATTTTTGGAATGTGTGTCCGCTTGGCTGAGCAAAAGGGTGTGGGTATGTTGTCACATTGCTTGGAACCCATTTTAAATACAATGGCGTGTCAATTCGTGATTATGGGGCAGGGGGATCAATGGGCCCAGAATTATTTTTCTTCGTTGCCTAAAAAATATCCGGGGCAAATTGCCGTCAAGATTGGGTATGATGCCGAGATGGAGCATTTAATCGATGCGGGAAGTGATTTTTCGTTGGTTCCTTCGTTGTATGAGCCCTGTGGTTTAAAACAGATGATTTCTCAAACATATGGGGCATTGCCGATTGCGCGGGCTACCGGCGGATTGGAAGATACGGTTGCGAACTATAATGAATATTATGGTGTTGGAACGGGCTTTAAGTTTTATGAAATTTCCCCATCGGCTTTGTATAACACGGTTGGATGGGCAAATGCTACCTGGTTTGACAGACCCGAGCATATCCATAAAATGCGTCATCAAGCCATGAAGCAAAACTATTCATGGACCAAGTCGTCTCAAGATTATCAGAAACTTTACAAAAAAATGTCAGGAGTGTCATAATGCAAAAAATTTCAGTGGCCATTATCGGTTGGGGAAATGTCGGTCGCGGTTGTAAACGAGCGATTGAAGAATGTTCGGATTTGATGCTGGCAGGAGTTGTGCGGCGTTCGACCTCGTTGAATAAAGAGGAACCCGATCTGGAGAATACACGTGTTGTTGATGATATTTCAAAACTCGGAAAAGTTGATGTTGCGCTTTTATGCATTCCTTCGCGTGAGGTTCCCGAGCGTGTCAAAGAGTACCAATCATTAGGCATTTGTACGGTTGATAGTTTTGATGAGCATGATCGAATCGTGGCATTAAAGAAGGATTGCGATATTAATGCAAAAGCTAAGCGTGTTGTCTCAATCGTAGGAGCCGGTTGGGATCCGGGGACGGATTCGGCTGTGCGAGCGATTATGCGGATTGTTTCAATTACAGGGCGCACGACAACGACTTTTGGTGGTGAAGAAGGAGGGCGCAGCATGGGGCACACCGCTGCCGTCAAGTCGATAGCCGGCGTTAAAAACGCTGTTTCCTTGACATTGGCGAATGGTCGGGGTAAACATAAGCGTCGAGTTTATGTTGAACTATTACCCGGTTATGATGAAGATAAAGTCACCCATGCGATTAAAAATGATCCGTATTTTAAAATGGATCCGACAGAGGTTCTGGTCGTTCGTAATATCAACAAATTTAATACACTGCATCATGAGGCTAACATTGAACGAACGGGTATGCAAGTGAATCAGATATATGATGTTGAAGGTGTTAACCCTGAATTTACGGCTAATGTTATGGTTTGTTGTGTCCGCGCTTGTATCACGGCTAAGCATGCGGATCAATACGGAGCTTATACCTTTATTGAGCGCCCCTTGGTTGATTATCTTCCGGGAGCAACACTGGATGAAAAATTAGCGGATTATTAAAGGTATTTTTCTCTTTAACCTTTCAAGCCCTTTTGTAAAATCAAAAGGGCTTGTTTATGTTTGAGCAAGGTTGTTGTTGGTTATATCGGTTGATGTGTTGTATCCTCAACCTTTCCGAAACAAAAGATAGGCTCAGACCCAGGACCTTGAGGATAATACTTATTTTTCCGTGAGGATTATGATGCCATATATTCATTTTGATAGGGGTGATGCCAGATTTTTTATGTTGGGTTGGGAGATGATTTTAGGTGGCTTTTCTGAGTAAGGAATCTATGATAAGAGCCTTTTTTGTCGTTTTTGACATGTTTGAAGAGTATTAAATATGTGTGATGACGGGCATTGGTCATTGGTTGCTTTTGTTTTTATTATTAAAATCAATATATAATAAAAAAAAGATTAAAACATATAAAAAAAGCTTGCAAAATAAAACAGAAAAGTGTATAAGATTCTTACCTTATTTAAGACCCTATCGTCTAGAGGCCTAGGACATCGCCCTTTCACGGCGGTAACGCGAGTTCGAATCTCGCTAGGGTCGCCAGTTCAAACGGCAGGTACAAAAACTGCCGTTTTTCTTTTATAAATCAAGAACTTAACCGAGTTCGAGTGTTTGTTTTTTGAAAATGTCATTTTGGGAGAATTTTCCGAACTTTTTTAATCTTATGCATTTGTTTTTCAATATGTTAATGTAATTAGTATCTCGTTAGGTTGTTGGGATACTTTTTAGCTTAACGAAAAGTTTTGACACTGATGACGATTTATTTTTAATGTGATTATTCAGATGTTATATCCTTGTATTTTACCATAAATTATAGTATTATAAAGAAGTAATTTTGTACGAGGTTGTTGATGAATCTGGACGAATTTGAATTTTTGATGGATAAAAGTAAAATATCCCTTAACGACAAAGGTGGTATGTCTTTTGAAGCGTATGCAAATAAAGATAAGCGGAAGCTTGATGATATTATTAAAGAAAATCAGATGGAAAATTTATCAGTGAATGTTTTTCAAGAAATGGTAAAGAAATATCATCCGCTTTATCAGGTTCGCAAAAAACTTCAACAACAAAAAATTGAACAATTTTCTAATATGACACCCCAACAGGTTGCCGGTCTTTCGCTTGAACAAAAGATTGAATATATAGAATTATTGTTCCCTTCACAGCAAACAAAAGATGAATTGATGAGTGTTTGCCAAAAGAATGAAGAAAACCTGAAAGCTTGTCTTTTCAATATGGATTTTCCGAAAGACTTTTGGGATAGCGAGAAAAAATCAGCCGAGCGATTTGTTTCTTTGATTGTAAAGCAACCAGAAATAATAGATAAGATGAAAAATTGGCAAGATACTTCTTTAGATGATAAGAAACAGATGCTTCAACAAGTCGGAAAGGTTTTTGAATATG
>CALXXW010000007.1 GCA_944392785.1 uncultured Alphaproteobacteria bacterium | reverse complement strand
CGGATATACCGCAAGGGGTGTGTGATAAGGTCATAGACGTCAACTGGCAAATGCCGGCGGCTATTTTGTTGGATGGTGTTGCCGTTGATGACAATACGGTTTGTGGTGAAGGTAATAACGAGATGTTGTTTGCGTTTGCCAATGATTTAAAAAGCGGCGCTGTGGCCGGCGGAGATACCGCGCAACCTGAGCGCCCCAATACGGATGCGAACGGTGATTGTCTTGCCGGCTATGTAGGGGAAAACTGTGATATTCGGGATACGACATGTCAGGGACATGGAGTATTCGCGCCCTTGGATGATTTTGCAACGTGTTTCTGTGATCCAGGGTTTGGTGGCAATAATTGTGAGGTGACCTGTCCGAATAAGAATTATCCCTTTGAAGGGTTCGATCCATCTACGGGGATACCCAATGGATCATGTTATTCTTGCTCAGCAACGACCTATTTAACGGAAGAGGCGTGTCACACATGTCCCAATCGTTTTCTTGTATCCGATGGAAGTATAAGCGTATGTGTTCCATGTTCTTGGCCTATTGGGATGCCAACCACTGATGTAGAATGCGCCAAGTGTGATGACAGTAGTACACCACGCGAGATGAGAAACGGGATTTGTATTATACCAGGATATTGTCCTGAGGGATTTTTGAGTTCTGATGGCTATTGCACCAGCTGCAGCGATTCAGGTGGCTGGGTAGCGACGGAGGCCGAATGTGCCAAGTGTGATGCCAGTAGCACACCGCGCGAGATGTTTGGTGACTATTGTGGGTTAATTAACTGTGGAGCGAATCAGTTCCAGGATACCGATGGTAATTGCCGCAGCTGCAGGTATTCATCTGGCCTTTCAGCGACCGCGGCCGAATGTGCCAAGTGTGATAAGAGTAGCACGCCTCGATTTTGGAGTACCAATGGCTCTTGCTACAGCTGCAGCACTTCATTTAGCCCATCTACCACAGCGGCCGAATGTGCCAAGTGTGATAAGAGTAGCACACCACGATTTATGGGTACCGATGGCTATTGCTACCCTTGCAGCACTTCATCTGCCTATAAAGCGACCGCGGCCGAATGTGCCAAATGTGATGACAGTAGCACACCGCGGTATATGGATGGCAACATTTGCAATCCCTGTCCGACAAGTTTAAGTTCCGGCAGTTTAAATACCCAAGAGAAGTGTCAATCGTGTCGTGGGAGATGGGATGCCGGGACAAAGAAATGCTCCTAACCCCGGAGCCTAGGTCGGGCTTAAAGGGGGATTTACCCCCTTTAACGCCCGGTCTGTCAAATAAAGAGGTGATGCTGGGCTGGACGTTTTATGCCCCGTATGGGATATAACAGGAAGCCTGATCAAATGTCGGGGAGATGATTAAAAAAGGGGGGAGAATGGTTTTTTCCCCTTTCTTTTTCCCCAAAAACGCCCTCTGCCGATATTGAAACCCTTATCTCTGTTTGGGATGTATACTAAAGGTTTCTCTTTCTTTTTATACGATAGCCCCCTTTTTGAAGGTGTTCTTTTTCTTGTCCCGCATGAATGCCTATCAAAAATCCCCTGTTTCGTGTTAACAGGGGATGAATCATATCGATGTTTCCCGAAAACTAAATATCCAGGTTGGCCACATCCAGGGCGTTGGTTTGGATAAAGTCTCGACGAGGCTCCACCACATCTCCCATTAAGGTCGAAAAGACCTGCTCCGCTTCATCCTGATGGGTGATTTTAACTTGTAAAAGACGTCGATTGTTGGGATCCAATGTCGTTTCCCACAATTGCTCAGGATTCATCTCGCCCAAGCCTTTATAACGGTTAATGGCTATACCCTTTTTCCCCAGTTTGAAAACAGCTTCAGCCAAAGAGACGGGACCATGTATCGGTAAATCCCCCTCTTTGGTCCGTAAAATGGCCGGTTTCGCATAGAACTCTTGTAAATCAGAAGCCATGCCATCCAACGCACGGGCCTCGGCACAGTTCATTAACGTTTGGTCAACAACAAAACGCTCGGTAATCCCCCGCAGTGTCCGTGTGAAGACAAACTCTTGATTGTCCGTGTATTCAGCTTTCCAGCCCCGCTCGTACTCCGCCTCCATCGCATCTAAACGCTCAGCAAATGAGTCGTCGTAAACCTTGGAAGAATTAAACATACCCATAATGGCCATTTGACCGATAATCTTGAACGGAACATGATTCGACATGCTCAAAATATAGCCACGGGCAATACGCGCTTGTTCAACACGATCAATTAAATCCGCTCCGGCAATTTGCGTCCCGTCAGCCATAATGAGAACCGCTTCGGCCGTGCCAACTTGAATCAGATACTCCTCCATCGCTTTATCGTCTTTTAGGTAAATTTCACTGTTGCCGCGTTTGGCGCGATAAAGTGGCGGCTGGGCAATATACACATAGCCTTTTTCAATAACTTCGGGCATTTGACGAAAGAAAAATGTCAAAAGCAATGTGCGAATGTGCGCTCCGTCAACATCCGCATCCGTCATAATGATAATTTTATGATAGCGAATCTTGTCGATATTAAAGTCGTCTCGTCCAATCCCTGTCCCCAGAGCCGTCACAATCGTCCCAATCTCTGCCGAAGAAAGCATTTTGTCAAAACGAGCCCGCTCAACATTTAAAATTTTTCCGCGCAAAGGTAAAATAGCCTGATGCGTCCGATCTCGCCCTTGCTTTGCCGAACCACCGGCCGAATCTCCCTCAACAATGAAAATTTCCGAATCAGCCGGGTCTTTGCTCTGACAATCCGCCAGCTTGCCCGGAAGAGACGCCATATCCAAAGCCCCTTTACGCCGCGTTAATTCACGCGCTTTACGTGCCGCTTCTCGAGCCGCTGCCGCCTCAACAACCTTCCCGATAATCATGCGCGCTTCAGACGGGTGTTCTTCTAACCACTGCTCCAATTTGTCACCAACAATGCTTTCAACCACAGGACGAACTTCGCTGGAAACCAACTTATCCTTTGTCTGAGATGAAAACTTGGGATCAGGAACCTTGACAGATAAAACGATTGTTAAACCTTCACGCATATCCTCACCGTTTAACTCAACCTTTTCTTTCTTGGTCAGCCCGGAAGACGCCGCATAGGCGTTAATCGTCCGCGTCAGCGCTCCTCGAAAACCGGCTAAATGCGTCCCGCCGTCTCGTTGAGGAATGTTGTTGGTAAAACAAAGGCACGTCTCATGATAGCCGTCGGTCCACTCTAAGGCCGCTTCCACGGTAATGCCGTCCTTTTCACCACTTAACGCAAAAGGCTCTTGATGCAAAGAGTTTTTAGAGCGATTGATATATTTCACAAACTCTTTAATGCCGCCTTCGTATT
Source organism: uncultured Alphaproteobacteria bacterium (assembly GCA_944392785.1). Taxonomy (GTDB): domain Bacteria; phylum Pseudomonadota; class Alphaproteobacteria; order CAAHEQ01; family UBA3637; genus CALXXW01. Next base: position 16,638 of record CALXXW010000007.1, on the reverse strand, counting down.
TGAACTCAACCGTCTTTGATTCACTGCTGCGATTGTCCGTGAGGCGCAAATAAACACCGGAATTTAAAAAAGCTAATTCACGCATCCGATGCTCTAACGTCTCAAAACTAAACTCTACGATGCTGAAAATTTCTTTGTCCGGATGAAACGTCACTTTCGTGCCATGCTTGTGGGGAGTCTCGGAAACCTCGGTCAAAGGCGAGACGGTGTTGCCTCGTTCAAATCGGGCATAGTACTCTTTATCATTCCGCCAAATAGTTAAATCCAGCCAGTCCGACAGCGCGTTTACACAAGAAACACCCACGCCGTGTAATCCGCCTGAAACTTTATACGAGTTATTATCAAATTTACCGCCGGCATGCAGTTGTGTCATAATTACCTCGGCCGCCGAAACGCCTTCTTCCTTGTGCATGTCAACAGGCATGCCGCGCCCATCATCAATAACCGTCACCGAACCGTCAGCATTTAAAATGACATCAATACGATCACAATACCCCGCTAAAGATTCATCAATCGAGTTATCCAGTACCTCATATACCATATGGTGTAAACCCGTCCCATCATCTGTGTCTCCAATATACATACCGGGACGTTTACGGACGGCATCCAGACCTTTTAAGACTTTAATTGAGTCGGCATTATAGGCGGCTTCCGCTTGAATCATATCTTGTTCTTCTGTCATGTTATCTTTCCCTTTTGTTGTTTCCTTAAGCTACTTGTTGTAAATGCACCTGAGATTCTTCTACATCAAAAAATGAGGCGCGTCCAGTTAAATATGTGAAAGCACTTTCATCCGTTCCGGTCATCCAAACTTGCGCCGGTCGTTGGGCTAAAATATCAAACAAAACATTTCGCCGACGGCTGTCTAAATGAGCTGCTACCTCATCCAGTAAAAGCAGAGGACTTAATCCTTGCTCTTGCATCATGGCACGCATCTCAGCTAAGATGATTGATAATAACAAAGCCTTTTGCTCCCCCGTCGAGCAAAGACCGGCATCCCTGTTTTTTTGTTGATGAATAACCGTAAAATCCGCGGTATGCGGTCCGGTTAGATTCCCTCCTTCAGCACAGACTTTTCGGGCTTGCTTGAGTCGTAAGGCAAACATGTCTTCCACATCGACTGCGGCTTGTGTCTGCAACTCTTTTTCTAATATACCGGTTAGGTGAATCTCTGCCGTTGGGAATAAATCACTCTCGGCAACCGCTAAATAATTTTGAATGCGAGACACAACATCTAAACGAGACGCAGCTATGGCTACGCCGTTGGCGACTAATTGAGCCTCTAACCCCTCCAGCCATGCCGTATCAAACCGTCCTTCACGTAATAGGCTGTTCCATTGCTTGAGGGCCGTGTTATAATCGCTTAATCGGGTGGCATGGGTGGCATCAAAGGCGCCGACTAAACGGTCTAAAAAGCGTCTGCGAGAAACCGGATCACCGCAAAATAAACGATCCTGTGCGGGGGTTAACCAAAGACAACGAATATATTGGCTCAAGTCGGCTTGTTTCGTTGTCTGTTTTCCGTCAATGCGAATCTGTCGGCGATCAGAGCCGTCTTGAGTGCCCGTTCCGATGGAAACTTTCCCCAGCGGAGATATGATTTGAGCAGCAACACTCCAACGCACAGGAAGAACGCCGACATCAGAAGGCAAAGAAATGTCGGCATTTTCACGACGGGCAACATCTGTGAGCCGAGCCGAGCGAAGTCCTCTTCCGGGCGTCAAAAAAGAAATGGCTTCTAAGATATTTGTCTTCCCGGCACCGTTATGTCCCGTTAAAACAATCGGCATACACGTTGGTTCAAGCGTTAAATCAAGCCTGGCATACGATCGAAAATTAACCAATCGCAAGTGTGTAATACCCGTTTTTTCAAAGAAAGCCATGTCTGTTCGTGTCCCGTGGTGGTAGAGGATTAGACGCGCATGGGCATCAGCACATATAAAGCCTTGGCATCATGTCCATCTTGCACCATGACGGGAGACACACCGTCATGCAGCTTAATGCGGGCCGTTCCACCTTTGACTTGCGCCAAAATATCCAACAAATATCGATAGTTGAAACCGATTTCCAGATCATCACTCGTATAGGCGGCATCCATTTCATCTTCGGCAGAGCCTTCATCTGCGGATGTGGCAAAAACCTGAAGCAGGTTATGGCTGAGGCGTAATTTAATACCACGTGACTTTTCGGAAACGACAGAGACGCGTTCAATGACACTCGCCAAAACAGCCGCATCAGCTTCTAAAATTTTGTCGTTATTGACCGGTATCACTTTTTCGTAATCCGGATAAGAGCCGTCAATCAGACGACTGGCCAGTATCACATCTCCCAGCTTGAAACGAATTTGATTCGTAGACAAAGAAATGGCAATAATTCCCTCATTTTCCGAGGCTAACTTGGAAATTTCTCCGATTGTTTTTCGAGGAATGATAACGCCCGGCATGCCGGCGGCACCCGTCGGCAGAGCAATCTGTGCCCGTGCCAGACGATGGCCGTCGGTTGCAACCGCTGTTAAGCAAGGCGCTTCTCCGGCCTTTTCATGCAAATAGATTCCGTTTAGGTTATAGCGAGTTTCCTCAGATGAAGCCGCAAAGCTGGTTTTGTTAATCAGATCGACCAAGTCTGCGCCGGAAATATCAAAAGCAAAAGGCATCTCTTCGGTCGCCATGGTGGGGAAACCATCTGCCGGCAAAACAGATAACGAAAATTTGGCCCGTCCGGAGGCCAGGTTGATTTGACCCGTTGTTTCCGACAGTGCTAAAGAGACTTGAGAACCGTCCGGTAATTTTTTGACAATGTCATATAATTTGTGGGCCGGTACCGTGATGGAGCCTTTTTCTTCCACAACGGCCGGTATTTTTTCCATAATTTCAATTTCATTGTCCGTTGCACGTAGGGATATACAATCTTCTTTGGCTTCAATTAGAACATTGGCCAGAATAGGAACAGTTAAACGCCGTTCAACCACGCTTTGCATGTGGGATAATGCTTTTAAGAGTTGTGCCTGTTCAATCGTCAATTTCATCATTTTTTTAAGTCCTTTTCTTCCTTGTTTTGACTATTTATTTTGAATGGGTTTAATATAACTTATTTTTGCATAAAAAGATACAAAAAAAAGCACGGAAAACGACTTTTTTTGTTCTTTTTCATAATTCTTCTTTTTTTTTGAAAAAAAAGTCGTTATAAGAAAAGACAAGAGGAAAAAAGATGCAAACATATTATGAGTTAACTGATAAAAAAACATATGCCCCGGGACGTTTGACAGAAACCGACGTCAAGGCTATAAAAGGGGAGCGTCCCATTGTCGGACAAGAACGCGCGTTGGAGGCTTTGGCCTTTGGTATTCGGATGGATGCCGCGGGGTATAATATATTTTGTGCCGGTCCGAAGGGTGTCGGGCGGACCAGTTTGACACTGGAAACAGTGCGTTCGTTTGCGGCGACTCAACCCACGCCGGAGGATTGGGTGTTTGTTCACAATTTTGAGGTGCCTCATAAACCGTTGGCATTACATTTGCCGGCGGGAAAGGCTCGCCCGTTTGAGCGGGATATCAAAAAAATGGTGGATATGCTTAAAAATGTTATCTCGGTCGCTTTCACGGATGAGGTCTATCGCATTCATGTGGCACATATCGAACAAAAATTCCGCTCGGAAAAAGAGGCGTATTTTACGCATCTTCAAAACCTTGTCGAAACATCCCATGTGGCGCTGATGCGCTTGCCGACAGGTGTGGCTGTGGCGCCGACAAAAGAAGGACAGATCCTGACCCCCGAGGTGTTTAATCAGCTGCCTAAATCAGAGCGTAAAGTGATTCTGGATCAAATGACATCGGCACAAGAACGTTTGGAAAAGGCTTTGAAAGAAACGCCGGCTTGGGAAACAGAACGTCAGGAAGAAATCAATACGATGAATGTGACTATCTTGACGCAAATTGTTGACAGGATTTTAAAGCCTCTACAGAAAAATTATGCCTCCATTGAGGGCATCCCGGCTTGGTTGGAAAGTATTCGTCAGGCCCTGTTGGATCATGTCGCTTTGTTGGTTTCCGAAGAGTTGGATGAGGCCTCCTTGGAAACCTTGTCCACGCTTTGGTCTCGTTTAAGTGTTAATGTCCTTGTCTCCCATAAGCCAACCTCAGGTGCTCCTGTCATTCATGTCAATCATCCGACCCTCAGTAATCTGTTGGGTAAAATTGAGCGGACTCAACGTGCCGGCACACAAACAACGGATTTCTCGCTTATCAGACCCGGCGCCTTGCATTTAGCTAATGGGGGATACCTTGTGATTGAGGCGAAAGATTTGTTGGAAAATGGGCATACATGGGGGGCTCTTAAGCGTTGTTTGTTCTCCAAAGAAATTAAAATGGAGTCCGGTATTGATGATAACTCTATCTTTGGAAGTGTATCGCAGGATCCGTCGCCTATCCCTTTGAATGTCAAGGTGCTGCTGATCGGTGAAACGGGGTTGTATTATGCGTTGGCCTCTCAAGATGATGAATTTACAGAGCTGTTTAAAATTCAGTCCCAATTCGCCGAAAAAATGCCGCGTACACCCGAAAGTGAAAAATTGTATGCGCGTGTTTTATCCTTTTTTATTCAGCGAGAAAAATTGAAGCCTTTTACAACTTCAGCCTTCAATCGAATGATCGAATTTTCGTCCCGATTGACGGAAGATCAACAACGATTGAGCACCTATTTGATTCATGTGAATGATCTGATGCGTGAGGCACACTTCATCGCCGTAAAAGAACGCAAAAAGAAAGTCGATGCCGACGTCATTGAGGCGGCCTTGACCGCTCGAAGTCGACGTTTTGGTATGATGCAAGATAACCTATTGTCGGCTATTGATCGTGGGCAAATTTCTATTGCTACAACAGGCGAACGGGTCGGGCAAATAAATGCCTTGCTTGTTTACGAGTTCGGTGTCTTTGGTTTCGGTGCCCCAACGCGGGTCACGTGTCAAGTGCGCGTCGGGCAGGGAGAGCTGTTGGATATAGAACGGGAAGTGGCTTTGGGCGGCCCTTTACACACCAAGGGGGTTTTGAAGCTGACGTCGTTTTTAGGAGGGCGATTCGCTCAACATATACCACTGTCTTTGGATGCCAGTTTGGTGTTTGAGCAGTCCTATAGCGAAGTCGATGGTGACTCGGCCTCTTCGGCAGAGATGTATTGTTTGCTGTCTGCTATCGGAAATATCCCTTTAAAACAGGGTTTTGCCGTCACGGGTGCGGTTAATCAGTTGGGAGAAGTACAAGCTATCGGTGCCGTTAATGAAAAAATCGAGGGCTTTTTTGATGTCTGTGTACGTCAAGGTTTAACCGGTGAGCAGGGCGTTATTATCCCAGAGGTGTGTTCGCAAAATTTGATGCTCAAAAAAGAAGTACGGGAAGCTATAAAAGCAAAAAAATTTCATATCTATCCCGTTAAAACAATAGATGAAGGGATGAGTATTTTAACGGGGCTGCCGGCCGGTGTACAAGATAAAAAAGGTCATTGGACGCCTAACTCTGTCAATGCCCGTGTGGAGGAACGCCTCAAAACATTTTATAAGTGTGCCTCTAAGACCGCCGCCGTTGCTAAAACAGATGCGAAAACGCCAAAAGAGAAGTCTTAAATGGGGGCAATTTTTGCCTTTGATCATGACGGCGTGAGAGAAATCTATCCGAGATATTTTTGTGGGGCGTATGTGGCGCTATTTATTGCCGGTATGTCATGGCGGTAGTTGTGACAATTTGTATGGATATATCTCTCTGACAGGCGTGAAGAGAGTCGGAAGGGTTTGTTTTTTTGCTCGCGCTGTTTTGATGTTATCTACATCCTCTTTCCGGAGCATGGAGCGGCCCTTACAGTAGGTCATGAGATGAAACAGCGAGAATATCCGCCGGAGAATGGTTAAAGGAGAATGCTGACATATGAAAAGATATTTTTTTCGGGGCGTTTATAAATAGTCGGCCAGATAATTTTTAATATCGGTTATTTCCTGAACAAAAGCATCTTGGGAGGCTTGATTGGTTTTTATAGCCGATGCTTTGGCATCTTCGGTGGGTTCTTCACCCCCTCTTAAACGCTTTTGAACCCCTTTGATTGTAAAGCCTTCCTTATACAAATAGTCCCGAATGCGGGCCAAAAGAACGACATCTTCAGCCTGATAATATCGTCGCCCCATCCGTTTGATAGGCTTAATTTGCTTAAATTGAGTCTCCCAAAAACGCAAAACAGAGGCCTGAACTTGCAGCAGCTCAGCAACCTCTGTAATTGTTCGATAGGCGTTCTCGGATTTCGGCATATGTTAGGACGCCTTTTTCAATGCTGTTTTTAATGTATTCGACGCCTTAAAGGAAATAACCGTACGTGGTGAAATGGCATATGTCTCGCCCGTTTTGGGATTGCGCCCGACACGTTCCTTTTTGGCATGAGGGATAAAAGAAGCAAATTTGGATAATTTGACTTGCTCGCCACGCTGCAGAGCATCGACCATGTTCTTTAAAATATGCTCAATCAATTTAAACGATTCAGCGTGGGAAAAACCCAACTCACGATATAAAGCATCGGCAATATCAGCACGTGTAATAGTTTTTTGTGTCATCTTTCTTTCCTTTGTCTTTAATGAATATGTGGTTATACTCGCATAAAATAAAAAAAAGTCAAGCTCTTTTTTGGATAATTAATATCGAATGAGTGCTCCTGCCCAGGTGAAGCCGCCGCCCATTGACTCCAGCAACAAGAGGTCGCCTCGATGAATTTGACCACGCATAACCCCCTCAAAAAGAGCCAGAGGAATGGAGGCCGCCGACGTATTTCCTTGCTCCGGTAGCGTCAAAATAACGCGCTCGGGACCAAAGTTGAGTTTTTTGGCCGTTCCGTCAATGATGCGCGCGTTGGCTTGATGTGGGACTAAAAAGGAAACATCCTCGGCCGAAAGTCCCGTATTTTCTAAAACTTGATGCGCAACTTCGGCCAGATTTTGAACCGCATGACGAAAGACTTCGCGTCCTTCCATCAAAATAGTGCCCGCCGTTTGGGTGCGTGAAACACCGCCGGTCGTGCGTAATAAATCAGCATATCGGCCGTCCGAACGGAGTATCGTTGTTAAAACCCCTTGGTCTTGATTCGTTCCGGCTTTGTCTTCGGCCGATAGGATAACGGCACCGGCGCCATCTCCAAATAAGACACAGGTATTGCGATCTGTCCAATCAACAATGCGAGAAATGGTTTCGGCTCCGATGACCAACGCTTTTTTTATCATGCCGCTTCGGATGTAAGCATCAGCTGTCGCCAGAGCATACATAAAACCCGAGCAAACCGCTTGTATGTCAAATGCAAATCCTCCCGTCATGCCAATAGCACGTTGCACCTTGACGGCGGTGGCCGGTAAAGTATCATCCGGTGTGGTCGTCGCCAAAATGATCATGTCCATGTCGGCCCCCGAAAGATGCGCATGTTTCAAAGCTTCTTGAGCGGCCCGAATCGCCAAGTCCGAAGTCAGCTCCTCCGGTGCCGCAATATGACGACGACAAATCCCCGTCCGCTCTCGAATCCAGCTATCAGAGGTGTCGACCATATGCTCTAAGTCTTCATTAGACAGAACCTTTTCCGGCAGATAACCACCTACACCCAGTAGGATTGAACGCAACATCGTTAGACCCCTTTCTTTTAATTTATTCGTCTGATGATAAAGAAGCAGGGGTATCCATAATGGTGGCTAGCTCTGCCTTAATTTTATCACACAATTTGTTTTCGGCCATTCGAATGGCAGCCTCAACAGCACAAGCAAATGAAAACGCATCGGCACCCCCGTGGCTTTTGACTGAAATGCCGTTTAGACCCAAAAACATCGCACCATTATAACGCCGTGGATCCATTCTCTTTTTTAAGCGTCTCAGCGCAGCAGAAGCCAATAGAAAACCAATTTGTGCCAATATAGATCCTTTAACAGTCTTCTTCAGGCTAGAGGTAATGAATTTTGCTGTCCCTTCCAGTGTTTTCAGTGCGACATTTCCCGAAAAGCCATCGGAAACAACAACCTCTGTTGTCCCCATACAGATGTCATTCCCTTCAACAAAACCATGAAAGTTAATTTGATGACCGAATCCTTTTAGAACAGCTGCTGCTTCACGAATCTCCTCTCGGCCCTTGGTTTCCTCCGACCCGATATTGAGTAAGCCGACACTGGGGTGTTCCAGTTGAAATAAAACACGATAAAGAACATGACCCATAATCGCAAACTCAACTAAATTCTGAGAATTGCATTCAGCGTTTGCTCCCAAATCAAGAGCAATCACATCTCGTTTCATTGTCGGCATAATGGCAGCAATCGCCGGACGGTCAATACCGGACAGTGTTCCAAGACAAATTTTGCTCATCGCCATCAAAGCTCCGGTATTTCCGGCAGAGACAACGGCACCGGCATAGCCATTTCGAACAGACATAATCGCCTGCCACATGCTACTCTCTCGACCGTTTCGAATGGCAGCCGAGGGTTTGTCATCCGCCTTGACGACAGAAGTCGTATGGTGCATTTTAAAGCGATCGGCTTTTAAGCCAAAACGCTCTGTTAGCGGCAAAATTTGCGCCTCATCCCCATAGAGAAAGAAAAAAACGGAGGAATTCTTTTTGGCAACTTGACTGACGCCCTCAATAATGGCTGCCGGAGCATTATCGCCACCCATCGCATCAATGGATATAACCAAAGTATTATCGCTCAAGAATTCCCCCTTTTATATCTAGGACATTATTTTGCTTCGGTTTTTTTCGTCAACACTTCTTTTTTGCTGTATTGACCGCAAGCCTCACACACATGGTGCGGGCGAACCAGTTCACCACAGTTCGGGCATTCGATAAAAGCGTTAACGCCCAGAGCATCGTGAGAACGACGCATATTCTTTTTGGATTTAGATGTTTTCTTCTTAGGTACAGCCATTTTAAACTCTCTTTTTCTTTCCTTAAAAGCACTCTACCCTGAACCAGGGTTGGCGCATGGTTAATAAACAGAATTTATTTATACACAATTTTTATATTTTTTGCAAGTATTTTTTGTTGCAATTCCCTAAAATCATTGTTCTTTCATAATTCTGTTTTGCTTTTCGATGATTTCCGGAGGAACAGGTAGAGGGCTCAGGTCCTTAAATAAGCTGGCCCAACGATAGATGACTTTGTCCGAGAAGACCTGACGCTCCGAGCTGCCTACAGGACGCCCCTCAACGCTATAAGATACTTCGACCAGATCCGATTTTTGAATACTGGAAATTAAAATTGTCCCTGAACGTAATAACAGCTTGGCGGCATTTTTCATAAAATCAAAAGCTTTGCTTCCGGACGGTGTCAATGTTCCCGTGGAAAGACGCGCTTCTAGCGTCTTGGGATAAAGACGCATGTCTCGAATTTCAATCGGGAGAGAAAGTGAACCTTTTAATTCATCAATCTGCCAACCCGGCAAGTCAAAATTGGCCGTTTCACCATTTAACAGAACATCGTTATTCGTCAAATAGATAAGTGTGCTGACGCCTTTAAAAGGTAAGACAATACCTTCGGCTTTGAGAGGAACATTGCCTATATAGGATTTGAGGCTACCCAAATGGACAAAGTTTGCATCGATTTTTAACCTCATCTCGGTCCCGCGGAAAGGAAAAACATTTGTTAACTGCTCAATAAAAACGTCCTCGGTCGCGGTCGTTTCCAAGGGGAGCAATTTGTTTAAACGGATAACGGCATGGGCGTTTTTAACCGAGGTATCGGCATTTTCAAAACTTAAATTCTTAAAAGCAACATCGACGGCTCCGGTCAGTTGCTTTTCTCCGGCCCAGACAATAGTCCCTTCGGCCGCCATCTCGCCGGAGAGATTCTTTAATTCCTCAGGAAAAAGACCTGAAAATTGAAAAAGCGGTGTCGGTAGTTTGGCAACATCAAATGTCGGAATACGCAGGGTCCCGGTAAAAATTTCCGTTCGAGGATCCAGCTGGCCGGCAATATGTAAAACAAGTTGATTCGGCACTAAATCCAGTTGACCGTTCAGTTGGCCCTTGTCAAGTGTTAAGGTTGATCCAAAACTTCGTTTCAGAACCGTTAAATTCTTGAAATGAACGGAGGGAGATGAAAACGTCAGGCGCGCCATCGGATCATAGATATTTGTGTCTGTCAGATCGGCATCCTTAATTTCTCGGGTCGGTGTGGTATAGCGAAACTTTTTAAGCTCAACCTTGAGGTGATTGTCCGTATTGTAGACACCGACTTTTCCCTCAAACAAAAGGCGATTGGCTGAAAAAGAAAGCTTATCAGCCGTATAGCGGTCAACCGCATTAAAACTGACAGCCGAAAGAGCCGTCGTGAAAGCCATGGCATCATCCGAAAAGAAATATTCAAATTTGGTTTGCTTGGGCATCAAATTAAAGTTGAGTGTATCTTGGGAGACAATCGCTCGTCCCAACCAGGGAAGACGTAAGCTTTGAATGGATACGCGTGCGCTTTTCGTCAAGTCATACCGGCACTTATCAAACAAAGTACAGGTTAATTTTCCCGTCATATATGTCTTTAAATCGCGCACGGCTTTTTCACGGGATAAACGGGTCGAATACGAAAGGGCCAAGGGTGCGCTTGTCGTGAATGTTCGGCCGTCCGTAAACAGCAAATTCTTGAATTCAACGGTCATGTCGGACTTGCTTTCCGTCGGGTCACCATCATCGGCTCGATAGCTAAATTTTCCATTAAATCCGGATTTGTTTTTCTGAGCCGATAGCTCCCAATTTTCCTTCAAATGTCCCTGCAACAGCTCTAAATTCCCTTGGACAGAGGTGACAGCCATATTGTTTGTCACAATGGATAGCTTACCACTGCCGACTTGGTTGGGGCGTTGAGGCAATTTTAGGTTGACAGATGTCATGTCGGCATCCCAGGTCTGTCTGTTTCCGCGATTAACAATCAACAGAGTGCCGGAGATATGGCCAATATCATTTTGAATGGAAAAAGGAATACTTAATTTTGATTCATTCCCGTAAACACCCGTCAGAGAAAATGAAATGGGGATATCCATTTCTCGACCGGCAATGTTGAAAGAGGCGTTTGAAACGGAAACCGAATCAACACGAATGCTGTTTTTACCCTGAGGATTGCTTAAACTGAAAATATGCTCGGGCAATGCTCCCAGAACAATGCCCTCTTTGTTTTCTTTCATGGAAAAGGAAACATCACTTAATGTCACGGATTTAACGCGTCCTTGCAGTAAGTTGGAAAATGTCGAATAAATAAGGACCTTTCCAATTTTAAAAGTTTTATTCTTGTCTTCCAGATTGGTGAGTTCAATTTCGGAAAAGGTATAATTGGGGACATTCAGTTCGCTAAATGAAATTTGTTTGCTTTCAAAATAAGCACGGACATAATTCGGAAATTGCATATAGCTGTAAACAAAAACACCGACCATGGTCAAGCCCGCCAGGTACAGCAAACACATGAAAATAGCCCAAATAATGCCTAATACATGGAAAAAGGCAGCATGTTCACGTCGTTTTTGATCCCAAAATAATGTCAGACGCATCAAATCAATCATGAAAGCCATGATTAAAGAACGTTGAGGCTTTTTAACAACGGGTGCCTGATCAGCAGCCGCAATTTGTGCGTATAAATCCTCACCCAACGGGTTTTTTTTCGGTCCGGCCATGTTTATTGTCTCCCTTTTTCCCTTGGCCAAAGCATAGCGTTTTTTTTAGGGCGCGTCAAGTAGTTCTAAAAACTCATTTTCATCTAAAATGGTAATGCCGTATTTTTCGGCTTGTTTGAGTTTGCTGCCGGCTTCTGCCCCGGCGACAACATAGGTTGTTTTGGGAGAGACAGAACTGACGACTTTGGCTCCGGCCGCTAAGGCTTTTGATTTGGCTTCCGCTCGCGTCAGATGAGAAAGAGTCCCTGTGAAAACAAGACTTTTCCCCGTCAGAGCAGTTGTTTTGTGGTCTGTTTTATCGACAGATTGAATCGTTAAATGGGGTAGAAGATGTGTCAATAACTCTTGGTTATGAGGCTCGGCAAAAAAAGCCGTAATATCCTCGGCCATAATGGGACCGATGCCCTCTATTTCCATCAACTTTTCCGCCGCATCTTGTTCATGCATGGCCGTTTCAAACGCAAGCCAACTACCGAAATGTTCGGCTAAAAGCCGAGCCGTTGCTTCACCAACCTCCCGAATACCTAAAGCATAAATAAATCGAGGAAGAGGACATGTGCGTGCTTGCTCTATCGCCTCAAATAGCTTTGAGGCTGATTTTTGACCCCATCCCTCTAACGACAGTAATTCCAAAGCATGATTTTGCTCTAACGTAAAAATATCAATAGGGTTGTGCAGCCAGCCCATACGGAAAAAAGTATCGATATTTTTAGAACCAAGTCCCTCTATATCTAAAGCGCTCTTGGACACAAAATGCTTTAAACGTTCCATCGCTTGCGCCGGACAAATCAAACCACCCGTGCAAAAGATAATAGCCTCATCTCCCTCACGAACGGCATGAGAGCCGCAAACAGGGCAAACGGAAGGAAAAATAAAAGCTTGACTGTCGGTCGGACGTTTGTCGGGAACAACACGAACAATCTGAGGAATGACATCTCCGGCACGTTGAATGACAACGGTGTCCCCTTCGCGGATGTCTTTGCGCTCAATTTCATCCGCATTGTGAAGCGTGGCGTGTCGAACAACAACACCACCGATATTGACCGGTTCAACATCCGCAACGGGTGTTAAAGCACCTGTGCGTCCTACTTGAATACGAATCTGATTGAGGCGCGTGGTCGCTTGCTCGGCCGGAAATTTATGCGCCGTTGCCCAACGAGGAGAGCGCGCAATAAATCCCAATCGCTGTTGTAAATCAAGATGATTGACTTTATACACAACGCCATCAATGTCGTAAGGTAGATCGGCTCGTTTATCTCGCATTTCGTTATAAAAGCTCATCATCTCTTGAACCGTGTGACAGAGCCGAATCTCGGGATTAACGGGAAATCCCCATTTTTTGAGCTGCTCCAAAAACTCCCAATGCGTCGTCCATGTCGGTTGTTGGACCGAGCCGCAAGCATAAGCAAACAGTTGAAGATGTCGTTCGGCCGTTATCTTGGGATTGAGTTGGCGTAAGGAACCGGCCGCTGCATTGCGAGGGTTGGCAAATGTTCTTTTGTGACGTCCCTCTTGAGCGCGATTCAGATCAAAAAAATCCCTCTTTGACATATACACCTCTCCGCGAATATCAATCATGGCAGGAGCGCTGTCAAAAAGCGAATCGCCGTCTTTTAAAATCTGCGGAAGCTCAGAAAGGGTGCGTAGATTTTCAGTAATATCTTCGCCAACGGTGCCGTCTCCGCGTGTTGACCCGACAACAAAACGACCCTTTTCATAAACGGCAGAAAAGGAAAGTCCATCGATTTTAGGTTCGGCAACCATATCAATATCAGTCGTTGATGAAAATCCCAAAAAGCGTCTGATTTTGTCCATAAAATCAATCACTTCTTCTTCAGAAAAAACATTGTCCAGTGACAACATGGGTTGTGTGTGGACCACTTTTTGAAAGCCATCGGCAATCGGAGCTCCCACCCGTTGGGACAGGGAATTTTCCTGAATCAAATCGGGAAAGGCTGCCTCCAAAGCCTCGTTGCGGCGGCGTAAGGCATCATACTCGGCATCAGAAACCAAAGGCGCATCACACTGATGATAGGCCGTATCTAATTCAATCAGGCGTGTCGCCAGTGCTTTTAATTCGGCTTCTGCTTCTGATCGGGTGAGTGTGCTTATTTCTTTAAACATTTGCTTTCCAATAATTCTTGAGCCATTAATTTGGATGTTTCGGTCAGTCGCTTACCGGACAGCATACGTGCAATCTCTAGTAAGCGCTGCTCCTCATCTAAGGAGGTGACGGATGTTCGCGTCTTTCCGGATGCCCTTTCTTTTTTGACGGTATAGTGATGACGACCATAGGCGGCGACTTGAGGAGAGTGGGTGACAACCAATACCTGGTGCTCTCCCGCCAGAGCCGCCAAACGTTCACCGACCGCTGCTGCCGTCTCTCCGCCGACACCACTGTCAACCTCATCAAATATCAATGTTGTAATTTGTTCGGCTTTGGCTAAATTGGCTTTTAACGCGAGCATAAATCGCGCTAATTCCCCCCCTGAGGCCACTTTATGAATCGGCGCCGGTGCTATGCCGGCGTTGGTGCTGACCATGAATAAAGCCGTGTTCATGCCGTTGGCACTTCCTTTGTCCGGAGGAAGGTCTTCCAGGTGAGTTTCAAAACAGGCTTTTTCCAACTTTAAGGCCGGTAATTCGGCACGTACCGACGTGTCTAATTTGTGCGCGGCTTTGTGTCGTGCCGCGGATAATTTTTGAGCCGCTTCAACATACTCTAAGCGGGCCGCTTCCTCCTCTTTTTTGAGGGTGTCAATTTCAACTTCCCCCCGCTCTAAGTGGGTGAGGGCCATTTCATATTCTTGCTGCTTTTGCCGTAAGCCGCTGACGGTGGTGTGATATTTGCGCGCAGCATCACGCAAGGCAAATAAACGTTCATCAATTTGCGGAAGTTCACTCACATCCCCAAAATGATCCAATTCTTTTTCTAAAGAACCGCTGACGTCGGCTAAAAGCGATGATGCTTCGGAAAGGATGTCCAATGTGTTTTGCAGTTGTCCGTTGGCCAAGCGATTTGCTCTGTCTACCAGAGTGAGTGTCTGTGCCAAACGTGCCGAAATACCGGCTTCATCTGTCTCCATGATGTCATGCGCCGCATGTAAGCTGGAAATAATTTTTTCACTGTTCATGAGTAAACTGCGACGTTGAGAGAGAATTTCCTCCTCATCGATACTGGGGGCCAACTCTTTTAGATCGCGCACACTGTCGCGTAGGAAAGTTTCCTCTTGAATGGCTTGAGCAAGACGTTGTTCGGCCTCATCCCGTTGATTGGCCTTATAGCGCCAGATTTCATAGGCACGTTGGCAAGTTCTGACCTCATTTTTCAGATTGCCGTAGCTGTCCAAAACCCCTAGGTGACTCGCCGGGTTCAAAAGACCATGTGATGCAAATTGCCCGTGAATTTCAGCAAGAGAGTCCCCTAAAGTTTTCAAAAAAGTAATACTGACGGGTTCATCATTGACAAAAGCACGACTGCGACCGTCAGCATAAACAATACGACGCAAAATAATGTCATGATCAAAAGGGATACCTTGCTCGGCTAAAACAATGCCAGCCGGATGTCCCAGTGTTAAAGAAAATAGAGCGCTTACGGTTGCAGAATCGCACCCTTGACGAACCAGAGAGCTGTCAGCGCGTGCCCCCAGAGCCAGTGATAGAGCGTCCAACAAAATCGATTTGCCGGCCCCGGTTTCTCCGGTGAATACACACAGGCCTTTATCAAAAGTTAAATCCAATTTTTCAATCAAAACAATGTTATGAATGCTTAGAGCTGTCAGCATATTTTACTCCTGTTCTCGACATCAGAATAGCAGGAAACAGGATTTTTTGCAACAAAAAAGACGATACTACTTCGATTCAAAAGGCAGGCGTTTTACGCGGCGAGTCCATGGCGATTCTGGCCAGGTTTCCATCAAATAATCAGCGGCCTCTTTAGCCTCCGGCGTGAGACCTAAAGATAAATAGGCAGCACTGAGACGGTAATAGGCTTCGGGAGCTTGATTTGTTTCGGGATACTCTAAAATAACGGTTTGAAAGCGATTAAGCGCAGGAATAAACTCGTTTCGGGCATAATAATAACGGCCGATATCCATTTCTTTTGCGGCTAAATTATTTATTAAAACAGCTTGTTTGGCTTGGGCATCCGCTATATATACAGAGCGAGGAAAGCGGGCAATTAACTCGTCAAATGTTGTCAGGGCATGTTGTGCCATGGCTTGTTCCCGAGCCGGATCCGAGACTTGTTCAAAATAGCATAGGCCCTTTAAGTAATAGGCATAGGGTGTGTTTCGGTTGCCCGGATGTAGCTGAATAAAACGCTCCAGAGTCAAAATGGCGTCTTCATATTCGTTTTTTTGATAATAAGCGTAGGCAGCCATAATTTGCGCACGCTCGGCCCAAATGGAATAGGGGTGTTGTTTTTCTATTTCATCAAATAACTCGGCTGATTTGGCATACTCTTTGCTCTGAAAAGCCGCATAGGCATCAATATAAAGCTGTTCGGCGCTCATTTCCGGTATTGTTTCGGTGGCACAAGCGGTCAACATAAAAGCAAGCCCTATCAAGTATATTTTTTTTAACATGCTGTTTCATCCTTTTTTCGTTGTTTGCTATATGCTAGCAATAAATACGGCGAATTTCAACCCTAAAGTCTCACACAAGATACGGTTTTTCCGTTAGCATATCCCTCGAGAGTCTTTCATCGGGTATCCTTGCAGATCTTGAGCGAGGTCATGGATAGATCTCAAACGTTCAGAATTTTTCATAAGGTGTTTCGTTGGGAAGTGTGTTTGACAGAGTTCAAAAAGAGGGGCCCCTTCTCTTGTTCTGTTTCGGTTTTGCTGGGATTGCTCGGGACAGGAGTCCCTCATCCTCACGTTGTTCGGACCGCCTGGCGGCGTCTACTCCGCTGACGCTTCGTGAACGAACCCTTTCCTGGGTTCTCATCCTCAGCACGGCTTATAAAAAAACCGCCCCAATGGACGG
>CALXXW010000006.1 GCA_944392785.1 uncultured Alphaproteobacteria bacterium | reverse complement strand
CGGCTATGACGGTTCTATTAATAGATCACAAAAAGAAGAGTGGAGATATGCCCTTTGTGAATAGGGGCGCGGCATTTGCTGAAGATACCTCTGTCACGGTCGACCTATCCGGGTCGACCCTTTTTTTGGGGTAAAAAATCACTAAGGGTTATCACTATCTGTGAAACATTGTTTCACAAAACACCTATTTTAGCGACATGTAAAATGTGGGAAACTCTGCTTTAAATACGTCAGTAAGGACCTATCGTTAAAAAAGGCATCAATCTCATGGACAGACGGAGGATTTTGATCTTCAGGAAAGGTGCGATATTTTTGTAAAGCGTATGTTTGAACACCTCGTTCAACCAAATCATCCGCTATGGCACGAATATCCTCCAATGTTAAGAAACGTGGATCACACGTGGTCCGCGCTTCAAACGAAACGTTTTGTTCGATTAAAATATCAATACTTTCCTGAACCAATGGCGCCATATGGGGTCGTCCAGTCAACTGCGTGTATTTCTGCCAAGGCGCTTTGATATCTAAACCAACCCAATCCACAAGCGACACAACCTCACGCAATTGATGAGGATAAACACCCGAAGTATGTATGGCCACTTGAAAGCCTAGTTCTTTTAACTTTGAGATGACCGAGATCAAGTCAGGTTGAGCCAAAGGTTCACCGCCACTTAACACAACCCCATCCAGGCGTTGACGACGCTCTTTCAAAAACGGTAAAATCTCTGTATCCCAATCCCGATCACTCTTGTGATCAAACATCTGAATAGATGGATTATGACAAAAAGGACACCGCAGCGGACACCCCTTAAAAAAAATGACCGCCGCCAAGTGCTCGGGAAAATCTATCGTCGTGAACGGAACCAAACCGGCAATACTTAACACCGTATGCTTTCTCCTTGTTAAAAGGGAGCTTGAAGCAAGCCCCCTTTATGACTATCCCTGACAACTAGACGGCTTTTTTCATCTCACAGGCACAAGCCTTATCTTCTGTAAACCAAACCCGCTCTTTGAACTCACTTTGTTTTCCCCGATTAAATTGTGTCACTGGGCGAAAATATCCCATGACACGCGTCCAGCATTCGACTGGTTGACGTTGTGCTTCGTTTTTTTCTAAGATTTCTTTATCTGTCATCATATCCTCCTTTAATTGATATATCTTTTTGACGGTTTTTAAGCCGCGCTCTCTATTTGTCGTGTTCTTTGAATAATATCCTTATCGCAGATCGGACAATACTTATGCTCCCCGCTAATATAGCCATGTTTCGGACATATAGAATAAACCGGGGTGATTGAAATATAGGGTAACCGATAGTTTTCCAGAATCCGTCTGACCAATGCTTTACAAGAGGTAGAAGATGAAATACGCTCATTCATATACAGGTGCAGCACGGTTCCTCCTGTGTATTGTGTTTGCAGCTCATCTTGATAATCCAAAGCCAAGAAGGGGTCATCCGTAAAGCCAACGGGTAGTTGTGACGAATTGGTGTAATAAGGAGCCTCCTCCGTCCCGGCCTGCAGAATATCCGGATAGCGCTTTTTATCTTCGCGAGCAAACCGATATGTTGTTCCTTCGGCCGGTGTTGCTTCCAGATTATACATATTACCCGTCTCCTCTTGGAAAGCGATCAAGCGTTCCCGAATGTAGGTCAGAAAATCTTTAGCGAAAGCGCGTCCGGCTTGTGTTGTGATATTTTCTTGATCATTTGTAAAATTACGGATCATTTCATTGATACCATTCACGCCAATTGTCGAAAAATGATTACGGAAGGATCCCAAATATCGCTTTGTATAAGGATACAAGCCTCGATCCATATGCATGGATATTGTTTTGCGTTTAATTTCCAGAGATGTTTTTGCCAACTCCAACAACTCATCCAGACGCTCATACAGAGCTTTTTCATTGTTTTTATACAAATACCCCAAACGCGCACAGTTGATAGTCACGACACCGATAGATCCGGTTTGTTCAGCCGAACCGAAAAGCCCGCCTCCCCGACGTTTTAACTCTGTCAAATCCAAACGCAACCGACAACACATTGACCGCACATCACTGGGCTTCATATCCGAATTCATATAATTTGAAAAATACGGTAAGCCATACTTTGCCGTCATTTCAAACAACAAATCAATATTATCCGAATCCCAAGGAAATTCATTGGTGATATTATAGGTCGGGATTGGGAAAGTAAAGGGGCGCCCCTTTGAATCACCTTCACCCATCACCTCCAAAAAGGCGCGGTTAATCATATTCATTTCTTCTTGCAAGTCCCCAAAGGTAAAATCCTGAACCTTACCGCCGACGATGGGGTGTTTATCTGCTAAATCCACAGGGCATGTCCAGTCGAATGTCAAATTGGTAAAGGGGGTTTGAGTTCCCCAACGTGATGGCACGTTTAAATTAAAGATAAAGGACTGCATGGCTTGTTTGACATCTTCATAGGTCAAGTTATCGATTCGGACAAACGGCGCCAAATATGTATCTGCCGAAGAAAAAGCCTGAGCTCCGGCCCATTCGTTTTGAAGCGTTCCCAAGAAATTGACCATTTGACTGAAAGCGGATACCAAATGACGCGGCGGATTGGATTCAACTTTATTGGGAACGCCGTTAAAGCCCTCTTCCAACAACACGCGCAAAGACCACCCGGCACAATAGCCACACAGCATATCCAGGTCGTGGATATGGTAATCACCGTTCTTATGAGCCTGCCCGATTTCAGGAGTATATACATGCGTCAACCAATAATTGGCCACGACCTTTCCCGCAACGTTTAAAATAAGACCGCCCAGTGAGTATCCTTGATTGGCATTCGCACTGACACGCCAATCCGATCGGTTGATATACTCGTTAATGGAGGAAATAGCATCCACGAAAGCCTTTTGATCACGCCGCATCTTTTCATGTTGCTCTCGATAGACGATATAAGCGCGCGCCGTTTTATAGTAATTGGCCGAAATCAACGTCTGCTCAACAACGTCTTGTATTTGTTCAACAGTCGGAACCACCTTGTCACTAAAGCGATATTTCAAGACTTTGATCACTTGTCCCGTTAACAGATTGGCTTCATCCGTACCGAACTCCCCGGTTGCCTCTCCGGCTTTGACAATAGCGGACAGAATGCGTGCGGCATCAAAAGAACACCGTTCACCATCTCGTTTAATCACATCTGCCAACGGCGCAATTTCGGTTTGAACGTTTTCTTTTGAATTTTGTATATTTTCCAACATGTAGTGCATTTCTCCTGACTATAAATACAACATATAGTGTTTTTATATCTTTCTTGTGTTCATAAAAATATGTTTTGAACAAAAGGTCAATCTTTATTTTACTGCTTTTTATTTTTTTTCTCCAAGAGATTGAGAAATCTTTATTTTTTCATGCTGCGTTTGGACAGGCCTTTTTGACAAAAACCCTCTTTTTTGACAAAACCGATTATAGGGGTGCATTCTTCCTTATGTCAAAAATGACAGAAACATAGGGACGAATCGCTTTTTTACGATTCGCACGGTTGCTTTTTAAGGGGCAATGATGTAATAAAAAAAGAAAGATCGACTTTAGACGGTTTGCCGGCAAGCAAACCATCCCTTATATAACCAGGAGACAGTAGAGATGAAAATGTACCACAAAATGACTAACGCTTTACGGATTTTGTCCGTTGATATGATTGAACAGGCCGGCTCCGGTCACCCCGGTATGCCTTTGGGGATGGCGGACATAGCCTCTGTTCTATGGCAAAAATTTTTAAAATTTGATGCATCACATCCTCAGTGGTTTGATCGCGACCGACTTATTTTATCAAACGGACATGGGTCGGCTCTGTTATATAGTCTTTTGTATTTGACGGGCTTTCGACAAGCCTCGTTGAAAGAGTTGAAAAACTTCCGACAGTTTGGCAGTCGAACAGCCGGACACCCCGAACGCAACCTGTTAGACGGAGTAGATTTTTCAACAGGACCCTTAGGTCAAGGCTTAGCCGGTGCGGTCGGCATGGCTTTGGCTGAACGTCTGATGAATGCTCGCTTTGGCGATTTACTGGTGGATCATAAAACCTATGCCTTTGTTGGGGACGGCTGCTTGATGGAAGGCATTTCGGAGGAAGCAATCGCTTTGGCCGGTCACTGGCGTCTGAATAAATTGATCGTCTTATGGGACAACAATCATATGACGATTGACGGGACGACGAATCTAGCGTCTTCAACGGATATCAAAAAGCGTTTTGAAGCCAACGGATGGTCCGTCTTATCTTGTGACGGTCACCGTTCTACCTCTATCGAAAAGGCTCTTGAAAAAGCCCAAACCGCGACGAAGCCTACCTTAATTGCCTGCACGACAACCATCGGTTTTGGAGCACCAACAAAAGCCGGAACCCCCAAAGCGCACGGCTCTCCACTCGGGAAAGAGGAGTGTGCCGGCTTGCGGCGACAATTAGGATGGGAAGCTCCGCCCTTTGAGATGCCCGAGGACATTCTGTCCGCCTGGCGTGCCGTCGGTGCGAAAGGAGAAGGAGCCCGTCAACAATGGGAAGAACGCCTGGCACACTCCCCACAAAAAAAGGCCTTTTTGGACAGATTGTCATCCAAAATTTCCACCACGGCCGTTCACGCTTTAAACGACTTGAAAAAAGAACTTCTTCAAACCCGAAAACCGATTGCCACCCGTAAAGCCTCTCAGCAAGTTTTAGAGACATTGGTTCCCTTGATACCGCAACTGATTGGCGGCTCGGCAGATTTGTCGGCCGCTTCTTTCACGGATACAAGCGCGTCTTCAGGTATTTCAAAAAGCAATTATGCCGGCAATTATATCAACTATGGTATTCGCGAACATGCAATGGCGGGCATTATGAATGGATTAGCGGCTCATGGCGGTCTTATTCCTTATGCCGGGACATTTTTATCTTTTGTGGATTACCTCAAGCCGGCTCTCCGGTTAGCTGCTTTGATGAGCTTACAAGAAATCTATGTATTAACACATGATTCCATAGGTGTGGGCGAGGATGGTCCAACACATCAGCCTATTGAACAGCTAGCCTCTTTACGAGCGACACCGAATGTTTTACTTTTTCGTCCTGCCGACAGCATTGAAACCGTTGAAAGCTATGCCATCGCGTTGAAGCACACTCAAGGACCGTCCGTTTTAGCTCTCTCCCGACAAGAGCTCCCCGTCGTTCGGACGGATTCGGACGGCACGCACAATAAAACGTCTTTGGGCGGATATGTCCTCTCCGAGCCATCGGGAAAACGTGACATAACATTGATTGCGACGGGGTCCGAGGTGTCTCTGGCCGTCCGTGCACAAGCATTACTGGCCGAGCAAGGAGTGGCGGCTGCCGTTGTATCTTTACCCTGCACACAACTTTTTGAGGCACAACCTCTTTCCTATCGTCAAGCCGTTTTGGGCGATGCTCCTCGACTCATCATTGAGGCGGGAGCCTCTTTCGGATGGGACAGATACCTGGGAGTATCCGGAGCCATTTTAGGTGTGGATACGTTCGGTGCCTCCGGTAAATCCAAAGATGTCTTACAGGCGTTTGGTTTTACCCCCGAAAACATCGTTTCACTGGCACAGGAGCTTATACGAAGAGGAGATTGACATGCATGTGATACAGCAAACAACCGAGTGGAAAAATGCCCGTGTTATAGACGGCCAAACGGCACAAGCGATTTTAGCTTATGAATCTCAAAAAAAGAAGCCTTTTTGGATATTGGGTTTACTCTGGTTGGGGCTTCTCTGTAGCGCTCTTGGCATCATTTCTCTTATAACGGAGCATTGGGAAAGCATCCCCGCATTTATCAAATTGACAAGCGCCTTTGTCGGGTTAGGCGGTGCTGTTTTTCTATCTTTTTATTGGGTTAAACGAGAGCGGCATCTTCTGGCGGAAATGGGGTTATTGATAGCCTTTTTAATGGTAGGTGTCTGCATTGGTCTGGTGGCACAAGTTTTTAATCTTCCGCTGGAGACGCCTCAAGGTCTTCTACTTTGGGCGGCTTTATCGGTTATCCTTGTCTTGTTAAGTCACCGTCCCGTATTATCGCACATGTGGATTCCGTTATTTTTAGGAGGTATTTTAGGGTATGTCAAATTAGAGTTTTTACTTCTCTTTTTTGCTCAAATGCCCTTTTTGACAACCGCCCTTGTATCGACTGTTTTGCTTGGTCTTATTTTACTCAGCGATCATTTACCGACACCTTTTATGCGGGGCGTCTATCACTGGAGCATAGCCCTCTACTATGTTGTTCTCTACCTGGGAGATATCAGCATGCAAGACTCCTGGCTTGGCTTTTTGGTTGCCGGAGGCTTTTTAGGGCTCTTAGCCATTTATGCTCTGTATGCACAAAAAATCCGCGTCTTCAATTTAACCCTGTTTTTATTAACGTGCCGTTTTATGATGTTATACTTTCAAGTTTTTGACGGTTGGACCGGCGCAGGATTGACACTGCTACCGTTAGGGGTGGTCTTAAGTGCCGTATCCTATGCTCTTTATAACCGACAAAAACACCGCTGAGCTGATTATAAACAAATACCCCCTGAAGGTTTTTACTTGATTGCCACAACAAGATATGCTATAACGGTCCCATCAAACATCATTATTTTAACATAATAACAGAAAGGAAAATGAAATGGCTCTTGTTTCTTTACGCCAACTTTTAGACGATGCCGCCGAACATGGCTACGGTATTCCCGCTTTTAACGTTAACAATATGGAGCAGGTTTTGGCTATTCTAGCTGCGGCTCACAAAGTCAACGCCCCGGTTATTATTCAAGCGTCCAAGGGGGCTCGCGCCTATGCCAATGATGCCGTCTTAAAACATTTAATGGTTGCGGGGACGGAAATGTATCCCGATTTACCGATTTGTGTTCACCAGGATCATGGTCCGACACCTGAGGTTTGTTTTTCGGCTATGTCCAACGGATTTACCTCTGTCATGATGGATGGCTCCTTAATGCCGGACGGGACGCCTGCGACACACGAATACAATGCTCGAGTGACTCGGGAAGTTTCACAAGCAGCCCATCAAATCGGTGTTTCTGTTGAAGGGGAAATCGGTGTTATCGGCTCACTGGAGACGGGCAAAGGGGAAAAAGAGGACGGCCACGGATTTGATGGCGCCATTGATAAATCAAAATTGCTGACAGATCCGGATGATGCCGTTCGCTTTGTGGAAGAGACCCACGTTGACGCCTTGGCCGTTGCGATCGGGACCAGCCACGGAGCTTACAAGTTTACGCGTAAACCGGACGGTGCCATTTTATCAATAGATACCATTAAAAAAATTCATGAGAAATTGCCCCACACACATTTGGTGATGCATGGTTCTTCTTCCGTTCCTCAAGATTTACAGGATATTATTAATGCTTATGGCGGAAAGATGCCGCAAACATACGGAGTTCCTGTTGAGGAAATTCAAGAGGCGATCAAGTACGGGGTCCGCAAAGTCAATGTTGACACGGATTTACGTATGGCCATGACCGGAGCCATCCGTAAAGTCTTTGTCACGAAACCGGAGGAGTTTGATCCTCGCAAATACCTCAAACCGGCCATGGATGCCATGCAAGCGGTTTGTGAACTTCGTTATCAAGAGTTTGGCGCAGCCGGTCAAGCGGCGCATATTCGCCCCATTTCACTGGCCGACATGGCGGCACGTTATGCCTCTGGTGAATTAGCACCGAAAATCAACCGTTAACAGGGCATTAAAGCGCTTAAAAAAAAATCACCGGCATCGCTCCGGTGATTTTTTGATGGCCCCTTTATCGGTGACTTTAAAAAAAGCCCTCGTGTTTTTTCTATTTTCTTTCTACACTTACCGGCAAGCCGATGGTTAAAAAATAAAATTATATCCCAACCTTTTGCGCGTTGACTTTTATTGTAAATCAGTGTAAAATGCCTTCTGTATTTTGAAGCACAAGATACATAGTTTAATCTCTAATAAAGAAAGGATGAAAATGATAGAAATTAAATTGCCGGATGGGGCAACGCTGTCATTTGAAGCACCGATAAACGCACTTCAAGTGGCTCAAAAAATCAGTGATGGTCTTGCAAAAAACGCATTAGCAGCCGAGGTAAACGGCACGTTAACCGATTTAACAACACCCATTACAACGAACGCGACAGTTTCTATCGTGACAACCAAAAGTCCTTTGGCTTTATCCATCCTGCGTCATACGGCTGCACATGTCATGGCACACGCTGTTGAATCCCTGTATCCCTCAGCCAAGGCCACCATTGGTCCAGCCATTGATAATGGTTTTTATTATGACTTTTTCGGGATTATTTTAAAAGAGGCCGATTTACATAAAATCGAAGAAAAGATGGCCGAGATCGTTGCGGCGGATTATCCTATTGTCCGCTCGGAAATGGGCCGAAAAGAGGCGATAGCTTTTTTCACACAACGACAAGAACCCTATAAAGTTGAATTAATTAACGATTTACCTGCCGAAGTAGAGACGGTTTCTTTGTATACACAAGGCGATTACGTTGAATTGTGCCGAGGGCCGCATCTTCCCAGCACGGGACGACTGGGGAAAGCTTTCAAGCTGATGAAAGTGGCGGCGGCTTATTGGCGCGGAGACAGCTCGCGCGAGTCACTCCAACGCGTTTATGGGACGGCCTTTTGGTCGGAAAAAGATCTCAACGCCTACCTTACTCTGTTAGAGGAAGCAGAAAAGCGGGATCATCGCAAAATCGGGCGTGCTTTGGACTTATTTTATTTTGATCCGACGGCTCCCGGGTGCCCTTACTGGCTTCCCAAGGGATTGAAAATGTATAATATCTTACTTGATTTTTGGAGGCAGGAACATGAAAAAGCCGGCTATCAAGAGTTTGCCGGTCCTTTGATGAACAGTCGTGTTCTATGGGAAACATCGGGTCACTGGGCGCATTACAAAGATGACATGTATTTATTGACCAGCGTCGATATGCCGGAGACAGAGGCCTATGCTCTCAAACCGATGAGCTGTCCTTCAACCATGTTGTTATTCAATCTCAAAACGCGTTCCTACCAAGATCTACCCATTCGTTTTTCCGATGTGGATATGATACATCGGAATGAAGCCTCCGGCGCTCTTAACGGTATGTTTCGTGTTCGAGAATTCCACCAAGACGACGCCCATATTTTCATCACCGTTGATCAAATTGAAGAAGAGTATGAACGTCTCTTCGCATTAGCCGATAAATTTTATGATTTATTTGGTCTGACATACACCATGAAATTATCGACACGTCCGGATGATTTTATTGGGGATATTGAAGACTGGAACCGTGCCGAAGCCGCTCTGCGACGGATTTTGGACAAACGCTTTGGAGAGGGCAACTATGAAATCAAAGAAAAAGACGGCGCTTTCTATGGTCCCAAGGTTGACATTCAAATGAAAGATGCTTTGGGAAGAGAGTGGCAAACAGGCACCTTCCAACTGGATTTCCAATTACCCGGTCGCTTTGGATGCCATTATACGGATTCGGACGGTAGCGAAAAAACACCGGTTGTCATTCACCGTGTTATTTACGGCTCGCTGGAACGTTTCTTTGGTATCATCACCGAACACTTTGCCGGGGCATTTCCTGTATGGTTTGCGCCGATTCAAGTGCGTGTTTTACCGGTTTCGGATAAACATCGTTCGGCCGGCCAAGCACTGGTTGAAACGTTGCAGTCTCATGGGATTCGTGCCGAAATGGAGCGTCACTCCAATACAATTGGCTACCAAATCCGCGAAGCGCACAATCAAAAAATTCCCTATGCGATTATTTTGGGAGATAAGGAGCTGGAAACGAATACCATTTCTGTCCGTTTCCGAGATAATCATCAAGAAAATCAAATTCAATTCAGTGATTTCCTTGAACGCATCCTAGGAAAAATACGGACAAAGGCCCTGGATTTATAATTTTCGGCTGTCATGTTCACAAAAAGCTCATTTCCCAAAAATGAGCTTTTTGTTGATACCCTCTTGACAGACGGACCCAAAAAGGCTAAACTGGATCTGTTGAGCCCTTTGGCTCTTTTTTCCCATTCTTTTTTTATCCGCATTTTATCAACTCAAAAAAAAGAGATAACTTCATGCAATTAAACAATCTAAAGAAAAAGACACCGGCGGAATTGCTGGTTTATGCTGAGGAGTTAGGCGTTGAAAATGCCGCTTCACTCAGGACTCAAGACTTAATGTATGCCATTTTAAAACGCTTGGCGGAAACAGAAACAACCTTATTGGGCGAAGGTGTTTTAGAGGTGATGCAAGACGGATTTGGTTTTCTCAGATCGGCTGAAGCAAACTATTTGGCCGGCCCTGATGATATTTATGTTGCGCCCCAACTCATCAAAAAATTCGGTTTACGGACGGGGGATACGATTGAGGGAGAAATCAGTGCCCCGCAAGAGGGAGAAAAATACTTTTCTCTTGGTCAAATCAATAAAATTAATTTTGGAGATCCGACCGAATTACGCTATCGTTTAAATTTTGATGATTTGACGCCGCTCTACCCTCAAGAAGCCATAAAAATGGAGCATGAGCCAACCGATCAAGAAGACGCCAAAGATATGACGGCGCGCATTATTGATTTGATTTGTCCCCAAGGAAAAGGCCAACGCAGCTTGATTGTTGCTCCGCCACGGACCGGTAAAACCGTCATGCTTAAAAACATTGCTCATGCGATTACCGCGAACTATCCTCAAGCTCATTTAATTATGCTGTTGATAGATGAACGTCCTGAGGAAGTGACCGATATGATTCGCTCTGTTCGAGGGGAAGTCATCAGTTCAACATTTGATGAACCGGCGGCCCGACATGTCCAAGTAGCCGAAATGGTCATCCAAAAAGCCAAACGATTGGTGGAGCATAAAAAGGACGTGATTATTTTATTGGACTCCATTACCCGTTTAGCCCGAGCCTATAACACGGTTATTCCCAGCTCGGGAAAAGTGCTGACCGGTGGTGTTGACGCCAATGCTCTTCAAAAGCCTAAACGCTTCTTTGGTGCGGCACGTAATGTTGAAGAAGGCGGCTCTTTAACTATTTTTGGAACAGCTTTAATTGATACGGGCTCCCGCATGGATGAAGTTATTTTTGAAGAGTTTAAAGGAACCGGAAATTCAGAAATTATTTTGGATCGCAAAGTTTCGGATAAACGCATTTTTCCGGCTATTGACGTCACCAAATCCGGCACACGGAAAGAGGAGTTGCTGGTGGATAAAAATCGCCTACCCAAGATGTGGATGTTACGGCGTGTGTTAATGCCCATGGGGGTCACGGACTCCATGGAATTTTTGATGGAAAAATTGCGATATACCAAAACGAATGATGAGTTTTTTGAAAGCATGAATCAATAGAAGAAGGCCGTTGTTAAACCGTCGCGGCCTATTCTATTTTCTTTCAAGCCTTTTTAAATAAAACCGACGGACTGAATTCCGGCGGGATAACGAAGGTTTGTTTCTCATATTTATTCAATGTGTAGCGGAAATACGTCAAAACGAACAAGCGTGTAGCCGATGATAGTCCTGATTTTCCCCGCACCCGATCAATATGTGAACACAATTCGTGTATGGTAATATCTTCTCGTGCACAAATATCCGATAAAGACACCCAGGTTTCCCGATCCAGTCTCATACTGGTTCGTCTTCCGTTGACGATAACGTTTTTACAAATCAACATCCTTTTACCCTTTCTTTTTACTGTTGGATACATTATACTGTATAGTATGAAAAAGGGAAGAAATCAATCTTTAATAGATAAAATTTTAAAAATTTCGCGTTTTTGGTGTAAAAATGATTAAAAAATGGGCTCCAACAGCCAAAAAAACTATACGTTCTTGTGACTATCCCGGATGTGATCAAGCCGGTGAATTTCGCGCTCCCAAAGACAGAACCCTCAGCAGTTATTACTGGTTTTGTCAAAAACATGTTGCAGAATACAATAAAAACTGGGATTTTTTAAAAGGCCTCAGCGCTGATGAAATCGAGCAACACCTACAACATGACATCACCTGGCAACGTCCGACGTGGAAGCTGGGGCAAGGTCCCGTCAAAAGGAACCCACGTATCGGCGATCCTCTTCATATTCGTGAAAATTTAGGACTTGGCATGGATGGAAAGTATAATCCACCGCCACCGAAACACTCTCCGCAAGATAAAAAATACGCAGCTGCTTTGGCATTTTTGGAAATATCGGGTGAAGTTTCTTTAGCGCTGGTCAAAAAACAATACAAAAAGCTGGCTAAAAAATATCATCCGGACACCAATGGCGGCAACAAAGAAGCCGTCCAGCGATTTCAACAGTTGGTATCGGCCTATGAGTATGTGTGCGCCTATCTGGCAAAGGGATAAGCCATTATTGAGAGGGTTATGATAATCTCAATGAGCTTTTTCATTTTCACGCGTAGCCTGTCGATGCAACCAGCGATTAAAGACGCTCCGGCCAATTTCCGGCACACCGGCAGCTTGTAAGGCATCGCGATGACGTTTAAGGTGCACCCCTTGCCACGAGGTTGACAAACGCTTTATCTGTTCGCATAAAGCTGAACCAGACGGAGCCAATTCTTCGGCTATTTGAAGCGGTAAAGCCGTTTCATGTAAACCGACTTTTTCTGACACCAAATCCATTTCATACGCCAACGCCAAGCGCACCACCTGCTCGGACAAAACAATTTCCTGTATTGAGGCGTTTTGTTGACAAATCCACGACTTCCAAGCCGCTTTATCCGTTTTTTTCGAAGAATAAACCGGCGCTGTATGAAGTTGCTTGATCAAACGGTAGGCATCAACATGATAGAATGTTTCCAACAGGCGCTTATTCAGAGCTCGAACCCCTGGCGCCAACCAAGCTTTATCCGTAGAGTGAGACAAGTAAATTGTTGTCATTAATTGTTCTTTATCCGCTTGTTTTGAAAAGCGGTTTATAACCCAAGCCATACGGGCGATATATTCGGCGGCGTCTACTCCCGGGAAGAGCGGACAATCCACCCCCTGATGCAATGTTCGTGACAATAATTCGGCTCGTTGAATTTCTCGGATATTATGTGTCATTTCTCTCTCTCCCGACATATTTTTGTTTTGTAGGATAGGCCTGCTTAGCCAGCTGTTGAGGCGCTATGACGGCCACAACCTCGCGTATTTTTTGTGCCATTATCGGATTAACATCAGCCAATACGGACGACAGGGATACCATACCACTGTCATCCAGATACTGCCTCAGTTGAGGGATAGAGGCTCTAGAGGCTTCTGCATACCTTATCATATGTTCGGATAATGCTGCCGCTTCCCACAACAGAATCTCCTGCGCATCAGGGGATAACTGTCGCGCCCATGCCTCTCTTTTTTGCTTCCATTCACGAATAGAACCACAAGATGAACGCTTTGGCTCTGTATTCAATTCCTTAATTAACTGCCCAACATCAGATCCAAAATTTTCCCGCAAATAGCTCAAGATCTCTTTTTTCTGAGACATCTCCATACGCGCCAAGGGGCGCAATAAATAAGCCAGGGCGACATTCACCTTGTTTTTTGTAGATAAATTGGCTTGATAGATATACCGATGCCCGAATGCTATCTGTTCATATCCCATAACCGTCATCATACCGACACTATTGATTTCAATCATTCCCCAAAAGATTCGGGGTAGATCTGGGAAAACCTTGATGGACTTAGTTTGCAGCAGCATTAAGTTCAAAGCCTTTTCCAAAGCTCGATAAACCCGCCGTCCCTTATCATGACGGTCTTGCCCGCATATTTTTTGAGATAAGTAGGTCAAGATCCCCTTATTATCTTGTGATTTTAACATTTTTCCTCAACTAAGTTAATTTTATATTAATTTTAACACGGTTATCAAATTTGTCAACAACATCTATATAATATATTGATATAAAAGATTTTATTAAAAATGTTCTATTTTTGTTCCTGTTTTTCAAAAAAAAGGTTGTATTGCACCCTAAAATCAGATATAGTGAGTATCATCAACCAAGAAAAAGGATACACATATGGAAAAAGATAAAGCATTAGAAGCAGCTCTGGCTCAAATAGAACGTGCGTTTGGCAAAGGCTCAATCATGCGCCTTGGGCAGCAAGATAACGTTGTGGAAATTCCGGCCATTTCAACGGGCTCCATAGGCCTTGATCTGGCGTTGGGAATCGGTGGTCTGCCTCGGGGACGCATTGTTGAAATTTATGGTCCGGAAAGTTCGGGTAAAACGACTCTAGCCCTTCATGTTGTCGCTGAGTCTCAGAAAAAAGGGGGCACCTGTGCCTATATTGATGCCGAGCATGCCTTAGATCCCTCTTATGCGAAAAAGCTGGGCGTCAAAATTGATGATTTATTGATTTCTCAACCGGATACCGGGGAACAAGCTCTTGAAATTGCCGATACGTTAGTCCGTTCGGGGACGATTGATGTTCTGGTCGTTGACTCTGTTGCAGCCTTGGTTCCCAAAGCAGAATTAGAAGGCGATATGGGCGATTCGCATATGGGGTTACAAGCTCGGTTAATGAGTCAGGCCCTACGTAAAATTACAGCCTCTGTCGCACGGGCTAATACACTGGTTATTTTTATCAACCAAATTCGTATGAAAATCGGTGTTATGTTTGGAAATCCCGAGACAACGACCGGTGGAAATGCCTTAAAATTTTATGCCTCTGTTCGCTTAGATATTCGTCGTATTGGCTCTGTCAAAGATCGCGAAGAAACTATTGGCAGCCAAACACGTGTAAAAATTGTCAAGAACAAAGTTGCCCCTCCGTTCAAAACGGTTGATTTTGATATTTTGTATGGCGAGGGTATCTCCAAAATGGGTGAACTACTGGATTTAGGCGTCAAAGCCGGTGTTGTTGAAAAAGCCGGCGCCTGGTTTTCTTGTAAAGGAGAAAGAATCGGACAAGGGCGTGAAACAGCAAAAGCCTATTTGAAAGAACACCCGGCCATGGCGGAAGAAATTGAAAACAGTATTCGAAATCAAGCTAAAAATATCTCCCAAAAAATGCTTGATGAGGATGAAACACCGCCTTCTGAGTCATCTTCATAAGCAAAAATAAAATAACTCCCGAAAAATACCGCCGAAACAAAGGCGGTATTTGCATGAACATATTCGTATGAACAGGAGATAAGCCCTCATATTCGACTCTCACCCCCTTTTTTATAGACAACAAGAAGAGGGGAAAACCCCCTCTTCTTATTTTGGTATACAGACCCTAGCTTAATAGTTTTCCGGCTTAATTTGGAAATAGCTTTTGGGATGCGAGCAAACAGGACATATCTCCGGAGCCTTTTTCCCGATAACGATATGACCACAATTAGAACATTGCCACAACATATCTCCATCGCGTGAAAAAACAAGGCCACCTTCAATATTCGCCAATAATTTGCGATAGCGTGCCTCATGTTCTTTTTCGATTTCACCGACCATACGGAACAAAGCCGCAATACGGCCAAAACCTTCTTCTTCAGCTTCTTTGGCAAACGTTGCATACATATCCGTCCACTCATAGTTTTCTCCATTGGCTGCATCCACCAGATTTTCCACGGTCGAGGGAATTTCTTCATTATGCAACAATTTAAACCAAATTTTAGCATGTTCTTTTTCATTATTCGCCGTTTCTTCAAAGATATTGGCGATTTGCACATAGCCATCTTTTTTGGCTTTTGAAGCATAGTAAGTATACTTATTACGTGCCTGGGATTCTCCGGCAAAAGCAGCCATCAGGTTCTTCTCGGTTTTTGTCCCTTTTAAATCTGTCATTGTTTTTTTCCTTTCTTTTTTTGACAGTTATGACATATGCCATGAAAAAACAGAGTATGCGTTTTTATCACGGCTCCGGTTTGATCGCGAAAATCGTTCAGATGATTCTGATACGGTAAAGCGATATCAAAAAAAACACCACACGACTCACACACGGCATGATAGTGAGGGATTCGTGTTGTATCAAAGCGTGCGGAATGATCCTCCATGTGAACTTTTGATAACCGTCTTTGTTCAACGAAAGCGGCCAAGTGACGGTAAACCGTTCCTCGGCTTAAAGAGGGACATACTTGTATAGCTCTCTCATAGACCTCCTCTGCTGTTGGATGGCAGAGCGCTTGAACGGTTTCCCAAACCAGCTGTTGTTGAAATGTATGACGCATAAAGCTCCTTATTAAGAATTATTCCTAATAAGGAGCTTATATTATTTAAATACTCTTGTCAAGAAAAATTTTATTTTTTCCACATATCAACCCGACGATCTATTTGATTTTGATTATTTCTCATATTATTCGTCGTTTGTGTGACAACATCTATAGCATCCATCGCATTATCAACGGTGAAGGGATTATCGGCCGTCAGAACCTGTTCCATATCTGTCAAGTTATTTGTTCCCAAAATATTAGATGCTGTTCCCAAGGTTGCCGTTCCTTTGTTAACCTGAGAATTAACATCTTGAACTTTATCTTTCAAACCCGTTGATTTTCCTGTAAAATTTTTAGAAATCGTATCAACTTTACCCGCAACACTTGTCACACGCGTTTGAGTATCCTGCACCGTCCTTTGGGTAGCGCTGACATATTCCTTGGCCGTTTTCATTGCCTGATTCACCTGTTGAAAAATAGAGGGATCTACTGTTTCCTGACGCTCCAGAGCCGCCAATTCTCGCTCCCCCATAAACGCACGCTCAACAGAACCTTTATAGGAGCCTTCAAAAATATCTTTTACAGATCCTTCTGCCAACTGACTTTCCGATCCAGCTGTATATGTTGAGCTTCCGCCACCCTTGCTTAACTGACCACTATATGTATCGTATTGGGCCCAAACCCGCGGTTTACGAGAAGGAACTTTCACGTCAATCACTGGGCTTTCACCAACAAGTTCTCCTCCCGACTCTTCGTGAACGATATTCCCTTTTGAATCCAAAAACGTGAGATTTCCCTCTCCATCGTCAATGACCTGGGAACCATCCTCTTTTGTTAAAACAACTGTTCCATCCGGATTTCGTTGAATTGTCTTCCCATCCTCTGTGACGATAATCTCTGCGCCATTGGTATTTTCTCCTGTTTGAGCGAGCGCATTATCCTCAGGAACCTCACCTCCCATCTCTACATTTGAGGCGCTATCCGTTTCAACCTCGGGCGAGGAAGATGGCTCTAAGGTGTCAGGCGTTTCCCATGTTTCTGTTGCCGAAGAATTTTGCTCCTTTGTCACATACGGCGAGCCATCTTTGTGATAATAGCTTGTTTCTCCGTTTTCATTCGTTTCCGTGTGGTATTGCACATTTCCGTCCGCATCATAGACGGTGCTACCTTTTGTCCCATCACCTTCCGTCCAGGATTCCATTACATTCGACACTTGACCATCTTTATCATAATATGTATTTTTGACGATCTCACCCTTCTGTTCCTCCCGTTGAAAGCGCGTTCCTGTTGCGTCATAATAATCGGTCACACCGTCTTTTGTTTCTGTATAATATTTAACATTTCCATCCGCATCATAAACGGTACGACCTTCTGTTCCATCACCCTCGACCCAGGTTTCTGTCCGAGCCGAAGCGGTAAGAGCAATCATCACCGACACACCCATCAAAAACAATTTATACATATGATATCGCTTCATGGCCCTTCTCCCCCCCCCTTCTTCACAAGCTTATTCTTTCACATCAAGAGCGGGCGTCGGTTTATCCAAAAGACCCAACGCCTCTGGGTTCGCGATAGGCGTTCCGTCCGGAGCAAAGTAGTGGACCTCACCTGTGACAGGATCAATTTCATAATAGTATCCCAAAGCGATCGCCTCTTCACTCAACAACATTCCCATCCGATTTTGTTCGCCGACATCGCCCTCTTCAATCAGCGTTCCATCCAGCGTATAATAAAGTGTCACACCCGTCACCGGATCAACTTTGGCATACGCTGCCCCAGCCGGCATTCCAGCGTTATAGGAGCCTGAACGAGTTGTTGTTGTGGCGCGGAAAGGATTACTGGCGCCGCTCCCCGATCCACCATTAAAGCTGTTTCCGGTTGATCCGACAGTCCCGCCGCTGCCTCCGGTTTGACCACCGACCGAAGAACTTCCCCCCGTCGTTCCACCCGATGAGCTATCGCCATTAATGCCCCCGGTTGTTCCTCCGGTTGCGCCATCCGTATTTCCGGATCCGGATGTTCCACCCGTTGATCCCGTATTACCCGCCGAGCCACCATTACCGGAGGCATCACCTGTATTACCGGTATTACCGCCTGATGTCCCGTTATCTTCACCGGAACCCGTACTGCTACCGACCGTTGTTCCGGTCGAACGCGTTGTTGTCGAAGAGCTTTTATTATCCCCCGTCAGGGTATCAATGCGCTGTTCGACGGCTCGTTTTTGGGAGGCATAAGCATTTGAAGCTCCGGTAGCCACATCCACCGTTGTCATAGCATTGCTAATGGTAAAGGGATTCTCTGTATCAATCTTACTGACGCCACCGACAACACCTGCGGCAGCACCCGTCACATTTGCAGCTGTTCCCAAGGTTGCCGTTCCTTTGTTAATCGTTTTATTGACATCTTTTAACGAGTCACGAACTCCCAGCGACTGTCCGGTCAAGTTGTGAGAGATCGTATCAACCTGACCTGCCACTCGATTGACACGAGTTTGAGCATCCTGGACCGTTCGTTGCGTGTTGTTAATCACACGTTTTGCGGCCAATAAAGCACTTTCCGTATCCGATCCGGACTGATTTTCTCTTAAAGTATCCCCGTATCCGGCATAACTTCCTTCCAACGTTGCGCCGATAGCCGAAAGATTTAAACTGTCACCTGCCAAGCCGAGTGTATTAGCACTACCATCACCACTGCTACCGGCATTTGCCTTCAGTGAATCCAATGTATACCAAGATCCCAGCGTCGGAGCCGCAGCCCCGCCCTCCGTTGCACTTTCTGCCGCACCTGTTGCTGATCCTGTCGTTCCGACAGAGCTATCCGCAAACACCGGCGCCGACATAGCTCCGATAATTAACGCCATCAGCACTGATGATATATAACGATCCATACTTACCTCCCTTTTATATGTTAAAACCCCTTCTTTTTATTATACCCGAGAAAAAAATCTCTGTAAAGCCAAGCAGAAATTCTATTTATTTATCAACGACAAGCTCCAGTTTTTTGAATACTGACCATGTTAGAGGCCTGATAGAGCGGACAGCGAACCGTTGCCGTCGGTTGAGCGCTGGGACGCGAAAATTTCAAGATGGATCGTCCCTGTTTTCCCGTATTATTTAACCTCATTTTTTCCGGTATAACCGCCAACCTTTCGGCGGTCCGAGCCGAAATCGTCCCCTGACTGACCAAATAATCAAGTGTATAGGCCTTTTGTCCTCGATCATCGACCACCAACAACAATGTATTTTTTTCCGGCGTTAACATATGTGTCTGTTTATACTTATCCGGAGATCCATCATGTGACAGCACCATAGGCTCTACGCGAGCCCCCGAGCGATCATCTGCCGGCAAAACAATGTTAAATCCATTGGCATATTGATGGAATTCGTCACCGAAACCCACATTAATATCCAAATCCAACACACGCAAAGGAGTGGCATTCCCGGCGGGCAAAGAGCTTCTAAACTCACTCATCACAATCGTTGTACCATCCGGAGCATTATTATATGCCACTTGAAAGCTTTGCGTATTTTCAATGACTGTTTCGATCGGAAAAATCGTCCGCTCTGCTTCTCGGACCTCTTTAGCATCCAGCGTATAAATAGTGAATACCCCTTGGTTCAACGTCACTCCGGTATCCGGCATCAGCTCTGTTTTTAAAAAGGGCATCAATGAGTCACCAAAAGACGCCTTTCCGCTATGCAACAAAATTTTTGTTCCGTCTGATCCGGCATATTTACCACTTGAAATATAGGGATTATGTTCCGGCGTAAAACTTTCCGGCTTATTTCCCATTGTATCCAAACGCGACAGGTTCATACGCGTTTTTCGCGCCTGTTCCTGAGTCACCTGATAATTTCGTACTCTTTCTGTTTTTGTCAGAGTTTCATCCCGCCAATTTTGAGGCCGACGAGGATACGTTTCCCGCGCCACGGCAGCCGCATTTTCGGGCACTCTCCGCTCCGGCGTCTTCTGCTCCACCTGGTCCGAGGCGCACCCGAATTTCACCAGCTGATAGAGGGCACATAAGAAAAGTATTCTTGTTGCCGCTTTTCCCAAACATCCTAATGACATCTAATGACCTCCTGCAACGATTGTTTTTTTGTTTCTCTTCTTATTATACCTCGGAAACGAAAAGCTGTAAAGCCTTTTTATCAAGGAGCCATATCCCAAGCCGTCAAAGCAAGAGGCCGACACCCTTTCGCATAATATCTTCAGCCTGTTCCGTCCAGCGATTATTTGGATCATGCAAAACAATACCGGCCCGTAAGACCAAGGGCTTTCGACTTCCCACAACGCCCCGTAAAATAATCCTTTTGACACTTTTTTCTGGCTTAGGCAACAAAGGAATAATTTCTACGCCTCCCAGCTTGGGTATCAGAGCATCTAACATTTCCGGCAAAGCCTCTGGCCGATGAACAAGCGTCAAGGTTCCCCGATGCCGCACATGTTTTAAACAATACACCAACCATTCTTTTAAAGGGATTTCCTGATGATAAGCCTGACTCTGCTCGTTGTTATAGCGTTTATGCTGTTCCGTATAAAATGGCGGATTTGTCACAACATGGTCAAACTGAACACCGTGCAAAGAAGAGAATGCCGCTTGAATATCCTCATTGACCACGCTGACTTTTTGGTTGTTCAGCTTGGCATTTTCTCG
Organism: uncultured Alphaproteobacteria bacterium; assembly: GCA_944392785.1. Taxonomy (GTDB): domain Bacteria; phylum Pseudomonadota; class Alphaproteobacteria; order CAAHEQ01; family UBA3637; genus CALXXW01. The sequence goes on along the minus strand of CALXXW010000006.1, from coordinate 32,503 downwards.
GATCAAGCGACACAAAGACGGCTGAACTTCCTGAGCAGTCAGACAGATGTTCGGGACACGAGCCCCTATACACAAGCCGACCACGCCATTACCGGCACCGACATCCAAAATACGCTCACCTGATTTAGCTTGAACGGCAGCCGCCAACAAAACGGCATCTGATGTGGCCCGTAATCCTTGACGGGCCTGTTTAAGTCGTATTTGACCTCCCAAAAAATCATCTACTGTATAACTTGATACCATGAAGACAAGGGTATCTTGTTTTTAGGGAAAAGTCAAACAAGAAAATTTTCATTGACACATGGCGAAAGTCATGGTATGATTGGCCCGATTTGGGCGGTTAGCTCAGCTGGCTAGAGCATCTCGTTTACACCGAGAGGGTCGGGAGTTCAAATCTCTCACCGCCTACCATTTAGGATGAAAAGCAGCGCATGCTGCTTTTTTATTTGTCTTTAGCTCCTCATACCATAACTCGAAAGAGCCCCCCTTTTTTTTAAAGCCAGATTTACAGATTTTCACAAACCGACAACAAGCCCTGCGCTGAATGTCTTATCGGTATTCAAGTCTAACGGTATATAATACTTTTATGATTTTTCAAAGCTACCTATTTTCAATCGATACCAAATTTTTCCTGAAGTTCTTCCATCCGCTTTCCAAATACCGGCTTATCAAGAGGAGGACTCCATTCTCAAAGGCACTCTGTCTCAACCGGAGCGGGCGAAGGGATTTATTCGGCGCCCACGCCTCACCCCTTTCGCTTTCGCTCGGGGCCGCCTCCGGCGTTGCCTCCTCTTCGTTCCGGCCGAACCCTCTTCTCGGGTTCAATCCCCCACTTCCCATAAAAAAAACCGCCCTTTTCGGACGGTTTTTTTATTGGAGCGGGCGAAGGGATTTGAACCCTCGACATCGACCTTGGCAAGGTCGCGCTCTACCCCTGAGCTACACCCGCATCTTTCTGCGTGTGTCTATATATGCCACACTTTTTTTTAAAAAGCAAGAAAAAAATGCATCCCTTTCAACTTTTTTATTCTGACGAACTTTACCCACCTTCTCTTTTTTGAGGCGCCTTCGTCTCCACTCTCCCCTTGATTTCCTCTTGCCTTGGGAGTCATTTGTGTTTATATTAGCTCCGAAAGAAGCCCTGCGTATGGAAATCATCTTGACAGAAAGATGAAAATCTGCGATAGTGAGGAAAATAGGAAGGAAAGGATTTATTAATGCATTCGAATTTGCTTTTGCGAACACTGTCTTCTTTAGTCTTAGCTCCAGCCGTCTTGGCAGCCATCTGGTTCAGTAAATCAATAAACGAAGATTATTCTATCCCGCTTTACCAGATTTTTCTGGCTATTTTGGGAACAGGCTTGGCTTGGGAATGGGAGTACATGTTTACAAAACGCACAACCCCCATCGCTTTAATAACGGCTCTTATCGCGACGTTAACCGTTTTTATGTCCGATACCAACCCGCTTTTTTCATTATGGTTAATTTTAGTGGGAACAACCCTTGTTTTTTGGAAAACAAAGCATTTAGGCTTTTCTCTGGGAGTATTATATATTTGCCTACCTCTTTTATCTCTCAGTTATATTTACTATGTTAACGAAAATATCAGCCGAGAATTGGTTTTATGGCTGTTATTTGTGGTATGGGCCACAGATATCGGGGGATATGTTGCCGGAAAAAGCATTGGCGGCCCCAAACTTTTGCCCTCTATCAGCCCCAAGAAGACATGGGCAGGGCTGGGGGGTGCTATTGGCTTTGCCATGGCTGTAGCCTATGTGTTTGCGCTGTATTTAAAAGCACATGATGTCAACATGGGGGTTTCCTTTGAAACGTTCACGACAAAATTGGTTCTTTCTGCCGGGGGCTTGGCTATTATCTCACAAGTCGGAGATTTTTTCGAATCAGCCATCAAACGGCGTCTTGGCCTTAAAGACTCCAGCAATATCATTCCCGGACACGGTGGTTTATTTGACCGGGTAGATGGGTTATTATTTGCTGCCATGGCGATGGCTCTTGCCTTGTTTGGCTCTAATATGGGATGGTTCTAAATGCTGATCACATGTGTTTACTTATTTGCCTTTGTTCTTGTGCTATCACTGGTTGTTTTGGTGCATGAAGGCGGACATTTTGTAGCGGCTCGTCTTTCCGGTGTTCGTGTGACTGATTTTTCGCTGGGATTTGGCCGAGAACTAGCCGGGCACACAGATAAACACGGGACGCGTTGGAAAGTTTGCTTAATCCCCTTAGGCGGTTATGTTAAGATGTTGGGGGATGAGGACGCTGCGAGTGCCAAAACATCGACACATCATCTTTCGGAACAAGATAGGCCCTATACTTTTGCTGCCCAAAAGTTATGGAAAAGGGCGCTGATTATTTTCGCTGGTCCGGCTATGAACTATGTCTTTGCTGTTTTTATCTTAACAGGGCTTTTTTGGGGATACGGAGAACTGGTTATTCCGCCAACGGTTGGAACGGTCCAAGACAACTCCCCGGCGGCGGCGGCGGGATTGCAATCCGGAGATATTTTATCTCGTATCAACGATATTCCGATGGAAACATTTTCTGATATTCAACGGGCCATTCGCGTGACAGAATTTGGAAAACCGTTGCATCTTGTTTATTATCGTGATGCCCAACAGTTTGAGACAACCGTCACCTTGGATTACACATCCGATGGTATTCCCATGATGGGTATTACGGCTTCAACGGAACATATTGTTCGTGAGGAGAACTTAGGATTTTTTCAATCTTTTTATAAGGCTCTCACAACCACCTATCAAATAACGGCAGACACCATTTCTTATTTAAAACAAGTTATATTTGACCGTCGTTCCGCTTCGGAAATGCGTGGTCCTTTAGGAATTGCCGAGGCAGCCGGAGATGCTTTTTTAGGTGGCTTAGCTTCATTATTATCGTTTATTGCCACCATTTCGATTGCGATTGGTTTTATGAATCTTATTCCCATTCCTCTGCTCGATGGCGGGCATTTATTATTCTATGCGTTTGAAGCTCTTATTCGGCGACCGTTATCCGACAAAGTCCAGAATACTTTTCTTTGGATGGGTATGGCTGTTTTAATGTCTTTGGTAGCATATACTTTCCTTTTAGATGTACCCCGTATTATCCAAAGGATTCTTGAATGAACAAACATCTGTTTCTGTCGGTTTTATTGGGTTCGACCCTCTTGGCTCAAGTTGCTTCCGGCGCTGTTTTAAAAGACATTCGTGTTGAAGGGACGCGTCGCATTGAGACAGCTACCGTCATGACATATCTCAACATGAAGACCGGGGATGATATTACCCCGAAAGATTTGGATGCAGCGACCAAGACTTTATTTGCCACGGGTCTTTTTTCAGATGTAGATATTTCCTTTGATGATGGGACAGCCATTATACATGTGGTAGAAAATCCCATTATTTATACTATTTCTTTTGAAGGCAACGACGATTTGGACAGTGATATTTTAAAAACTGAGGTTTTGCTTAAACCACGTATGGTTTTTACGCAACGCAAGCTTCAAAATGACGTTGAGCGTTTACAGGAGATTTATAAACGTAACGGCCGATTTACGGCTCAAATCACACCGAAGATCATCGAAAAAGACCAAAATCGTGTTAACATCGTTTTCCAAATTAAGGAAGGGGAAAAAGCTCTGGTCAAAAAAATCGTCATTCATGGGAATAACGCTTTTTCCGACGACATCTTGAAAGAAAAGCTCATCACGAAAGAAAGTGCTTGGTATCGTTTTTTGGCTTCTACCGACACCTATGATCCCGACCGTTTAAATTACGACAAAGAATTATTAAGGCGTTTTTATCTGCAAGAAGGATATGCCGATATTGCCATCAAAAAAGCGACTGCCGATATGGCCGAAGATAAAGAAAACTTTATTATTACTTTTGAAGTTGAAGAGGGGAAGAAATACCATTTTTCCGAACCATCTTTAAAGGTGTCTCTTCCTGAGTATCAACAAGATGAGACTCTTCAACAATTAATTTCTTTTCAAGCGGGAGATACGTTCAATACCAATGAGGTAGAAGATACCATAGATGCTTTAACGGATGCTCTGGCCAACAAAGGATATGCTTTTGTTGACATTACACCCAGCTACCAAAAAGACGAAAAGACACAAACCATCAGCCTTGTTTTTAACGTCACTGAAGGCGAAAAAGTCTTTATCAACCGGATTCATATTACTGGGAATTCGCGCACATTAGATAAAGTTATTCGAAGAGAGTTCCGTTCCAATGAAGGGGATGCTTTTCATGCGGCTAAATTGCGGCGTTCTCGTCAACGTATTGAAAATTTGGACTATTTTTCTCGAGTTGAACTATCGACTCAACCCGTTATCGGAGACGATTCAAAAGTTGATGTTGCTTTGGATCTGGCCGAAAAATCGACCGGAGCCTTTAATATCGGTGTCGGTTGGTCTTCTTATGACGGTTTAATGTTTGAAACGGGAATCCAAGAACGCAACATTTTAGGGACCGGCAATATAGTCGGCATCAATGCGTTAATTTCTGAGCGAGAAACACAGTATGCCATCGGACTAACCAATCCCTATTTTATGGACAAGAATCTGTTAGCCGGTGTTGATGTTTTCAGAACGACTCGCGATAATGAAGATTCCAGTTCCTACAGCTATGAAACTGTTGGCGGATCGGTGCGTTTTGGCTGGGATTATACGGATAGAGTGCGTCACTCCGTTCGCTATACGTTGCGTGAGGATAACATTACGGATATTGAAACGGACTCTATTTACATTCGTGAGCAAGAAGGACGCAATCTTGTCTCCCTCATCGGACAAGAAATCAGCTATGATAAACGAGACAGTCGCATCAATCCGACACAAGGGTATTATACTTCTTTAGGCTTGGATCTGGCCGGTATCGGTGGTGATTCAAAGTTTGTTCGGGTTAATCTGACGGGCATTCGTTATTATCCTGTCATGGAGGAGGTTGTTTTATCTTTGCGAGCAGATGCCGGCCATATTTGGGGTCTTGGCGGACAAGATGTCCGTATTAATGATCGCTACTTTTTGGGTGACGCCTCTCTGCGTGGTTTTGAGTATGGCGGCGTCGGGGCACGAGATAAAGCCACAGACGATGCCTTGGGAGGAAACTGGTATTTGACCGGGTCAGCGGAAGTCTCTTTCCCGATTGGCTTACCCAAAGAGCTGGGTATTAAAGGGAAGCTTTTTACGGATGCGGGATTTATCGGTAAACCGAACAACTATGATCCGGCGACGATGGACTATTCCGGGAAAATGCGTATAGCCGCCGGTACCGGTATTTTATGGCAATCCCCGATGGGTATGATCAATCTAGATTTTTCTTGGCCGATTCTGAAAGAAAAACATGATAAGACTCAAGTTTTCCGACTGAATTTCGGGAAAGGATTTTGATATTAACTAATAAAAGGAGAAAAATATGACACATATCACAACACACAAACTGGCATGCGCCTGTTCTAAAAAAGGCTGTATTTTAAAAGGCATCGGCGCCCTGGCTATCGTAGGAGCCATTGGCTTTTTGGGAGTTAAAGCATTTTTATGGGAAAATAATGTCATTGTCGTTGACATGAATCGCGTCAAACAAACCGCTCAGGTTTATCAATCTATTTTATTGGAACAACGTAAGAGTGAAGAAGCCTTAAAAGTTCGCCTGAGCGTTGATTTAAAGGCCCTTCAAAAAGCTGATCAAGAGTTAACAGAGGCCAAATCAAAATTAGCCCCGGCTGATTTCCGTCAACGCGCCGAAAAATTACAAATGCAAGCAGCCGCTTTCCAAAATCAGTATCAGGCTGAAGCCAATCAAATTGTCCTGGCTACCAATATCGCCATTCAAAGTGTCCAGACACAAATTTCTGAGGCTATTAAACAAACGGCGGAAAAAACAGGCGCCAAAGTCGTTTTGTTGCGAGAAGCAACGCTCTATTATGACAATGCCGCGGATGAGACGGATACACTCATCAGCATTTTGGATGGACTTGTCCAAAAAGCCGACTATCCCGATTTAAATACGCCATCCGTGACCCAACAAAACAGCAAGGAAATGACACCGAACACGGAATCTGCGGCAGTTCAAGCTGCTGAGAAAGACAAACCCACCGAAAAAAATGCCAAAGATACATCATCATCGGCTCAACCGACGTCACAGACACCGGAGAATAACTGATGGCAGATTCCCGTTTTTTTAAAAAAATTGATGGGTTAACACTCGCTCAGGTTGCGAATCTGGGCGAGGTTGTCTTACCTGCCAATATAGATGCTCACCGTCTCTTCACGGATGTTGCTGATTTAGGAACGGCGGGCCCCAACGATATTTCATGGGCATTTATCGCAAAGGTGCGCTCTGATTTGCGACAAACGAAAGCCGGAGCCGTCATTGTTCCGGAGAAGTTTTTACAGGATGTGCCTGCCGGATGTATCGCTCTTGTATCTCAAGATGCCCATCGCTCTTACGGTCTTATTGCATCCGCCTTTTATCCACAGACGTTCAAAGCCGACATTTCTTCCCGTGCTTTTGTGGATGAAACGGCTGTTATCGGAGAGGGTTCTCGTATTGAAGCGGGAGCAGTCATCGGTCCCAACGTCGAGCTGGGTGCTCGCTGCTACATCCATTCCAATGCCGTTCTTGAAGCCGGCGTCAAACTGGGAGACGACTGTATTGTCGGGGCCAATGCGACTGTTTCGCATTGTTTGGCTGGAAATAAGGTATATATCTATCCCGGCGCTCAAATAGGTCAAGATGGTTTTGGCTTTGCGATGTCCCCTCAGAAAGGCCCCCAAAAAGTGCCTCAATTGGGTCGCGTCATCATCGGCAACGATGTGGAAATCGGTGCGAATACGACCGTTGATCGCGGCGCCATGGGTGATACTGTTATTGGTGATGGCACACGTATTGATAATCTTGTTCAGGTTGCTCATAATGTCAAGCTGGGACGTTGTTGTGTCATGGTATCTCAGGTAGGTATAGCCGGTTCTTGTCAATTTGGTGATTTTGTTGTTGCCGGCGGACAAGTGGGCTTTGCCGGTCATCTCAACATTGGCACCGGGGCTCAAATTGCCGCTCAGTCAGGTCTAATGAGAGATGTTGAAGCCGGTGCCGTCATGATGGGCTCTCCGGCGATCCAGCACAAGGAATATATGCGTCAGGTATTGGCTCTTCAACAATTAACCAAGAAGAAAGAGGCAACCCCTTCTTTTTCGTTAAAACTGTTTATTCATACAATCATATCTCAATTTCAAAAGAAAGGTAATTAACATGACAGAAGAAACACAAAGACCAGAAAATATGATTTCAGAGATTCGCATAGGAGACATTTTAAAAATGTTGCCGCATCGTTATCCCTTTTTATTGGTTGACCGTCTTAAGGATGTTGTTCCCGGAGAATCCGGTATCGGCATTAAGAATATGACAATGAACGAGGCCTTTTTCCAGGGACATTTTCCGGATAATCCGATTATGCCCGGTGTTCTTCAAATTGAAGCGATGGCACAAACAGCGGGTATTATTGTCCTGACGGCCTTTCCTGAGGAAGAACGCTCGGGCAACAGTGTCTACTTTATGACGGTTGATGAGGTCAAATTTCGTAAACCCGTTTTACCGGGAGATGTTTTGGAATTTCACGTCAAAAAAGAGCAAGCCGTTCGTAATGTCTTTAAGTTCCGTGGTGAAGCCTATGTTGATGGAAAGCTGGTATCTCAGGCGATATTCTCGGCGATGGTTTTCAAAAAGGCTTAAGATTTATCCTCCCTTTTAAAAGAAAGAAGACTCAAAACATGACAAAAATTCACCCCACAGCCCTGATTGATACGCATGCCGAATTGGATGAAGATGTTGAAATCGGTCCCTATTGCACAGTTGGTGCCCACGTTCGAATCGGCAGCGGCACTCGCCTGATATCACATGTTGTGATTGACGGCTATACGACGTTAGGAAAACGAAATCTGATTTATCCGTTTGCCGCTTTAGGACTTTTGGCACAGCATAAACGAAGCCATGCTCCTGATGCTCTGCTCACCATTGGTGATGATAATATCTTTCGAGAACACACAACAGCTCATGTGGGTTCAGATGTTGATCATAAAATCACCCGGATAGGTCATCGTAATTTATTTTTAGTGGCCAGTCACATTGCCCATGATTGTGTATTAGGTGATGATATTGTCATGAGTAATAATGCCACCTTAGCCGGACACGTTCATGTTGGTAATCATGCCACAATCGGCGGTCTATCGGCGATTCTTCAATTTACACGGATTGGTGAAGGAGCGATGATTGGCGGCATGTGTGGTATCGTCCGAGATGTGATACCCTATGGATTGGTGATGGGAGGACCGCGTTTAGGACTGGGAGGCTTAAATCTGATCGGGCTTCAGCGCATGGGGATTGATAAAGCCGAGATTTTAACGCTGCAACAAGCTTATAAAGCTTTATTTAACAAAGCAGAAGGGACTTTTGCCGAACGACTTCAACAATTACAAGAGAACCCGTCACTATCACAAAATGCGTTGGTTGCCAAGCTGATTGATTTTGTTCAACATCCCTCGCGCAACAACATTTTGCAGCCGGAGGGATAATCCATGACACAGAACAAAAAAAGCACTTTAGGTATTATTGCCGGAGATGGGACTTTACCCCTTGCTTTAGTCAAGGCATGTCAGGCTCAGAAAAGGCCTTTTTTTGTTCTTGCCTTACGTCACCATACGCCGGACAGCTGGTTGACATCTGACATACCTCATGCCTTTGTTCGTTTAGGCGCTCTGGGGCGTGCGTTTCGTCTTTTAAAACAACACCATGTCAAAGAGGTTGTTTTTATAGGTGGCATACGGCGTCCTTCTTTCAGAGAAATTTTACCGGATTTATGTGGCTGGCGTTTTTTATTATCCATTGGGTTTCAGGCATGGGGAGATAATCATCTTCTGTCCCTGATTATCCGGCGGGTTGAGCAAGAAGGATTTCGTGTTGTTGGAGCCGACAGTATTGTTCCGGCGTTATTGATTCCCGGCGGTTGTCTTACTGCCATCCATCCCTCAGATTTAGATCAACGAGACATTCAGCACGGCTTAACCATCGCTCGGATTTTAGGCCAAGCCGATATCGGACAAGCTGTCATTGTTCAGCAAGGTCTTGTGTTGGCCGTAGAGGGTATTGAAGGAACGGCCCGCCTGATTGCGCGGACTGCCTCTTTACGGCGCAAGGGTCCCGGAGGCACTTTGATTAAAGTTGCCAAGCCGCAACAAGACAGACGTGTTGATTTACCGACCATTGGTCCGGAAACGATTCAAGCTTTACATGATGGTGGATTTGTCGGTGTTGCCGTTGGTGCGGGCAGCACGCTGTTAGCCGAGGCGGAAAAGACTCTTTTATTGGCCGATCGTTTGGGGTTGTTTATTATAGGAGTTGATGCAAATGACTCGTCCGATTAAAATCTACCTCATTGCCGGGGAGCCCTCTGGTGATTTATTGGGGTCTCGTTTTATGCGAGCCATGCGCCGAAAAAGTCCTCATGCTGTTTCCTTTGTGGGAGTAGGGGGTGAAACGATGGCTCAAGAGGGATTAAAAAGCCTCTTCAACATTGCCGATTTATCGGTGATGGGGTTCATTGAAGTTATTCCCAGCATTCCCAAAATTCTCAAGCATTTGGATGAGATTATAGCGGACATCCGGCAACAGCAGCCTGATTTTATTTTAACGATTGATAGCTTTAGTTTTTCCATTCGCGTCCATAAACGCTTAAAAAAAGCGGGGATTTGTATTCCTCATGCACACTGCGTTGCGCCTCAAGTATGGGCCTGGAAAAAGGGGCGAGCCAAGACCATTGGGCGTTTTATAGATTATCTCTTTTGTTTACTGCCTCAAGAGCCGGCATTATTCACGCCCTACGGCATGCCTTCTTTGTTTATCGGCCACCCTGTTATTGAGGGAGGAGCGGACAAAGGTCAAGCTCATCGTTTTCGTCACCAACATGCCATTTCACGTGAAACACCTATTTTATGCATTTTACCGGGTAGCCGTCGCAATGAAATAGCACATCTTCTTCCTCTGTTTCAACAAACTGCTGAAGCATTAGCGCGCAACATTCCGAATTTAATGGTTGTCATTCCAACGGTAGAGACGGTCGCTCAGCGTTTAAAGGAGGCTTTGCAAGGCTGGTCCGTACCTCATCTTATTATTACCGGAGAAACCGAACGATATGATGCCTTTGCGGCCAGTTCGGCGGCTTTAGCAGCCTCTGGAACCGTCAGTTTAGAGCTGGCCTTAGCCGGAGTCCCACATTTAGTTGCTTATCGTGTCAATATCTTAACCGGTTTATTGGCCAGATGTTTGCTTAAGATTCGATTTGTCAATCTGATTAATATCTTATCCGATAAAGAGATTATCCCCGAACTGCTCCAAGAACAATGTACACCTAAAAATATGATTGAAAAGATACAGAATTTGATATATGCTCCCCAACAGGACGTACGACCAGCCTTACGTCGCTTGGGATATCAATCGAAAGTATCGCCATCGGAGAAAATGGCTGAAGCCGTTTTACACTTGATACGAAGGGAAACGCCATGACGGATCGCTATATTCTTTATCATCATGCTTTGTGTCCTTTTTCGCGCACCGTTCGTTTAATTTTACGAGAAAAAGGGTTGGCTTATGCTTTGATTACAGAATTACCATGGAAACCCTCTGAGGCGCTTTTAAAGCATAATCCTTTGGGAGATCTTCCCGTTTTGGTAGAGCCAGCCGAGCACGCTCTTTGCATTCCTCAAGCGATTTATGAGTATCTCAACGAAGTCAAGCCGACGCCCAATTTATTGGGAGAAACATTGTTGGGTCGAGCCGAAATTCGTCGACTGATCGGGCTATTTGATACATTTTTTTATCGGGATGTGATGCGTCCGCTTTTAGATGAGCGCCTTGTTAAAAGTCTCACGACCGGAGCGGACCCGGATTCCAGACGTATTCGTATAGCCCGAGATAATTTAAAAAAATACCTCACTTATATCAACTGGTTGACAGAACGCCGGAGTTATTTAGGGGGGCGTCATTTATCTTTAGCCGACTTATGTATAGCGGCACACTTATCCGTTTTGGACTATTTTGGCGAGATTCCCTGGGAAAATTATACCGATTTAAAGATTTGGTATGCAAAAATTAAGTCCAGGCCTTCATTTAGTGCTTTACTTCAAGACCGAATCGCTGGTATAATTCCGTCAGAGAGTTATACGAATTTAGATTTTTAACAGAGGAGATACACATGGTAAAAAAAGGACTGACTCTACTTTTGGGATTATCATTGATGGTGTTATCAGCCTGTAGCGGAGCGGGTCAAAAAATCTATTATTGGGAACGCCCCAACACAGGATCCGTTTGGTTTGCCCGTGATCATCGTCAATGCCTGGCCGAAGCGGACTATTGGCCGTTTGAATGGCCCGGTTTACCATGGGGATGGGGCACACCTCCGGAATTAAAGCTGCGTTTTGATAATAATTCTGACAGTGGTATTTGGGCACAGTTCAGACCTTTCCCGGGGGCTCAGCCGATTTACGTCAACTCTGTTCAAAATGACTGGTCCATGTCCTATCAAGACTATGAAGCCTGTATGGAAGCACGGGATTATGTTCAACGCAAACCAGCCACTCAGCAACGACAAGTCTTCTATCAATAGAGATAATCCCGCCTCTTATCAATTAAAAAGGTCATTTCATGAATCAAAATCCCATTATTTTACAGGTTTTACCAGCCCTTGAGATGGGGGGAGTTGAGCGCGGAACCATAGAGATAGCTGCCGCCTTAACCGAAGCCGGTATCCAAAATTACGTTGTCTCTTCCGGTGGTCCCATGGTTCAAGATTTAACTCGTTTAGGGGTTCAACATATTACCCTGCCTGTCCAGACGAAGAATCCGTTCAGCATGTGGAAAAATGCACAAGCTTTAGCTCATTTGGTCAAAGAAAAAGGCATCACGTTAATGCATGTCCGTTCTCGAGCGCCGGCTTGGTCCGTTAAATGGGCTTCCTGGCTCAGCGGTGTTCCGTATATGGGAACGTTTCATGGTGTTTACGGTATCCGTCCTGCCATCAAAAAACTCTATAATCGTGCTCTCATGCAAGGGGTTATTACCATTGCCGTTTCCGATTACGTCAAGCAGCATATGATTGACGCATATGGCGCCAATCCCCAAAGCATTATTCGTGTTCACCGTGGGGCAGATATGCGACAGTTTAACTTGAAAAACGTTTCGCCGGATCGTATAGAAAAACTGCGCCAGACATTTCATATTCCGACCAACAAACCCATTATTTGCCTTCCGGGACGTCTTTCAAAAGTAAAAGGACATGCTGTTTTGCTGGAGGCTTTGACACACATGAAACATCAGGAAATAACGTGTCTTTTAGTCGGTTCAGATCAAGGAAACAGCGCTTATACAGAAAGCTTAAAGCCTTTAATCAGTCAACTCCCCCCCCAAATAACTCTTTTAATGACAGGACCCTGTCATGATATGCCGGCCCTCTATGCCCTTTGTGACATTATGGTCAATGCACGTATTACGCCCGAGGCATTTGGTCGGACGATTCCGGAGGCTCAAGCCATGGGATGTTTAGTTGTTGCAACCAAACTGGGAGGCCCGTCTGAGACCATTTGCCACGGAAAAACCGGCTTTCATGTTGCCGCTCATGATCCGATGGATTTAGCACGCACCCTAGATTACGTGTTAGAGCTATCGCCTGCGGAAAAAGAAGCTATTCGACAGGCGGCCATGACATCGGCACAACAAGATTTTTCCATTCAAAAAATGTGCGAACAAACGATTGATATTTATAAAAAGTTCTCAAAATGAATCAGAAACACGACACAGAAACGGATACCGCCGATCTTTCTTCTCAAGTGCACAAAAAAACACAACTGGCCAAAGTCGCTATGTACCTTGAGCGTATGCGTTTAGGAGATTACATCATGATGATGAATCGTCCCAGACGCTTAATTTGGTTAAATTTTTGGATTGGTGTTTCCCGCGGCATTGGTTTAACGGTGGGTGCAACGATTGTTTTGGCTATTATTTTCAAGGTTGTCGGTTGGTTAATTTCCATGAACATTCCTTATTTGACCGAGGTGTTGCAAGATATCGTTCAAGTGGTCAAAGAGACACCGGGGCTGGAAAAAGTTGCTACGATTTCAGACCTTCCTCAAGTGCCACAAAAAACAAGCCTCATCACCATCAAAGAACCGGCGGAACCTACGCCTTAGATTCACGCCCCACTGATTAAGAAACAGACATACTCATCTTAAAAATCCATTTTTTTAGCTGTTTTGAAGTTCTACCGCATAGGTGTGGTCAGATGAGACCTGTCATACCACCCATCAGGGAATAGGGATGAGACCATCTTCTACACGGCTCATCATGACACCTGGCCAGCCACCCACCGGAGATGTCTATGGGGCTCATCTTTTGCAACAGACAGGATTCCTGGATACATATCCTTTCACAATACGCATATTTTAGATATGCCATCATTATAGGAAACACTGTTCTCTTTTTTTTCCGTTTGACAATTTCTGGGTGACAGATTAAAATATGGGCATGGATATCTCTATGCATCCGATTTTATCTGTCACGGAAGTTTCTCTGTCTCTTAAGGCGACGGTTGAACAGGTGTTCGGCTATGTCCGTGTCCGAGGCGAGGTATCCGGCTTAAAAAAAGCCTCTTCCGGTCATATTTATTTTTCTTTGAAAGATGCCGACAGTGTCTTATCTGCGGTCTGTTGGAGGGGCCGAGACAGAACAACGGTATCCGCTTTAGAAGAAGGATTAGAGGTTATCTGCACGGGTAAATTATCTACATATCCCGGCCGATCTAACTATCAAATGATTGTTGATTCAGCCGAACCGGCTGGTTTGGGTGCTCTTTTGGCACTTTTAAAGGAGCGGCGAGACAAACTTCAAAAAGAGGGGTTATTTGATACCGCTCATAAACAACCGATTCCTTATTTACCTCAAACGATTGGGGTGATTACCAGTCCCAGCGGTGCCGTTATTCGAGATATTATGCACCGTCTGTCCGAACGATTTGGACGTCATGTTGTTTTATGGCCTGTTTTAGTGCAAGGGGAGGGGGCAGCTGATCAAATCCGCACGGCTATCCAAGGCTTCAATGCCATTCCTCATGAAGGGCTAGAAACGCCTCAAGGTGTTATTCCCAGGCCTGATGTTCTAATTGTAGCCCGAGGGGGAGGTAGCTTTGAAGATCTTTGGTGTTTCAATGATGAGGGGGTTGTTCGTGCCACATACGCTTCTCAAATTCCTATTATTTCTGCTGTGGGACATGAAACGGATACGACATTGATTGATTATGCGGCGGATTTACGAGCTCCCACACCTACCGGAGCCGCCGAGAAAGCCGTTCCTGTTCGTTCCGAGTTAGTCAATACCTTATTGCAACGTCATCAACGTCTCAACAGTGGCATTCAACGAACCTTCGCAGAGCAGGAATTAGCCTTAAATCTGTTGATACGTTCTTTACCGAATCTGAGTGATGTCATTCATTTATTTTTTCAAAAATTGGATGATCAATCTGATCGTTTAGTCCGTCTGATGCATTTTTATCACACGACTTTAACTCAACGATGGAAAAATCTCGCACAACTTCTTCATTCGTATTCTTACACGTCTATTTTAGAACGAGGGTTTGCTTTTATTACCAGCTCTCAGGGGAAAATTATTGATACAACAAGTAAGGCTTTGGCACAAAATCGCTTAAAAATCACTTTAAAAGACGGTTTTTTTGAGGCTACTCCTTTGAAAAACAAAAATAAAATAAATTCTTTTTTTTCTCATCAAAACCCCTCATCTTCTTCTGTTTCACCATCCTCTCAGCACCCTCAAGAGGATCAAAAAGGGTTATTTGATGACTTTTAGGCAAAACGTAATTACAATGTATATACACAGTAATTACAATATAATTACAAATAAGATTTTCCTCTTTCTTCGAAATGTAATTACAAAGTATATACTAAGTAATTACATTATAATTACACTATTCTGTTTAGCTCAACCGGTTCAAGCTCTGGAATTTTACACCCCGATTGAAGAAGGGGGCTTAGTTTTCGGTCGTCTGAACAACGAGGAATCTTTGTATATACACGACACGCAGATACAGACAGACTCAAATGGCTTTTTTGTTTTTGGCATACATCGAGAACATCCTGAAAACATTCATTTAAAGCTCAAAAAACACCACCAAGCACAAGACATCATCCTACCGGTAAAACAACGCATATGGCCCAAAGAAATCATCAATGATTTACCGCTTGATAAAGTGATTCTTTCTACAGAGGATAAAGAGCGCGCTCATCAAGAAAGAGACCTTTTAGCTCGACTCAGAAATACGACAGATTACACAAAAATACCTGATACGTTCATTCGACCCGTTCCTGAAGCCACACGTATTTCCAGCTCCTTTGGTTCTTGTCGTATTTTAAACAATCTTGTTGTTTCCAGTCACAGCGGAACCGACTATGCTGCTCCGTTAGATGCTCGGGTTTTAGCAGTAGCTGACGGCATTGTTCGTTTAGCTCATCCGGATATGTTTTATTCCGGAAAAACCATTTTAATTGATCACGGTTTTGGGCTTTTTTCAAGCTATTCTCATCTCAATCACATATTGGTCCAAGAAAACCAATCTGTTAAACAAGGAGATATCATTGGTTTTGTGGGCTCAACAGGGCGTTCAACAGGTCCTCATCTTCACTTTACCATGACATGGTTTCATATCCGAATTGATCCGGAACAGATAATTCATTTTAATTTTTCCACATTAAAATCAAGAGATTAGAAAAAAAACCTTGCTTTTTGTCCCAAAAGGTTTTATATTCTCATTCATCAGTCATGCTTTATTCTATACCGCGCCGGCGAACATTGCCCGTGGTATCATTTTTTTAATAAGAAAGGAGTTTAAATATGGAAGAAAAAGTACCTATGACAACAACAGGTTATAAAAACCTAAACGAAGAGCTGAAGCGTTTAAAATTTGAAGAACGTCCACGTATTGTTGCGGCGATTGAGGAAGCACGTAGTCACGGTGATCTGTCGGAAAACGCCGAATATCATGCCGCTCGCGAACAGCAAAGCTTTATTGAGGGACGCATTCATGAACTGGAAGGGGCTATTTCTCATGCCCAAGTTATTGATGTGACATCATTTTCCGGAAATAAAATCCTCTTTGGGGCTACCGTCTGTTTATCAGATGCCGAAACAGAAAAACAACATACGTACCAAATTGTCGGACAATACGAAGCGAATCTGGAAAAAGGCTTAATTTCTTTATTATCTCCGATGGCTAAGGCGTTAATCGGAAAAGAATTGGGAGATATGATTGAAGTCAACACCCCCAAAGGCATCAAAGAATATGAAATTTTATCTGTCAAATATGTTTAAACGACCTTTATAGACATACGAAGAAAGGAGAGAACTCATGCATACACGTGTGTTAATTATCGGTTCTGGTCCAGCCGGATACACGGCCGGCATTTATACGGCACGCGCTGGCTTAGAAACGGTTTTAATGATGGGGCATATGGCGGGCGGACAGCTTATGTTGACGCATGAGGTTGAAAATTATCCTGGTTTTTCCAAAATCTCAGGCATCGATTTAATGGCTAATTTCCAAAAACAAGCCGAAAGTGTCGGAGTCCAGCTCAAATACGAACACATTCAAGAGGTTGATTTTTCAAAAAAACCTTTTGAACTCATCACGGATTCTCATCAACATTGGACAGCTGACACCGTCATTATTGCCACGGGCTCATCGGCCAAATGGCTGGAGATTAAGGGAGAGGATAAATTTAAAGGACACGGTGTTTCTATTTGCGCTACCTGTGATGGTTTTTTCTTCAAGAACAAGCATGTTGCGGTGATAGGAGGCGGCAATTCAGCTTCTTATGAGGCTTTGTATTTAGCCAATATGGCTGCGCGTGTGACGCTGATTCATCGACGTGATACGCTGAAAGCTGAAAAATATCTGGCGGATCAAGTCCTGTATCATCCCAACATTCGTATTCGCTGGGATTCACAGGTTACGGAATTTATCGGAGAAACCAAATTACAAGCCTTGAGAATCAAAAACGTCAAAACAAATGATGAGAGTCTTCTACCGGTGGACGGTGCTTTTATTGCTATTGGAAACACCCCTAATACGGCTTTGTTTAAAGGACAACTGGATATTGACGAGCGGGGCTATCTTATAACGAACAAGAAAACATGCGAAACATCCCTAGAGGGGGTTTTTGCTTGCGGCGATGTTCAAGAATCTCTCTACCGCCAAGCCATTATTGCCGCCGGCAGCGGTTGCATTGCCGCATTAAGCGCCGAAAAATATCTCATTGAACATTCTAAAAAAGCCTCTTAAAAACAGAGGCTTTTTTGTTCTATACCTTTTAAATTCGACGCCAAACGGGTCCTGTGGGCGTATCTTTTACTTCGATACCTAGATTAAACAGTTGTTGTTTTAAGGCATCTGCTTTTGCCCAGTCCTTTACCTGACGGTAAGTTTGGCGCTGGCTGATCAATTTTTCTTCTTCTGACGTTAAGCGATCTTCCTTCATCTCAGGAAAGACGGCTAACACGGTATTAAAGCGTTGCATTTGCTCAATAATTTTTTGAGCATCCTGTCTACTCAATTCTTGAAAATTCTTGTTAATTTCGGTCATAAAATCAAAAATAGCCGCCAAGGCAACCGGCATATTCAAATCGTCGTCCAAGCCATTTTCAAAGCCTTGAGAAACCTGAGTCAACGCCTCGGGTAGTTTTGACCATCCCGCGCCTTGAGCTTCTGTTTTTAAGCGCATTAAAAAATTTCCAAATTTCTCTATAACAGTTTGATTTCCTGTTATATTTTCAAGTTGAAAATCCATTTGAGCACGATAATGGGATTTCAAATACTCATACCGAATGGCTTCTTTGGAATATCCCCTTTCAATCAATTCGTTAAGGGTATAGCAATTTTTCAATGATTTACTCATTTTTTGCCCATTCACCATCATATGGGCATTATGCACCCAGTAATTAACGAAACGGCATCCATAAGCGCATTCTGATTGCGCAATTTCATTGGTGTGATGAGGGAAAATCAAGTCGACTCCTCCCATATGAATATCAATAGGCTGTCCTAAGTATTTACGAGCCATAGCCGAACATTCAATAGACCACCCGGGACGTCCTTTGCCAAAAGGTGTTTCCCAGTAAACATCCCCGTCTTTTTCCGTCCAAGCCTTCCACAGAGCAAAATCTTGTGCATTTTCTTTTTCATATTCATCTGACAAGCGTCCATCGGCATTGGCTCGCATGTTTGTCGGATCTATTCCGGCCATTTGGCCATATTCGGAAAAGGCACTGATTTTAAAGAAAACATCACCACTGGCCACTTGATAAGCATATCCTTTCTGAAGAAGTTGTTGAATCAGCTCAATCATAGATTGGATTTCCTCTGTGGCCCGAGGCATAACATCTGGTTTTTGAATATTTAACAGAGCACAGTCTTTCAAAAAAGCATCCGCATAACGATCTGTAAATTCACGTAAATTTTTACCTTCAGCCCGTGAATCTCGAATGGTTTTATCATCCACATCTGTCAAATTCATACAAAATACCACATGATATCCTTTATATCGTAAATAACGATTTAAAATATCATATGAAACAAACGCGCGATAATTGCCGATATGTGCATAGTTATAAATAGTCGGACCACAACCATACATACGAACCTCATTGGGATGCAGAGGGATAAATGGTTCTTTTTGATGAGTCCTGGTATTAAAAAGTGTCAGCATATAATCTCCGTATATATGTTTTGGTATTAACGACGATTTACTGTACCATAGAATGATTGTTCGTGCAATTCTTTTTACTGTTTCTATATAAAAAATAATAATAGTAATTAGTAAGGAGGAGGGATTATGTGGATAACTTTTTATAACGAATCTTGACATGATTTGAGTGTTTTTGACGAATCGTTAAAAAAGCGGACATCGAAAAGGTCTTCTTTTTTTATCTCCTCTATTTTTTGTCGCACAGGAGACGGTGCATAAAAAAAGTATAAATAGAATTCTTTTATTTTTCGCGGGTTATGTCCGAGTCGTTGATCTCATTATCCTCATTTTTAAAAGTTATTCACAGAGACCTTGAAAGAAGGCTCCATTTCATGTATACTGTCTACATCAACGAAAGCAGGTTAAGTATGAGAGAGATCGTTTTAGACACAGAAACCACCGGAATGGATCCGGATACGGGGGATCGTATTGTTGAAATAGGGTGTGTTGAGCTAGAAAATCATATGCCTACGGGCCGAACTTACCATCAATACATTAATCCTCAGCGGGATATGAGCGCCGAGGTGATAGCCGTTCACGGCTTGACGTCTGATTTTTTGTCAGACAAGCCGACTTTTGAGCAAATTGCAGACGCTTTTTTAGCTTTTTTGGGGCAAGATTATCAGCTTGTCATTCATAATGCGGCGTTTGATATGAAATTTTTGAATGCTGAGTTATCTAAGGCTCATAAGCCCATTTTATCCCATGATAGAGTGATTGATACACTGTTAATAGCCCGCCAAAAATTTCCCGGTTCAAAGGTCAACTTAAATGCTCTTTGTAAACGTTTTGGTGTGGATAATTCCTCTCGAACCGTTCATGGGGCTCTTTTGGATAGTGAATTACTGGCGGATGTTTACTTGGAGTTAATTGGCGGCCGAGAACCCGGTTTAATCTTGAGTGCGGATAAAAGGGGGCATACCCAACAACCAGAGGAAAGTGCTGAGCCGCAGCGTGTGACACAGAAAATTTTTCGGGCGCCACGTTCTTTTGCCGCATCTGCAGAAGAAATCAAGCAACATACTGAATTTGTTGCTAAAATAAAGGATAATTTATGGGGGATTAACGGATGAAAAAAGAAATGTTAGGTATGGGGATACTTTTGATAGCATTAGGTGCTTCGGCTCAGCTTCCGGAGATGATGGGAAGTTTAGCCATTCAAGGAACGCTGACACAACAAAGCGTTCAGACAGCCCAACAAGGAATAAACCAACTCAATTATACACAGTTAGTGCAGCAGCTTCAGTTGTTGGTGATGGAGATTCGTACATCTTCTATGAATGGGTATCAGCATCTTTCTCAATCGGCGCTTCAGACGTCTCTTCCATCCGGGGTGAGCTGGGAGGTTTTTCCGATGGATAACAGAAGGTTTCAAATTATTCTGCATCATGTTGATCGGTCGAGTTGCTTGCGCTTATCTCAAAATCCGATAGGAGCAGAGATGGTTCAAGTGAACGGACAAATATCTTCTTCTTGCGGGAACGATAATCGGATTAATTTTATTTTTAAATAAGTTTTTTTTTACATATATACGTCAAAAAAGGCTTGCAAAAACATTTTTTTCTCGGTAAATTGTTTCACATGAAACAAAAAAGATATTGTAAAGATGTTTCACGTGAAACAAATTTATGATTTTTTAAAAAGGGAAGGTGTTTCACGTGAAACAAATAGAAAAAAATCTACAATCTAACCCCTTGTTGCAAGATTATGTAGCCTTGCTTCTCGCTTGGCAAAAGTCTGTCAATTTAATCTCTCCGTCAACGATTGAAACGGTTTGGACCCGACATGTGTTGGATTCAGCTCAGTTGTTTCCGTTCATTCCTAAGACGGCAAGATGTTTGGTGGATATGGGGAGCGGCGCAGGATTTCCCGGAGTTGTTTTGGCTTGTTTAATGAAGCAAGAACAACGGAAAACACATGTTGTGTTAATCGAAAGTGACTTAAAAAAAAGTCTCTTTTTAAAAGAGGTGATTCGACGCTTAAATTTAAATGCCGAGGTGTTAACTCAACGTTTGGAAACGGTTTCGATGCCACAGGTTGATGTTGTGACGGCTCGTGCTTTAAGTCCTTTAAAGCAACTCTTTTGTTTGGGAAAAGGATTTATTCAGCCAGATACATTGTGCCTGTTTTTAAAAGGGGAGCATGTCGATCGTGAAATAGAGGAAATGCCCTCTCTTGATTGTATAAAAAAGGAAAAAAGCATAACAAATTCAAAAGGATGTATTTTGATTATCAAAGGGGGAGAACATGTCTAATACGCGTATTTTTTCGATTTCAAATCAGAAGGGCGGTGTCGGCAAAACGACAACAACGGTTAATTTGGCAACGGCTTTGGCTGCCCTGGAAAAAAACGTATTGATTATCGATTTAGATCCTCAGGGAAATGCAACGGTCAGTGTCGGTTTAAAACGTCTGCAAGGGGGTAAAAATTCATATACGGCCTTGACGGGGCGTTATCATGTCATGGATTGTATTCAAAAAACATTGGTGCCTCATTTAGATGTCGTTCCGGCTTCGCAAGAGCTGTTGGGCGTGGATATAGAATTAGCCGACGTGGAACAGCCGCAATTCTTTTTGAAGAAGGCTTTAGGGGATTTAACCAATTATGATTATGTTTTTATAGATTGTCCGCCGGCTGTTGGTTTGTTGACGATGAACGCGTTAGTTGCCTCAACGAATGTGATTATACCGGTACAGTGCGAATATTTAGCTCTGGAAGGTGTTGCGGATTTATTAAAAACAATCGACCGTATTAAACGTCATTTTAATCCGGCCTTAACCATTCATGGGATTGTTTTAACCATGTTTGATGGTCGCTCCAACTTATCGAAATCAGTTGCTCATGATGTGCGTTCTTATTTTAAGGATCTGGTGTATGAAACCCAAATTCCGCGAAATGTCCGGATACCGGAAGCACCTTCTCATGGTAAGCCGGTGATGTTGTATGATTTCAGAAGTGTGGGAGCTCAAAGTTATGTCCGTTTAGCCGGAGAAGTATTAAAACGAGAAAGGAGTTTATTAAATGGATAAAAATTTAGGATTAGGCAAAGGCTTAAGTGCTTTAATGGGAGATGATACCGTTTTTGTCGCTTCAGATAATCACATTGATCCACATAGCCTGGGCATTATAGAGGTTGATATCAATACGTTAGTCCCCAGTCCTTTTCAGCCGCGCCGTGTTTTTCAGGAAGAAGCTTTGGTTGATTTAGTCAGCTCTATTCGAGAAAAAGGCGTTTTGCAGCCCTTGTTGGTCAGACGCGATCCCAACCGCACCAGTGGGTATGAAATTATTGCGGGTGAGCGGCGTTTTCGAGCCTCTAAAATGGCGGGTTTGGAAAAAGTCCCTGTTATTGTGAAGGATTTTGATGACAAGGCGGCCTTGGAAGTAGCGTTGATTGAGAACCTTCAACGAGAGGATTTGAACCCACTGGAAGAAGCCGAAGCCTATAAACGATTACTGGATGAATTTAAATATACTCAGGAAGAATTATCCAAAGTTGTGGGTAAAAGTCGTAGTCATGTGGCCAATATGATGCGCTTGTTGGATTTACCTCGAGAAATTAAAAAGCTGGTTGAAAAAAAAGAATTAACTATAGGGCATGCGCGGGCTTTATTAAATGCCGCTCATCCGGAGGAGTTAGCTAAAGAGATTGTCAAAAAAGGTCTCAGTGTGCGTCAAGCCGAAAAAATGGCTGTCTCTGTCGGTGGTAAAAAGCCCAGAAAACAAACGTTGGATAAAATTAAAAAAGAGCTTACATATCAAAAAGATAATGACATTATTGCTCTTGAGACAGAGCTTTCTCAAATGTTGAAAACACCCGTGTCTATTAACTGGACAGGCAATGGGGGTGAGGTTGTTATTAAGTACGATACAATAGATAAATTAGATGTGATTTTACAGCGCTTAACGATAGGGGGAACAACCGACGATTAACCTCTTCCGGGATTATCATACAACGCCGTGTTTTTTTTACCGGCGTTGTATTTTTCTTGGAATTTGAGCTATTTGTGAGACGGTCCTCTGTAATAATAAATCGGGTGATACAAGATTTTTTCGAAAATCACGATCGATTTTGATCAGAAAGTTTAATACACGGACGAGAGGTTCTTTCTTCCATATGGTTAATTGATGAGCCAAGTCATGTTCCAAACGAAATTGCGCCGGCCTCAATAACTTTTTTAAAGCACTCTCAAGCGGCATCTTTTTTTCAAGTAAGCCGTTCCCTTCCAGCAACAAGGTAAAATGATATTGCAGAGCGTGTAAAAGACTGACGGGATTTTCTCCGTTCAACAGTAATTGATGAAGCGCTTTATCGGCTTTTTTTTCTTGGCCGTTTGCGACAGCATAGCATAATTCTTCCAAACTGGTAGATGATGTATCCGTGACAATATTGTTGATGTCTTGTTGGGTAATTTGTTTATTATCGCCTTTGAAAGTTAACAGTTTTTGAATCTCCATTCGGGACACGATTCGATCGCCGTTCAGGCGTTCTGTTAACATGTCAAGAGCTTGTGTATCAATTTGATATCCGGCCTCTGTCAGTTGTGTCCGCAAGTTGGCTTGAACATCACGCCATGTATCTTCATAGCAGGCAATCGTCAATACCAAAGGGTGTGCTTCGCAAAATAGCCTTAATTCATGGTTTTTATTTAACATGGCCGCCGATAATAATAAAAAAGAATCCGAGTGACTATGTTCCACAAAATAGGAAACGGCTTCGGTTATTGACAGATCCGCCTCTTTTATCCATAGGAGTTTGCGTTCTCCCAAAAAAGAAAGATTGTCTCCCTCATCCATCAAAATGCTTTTTTGCTCCTTGAGTTTTGAAGGTGTGAGTTTAATGACGGATAAGGTATCCGATAAGTTGGGAGCAATGAAATGCGCTATTTTTTCGGATGTTTCCTGAACAACGCCTCCATCTGTTCCGTAAATCAGAGCCGCCTTAAAATGCCCCGTTATTTGAGACTTGAGAGCTTCTATTTGATACGTTTTTGCTTTCACTCGTTCTTTCCTTGTGCCTTAAAAAAAGCCGTCACATGTAGCGCAATATCATTGGATAGCACTTTGACAAGATTATGTTGTAAATTTTCTTTGGCCACGGTTGTTGCATACGGTTCTTTAATGATGTTATAAGAGCCGGCCGCTTGGACACCTGAGTTTAAAAGCGGTTCCTTTTTTCCCTTCTGGAGTAATTGATACGAAGCTGTTAGCGTTATTTTTTCCAAGCTGGCAAAATTATCCCCCTGAATGCTTTGATCTGTATAGATGGGAGAATTTAAAATCACATGGAGCTCATAGGTTTTGGGGATAGATAAGTGTTCAGGATTCAACTTTGCCTCTAAATCCAACATCATGTGATATCCGTCTTCGTTGGGGATCGGCATGATTTCGATAGAGGCCGTTTCCCGGGTTGTTTCTTGTGACCCCATGCGATAAAGAGGGGTAAAGCCACAGGCAGAGACGCATAATAATGCAAAGAGCAGCCATAAATGTTTCATCTTTGATCCTTTATTTGTTTTTTTTCATTATAGCTCATTTTTGTTGAAAAACAAAGATTTTTTTGTTAAAATCATCAAGAATGAAACAGAAAAATAAAATTTATGTTATTGTCGGACCTACGGCGAGCGGTAAGTCAAGCTTAGCTTTAAGATTGGCGCGCGATATTCATGGTTGCATTGTCAATGCGGATTCGATGCAAATTTACCAAGATTTACAAATTATTTCTGCCCGTCCTACCGTTGAGGAAATGGAAGGGATTCCTCATTACTTATACGGTTATGCGGATGCGTATTTTCAAAGTTCCGTGATGGATTGGTGTGAACGGGTAAAAGACCTTATACCTCAGGTGGAGTGTCCTGTCTTTGTTGGGGGAACCGGGATGTATATAAGTGCGTTGATCCAGGGGATAAATCACATTCCGGCCGTTGATCCGTCTGTGCGTCAGACCGTTCGAGATATGCCTTTGGATGAGGTGAAGGCAAAAGTATGGGCTTGTTCGGCTACAGATCCGCAACGTCTCAGACGAGCTCTAGAGGTGCAATTAACAACCGGAAAACCGCTCCAATATTTTCAACAACAACCTCGAATCCGAATCATTGAGGCGGATTTTGAGGTTATTTATTTGCGACCGGATAGAGCCTGGTTATATGAGCGCTGTGCCTTGAGATTTCATCAAATGATTGCGGCCGGCGGCGTGGAAGAAGTGGCTCAGTTGTTGACTAAACACCCTACCGGTGGCGTTTTAAAGGCTATTGGTGTCCCTGAAGTTTGTTCGTATTTACAGGGACATATCTCAAAAGAGGATATGTGTTGTCAGGCCATTTTGTCAACCAGACATTATGCTAAACGTCAAATGACTTGGTTTAATCATCAAATTCAGGCTCATCAGATTTTAACCTCCTCTACACAAAATGTAATTACTTTGTAGTTATATTGTAATTACATTGTAATTACAAAAAGAATTACTTTGTAATTACATTTTTACTTGCTTTTTGATCATGCTTGGGCTATACTGCTTATCAAAGGAGTCCGATAGACACAAATCCGATAAATACAAAAAGGAGAAAAAAATGACGGTGTTTGATAAAGGTGATGACTTTTTGTTTTCTGAATTAAAACCCTATCAACCTAAAACAGGATGGTTCGGTATCAAAAAAGGGATTATTATTTCCGGCGTTTTTTCATTCTTTTGGTTGATTTTTATCGGACAGTACTTGTTTTATTCCGGATGGTGGTCAAATCGCTTGGAATTGTCGCCGGCCGAATTGGTCGGAGGCTTGTCCGGATTAATGTTGCCGGCAATTCTGGTCTGGTTGGTCACGGCCTATTTCGACCGATCGGAGCAGTTGGCAGAGGAAGCGCGTATCTTGAAATCATACCTAAACGAATTGGTCTATCCCACCGAGGAGGGGGCTATTTATACAAAAACGCTGACAGATGCTTTGCGCGTTCAGATTAAGGAGTTCCGGGAGGTTTTCGCCGAAGTCAATACACAAACGCAATCGGTTCGTGATGACCTGAAAGGGTGGATTCATGATTTGAATCATGTGGTGACTCATGTTGATACGGAAACCGTCGGAGCCGTGCGTGAAATCGCCGGACATATTCAACGGTTGGTCGAAGCAACGGATATGGCAAATGAACAAGCTCAGAAAGCGTCTGATCTGTTTTCGGAACAGGCCGTTATTTTGCAGCGTGTCACAGAACAAACCGTCGGTGCCGTGACAAATCTAAATCAGCATTTGCATGAAAATGCCGAAGAGTTGCAAGCTACAACACATACCATTGCCTCTGCAAATGAAACAATGGATGGTGTCTTGAATCAAGCCGAGCAGGTCGTCGGAGATATTCAGAAAACAGTGACGCATATGGATGCTTCTATCCAAAACTATGAGACAAGCGCTAAACAACAAAATGCACGTTTGTTCGGTAATCTGGAAAAAGTATTATCGGTTTTTAAAGCGCACGGAGCCTTGTTGGATAAAGAAGTCGAAAAAAGTGCCGCTAAATTATCCGCTGCGGAAGCCGTGTTTACGGATAAGGCTCAGACGATGTTTCAAATTGCCGATAATGCCGTGAAAAAAGTCGCCGATGCCGGAGAATCCTACCAATCTTATGCACAAAAATTATCAGATCAAATGGCTCGCATAACAACTCAAACAGATGCTATGATACAACAAATCAAGTTAGCTACCACCCTGTTGCCCGCTCCAAAAGCAGAGGCGGATATGTTGAAAGAGGCATCGGCTATCTTGGATAAATTACAGGCCTTTTCGGTGGATATGGCTCATGTGTTTTCTCCGAAGACCGAAGAAAGCTTGTGGGAAAATTACTATTCGGGAGATAAAACCGTCTTTATGCGTCATATAACTCAGACGCTGTCGGGATCAAAAGTGAAAAAAATTCAAGAATTTTATCAGAAAAATCAGGCTTTTCAAACGGCTGTTCAAAAGTATATGAAGGCTTTTGTTGAAATGACAAAAATGGTTCAGCTAAACGATAAAAACGGACTCTTTATGGCCGTATTGTTGGGATCAGATGCCGGACGGCTTTATATGGTATTAACCCAGATTTTAAAATAAAGGAAAAATATATGAAAGTTAAATTGGTAAAAATAGGTAATTCAATCGGCGTCCGCTTGCCGAAATCCGTCTTGGACGAATGTGGCTTTAAAACGGAAGCCGATCTGTCCGTTCGACAAAAAACGGTTGTTTTAAAGCCGGTTGCTGCCGTGAGGGCTCAGTGGCGACAAAAAATGAAAGAAGATATAGATCAACGACCCATTATTCGTCAGGGAGAATGGATATGGTAAAAAAATATGAAATTTATATGTGTGAAACCCATGGTAAAACACGCCCCTGTTTGATTGTGTCCCCCGATGACATGAACGAAGTGTTGCCGTATGTTATTGTGGCACCGATTACAACTCTAGAACGGCGTTTTCCAACGCGTATAGGGGTGCGCTTTCAAGGACAACAAGCTCAAATCGCTTTCGATTTAATCCGAACAATTATTAAAACAGATTTAATTCAAAAGGTCGGGGCTTTGCCTGTCGGAACGCATGTCGAAGCACAACGTATTTTGAAAGAGATTTTTGAGGCGTAATTATAAATCTATGGGTAAATAAACCGTAAAGGTTGTCCCTTTTGTGGCCGAACTGGCAACGTGAATATAGCCATCATGTTTGTGGATAATTTGTTGGGCTATCCCCAGACCGAGACCGGTCCCTTCTACACGGCGGGATTTGATGGAGTCAACACGATAAAAACGCTCAAAAAGGCGATTAATGTTTTGTGGCGGAATAGGCTCCCCCCAATTGTGGACACTGATCGCAATCACTTGACGTAAATCCGAAAAATAGCGCTCGGATGTTTTGGGAAAACCGTTGCGCAATTGTGCCGTGATGGTGATACTGGTATTATCTGCGCCATATTTAACAGCATTATCGATTAAATTTTGAAAAACTTGATGCAGCTCGTTGCGATCACCCATCAGACGCGGTAAATCGTGGACTAATTTCAAATCTAAAATTTTGTGATTATTTTGAGCTTTGAGGCGAAGCCCTTCCACAACACCTTGTAATAAGTCGGGAAGTAAAATCACATTATTTTGTTTTGTTTTTTCAGTCATTTGAATACGAGATAATTTGAGTAAGTCTTGGACCAAATGTGTCATACGCTCTGTTTGTTCGGCCATTAAATTTAAGAATTTTTCACGAGCGTTTTCATCATCCTTGGCCGGACCTTGGAGAGTCTCAATAAAACCCGATAAAATAGACAGAGGTGTCTTAAGTTCGTGACTAGCATTGGCAAAAAAATCAGATTGTTGTTGTTTGAACAGTTTAAAGGGCGTAATATCATGCATCACTATAACGGCGATGGCACCGTTCTTTGCCGGAGCTGATAAGCGCTCTAATCGAACTTGAAAGGTATAGGGTTGTCCGTTTTCCGGATCTTCATAGGACCACTCAAACCATTCGGTCGGCGTTTGGTGCCGTAAAATACGCGTCATGGCCGTCGAAAATATATCTCCTTGAAAAGCGGTTGTTGCCAGAGATGTGTTCAAATCATTGCCAAAAAAATCTTGCGCCGCCATGTTGGAAAAAACAATGTATCCTTCATGATCGACCATCAATAAAGGATCCGGAAGATTCTTTAAAATCGTCGCGTCGGAAAGTGTTTGGCTGGACCATAGATTTTTAACGCTTAAAAACGATTCAAATAACCGAAAAAGACCAAATAACCCGAAATGAAAATGAGGAGGCTCGGTATCTATACCCTGCGCAATGTTGCGTAAGTAAGTAATAAAATTTTCTTGTTCATGAAAAATGATTTTTGTAATGATACCGGTAATCAAAGCAACAAAGGCAAAACCGCCCAAGGCCGTGCTCCATGAAATTTTGTGACACAACACCAGAACAATCAATAATAATGTCGTCGGCAACGTGATGACAACTAAACGTGCTAAATAGCGTAGAAGCCGAAAAATGATTTTTTGTTCTTTCTTTTTTTGCATAAATCAAGTATACTACAAAAACGTCAAAAGGAAAGGGAAAATGACAAAAAAGAAAATAACACCCATGATGCAACAGTATTTTGCCACAAAAGAGCAGTATCCCGGTTATCTGCTTTTTTATCGCATGGGAGATTTTTATGAGTTGTTTTATGAGGATGCTCAAAAAGCAGCCTCAGCTTTGGATATCGTGCTAACATATCGCGGAACAGATGAAAATGGGGATAAAATCCCCATGTGCGGCGTGCCGTTCCATGCTTATGAAAACTATTTGGTGCGCTTGGTGAAATCCGGTTATAAAGTCGCTATTTGTGAACAGATGGAGGATCCAATCGAGGCTAAAAAACGCGGCTCGGGCTCAGTCGTGCGTCGAGATGTTATCCGCTTGGTGACAGCCGGAACGTTGACAGAGGATGTTTTATTAAGCGCTAAACGCCATAACTATTTAGTCGCTGTTGTGCCCGGCGGAGAAACCTTTGCCGTCGCGTGGGTCGATATGTCAACCGGAGATATGATGACACAAGCGGTGATGCCTCGTATGATCCCTTCGGTTTTGGCACGATTGGAGGCCTCTGAAATTTTGCTGCCGGAAGGATTTAAAGAGGCTTACCCCGGCTTGATCGGTGACGAAGAAGACAGATTGACATATATCCCCACTAATCAGATGAGTTGGACGGTTCAACATGAAACGATAGCGGCTTATCTGCCTCAAGAAAAGTGGCCCGTTTTTTCAAAAGCAGAACAGATTGCAATGGGCGTTTTGTTGGCATATATCCAAGAAACACAAAAAGGTGCTTTGCCGCTTTTAAAAGAGCCTTGTCGTGTTCAAACAACAGAATTTATGGAAATTGATGCCTCAACACGACGTAGCCTTGAGTTGACATCAACGTTGTCCGGAGACAAAGGAGCGCAATCTTTGTTAAATGTGTTGGATATGACCGTGACTTCCGCCGGTGGACGAGAACTGGTCAGTCAGCTGGTTTCCCCTTTGATGGATATAGAGGCGATTAATGATCGCTTGGATAAAATTGCCTTTTTCTTAGAAAACCCAGAAATACGTCAAGAAGTGCGAGCCTTGTTGAAATCCGTCGCTGATATTGAACGTGCTATTTCAAGACTGTCCATAGGGCGTGGCGGCCCCCGAGATTTGCTGGCTATTGGTGTCGGTTTGCAAAAAATACCTCTGCTGCGTTTGAAAATGAGAACAGACGTGACACCAAAGGCTATCGATCATAACTTACAACGCTTGGGAGAGCACTCCTTGCTGGCCGATGAGCTGGTGCAGGCGATTGACGATAAAGATCCTCCACCATATCCCCGAGATGGCGGCTTTATCCGATCAGGATATTCTTTAGAACTGGAAAATATTCGAGGCGCTCGTGTCAATGCTAAAAAAGTTTTAACAGAACTACAGATGCGCTATGTCGAATTAACGGGGATTTCTAACCTGAAAATTCAATTCAATAATTTAATCGGATATTTTATCGAGGTACCGGCTAAGGCGGCAGAAACTATTTTTGAACATAAAGAGTGGGGATTTATTCATCGTCAAACAATGGTCAATGTCGTGCGTTGGACAACGATCGAGTTGAGTGAATTGGCTATGCAAATTTTGAAGGCCGATGATCGAATGATTGCTCTAGAACAACAGATTTTTGAGGCCTTACGACAAAAAACATTGGCCGCCGCTCAATCCATTTTAAGCGCAACACAATCGCTGGCCGAAATTGATGTCGCTGTCAGCTTGTCTCTGGTCGCAGAGCAAAATCACTGGGTGCGACCCGTCTTGACAAATGGATATGATTTCGATATTCAAGGCGGACGTCATCCCGTCGTTGAAATGGCTTTGCGAAAACAACAGAAAAAATTTGTGCCCAACAACTGTCATCTGGGAGAAACAAATAATCATCTGTGGTTGTTAACAGGGCCTAATATGGCTGGTAAAAGTACGTTTCTGCGTCAAAATGCTTTAATGGCTATTATGGCGCAAATGGGATCGTTTGTGCCGGCAGATTCTGCTAAAATAGGCGTGGTTGATCGTTTGTTCTCGCGTGTCGGAGCCAGTGATGATTTGGCTCGCGGACGTTCAACATTTATGGTGGAAATGGTTGAGGTCGCCGCTATTTTAAATGGCGCAACAAAACGATCACTGGTGATTTTAGATGAAGTCGGAAGAGGAACAGCAACTTTTGATGGCCTTTCTTTGGCTTGGGCCGTCGTAGAGTACTTGCACGATGTCAACCTGTGTCGAGGTTTATTTGCAACGCATTATCATGAATTAACCGCTTTGGCAAATCGCTTGTCAGGTGTGACTCTGCATACCATGCGTATTCAAGAATGGCAAAATGAAATTATCTTTTTGCATGAGGTGGGAGAAGGCGCTTCAGATCGATCTTATGGTATTCATGTCGCCCAATTGGCGGGTGTTCCCGATTCGGTGG
Organism: uncultured Alphaproteobacteria bacterium; assembly: GCA_944392785.1. Classification (GTDB taxonomy): domain Bacteria; phylum Pseudomonadota; class Alphaproteobacteria; order CAAHEQ01; family UBA3637; genus CALXXW01. The sequence goes on along the minus strand of CALXXW010000006.1, from coordinate 1,182 downwards.
TGACGCGGGCAGAGCAAGTGTTGGCAGATTTAGAAGAAAAAAAGAAAGAAGAAAAAGCTTTGTTGGATGATTTGCCCTTGTTTTCTGTTCAGACGCAACCTACATATAATAGTAAACCATCACCCGTGGTTGATATCCTGCAACGATTGGAGGTGGATTTACTCTCTCCCAGAGAGGCTTTGGAGCTGATATATCAACTGAAAGAAAAAATAGAGGAAAAATGAATTTTATTCAAGCTGTTATAAGTATATTTATTTGTGTCGGTGCCATGATGGCTTTGTTCTTGTTTGCCTGGTACATCGCTTTGCCGATTTTGATTGTCTTGATGTGTATCTGGGGTATCATTATTTTGAAAAATAAAATTTTCTCGGCTCTGCGGGGAGAGCCAAATACCCGGGAAACCGTCATTCAGATGCGCCGCATGGAAACAGAAACCCCCTCCAGACGCCATGTCATCGATGTGGAATATACAGAACTCAAATAAACAGAGTCGTCTTTCCGTATCCCAAAAGAATTCGGCTGGATTCTCATAATGATTGAGAAGGCTTTTAAAACAAGCCCAACAGACAGGTAGACACGGCCGGATGTATTTTCTCCGGCAGACATAGCGTTGTTTTTAATCATATAATCAAAAAAATTCGACAAATACCCTTTTGTTTTTTAGTAAAACATAGATTTTGATCACTTTAGGGATATGTATAAAAAAAAGTCCACATATGCGGACTTTTTTTCGGAGATATTCTACTCTAAAAGCTATATGGTGCCGATTGGGTGATTCGAACACCCGACCCACGCCTTACGAATGATGTTCTCTTTGCAAAAAATAAAGACAAGATTAAAAAAAATCTTGCAATTCGCTTTTCTTTGTTGTATAAGTGTTTATCTTTGCCGAAGTAGCTCAGTTGGTAGAGCAACGCATTCGTAATGCGTGGGTCGGAAGTTCGAGTCTTCTCTTCGGCACCATATTCCATATAACTGCTTCATTTATAAGCAGTTATTTTTTTATAAAATCTAATATAAAATTGTCCTGAATTTGTCCCGAAACAGGATCGTCACCCAAAGTTTATATAAAAACACTTTCGTTTTGAAAGGTGCTATAATCGGTCTGTTTGTAATTAAAAACAGAAAGGAAAAACTATGAATTTAAACTTGGACAAAGAATTTATGACCTTAAATCAGGCT
>CALXXW010000005.1 GCA_944392785.1 uncultured Alphaproteobacteria bacterium | reverse complement strand
CGGCTATGACGGTTCTATTAATAGATCACAAAAAGAAGAGTGGAGATATGCCCTTTGTGAATAGGGGCGCGGCATTTGCTGAAGATACCTCTGTCACGGTCGACCTATCCGGGTCGACCCTTTTTTTTCACTAAACATTCCGTCAACGCGCTTGACCAGAGGATTAATATGTCACGCTTGAATGATTTTGAGTGGTGGCCTTGAGATTCTGTCGTTGTCAAAACAGTAAATAGCTTTATCATAGATGACAGAAGAATAGCTTGAAACATTTGTTGCTTTCAAACGGCTCTTGTCGACAGGAACACGTCTAGCAAAAGATAAAACCGTGGGCATTTGAGCAGAGGAAATTTAACTTTCTCCTTCCTCAGAGGCATTTAAATCCAGAGCATATCCCGCAGAACGCACCGTTCGAATAATATCTGGCTCACCCAATGCACACCGCAGACGACGAATGTGGACATCTACCGTTCTCAGTTCAACATGAATAGAGCCCCCCCAAACGGATTTTAACAGATTTTCTCGGGATAAAACATCTCCCGGCTTTTCCATCAGGAATTGCAAAAGACGAAACTCCGTCGGTCCTAAATGTATTTGTTTGTCTCCTCGTAAAACACGGCGCTTGGCAAAATCCATCGTGATGTCCGCAAAGCTTAAATTTTCCTCAACCGGCTGTGGCATGGCGCGGCGTAGCAAAGCGGCAATACGCGCCATTAACTCTGGCACCGAAAAAGGCTTGGTCATATAGTCATCTGCACCATAAGATAACCCGCGAACTTTGTCCGCTTCCTCACCCCTGGCCGTCAGCATAATAATGGGCGTTGAGCGTAATTCATATGTTTTACGTATATCACGGCACAAATCAATACCCGGAACGCCCGGCAGCATCCAATCCAGCAAAATTAAATCAGGTTTTTCCACCAAAGCGGTTGTCATCACATCTTTGCCGTCCATGACGACCGCTGTGTCGTATCCCTGCTTTTCAAGATTATACTTTAAAAGCGTCACAAGTCCGGCTTCATCTTCTACAATTAAAATTTTTGTCATGAACATCCTTTCTTTAACAGATTAATCGCCTGCTTATACGAGCGATTTTTGAAAATATAACTACCGGCAACCAGAATATCTGCTCCGGCCAATACACAGGCCGGCGCGGTTATGTCCGTTATCCCGCCGTCAACAGCAATTTGAACGGGCTTGCGGCCTATAAGATCTTTAAGCGCGGCGATTTTAGCAATGGCTTCTTTCTGAAAAGGCTGTCCACCAAATCCCGGATCAACGGCCATCACCAACACCAAGTCTATATCCGGTAAATAAGGAATGATATCGGCAACTTTTGTGGAAGGACGAATGGACAAGCCCGCCTTTTTCCCACAGGCATGAATCTGACTGATGACATCCGCCGGATCATCACAAGCCTCTAAATGTATGGTTATCAAGTCTGCTCCGGCTACGGCAAAAGAACGCACAAAGTCCGATGGATAAGTCATCATTAAGTGAACATCAAACGGTAGGTGCGTATAGGGACGAATGCCAGCCACAACACAAGGCCCAAAAGTCAAATTCGGCACAAAATGCCCATCCATCACATCTATATGTATCAAATCCGCTCCGGCCGTTTCCAAACGTTTAATTTCTTGACCCAAGCGCGCAAAATCAGCGGATAAAATACTGGGGGAAATTTGAACCATGGAACGCTCCTTTCTTTGCCTGGCTTTATGTTATATACGATTTATCTTTCAAAATCAAGCGGTCGTGTCTTTTCTTAAAAACAAAAAGCGATTACGTCCCGCATGTCGGTCTTGTATTAACCGCCACCCGATGGGAGAGGCCTCATCCAAAGCTTCATCCGTTTCGATAACGACAATCGTCCTTGAACCAATCCACCCGGCGCGGTTAAATGCCGTCAGCGCCTGTTGCCATAACTGTTTTCCATAGGGAGCATCCATAAATAAAATATCAACGGGCTCTGTCGAGGGCGGCGGCGCTAAGGCCGAACAAGTATATACCTGAACCCTCGGGATGCTCTCTTTGTTCTTCTGAATACAAGCTAATGCTTTTGGGTCATTTTCAAACAGAGATACCATCCTGGCACCGCGTGAAGCCGCCTCTATTCCGATCGCACCCGAACCGGCAAATACATCGGCAAATGATATTTCCTCCCAGTGGTGCCCCGTTTTCAACAACCATGTGTTAAATAGGTTGAACAGGGTTTCTTTGGCGCGATCACTGGTCGGCCGAGTTGTGTCTCCCTGGGGAGCGATGAGCTTTTTACCTCGAAAGGTTCCGGATATAATTCTCATAGAAGCTCTTTCAAAGACGCCTGAGGCACTTCTCGCAAATCACCCGGCTCTAAATTTCCCAGCTGAAAAGGACCGTAAGATATCCGTATCAAACGGGTGACTTCCAAGCCAAAATGCGACATCAAACGTCGAATTTCGCGATTTTTTCCCTCTGTTAGCGTGACCAAAATCCAAGTGTTCGTCCCTTGAACACGTTCGATTTCTACTTTACACGGAGCATAATGTATCCCTTCGGCCACAACGCCGCGTGCTAAATGAGCGATCATATCGCCGGTTAATATCCCATGGACACGAACACGATACCGACGTTTCCAAGCCTTTGTCGGTAGCTCCAGCTCTCGCGCCAAGGCCCCGTCCGTTGTCAAGAGTAAAAGACCTTCGGAATTAAAGTCAAGCCGTCCGACCGTCACAACTCGAGGTAAAGAGGTCGGCAACGTGTCAAATACGGTAGGCCTGCCCTGAGGATCTCGATTGGTCGTTATGACTCCGGCCGGTTTATGATAACACCACAAACGACGCTCTTGCTTTCCCGGTAAGGGCACACCATCCACCATGACCCTGTCATTCGATCCAATTAAACAAGCCGGCGTCGATAGTGTATGTCCATTGACTGTCACGCGTCCGTCAGCAATCCACCGCTCGGCCTCTCGGCGGGAGCATAAGCCCGCAGCTGCCATTATTTTTGCAATTCGTTCTTTCTTTTCTGTCATAAATGTTATAATATAAGAAAAGCGCAAAAAAGGAAAGTAAAAACGTGATGGATGACATAATTTTCAAGATAGCTTTTCAACTGGCTCAAGAGGCTTATAAGGCTGATGAGGTTCCCGTCGGTGCCGTTATTTTCAAGACAGGTACACACGAAATTGTCGCTCAGGCTCGCAATCGAACGGAGGAGACACATTCCCCGCTGGCTCATGCCGAATTATTGGCTATAGACGAGGCTTGTCGTCGATTGGGGCAGAAACGTTTGGTCGGTTATTCTCTGTTCGTGACTCTGGAACCCTGTGCCATGTGTGCCGGAGCTATCGCATGGGCGCGACTAGATAATCTTTTTTTCGGAGCTTATGACCCTAAATCCGGAGCCGTTGAACAAGGAGCCTCTGTCTTTGTCCACCCTCAGACGCATCATAAACCTCACATCCAAGGGGGAATAGAGGCTGAACGTTGCGGCAATTTGTTATCCGACTTTTTCCAAAAAAAACGCTCCCGTCAAAATCAGTCGACGATCGGTTGATAACGGAGAACACAGACATGGTTAGACAACACCGGATAGGCAAGGGAACGTAGTACGCCACAGATTCATCAAAGCATATTCCTTTTTCGGCGATGGCAAAAGTTGGGGTGACGTTTGGATGGTAAGGAGATGTCGGCTAAGAAGCCTATCTTAAGAGCTCTAAAAGGCGCGGATTTCTGGGAAAAAAGTGTCACAAAAAAAGGATCCTTTTTTTGTGACACTTTTCGGGGCTGTTTGGAGGTATCTGGAAAAATAAGGTTATCCTATTGATAATCAATAACAAAAATTATGCTTGACACGGTGGGGTAGATGTGCTAAAAAGTTGTCGCAAAAAAAGGATCCTTTTTTTGTGACAGTTTTTTGTAAGAAAACCGGGGGAAAGGAAAGGAGAAAAATGAAAAAACATATACCCACCAATGAATCCGGCCGCAGCATGGTTGAAATGCTGGGCGTATTAGCTATTATGGGCGTCTTGTCCATCGGTGCCGTCGCCGGCTATCGTTGGGCTATGGATAAATATGAAGCCAATGAAATTTTAAACGAGGTGCGCAAACGCGCCATCACCTCCAGCCAAGCCCGAATCTCGGGGCACGAGATTGACTTGACGGAATACGGCGATAACGGTCGTATTAACGGCAAGTATGGTGTGGTGGCCGACAATGCCTATAACGGGGATGACCGCTTCTTTACTTTAACGGTATCGGATATACCGCAAGGAGTGTGTGATAAGGTCATAGACGTCAACTGGCAAATGCCGGCGGCTATTTTGTTGGATGGTGTTGCCGTTGATGACAATACGGTTTGTGGCGAAGGTAATAACGAGATGTTGTTTGCGTTTGCCAATGATTTAAAAAGCGGCGCTGTGGGCGGCGGAGAGGGGGAAGAAACGCCGGACCCGAATGAAGAGCATTGTTGGGGCCATGGCACCTGGGACGGCACGTCATGTTTCTGTGAGCCCGGTTGGTTCGGAGATGATTGCTCGATGACACAATTCTGTGATAGAAGCGGCACCTGTTATGATTGTTCGTCTTCATCCCGCCCATCTACCACAGCGGAAGAATGTGCCAAGTGTGATGACAGCAGCACCCCACGCGAGAGGAGAAACGGTTATTGTATTATACCAAGCTATTGTCCTGAGGGATTTATAGATACTTTTGGCTCTTGCCGCAGCTGCAGCACTTTAGGTGACGTGCGAACGAACGCGAGCGAATGTGCCAAGTGTGAGGATAGTGGCACACCGCGATTTATGGATACCAATGGCTATTGCTACCCTTGCGACTATTCAGGTGGCCTTTCAGCGACCGCGGCCGAATGTGCCAAGTGTGATGCCAGTAGCACCCCACGGTATATGAAAGGAAGGTCTTGTTATAAATGTCCGACAAGTTTGGTTGGCTTGAACACTCAAGAGAAGTGTCAATCGTGTCATGGGACATGGAATGCCGGGAAATGCTCCTAACCCCGGAGCCTAGGTCGGGCTTAAAGGGGGCTTTATCCCCTTTAACGCCCGGCCTGTCAATAAAGACGGGGTCAACGTTTGACGCTATCTGATTCCATCATCTGATCCAAGCCGGGGAGGAGACATCCCCTCCCGATTGTATAATCCCCTCTTGTCCCGATAACAAAAGGGTTTTGCCGGGCCAATGCGGTGGATATGTTTTAATCAGAACGATATTCAACCTGTATCTGATTTTTAGTCCATCGGTATTTTATGGCTTGTCTTGTTTGGGACAGAGGCTTTGGAAGTCTTCATCATCTCTGTTTTTTTAAAGAAAAGTAAGCATCTGTAAAAAAAGTTCTTGACATTTGTCAAAAAAACAGGCATATTATGCTCGCTTTCGGTGTGGAAGGGTGGCCGAGTGGTTAATGGCAGCAGACTGTAAATCTGCCGACTTATGTCTACGAAAGTTCGAATCTTTCCCCTTCCACCATGTTTTAAATTGCCTGGATTTCTCGGGCGGTTTTTTCTTTGAGTTTTTTGATAAGGCCTTTTTTGTGTTCTTCTGAAACGACTGAAAAACAATGATAAGAGGCAGAAATAAAGATGACTCAAGAAAAAGATTGGACGGATTTAGCCAAAAAAATGCAAGAGCCGTCGGAGGTAATCGAAATTAAGCCGCTTCAAAAAAGCCAATGACCGAAACGGCATAAAGGAATCATTTTGAAGTGTCTCTCTGTTGGGGTCGAGGACTCTTTGGGATTTTCGGGGAGTTATATGAAGCACGAACCAACCATACAATCCGTGAGATATGCCAATGGAATGATATATTGGACGGCGATTGGGCGGATTTGTAATGTTATGTATAAATATAACTTAAATGACTCACTTCAAAAACCACCGATTATGACACATCTGGGAGAATGGGATTATCGGATGATATTTTGCCCCGTTGATTTAGATGCTACAGCCCTGCTTCAGTGGCGGAGTGATGTTTCGTGGAGAGTAAAAGAGGATATCTCGCAAAACTATTATGAATTCGGTGAACGACGGCCTAAAAACATGTGTGGCCTTGTGACATGGGATGGGCCGATCGGTAGAGCCTTTAGGTGGGTCGGTGGAAATGTTTATCCGTCGCATGTTCGGCAGATGTTTATACAGACAGCAAAACATCATGATAAAGTTGTTTCCGAACGAAAAATAGATCGTTGTCTTTATACACAACCGGATCCGCAACAGTGTATCGGAATGGGACATGTGACTTTTTGGCATCCGGAGAGAGAAACGGCTAAATTCTATAAGAAAGATGCGTTGAGTATTCCGGAAGATTGTTTGGGGCGCCCCTTATTTCGCGGAGCATACTTTAACGGGTTTAAAAAAGTTTTGAACTATGGTCGTTGGCAGCATCAGGGACGAGAGCGGGAATAAAGGCTTTTTTCGTTATTAAAAAAAGTGCTTGACAAGAGCTTAAAGCTCGTGTATGATGATGACACTCTTGGTTCGGAAAGGGCAATAATATCGCCGTTTCTTGCAAAAAACAGAGCGTTGCGGGTGTAGCTCAATGGTAGAGCTCCAGCCTTCCAAGCTGATCACGTGGGTTCGATTCCCATCACCCGCTCCAAATTAAACAGTCCACTTGTTGGATTTTATTTTTTAACACTGATCAGTTAAGGAAAGTATAAAAAATGAGTAAAGAAAAATTTGAAAGAACAAAACCGCACTGCAATATCGGTACGATCGGTCACGTCGACCATGGTAAGACAACTTTGACAGCCGCTATCACAAAAGTATTGGCTGAAAAAGGATCCGCCGCTTTCGTCGATTATGCAAACATCGATAAAGCTCCGGAAGAACGCGCTCGCGGTATTACCATTAACACTTCTCACGTGGAATACGAAACAGATAAACGCCACTATGCTCACGTTGACTGCCCGGGCCACGCTGACTATGTGAAAAACATGATTACAGGTGCCGCTCAGATGGATGGTGCTATCTTGGTCGTTTCTGCCGCTGATGGTCCAATGCCGCAAACACGTGAGCACATCTTGTTGGCTCGTCAAGTCGGTGTTCCTGCCATCGTCGTGTTCATGAACAAAATGGATATGGTCGATGATCCGGAATTGTTGGAATTGGTCGAAATGGAAATTCGTGACCTGTTGTCCTCCTATCAATTCCCCGGTGATGAAATTCCCATCATCAAAGGATCTGCTAAAGTCGCTTTGGATGGCGGTGATGAGACCATCGGTAAAAATGCTATTCTGGCTTTGATGGATGCTGTTGACTCTTACATCCCGCAACCGGATCGTCCTAAAGATCAACCGTTCTTGATGCCGATTGAAGACGTGTTCTCTATCTCTGGCCGCGGAACTGTTGTGACGGGTCGTGTTGAACGTGGTGTCTTGAAAGTGGGCGACGAAATCGAAATCGTTGGTTTGCGTCCGACTCAAAAAACAACTTGTACGGGTATCGAAATGTTCCGCAAGCTGTTGGATCAAGGTGAAGCCGGTGATAATATCGGTGTTCTGTTGCGCGGAACAAAACGCGAAGAAGTGGAACGTGGTCAAGTTTTGGCTGCTCCGGGAACAATCACACCGCATACAAAATTCGAATCCGAAGTGTATGTTTTGAGCAAGGATGAAGGCGGTCGTCATACTCCGTTCTTTGCCAACTATCGTCCGCAGTTCTATTTCCGTACGACAGATGTGACGGGAACAATTGAATTGCCAGCCGGTGTCGAAATGGTTATGCCGGGCGACAATGTTAAATTGACTGTCACTTTAATCGTGCCGGTTGCTATGAGCGAAGGTTTGCGTTTCGCTATTCGTGAAGGCGGACATACGGTCGGTGCCGGTGTTGTGTCTAAAATTTTAGCTTAATTTTAGGCATAGCGTTTCAGCTATTCAACACCCTCTCGAAATTCGAGAGGGTGTTTTGTTGTTCTATTGTGCCTTCATGAAAAAAGAAGAGCGCTCTTCTTTAAGAGATTTCGACCGTTTTTTCTATATAAGTTCTGACATTTATACAAGTCTTGGAAAGATTAAGAACGATTTTAACGGCAGCAACACATGTAGCATCAAATCAGATTAAGCGCCGCTTGTTCATATAGGACATTTATGGAAAAATGGAAAGAACCGACACCCAATCCCAGAGCATGAATCAAGCTCGGGACAAACCTGTGAATGAATGGCTAAAAAAAGCCCTAAAAGGCGCGGATTTCCGGGAAAAAAGTGTCACAAAAAAACGATCCTTTTTTTGTGACAACTTTTTAGCACATCTACCCCACCGTGTCAAGCATAATTTTTGTTATTGATTATCAATAAGATAATCTTATTTT
>CALXXW010000004.1 GCA_944392785.1 uncultured Alphaproteobacteria bacterium | reverse complement strand
TTTATCCATAGCCCAACGATAGCCGGCGACGGCACCGATGGACAAGACGCCCATAATAGCTAACACGCCCAGCATTTCAACCATGCTGCGGCCGGATTCATTGGTGGGTATATGTTTTTTCATTTTTTTCCTTTCCTTTCCCCCGGTTTTCTTACAAAAAACTGTCACAAAAAAAGGATCCTTTTTTTGTGACAGTTTTCGGGGCAGTTGGGGAGTATCTGGAAAAATAAGATTATCCTATTGATAATTCGTCATAAAAATTATGCTTGACACGGTGGGGTAGATGTGCTAAAAAGTTGTCACAAAAAAAGGATCCTTTTTTTGTGACACTTTTTTCCCAGAAATCCGCGCCTTTTGGGGCTTTTTTTACTTGATAAACAGGACATAAAAAAGAAAGCCTTGTTGACCAGGCTTTCTGTTGATTTGCCATAACATCGGCTTAAAAAAATTTATTTAGCCCGCTCAACATAAGAGGCATCAGCCGTTGATACAACGATTTTTTCACCGGCGTTAATAAAAGGAGGTATCGTTGTCCGCACACCATTTTCCAAAACAGCCGGTTTATAAGAAGATGTCACCGTTTGATTTTTCAAAGCCGGTTCCGTTTCCGCAACCGTCAAAACAACATGCGGCGGCAAATTAACCGATAAGGGCTTTCCTTCAATAAAGTTGACCGTCACCTCCATATTGTCTTGTAAGAATGCTGCCGCCTCTCCCATCAAATCGGCCGGAATTTCAAACTGATCATAATTTTCGGTATTCATAAAAACAAGAGTCTCCCCTTCTCTATATAGATATTGGCAATCCAGCTCTTCGCTCATCAATTTTTCAACCGTATCGGCCGTACGCCAACGTTCTTGTGTTTTAACACCATTTTCTACACCACGCATCTCTACCTGAATAAAGGCGCCCCCTTTCCCAGGTTGAATAAGATTGATTTTTGTGACAATATATTGCTTACCGTTATGTTCAATAACCCAGCCCGGACGAATTTGATTTGCTTGTTGTTTCATAAAATACCTCTATATTTTTGTTAAAAGATGTGCTATGATAGCATAGTTTTTCAAGAAAGGCAAGCAACAATGATACAGACATCTCAAAAATGGTGGCAACCGGAAGTCTATTTAAAAAATATGCCCCATCGGCGTTTGCGTGCTCAGGTTTTTAAAACCATACGCGATTTTTTTGCCGCTCGCTCCTTTGATGAAGTAGATACACCGGCTCTGCAGATTTCACCCGGGTTGGAGGTCCATCTTAAGGCCTTTGAAACCTTTTTGCATGATCCGTTGACGGATACGACAAAGCGCTATCTTCTTCATACCTCGCCCGAGTTCACCATGAAAAAATTACTGGTAGCCGGTTTGCCACGCATTTTCCAACTGGCTAAAGTCTATCGTAATGAAGTCGTTTCTCCGACACACTATCCTGAATTCACTTTGTTAGAATGGTATCGTGCTCGGGAAACCTATGAAAGTATCATGGCCGATACCGAAGCTTTGGTTCGGGCTTGCGCCACGGCGGCTCAGGTCTCTCTTTTGCGGCACAATGGACGAGAGGCCGATCCCTTTCAACCTTGGCGACGCTTGACCGTAGCCGAAGCCTTCCAACAATATGCCGATATTGACTTGATGGCAACGCTGCCGGAAAATCCCAAATGCGAACCGGATCCGGAAAAACTAAAAGTCGCCGCTGAAAAAAGAGGTATCCGCTGCAGTCAAACAGACCGATGGGAAGATGTTTTTTTCCGAATCATGTTAAATAAAATCGAAGACAATTTAGGTGATGGTGTCCCCGTCATTTTATATGAATATCCGACATGTCTTGGAGCTCTGGCTCGACAGAAGCCCGGTAATCCCAAAGTTGTCGAACGCTTTGAAGCGTATGCTTGCGGTATAGAGCTTTGCAATGCTTTCTCAGAATTAACCGATCCTCAGGAGCAACGCCGCCGATTCGAAGCAGATATGAATATGAAAGAAAAACTTTACGGCGAACGCTATCCGTTGGATGAAGATTTTATGGATGCTCTGAATTTTGGTATGCCCGAAGCGGCCGGAAATGCGCTGGGGGTTGACAGGCTGATCATGCTGCTAGGAAACGCCGCCGATATCCGGGAGGTACAGTGGGCCGAGCTGGCCTCATAAAAAATACTTGATTTTCGAATTAAATTCTGCTACATACAACCTATTAACAGAATGGAGTGAAAATGAGTCAAATCGACGTATCATATGTCATGACCGTGTATAATAAAGAAGCCTATTTGCCTTCTGTCCTGAAGGCTCTTTTAAATCAAACGGGCAGCTTTACACGCGAGTATATTTTTGTAGATGATTGTTCCTGTGATCGTTCCGTCCAAATTATTGAAGAAATGACACGGGGCTTACCACATGTACATATCATCCAAAACACACATAACCGCGGCATCAGCGTGCGAATTAACCAGGGCATTCAATTAGCCAAAGGAACGTATATACGCATGTTGGACTCGGATGATATTTTCCCGCTGGATTCAACAGAGCAAATGATGAAATTAGCCAAAAAACATGCGGCGGATATGGTTTATGGGACCTTTATAAAAACGGGAAAAGAACCCGAAGCTTTGACTCATTGTTATATGCCGACAGATATTCCTTATACCTATCATAAAGATGCTTTACGCGCCGTTTTGGCCGGACGCTTCACCCGAATGGGGCAACTAATTAAGCGGCAAGTGTTGCAAGCCGCTCATGGAGCCGACGAACGTGTCTTCATTCAAGATGAAACCATTCCTTTACGGGCGGCTTTATTGGCCGACGGAATTATCAAGATGGCAGCCGATGTCGTTTTAGTGCCTCGAGAAAATGGTAATTTATCCGGCGTTAAAATTCAACTGGATCATGATCGTTTTTTGGCACACTATTACTTTTTAACAGATCATCCCGAATTGGCTGCCGATATCCAAAAGACACTGTATGCCAAAGCTGTTTCCGATTTTTGGAAATATACCCGAAAAACCAGAAAAGCTCCCTATTTAACATCGGCATTTTTTGTTTATTTGGGAACAAAATTATACCATCCGATGCCTTCTCGCCCTCGCTTGGATAACATGGCTGCCATTATCGGACAAGCCTCTGTATTGAAGGTCAAGGGGGAATAATGAAGAAAAAACTGGTTTACTCATCTGAAACATATTTAATCCGAACGCATGATATTGGCTCTTTACCCTTAAACGCCCATCACAAAAGTGGCAAAGAAGTGATCGTCTTATTGGATGAACGAACAGGCCAAGAAACCCTTTATGCCGGCTTGGTTCCATTGAGACGCGCCCTAAAGGAACAGCAAAAATATATCCCTGTTCGATTCGCCTATTATAGCTTTCCCCTTGCTATGGGATTTTTTATCAATCTGATTAAACCAATCAAAAAAAGATTTTATCATGCTTTTCAGGGAATATATCGTATCCCTCTTTCGGAAATTGTGGATAAAAAGCTTGCTCGGGGTATTCGAACCCAAGAAAACGCCTATCAATGGACAAACAAGCGTTGGCGTATTTCACAAAATAGTGCCCAAAAGCGCTATAAATCACTATATCGTTCTCTTAAAAACGGATATGATCGAAATCAACCCATGCTTATCTTACTCAATCGACACGGAGGTGTCCAGGATCAACTACTGCAGGGACACCACCGACTGGGCATTTGTCAGGAGCTAGGTATTAGCGAGGTGAGCGTCTCATTTTGGACGGCTCCGGTTTCTCCTGCTTTTCTAAAACCGTTCTTTAAAACAAAATCGACACAAGAAAAACAACCGATAGAGGTGTCGAGTTCTCTGAAAAAAGCCTTAAACCACAAATGAATAAAGCGTATTTTATCAAGCGCCTGTTGTTAATACCGATTACACTTTTCGGGATTATGAGTTTGAATTTTTTGTTCGTCCAGCTGGCACCCGGTGGTCCGGTCGAGCAGATGATGATAAAACTAGAAAGCGGCAACATCAATAATGCCACCATGCGCCTTTCGGGAGCGGCTGCCGGCATGATGGAAGGCGGTTCGACCGCCCAAACGGGACACATGACAAAATACCGCGGGGCCCAAGGATTACAACAAGAATTACGACAGGAACTGGAAAAACAATTCGGATTTGATAAACCACCTTTAACACGTTTTCTGATGATGATAAAAAATTATGTACTATTTGATTTTGGTAAAAGTTTTTATCAAGATAAAACGGTTTTACAACTAGTTCGTGAAAAAATGCCGGTATCTATTTCTCTAGGTGTTTTTTCGACTCTTTTAATTTACCTCATTTCTATTCCTCTGGGTATCAAAAAAGCGGTGACAGCCGGTTCGCGTTTTGATAAAACGACCAGTTGGCTCTTGACGGTTTCCTATGCCATTCCTTCGTTCTTATTGGCGATTTTCCTCATTATTGTTTTCGCCGGAGGACGTTATTTTAGTTGGTTTCCGCTACGTGGTTTGACATCAGACAACTGGACGGAGCTTTCTGGGATGGGAAAAATCGGGGACTATTTATGGCATATTGTCTTGCCTGTTATCTCTATGACAGTCGGAGGGCTGGCCGGTCTTTCATTCTTGACAAAAAATGCCTTTTTGGATGAACTGGGCAAAGCCTATGTCCGCACGGCAAAAGCCAAAGGTTTGGGACCAAAAGCAATCTTATATCACCATATTTTTAGAAACGCTATGTTAATTGTGATTGCCGGCTTTCCGGCCATGCTTGTCAGTATGTTATTTACCGGATCTGTCTTGATAGAGGTTATTTTTTCTCTGGACGGCTTGGGATTATTGGGATTTGAAGCCGTTCAAAACCGTGACTATCCCGTCGTTTTTGGCACGCTGTATCTATTTGCCCTATTAGGGCTTGTTCTGAATTTAATCAGTGACTTTATTTATACACTGGTTGATCCTCGCATTACGTTTGACAAACGGAGGTCTTAGAACATGGGCTCTCTGACACGTCGCAGATGGAGAATTTTTCAAAAAAATACTCGTGCCAAATGGGCTTTACGTTTATTTATAGGGATATTTTGTTTATCTCTGGCAGCTCCTTTTCTGGCAAACGACAAGCCTCTTATCCTTTTATACAAAGGCCATTTTTACTTTCCGATTTTCGAAACTTTAATGGATGATCAGCTGGATGGCAACTTACCGACAGAGGCCGAATATAAAGATGCCTACACACGCTGGCAAATCTATCGTCACGGCACGTTGATTATGCCTCCTATTGAATATGCGGCCGATACGGTTGACTATTTCAGCACGACACCTTTTCCGGCTCCTCCTTCCTCACAACATTGGCTGGGAACAGACGATCAAGGGCGAGATATATTGGCACGTTTACTTTACGGAACGCGTTTAAGTATCTTATTTGGCCTGGCTCTCACGATTTGTTCGGCATTCATCGGTATCGCGGTCGGAGCCTTACAGGGGTATTTTGGCGGGCGTATTGACTTGATTATCGGGCGTTTTTTAGAAATTTGGAATGCGTTGCCCCAACTATTTATTTTGATTATTATTTCCAGTTTAATCAGCCCCAGTTTTCTTTCGCTTTTGATTGTTTTGATGCTTTTTAGCTGGACATCGCTCACATCTGTTGTGCGAGCAGAATTCTTAAGGACACGCAGTCTTGATTATGTCAAAGCCGCCAAAATTTTAGGCGTTTCGGATATACGTATTATGTGCCGACACATTCTGCCCAATGCATTGGTCTCAACAATTACCTATATTCCTTTTATTCTGTCGGGAGCTATTGTATCTTTATCGGCGCTTGATTTTTTAGGCTTGGGTCTTCCTTCGGGAACGGCCAGTCTGGGAGACCTGATTCGTCAGGGAAAGGAAAATCTACAAGCTCCTTGGATTGGACTGAGTATTTTTGTTTTTTTGACATTTTTATTAGCCTTACTTTTGTTTATTGGCGAAGGGGTACGCGATGCCTTTGATCCCCACACACGCCCCTCAATACGGAGGAGACAATGAACCTATTGGAAGTCAGGGATTTACGTGTTTCCTTTGCCGGATTTTCTCCTGTCCGCGGCATTTCACTGGCCATCAAAGACGGTGAGTTTGTGGCCTTGGTCGGCAACAGTGGCTCCGGAAAATCAACCGTAGCCCTCAGTCTGTTGAAACTACAAGATGATGCCAAATACAGTGGAAAAATTTTATTTAAGAAACAAGATTTGATTCCCCTGACCGAGGATCAAATGCAACAGATTCGCGGTGGAAAAATAGCGATGATTTTCCAAGAGCCGATGAGTAGTTTAAATCCTTTGCATACGGCCGGAGCTCAAATTTTGGAAGCTTTGCGTCTTCATACCCAACAAGCAACGCGAGAACGTGTTTTTGAGCTATTACGACTGGTAGAACTAACCGATGTAGAACGTTTTTATCATGCTTATCCTCACACCCTTTCCGGTGGTCAACGGCAACGCGTCATGATTGCCATGGCTTTAGCCGGTCATCCGGATTTATTGATCGCAGATGAACCAACCACCGCTTTGGATGTCAGTATCCAAGCACAAATTTTAAACCTACTCAAAAATTTACAGCAAAAATTAAACCTGAGTATTTTATTCATTACGCATGACCTGGACATTGTTCGACAAATGGCCGACCGTGTCTACGTCATGAAATTTGGTCGGATCATTGCCACACGTTTGCCGACAATACAGCCACCTTCTGCACGAATATCATTACCCAGAGACAAAGAGAAACCTGTTCTGCATGTCAAAAAACTTTCTGTTTTCTATGATAATTTTGAAGCTGTTCATCAAGCCTCCTTTCGCCTGTACCAAGGAGAAACCATAGGTATTGTCGGTGAAAGTGGTTCCGGGAAATCATCCTTGGCCAAGGGATTGGTCCGCTTGTTGAAAACACAAGGGGAGGTATTTTTAGAAGGGCAAAATTTTTTTCAATTATCCGGAAAAAATCTTCAACAGGCTCGAGCGAATTTACAAATGGTTTTTCAGGACCCTGTTTCTTCTTTAAATCCTCGTATGACCGTCGCTGATATCGTTCGAGAAGGATTGTTGGTACATCATCGATCCGGAACAACGGAAATAGTTGCCGACACCCTTAAACAGGTTGGGTTAAAACCGGAAATCATGTCGCGTTATCCTCATGAACTTTCCGGAGGACAGCGTACACGGGTCGCGCTTGCTCGCTCTTTAATTTTACATCCCAAAGTCTTGATTTTAGACGAAGCAACATCCGCCTTGGATATTTACACACAGCAACAATTAATAACCCTGCTCAGTGCCCTTCAACACGATATGACGCTTTCCTATCTTTGTATTTCTCATGATATGAAAATTATTCGACAAATGGCGGACTATATACTGGTTATGAAGGATGGACGCATTGTTGAACAGGCCCAAGCTCAGACTCTGTTGACGTCACCTAAGCATCCCTACACGCAACAGCTGTTAAAAGCCAGTTTCTTTTAAGGGAAAACAAAATCCATCAAAGGTGTCTTATTCAGAAAATACGTCATTTGAAATGGCACATGCGTCCGAATGGCTTGTCTAACTTCCTCTGACAAAGGGATATTCATTTGCTGCGCCAACCGACGATAACGTTCTAAAACACGCCCATCCGGGACAATGAAAGTTATCCCCGAAACGTGTCCACGTAAAAACCCGAACAAAGAAGGCTCTTGGTAAGAAGGCAAGACCATATCCATTATCCCTCGCAAAACAGGTGTTCCTTCCTGATCTCGAAACTCCATCTGTAATTGAGCCTGTTCACCCTTTTGAATAAAGCCCAAGCGCACCTCACCGGACACCTCATCAACATCCATCAACGCCAACGTTATCAGCGGATGACGAAAAACATCATGGGGCAACGCATATGCCGTCAAAACAGATTCAAGCTCATCCGCATATCGCTGCCGCAAAGAAGACAAGACATCTAAACGCGCCCCATACAGAGTCATCATCATCTGATGATCGGCTCGTTTTAACAGGACCTTGTCTGCTTTTAAAGCCAATCCCAGCCTTGGAAACGTCACATCATACAGCAAAACGCCATCTCCCCCTATGGGCACATCAACCGAGCGATATGTCATATCTGCCGGCGTTAAATGCAGCGCTCTTTGATAGGTACGCCAAACGCGACGCTCCGTCAGCTGAGAAGCTCCAAGCCACAGTAAAAGCAAGCTGATACATACGATTAATCCGCTCCACAGAAACGTTCGGTGACTCATTCATCGCCTCCTTCTCGGACACACATAGGTGTTAAACAGGGCGTGAACGTCTCAACATCAACACGTCGCACACGTTTATACCCCTCTTGTCTTATATCTGAAAACCGCCCCGTCACGATCCCCCAGCCGGCGGAAACAGGCGCTCCTTTTAGATACAGCGTCATCGGCGCATCCGTCAATCCTTCCCCATTAGGACGAACCGCCGCCACACGCACAACCGCACGTCCGTGAACCGGAGCATGTTGAACACGACTGAGCACCATCAATTTAAGCACATCATCTCGCTTATCCGTCGGAAGAACCGGCAAGACAAGAGGATTAACCGACTCTACAGACGGTTGAGTTGTTTTTTCCGACGCGTCCTCTTGCATCACGTTTGTGATTTCCGCCATGGCTTCGGAAAATTGTGCTGCGGTATCCTCCTCTTCCTCAAGCACCGGAGCTGTCTCAGGCAACGGAGCCTCTGGTAAAATCGGATGGACAATCATCAACGTGATACCGTTTTCTTGACGAATCTGTGTCGGATAGGGAATATAGGATTCGGAAAAAGGTGTTTTATGCAAGACAACCTCTTGAGTTTTAAAGTTCAAGGTTGCTTTAAAAAAGATGTTATCTTCTTGGGGCGTCATTTCAGAGAGAGCCGATAAAGAAACCTCTTGTGCATCGGGGCAAATGGCTATGACATGTTGCCGCACCTCTGTCATAATTTGATTCCGAGCCGTATCATCATCAAACAACTCCGGTGCATCCGTTATGGCAAAAACGCGAACGGGTTGACATGCTTGAAAAGCACCATAAAAACCATTTTTTTGACGAATCGCATCAAATTGCAAAGCATAGACCACATCACTGTCCGTCAACATTTCATCCGGTTGAAATAAAAAACTTTGTGTATCAGACTTTGTTGAAAAACGACTGAGCATTCGTCCTTTAGCCCAAATTTTATCAGTCCGATAACCTGAAATAAAAGAGCCAGCCAAAACCTCAACCGTCTGTGCCAACGCATTTTTGACAACAACGGACGTATATCCATCGGCCAACCCATCCACACACTTTTGTGTGTCTGTTTCGATATACCAACCCGTGGTATCCCTATCGGTTAGATAAGAGATAGAGCATAATCCGTCTTTAGTTGACAACTGACTTTCATGCAAGGATAAATCTGCCGATAAAGCCGCGCAAGAAACAACCGCCGGCACAAACATCCCTAACAAAAAGAACAGCCTTTTCTTTGTCATAAGACACATTATACAAGTCCCCTTATCAAAAAGCAAGACCGTTTTTTCAGGTGTCACGTTCCAAATCACCGAACTTACCAAACTCTCCGTTGAAATAAAGAGCAATATTGCCGACGGGACCATGGCGTTGTTTGGCAATGATAGCTTCGGCCTGATTCGCCAAATCAATTTTTTTCTGTTCCCACTCGGCATGACGCAAAGCAAATTTTTCGGGTGTTTCATTCATATGACGCTTAGGCTCATCATTTTGAAGATAATAAATCTCCCGGTAAACGAACATGACAATATCAGCATCTTGTTCAATTGAACCGGACTCACGTAAATCCGATAACTGAGGACGCTTGTTATCTCGTTGCTCAACCAACCGAGACAACTGAGAAAGGACTAAAACCGGCACATCCAATTCTTTTGCCATAATTTTAAGGGCACGTGTCATTTCCGACAACTCCTGCACACGATTTTCGCTACGCCCCGAAGCTGTAATAAGCTGTAAATAGTCAATGACAATCAGGCCCAAACCCTGCTCTTTATTTCTTTTCATTCGACGGGCACGATTCCGGATAGCAGAAACAGTTATCCCCGGTGTTTCGTCAATATAAAGAGGTATTTTGGAAAGCAGCGTCACAGCAGCCGCCAACTCATCAAATTGATCATTTGTCAATTTTCCCGTTCGCATCAAATGGCTTGGAACTTGTGCCTTAGCGGACAAGATGCGCGTTGCCAGCTGCTCCGCCGACATTTCTAAGGAAAAGAAAGCCACGGATTTTTTGGTAGCTCCCGGTTTTTTATTTTCCTCCGCAAAGTGGCAAGCCGCATTGAAAGCGATTGTTGTGGCCAAAGCTGATTTACCCATGGCCGGACGTCCTGCCAAAATCAATAAATCCGAATTATAGAGGCCGCCAAGCAATTTATCCATATCCACCAATCCGGTCGTGACACCGGCAACACCTGTCGTATTTTTCATCGCTTTTTCGGTAGCCGTTAACGATTCGGCCAAGGCCTCATTTAACGCTTTTGGTCCGCCGGTTAATTCTCCTTGATTGGCCAAATGATACAGCTTCTTTTCAGCTTCTTCTACCTGAGTCAAAGCCTCATTATCCAGTGTTATTTCAAAGGCCTCATTGACGATATCCGTTCCTAAGTCAATCAACTGACGTCGCAAATAACAATCCAAAATCTGGCGCCCATAATCACCGGCATTGATAATGGTTGTAGAGGCAGCCGCTAACTTTGCTAAATAGTCAGCGCCGCCGACATCTTTTAATGATTCATCGTGTGCGAATAAAGCTTTCAGCATCAAAGGTTCCGCAATGCGCCCCTGTTCAATATAGGTGCGACACGCTTCATAAATTTTACCATGAACCGGGTTGGCAAAATGGAATGGCTGCAAAAAATCAGAAACCTTTTCCAAAGCGCGATTGTTTGATAAAATAGCCCCTAAAAGAGCCTGTTCCGCTTCTATATTTTGCGGCGGTATACGATTTATTTCTGTCAAAGCGTCCATTTTTATCCCCACAAATCATACTGCGTCTCATTATATACAAACGTCCGACAAAAAGCAATCTTTTTTCTGTTTCTCCTTCTATGAAAAAATTTGCTTTTTGTAAAACTTTCCGCTACAATGACGAAATCGTTGGATGAAAAGGATGAAAAAAGATGATTGCAAAGCTGATCGGATTGGTTGATTCTATTTATGAAGGCTTTATTATTTTAGATGTTAACGGGGTGGGGTATCGCGTTTTTTGCTCGGCAAAAACGATTTCCAAACTCCCGTCCAAAGGTCAAGCCGTTTCTCTGTTTATTGAAACACAAGTCCGCGAAGATCATATCCACCTGTTCGGTTTTTTTGACGCCACAGAGCAACAAGCTTTTACTCTACTCACCGTGGTACAGGGTGTTGGCGCAAAAGTCGCTTTGGGCATTCTATCCGTCTTAAGCGCAACCGAATTACAGCTGGCTGTGATGACCGGTGATACCAAAGCCTTTACCCGCGCGAATGGTGTCGGACCCAAGCTGGCCACACGAATCGTCACCGAACTCAAGGGGAAAATGGGCACTCTGGGAAGTCATGAAGACTTTGTTGTATCCGGTGGCTCTGTCGATGGTCATCTGCTCTCCGATAGTCATGTGCTGTCCGAAACCATTTCGGCACTGGTTAACCTTGGCTACTCTCGAACAGAAGCCGGCATGCTGGCGGCCGATACATTGCGTCAGAACCCCGAAGCCAATACAAGTGAGTTAATTCGTCTGACCTTAAAAGAACTTGGGAAAGGAGCTTTCTGATGGCAGAGAACAGATTGATTACACCTCAAAAAATTTCGGGAGATGAGGAATTATATACCGGGTTGCGCCCACAATCTCTTGATGATTTCGTCGGCCAGAAAACGCTGTGCGAAAATCTGCGCGTTTTTATTGAAGCGGCCAAAAATCGCGGAGATGCGCTGGACCATTTATTATTGTTCGGCCCTCCGGGGTTGGGAAAAACAACCTTGGCTCAAATTATATCAAAAGAACTGGGCGTTGGTTTTCGCCCAACGGCCGGGCCCATGATTTCAAAAGCCGGTGATCTGGCCGCCATTTTGACAAACCTCGAGCCTCATGATGTCCTTTTCATCGATGAGATTCATCGTCTCAACCCAACGGTGGAAGAAGTTTTGTATTCCGCCATGGAAGATTTTCAATTGGACATTATTATCGGTGAAGGACCGGCGGCTCGTTCCGTCCGTATTGATTTACCCCCCTTTACACTGGTGGGAGCCACAACCCGTTCCGGCTTATTATCCACGCCGTTGAGAGATCGTTTCGGCATTCCGCTACGGTTAGAATTTTATACAACGGATGACCTGAAACGTATCGTCAAACGAGGAGCTCATTTACTTCACCTGGAAATGACGGAGGACGGTGCCGAAGAAATTGCCAAACGTTCCCGCGGAACCCCTCGTATTGCCGGTCGTTTGCTCAGACGCGTTCGTGATTTTGCTGGTAGCCAATCCGTATCACAGGAAATCGCCGATATGGCGCTGACGCGATTGGAGGTTGACAAAGCCGGTCTGGATCTGATGGACAGACGATATTTACGGTGTATTGCCGAAAAATACGCCGGAGGACCCGTCGGTGCAGAAACACTGTGCGCAGCATTATCCGAAGAACGAGATACGATTGAGGAGGTTATTGAACCTTACTTAATGCAACTGGGGCTTGTCATGCGCACACCGCGCGGCCGGATGCTTTCCGCTCATGGGTACCGTCACTTGGGGTTAAAAGTTCCCGCACAAAACAATCAACCGACTTTTCTGGAGGATTTATCATGATTCATCATTATCCGATTCGGATTTATTATCAAGACACCGATGCCGGCGGTATCGTTTATCATTCAAAATATCTGGATTTTGCCGAGCGTGCTCGTGCTGAATTTTTGCGAGATATTCACTGCCCCGTCGTCCATCTTCTGGAGCAAGATATTGCCTTTGTTTTACGGCATATTGATATGGACTTTAAAGCGCCGGCACGATTGGATGAGCTTTTGACTATTCACACCCAAATCGGTGACATAAAACCGGCAAGTATCACCATGTTCCAAGAAGTCGTACGTGATGAAAAAGTGTTGGTTAGCATGACGCTTCAACTGGCCTTTATTAACCCAAAAACACTGAGACCCATTCGTATTCCACCCCACATTAAAGAGCTATTTTCTCAATATCAAAAGGAGACCCTCAAATGACACCTGATGCGACCCATACCACTCTTTCCATGTACAGCATGTTTTTAAGCTCGGACCTTTTTATGAAGGCCTTGATTATAGGGCTTATTCTTGCCTCGGTCTGGTGCTGGGCAATTATCTTTGATAAAGGCATGGCGTTTAAACGCATGCGAGCCAATATGAAGCATTTCCAAGAACAATTTTGGAGCGGGCATTCTCTGGAAACACTTTATACGGCCTATGCCAAAGCCCCCAAAGATCCCTTGTCCCTCATTTTTGTCGGTGCTATCCAAGAATGGAAACGCTTGTTAAGCTCGCATAAAAAAGCCGGAAAAACCATTAAGATGGAAGAACGATTAGATAAAGTGATGCAAATCATTATTGACAAACAGGTCGAAAAATTAGAAACACGCATGACTTTTTTAGCGTCAACCGGGTCTGTAGCACCTTTGCTGGGTCTTTTCGGAACCGTGTGGGGAATCATGGATAGTTTTAATGCCATCGGTGCGACTCAAAGCACGAATATAGCTGCGGTAGCTCCCGGTGTTGCGTCGGCTTTGTTCACGACCGCTGTCGGATTAATTGCTGCCATTCCTGCCGTCATTGCTTACAACAAACTATCGACGGACATTGATCGAATAACACAACGCATGGAAACTTTTGCAGATGAATTGAGCACTATTTTGGCTCGACAAAATGACTTGGCGGAGGATACCTAATGGCACGGCAAAGACGCAAAAAAAACCTACGTGCTGACGTTAACTTGACGCCGTTGATAGACGTCATGACATCGTTGTTAGCCATTTTCATGATTACGGCACCTTTACTGACCAACGGTATTCCTCTGACGTTGCCTAAGGGTGACGGAAAAAGCATAGAAGGGCCGGATAAAACGTTGGATATCGGCGTCACAGAAAACGGAAGTATTTATTTGGGAACACAAGAAATCAAAGCCGATGAATTGCTCCCGAAAGTCCAAGCCATTATAGCAGAAAACCCCAAAATTCAGGTTATGATCAGTGGGGACAAAAATGCTTCCTACGGAACAGTGATTGAAGTGATGGCTTTACTGCGCAGTGCCGGCTATACCCAAGTCGGATTAAAAACGGATGCCAAGGTTATGACGCCGACAGCAGGAAAGAAAAAGGGGTAGAAGAATCGTGGATAAAAAAGCTTTAACGCTCTCGAGCCTGATGCATGCCGTGATTTTAGGGCTGATGGTCGCGGATATTTCCCTGCCCCGTGCCTCAGAAAAAGCACCGCCGGCGATTGTCATGGTTGATTTAACCAAGTTGGAGATCAGCGAAAAAACCAATTTACCGCCCGAGGTTAAAGCTTCTGCTTCAAAAAAACAACCTTCCAAAGCGAATACAAAAATCAAACCGGTACCCCCTCCTCCATCCAAACCGGCACAACAAAAAGTCGATTCCAAACCGACACCGGCTCCGTCTAAAAAACAAGCAGCACCCGTTGTATCGACACAGCCGCCTTCAAGCAAGACGACAAATAAGCCTAAAAAAACATCTCAAGAAAAAGCGTCTCACTCTAAGCGCTTGGCTTCCGAAAAAGCACAAAAAACAAAAAAAACGTATGATATCAATAATCTGTTAGCTTCTGTTGAAAAAACACGGCGACCGGCAACACCGGTCACATCGCCCTCTTCCTCGTCAACAGAGCCTGCCAAAACGGGAATTAAAGGAGGGCTTGGTGGAGATACAGCACTCCCTCTAAGCATTTCCGAGCGTGATTTAATCGCTTCCAAATTACGCCAATGCTGGAATGTAAATGCCGGTGTTGAAGGTATTGATGATATGACCATTGAACTGAGTGTTAGTTTAGGAAAAGATGGACATGTGCGTTCGGTTAAAGTGCTCAACAACAAAAACACACCGGCCTTCCGAAACATTGCCGAAAGCGCTGAACGCGCCGTCTATATTTGCGACACCGAAGATCCGGATGCTCCTTTCCAAATTTTGGCAAACAAATATCCTTCCAATTATGCTGCATGGCGAGAAATGACACTACGATTTAATCCGCTTCAACACTCTGTTTTTTAAATGTTGAGAGTATACGAAAAAAAAGCTTGATTTTTTTTATAAAAAAGTGTATAAGAAAGCGTCTCGGCTAACGAGGCATATTACACATGTGGGGAAAGCGCCGTGTTTTTCGAAGCATTTGATCAAAAAAAACAATGCGCTTCCGGTGTTGAATATACATATATTTGATATCTTGCCCTACAGAGGATTAACCGGAAAAAAGAAAGGATACAAAAATGACTACTCCGACAATTACAATGCGTCAACTGATAGAAGCTGGCGTCCATTTTGGTCATAACGCACGTCGTTGGAACCCCAAAATGGGACAATATATCTATGGCACTCGTGATGGTGTCCATATTTTAGATTTAACACAAACGGTTCCTATGTTATATAAAGCTCTGGAAGCTGTTCGTGATGTCGCTGCTAAAGGTGGAAAAGTTCTGTTCGTTGGGACAAAAGCACAAGCTCAAGAACCCATCGCTCAGGCCGCCACACGTTGTGGACAATACTATGTGAATCATCGCTGGTTAGGTGGTATGCTGACAAACTGGAAAACAATTTCTTCCAGCATTAAACGCCTGAAAGAAATCGATGCAAAAACGGCCAAAGGCGAATTGGATGGTTTCACCAAAAAAGAGCGTTTGAATATAGCCCGTGAACGTGAAAAATTATTTGCCTCTTTGGGCGGTATTCAAGACATGGCCGGTCGTCCGGACATCCTGTTTGTTATTGATGTTCCCAAAGAAGAATTAGCCATCGCCGAAGCAAAAAAATTGGGGATTCCCGTGATTGCCATTTGCGATTCCAACGCCAATCCGGATGGAATTACTTATCCGATTCCGGGCAATGATGATGCGTTGCGGGCAATCAACCTTTATTGCGATTTAATCTCGGACGCCGTCTTAGATGGAATCCAAGCAGAGCTGAAAGCTGCCGGCGTGGATGTCGGAACGGCTGAAGTTGTACCGGAAAAGGAAACAACAGCTCCCGCCGAGGAAGTTAAAGCCGAATAATTATCGAAAAAGTCGGACGGGAACACCTTGTTCCCGTCTCTCTTTTAAAGTGGCCAAGGCAAAGGGAGAAAAAAACAACCGAAACCTGACAAAATTTCAGAGTGTTATCTAAAAATATCCGAATCGGAAAGAAAAAACTCAAAAAAGGCGGATGGAAAAACACCTGGACATGTATGGGACAAACACTAAAAGCGGCTAAAAAAATGGGGGACAATAGCAAGATGAGGGAGTCAGAGGAATATCCTCAAAAGATGGGAAAGAAATCTCACAAAAAACGTTGAGTCGGACCGGCTGCCGAAACAGATAAAGAGGATGCTCTGCTGAATATCCTAATCACCCTTGTTCTAAGAACCAAAATAGTGTGTAAGTCCCATTCGCTCAGCGTCAGGCGAAGAAAGCGGCCGAGAAAGAAGTGAAAATAAAATAATTCATTGAAACAAACACGAAAGGAACAAAAAAATGGAAATTAAAGCAAGTTTAGTTAAAGAGTTGCGTGAAAAAACCGGAGCCGGTATGATGGAGTGCAAAAAAGCTCTGACAGAGGTCGGGGGTGATTTAGAGGCTGCTATCGACTTCTTGCGCAAAAAAGGTATGTCCGTTGCTGAAAAGAAGGCCGGTCGCGTCGCCAGCCAAGGATTGGTCGGTATTGCCGTTGCCGGTAAAGAAGGAGCGATTGTTGAATTGAACTCCGAAACAGATTTCGTCGCTAAAAACAGCGATTTCCAAACATTCTTAGGCGAGGTCACCGAAATTGCCTTGACACAAAAGGGTGATATGGAAGCCATTAAAGCAGCGGATATGAACGGTAAAACAGTGGCGGATACGTTAACTGCCTTGATTGCTAAAATCGGAGAAAACATGAATCTGCGTCGTTCAGGTTATGTTTCCGTCAAAGAAGGTGTTGTGGTTCCGTATATTCACACGGCCGCTGCGCCGAACATGGGTAAAATCGGCGTTTTAGTTGCTTTGGAAAGTGCCGGTGATACAACTGTTTTAACAGAGATGGGTAAAAAAATCGCCATGCATATTGCCGCAGCCAACCCGCGTTTTTTAACGATTAATGATGTGGATGAAGCCACCATTGCTCATGAAAAAGGCATTTATGAAGAACAGGCTAAATCTTCCGGTAAACCGGCTGCCATTATTGAAAAAATGGTTGAGGGACGTTTGCGTAAATTCTATGAAGAAGTTGTCGTTATGGAACAAGCTTTCATCATGGATCCGGACAAAAAGGTTAAAGATGTCATCACCGAAGCCACTAAAGAAGCCGGGGCTGATATTAAGGTAAGCGCTTTCATTCGCTTTGGTTTAGGCGAAGGTATCGAGAAAAAAGAAGAAGATTTCGCAGCCGAAGTAGCCAAACAAATCGGTCAATAAGTATCTGTTGATACCTAATACAATGAACCCCTGTCAAAACACTCTGACAGGGGTATTTTTGTAAAACTTACTTCCGAATAAGCGAGTTCATTCATAAAGAAACAGACACTTTTTAACAGAGCCTCTATCTCCCTTTTCTAACCCGATTTTATCCGATTACTGCAACACCAAGTTGGTAGCACAAATTTTACCATTTTCTTCTTTAACTTCATAAGAGATAGGCTGATTTTCTTCAAGCCCATGCAACTTGGCTTCTCGAACGGCCGTGATATGGACAAAGACATCTTTGCCACCATCTTCCGGCACAATAAAACCATATCCTTTTTTGTAGTTAAACCATTTTACTTTGCCTGAGAGCATATTTAAACTCCTTATACTAACAATATAACTGCCTTATCATCGGCCATAAATTCGATTATCATCGAAGACAGAGGATAGTATAGGTCTCTTTTTCGACAGAAGCAATAGAAATCTAAAAATAAACGATTTTAGTGGACGGAAATAGCCTCTAAATCATTTTCTTGCACGACGATAAAAGCCGTTTCCCGGTTAAGTGTTTGGGCTAATTCACAGCCATCTGCATCATACACGATCCAAACGGCACGATGATGCCGAATCTCTTGTTTAATATAGGCAATATCTTGTTTTACCGATTCCTTTTCCGGTAAAACATAAGCATCTTCGGGTAAATCAATCGTTAACATTTTTGTCATTTAACTTTTCTTCCCAAAACCTTTTTCGACTGAGCATGCGTTTCAATAGCGATACGATGCACCGTCACCTGACGCTCGGGCCTTTTCAAACGAATCGCCAGAATCCCGTTTTCAAGCTGAGCCCCCGTAATCGTCAAACCGTCCGCTAAAACAAAAGACTTAACAAAGGAACGATACGCAATCCCCTGATGCAAAAAACGCTGGGCGGTATTTTTTTCTTTATGCCCGCGAATAAATAACTGGTTATCCTCTTGCGTAATCTCTAAGTCCGCTTCTCCGTAGCCTGCTACGGCCAAAGTAATTTCCAGAGTGTTCTTATCCAACTGTTCGATGTTGTAAGGTGGAAAAGTCTCGGTACGCTTTGATACCTGACACAGCATATTTTCCAACTCATCAAATCCCAGCATAAAAGGACTGTTTAACGTTGGGAAATCAGCCATTCATATCCCCTTTCAACTCGGCCTTGATAACGTCCAGATCACGTGCCAATTGCGCATCTCGAGGCAATAGATTTTCAATCGTCCGAATGGCGTGCATCACCGTTGTGTGATCCCGACCAAAGCACATCGCAATATCCGGTAAAGACAGCGGTGTCAACTCTTTGGCTAAATACATAGCCAATTGCCGCGGACGCACCACGCGCCGTTCCCGCCGAACTGATTTCAAATCAGCAATCGTCAGATTAAAATGAATGGCAACCGTTTGTTGAATATCCGGAACAGAAACTTGCCGTTCATGAACGTTCAAAATGTCTTGCAAAACATCCTTTGTTGTCTCTATCGTAATGGGCGTATCCATAAAATCGGCATGAGCCGTTATCCGCTTGATGGCTCCCTCTAACTCACGAATGTTAGCCGTCACATGGCGTGCCAAAAACTCCAGCACCTCAGATGGAATATCTTTATTCAGTTGCTTGGCTTTCTGTATGGCAATATTCAAACGCAAATCATAATCCGTCGGATGAATTTCAACCACCAACCCTTGTGTCATGCGAGAGCGTAGACGCTCGTCAATCCCCTGCAAGTCAGCTGGAGATTTATCAGCGGACAAAATAATTTTCTTACCCTCAGCTATCAGAGCATTAAATGTCTGAGCAAATTCACTTTGTGTTGCTGTCTTACCAAAAATAAACTGGATATCATCAATCAACAACGCATCCACAGATCTTAAGCGATTCTGGAAAGGGCGTGTGTCCTGATCAATACGCAAGGCCTGCATAAAGCGATGAAAAAACTGTTCTGCGGACAAATAAAGCACCTTTTTATCGGGATGAATCTCACCCATTTTCAAAGCAATCGCATGCATGAGGTGAGTCTTTCCCAATCCGACGCCTCCGTGAATATACAACGGATTAAAGGTTATCATGTCCGACTCAGCCACATGCCGCGCCGCCGTTGCTGCCATTTTATTTGAATCTCCCACGACAAACGTATCAAAAGTATGGGCAGGATCCAACAAAGAAGGAAGACTGTCATCCTCAACCATTGATGGCCGCGCCGATATCGGTTGAACAGCCGTCTTGGGGGCCTTTAATACAATGGATGAAGTCGTTGTCTCTAACGAACGTGGCGCCAACTTAAAGTTCAGGCCACTCACATTGGGATTTTCCTTTTGCCACAAAGCCAAAATTTGTGAGGCATAGTTCTGCTTAACCAGCTCATGAATACAAGGGGAAGGACTCAACAAATTCACGCAATGATTTTCGATAGAGTCCGGCACAATTTTAGACAACCAACGCACAGCAAAACGGTCTCCCATTTCCTGTTGAAGCCGCGAACAAATCGCGCTCCACTCTGTTTGAATGCTGTCGTCTCTGAAATCCATTTCATACCCTTTAATCTGAAGTGAATTGATGGGGCTATCATAAAAAAATAAAAAACAAAAAGCAACCCTCTTTTTTCTTTTTTTTTTACACAAACTTCTTGACCCTATATCTAGTTTTTAAACATCAATATATAGTTCAACACACCATTTCATATCATGATATATCATTGATAGCAAAAAACAATTTTATTTTTCATTCATTCGAGTGTTATTCTTTTGTTCTTTTTTATCGCAAAGCGAATCTCTACCATAAAAAATAAAAAAATATTTATATTTCAATTTGATATTTAGAATCATTGATTCGTTCATATATTTCGTTAATTTCTGCCAAAAAAATGAAAGGAAATCTGATTTTCTTTTTTTAACCAAAACAAAAAAATCTCTTCTTTCACACAAAAAAAAGATTATATTTCAACAGTGATATAAAAATATTAAAAAGAGGTTAAAAAATATGTTGACAAAATCAACAAAAAAGAGTAAACTTATTTCGTCATCAGGAATTGATGATCGCGATGTTTGCGCTTTTAGTCTCCCTATGTCATGCAAACATCACGAGCAGAAGAGTGAGCATCTCCCCCTTTTTTTGTTCCTTTTCTGTTTTCCCCTCCAACGTTTAAACTTGGAGGGGCTTTTTTTATCAATAGCCTATCCATTTAACGTATCCTTTACAACTGAGACATTATCTTCCATTAAGGCATCATGTGACTCAGAGCACATCATATCATCCAGCAAGAATTCGACTCTCCGACATCACGAAAAATCCGAAACAAGAGCTATCTTTCGAAACCTGAGAGAAACCGGTATAACACGCGCTCAAAAGCATCGATGAATACCGCGCTCAAGTTCCCGTATTCTCTGCAAAGACTCGGTTCATACAAGGCCAATTCGTCGTTTAGGAATTGTTTTAAATCAACGCAAGCCTCAAATTTTCCCGGGTCGGGAGGATAGGCAGTTTTATCCCAACATTTTCCTTATCTCTGATAGCGTGCCCACGTTGTCAGAATAATCGTATCCAAATCACTGTGAATCGCCTGCCAGCCCAACACTTCCTTTGCTTTGGCGGCCGAGGCGCGTAATTCGGCCGGATCCCCGTGTCGGCGAGGAGCAAAAACATACCTTATCGGCTGTTTAGTGAGTGTTTCGGTCCGACGCACAATATCCAAAACGGAATGTCCCTTCCCCGTTCCCAAATTTAAAATTTGGCTAGCCTTTCCCGACGCCAAATATGTTAAAGCCTGAACATGAGCGATTGCCAAATCCGTCACATGAACATAGTCACGAATACACGTCCCATCCGGCGTCGGATAATCATGACCGAAGATGCTCAGTTCTTGACGAGTTCCGTTAGCCACTTCCATCACGATCGGTAAAAGATTTTGAGGATGACTTTCTAAGCCACGAATATCTCCCTCGGCATCATATCCGACGGCGTTGAAATAGCGCAAGGCAACAAAAGTAATGCCCCGAAGCCGTTCATACCACACCAGGAAACGCTCGATTTCTCTTTTTGTAAACCCATAAAAGTTGATGGGATTCGTCGGAACCGTTTCATCTATCTCCGGGATATGAGGGATACCGTAAACGGCGGCTGATGAAGAAAAGACAATGTGCCGAACACCTGCTTTTCCCATAGCGTTCAGCACATTTAAAGTCCCCGTTATATTGTTGACGGCATATTTTTCGGGATTTTCCATAGACTCCCCGACGGCTTTTTTAGCCGCCAAGTGCACAACGGCCTGTTGTCCCTGCATGGCGGCATCCAATGCCTTTGTGTCCAAAATATCACCCGGGATAAAGCGTACCTGAGGGAAAAGATTAACCTTTTTCCCTGTAGATAGATTATCAAAGACACTCACCGTCATACCGGCTGACAGGCAGGCTTTAACGACATGCGCTCCGATATAACCCGCGCCGCCAACAATCAAAACATTCATCTATTGTCCTTTCCAGTTTTGATACGCAAACTGCCAATTCAACAAATGGTTAATCACGGAATCGACAAAGTCGGCTCGTCGATTTTGATAGTCTAAGTAATAAGCATGTTCCCAAACATCAATACACAATAACGGCACCAAATTTCCTTGTGTCAAAGGCGTTTCGGCGTTAGAAGTTGAAATCACTTTCAATGTACCGGCATCCGAAACCAACCAAGCCCACCCGCTGCCAAAACGACCGACGGCAGCTGCTTTGAGATCTGACTTCATTTGTTCGACAGAGCCAAAATCTGCAATGATTTGTGTTTGTAAATCATCGGGTATCTGCTGGTTTTGTTGATAGGGTGTTAAACTATTCCAAAAAAAGCCATGGTTCCAAGCCTGAGCCGCATTGTTAAATAATTTAGAAAACACAGCATCAGCAGCACTTTCCAAAACAATATCTGACAAGCTTTTATCCTGCATATCCGTATTGGCAATCAAGTCATTGGTTGTTTTAACATAGGCCGCATGATGCTTGTTATAATGAAAATCAAGCGTTTGTTTACTGATAAATGGTGCCAACGCATCTAAAGCATATGGCAAGGGTGGTAATTCAATCATATCATTATCTCCTTTCTCTTGATGAAAATATACCACCTTTTATATAATCACAAGAGGAAAATAAAAAAAGACTTGCAAAAAGAAATGAATTTCGCTATACTCACATCGACCTTCGGACGCGGCCATGGCGGAATTGGTAGACGCGCAGCGTTGAGGTCGCTGTGGGCGAAAGCTCGTGGAAGTTCAAGTCTTCTTGGCCGCACCAAATAGGCTTTATTTTGGTCCTGATGTATTTTCACCCTTCTTTTTCCTCTATCCTCCAGTCGTTTTTGATATCGTCCCAAAGAACAACTTTTTTGTAGAATAAAAAACTTGGCAAGCTGGGATATTTTCTGTTATACTGATGCTGCCAGAAAACGAAAGGGGCAAAACAAGATGTCTGATTATACCGATTTACCTGAGATTTTCAAAAAAAATAACTCAACCCCTCAACCATCTGCCTTAGAACAACAAGCAACGAAAGTTCTGACGGATTTAAAAGAAGCCTACCCCGAATGGACGATGGTCGAAGTTGAGGCCATTTTAGAAGCTCTACAAACCGCCAAAAAAGCCTCTCCAAAAGAACGATCCAAACTACTTATCGAAGTTGTGTTTAGAAAATCTCATGACATCAAGGGACAAGGAACGACTTTTGATTACCCCTTGATGACCGAAGTGGGACAAGTCCTGTGTGATCTTTTACGTCATAAAGAAACCTTTACGGATACAGAGGTCAAAAAAGCAGAAACATATGCTCGCATGATGCAACGTATTTTAAAAGAACAGATGGTTGGCAAGGGCGGCAAAGCCGGTCAAGCTCTTTTAAAAAAAATACGGGAGGAATAATGACGCAAGCACATATCCTCGTTGTAGATGATGATACGCGCCTTAGACACCTTTTACACAAATACCTCAGTGAAAATGGTTTTCAAGTAGCCGAGGCTTCTCTGCCTGATGAAGCAGATGAGCTTTTAACTCTTTTTCAATTTGATGTGATTATTATGGATGTTATGATGCCGCATAAAAATGGGCAAGATTTCACAAAAGAATTACGTGAACGAGGTATCACGACTCCGATTTTTATGTTAACCGCCATGGGTGATATTGATAATCGTATTACGGGGCTAGAAGCCGGCGCAGATGACTATTTATCCAAACCATTCGAGCCACGGGAGCTTATTTTACGATTGAAAAATCTGTTGAAGCGACAAGCATCTGAACAAGAGGAGACAGATATCTATTTTGGCTCGTGTATATATCAGACAAAAGCCGGGATTCTCTTGAAAGACGGGCAGCCCATATCACTAACGACCGCGGAACAAGCCCTGTTAAAAATTTTTGTCAGCAGACCGCGAGAGATCGTTTCTCGGGAAGAATTGGGACACTTGATTGATACCGATAACTTGCGCACCGTTGATGTGCAGATCACACGTCTACGCAAAAAAATCGAAGATGATATTAAAATACCGCTTTGTATTCAAACTGTTCGAGGACAAGGATATACCTTGATTACCAAATGACACATAAACTTTCTTTGAAAAATGTTATCAAAACACTATCGGTTTTCGGGTATGATCTGATACGTACCATCAAGCATGCTATTATGCCCAAAAGTTTACTATACCGTTTTGTGTTGATTATTCTTTTACCTCTTGTATTGCTACAAGCTGTCGCCTTTAACTTTTTTTTCAATCGCCATTGGGATACCATTAGTCGTCGTTTGGCTGCCGATGTTGTGGGAGAGGTCTCGTCTATTGCCACACTGCTGGATGAAACGACGGCAGACCCCGAACGCATTACAACCTTTTTAAAGCTTCTGGAGAAAAACTTAAATTTGGATATAACCTTTCAGAGCAAAGCAACTCTTATACCGCACAAAACAACCGATTTAAACCAAGTGACAACACCTCTGTTTCAGGCACTTAAAGAACTGCCCTACCCAACACAGATGTTGGACGCAAACGATAGACAACAACAAATCAATATCCAGTTGAACAAAGGCGTTCTGAGTGTCCGAGTTCCTCGGAAGCGTTTTTTCAGCTCAACCGTTTATGTTTTTATGGTATGGCTGGTTGGCTTTTCCATGTTATTTTTCTTGATTGCGTTTTTATTTATGAAGAATCAAGTGCGCTCTATAGAACGATTGTCACGTGCCTCTGAGCTGTTCGGGCTGGGGAAGGATGAGCCCTTTAAACCGGAAGGAGCAACAGAAGTCAAACAAGCCGGGCTTTCTTTTCTCCAGATGAAAAATCGTATCCAACGCTATTTAACCGAGAGGACGGCCATGCTGGCCGGCGTTTCACATGACTTGCGAACGCCCTTAACGCGCATGAAGCTGCAGCTGTCGATGATGGAGCCAAATGAAAATGTCACCGATTTGCTGGCGGATATTACCGAAATGGAGCAAATGTTGGGAGGATATTTGGCTTTTGCTCGTGGTGAAGGGCAAGAAAAGCCTCAACAAATTTCATTGGTCAATTTGGTCTGCGGAATCGTGGATAAACTGAAAAAAGGCGGACAATTTATTGATATTCATGCCGAACAAGATATTTTTCTATTAGCTCGCAACACAGATTTAAGTCGAGCCCTCAACAACTTAATCACAAATGCCGGACGCTATGCTCAGCATACGTATATCTCCCTCGGCATTCGCGGAGCCATGGCTCAAATTATTATCGATGATGATGGCCCTGGTATTCCAAAAGACAAACGTCGCGATGTCTTTAAAGCTTTTTTTCGATTGGATCCCTCTCGGAATCCAGCAACCGGCGGTGTTGGATTAGGCCTGACCATTACACGTGACATCATTTTATCTCATGGGGGGGATATTCATTTAGAGGATAGTCCCATGGGGGGATTGCGCGCCATGGTTCTATTACCTATGGCGGATACGAAACAGAAAAAAAGAACTCGATAAAAACTATTTCTTTTTTTGATAAAGACACATATTCTGTTTCAGGATATGAAGGTGTGCATCGGCGGCTATTTTATCCAGCAAAGCCTGCACATACGTCTCAATTTCACCATGAGCCCGATAATCGGCTTTAGCGACAAAATCAACGCGGCGATCTTGCAGCAAACGCTGCACTTTTTGACAAGAGTCCGCAACATCTTTCCGATACACGGCTATGGAGTGTCCTCCCTCATTTTTCAGTGTCA
This sequence comes from uncultured Alphaproteobacteria bacterium, assembly GCA_944392785.1. GTDB lineage: Bacteria > Pseudomonadota > Alphaproteobacteria > CAAHEQ01 > UBA3637 > CALXXW01. The sequence continues at coordinate 38,931 of CALXXW010000004.1, read as the reverse complement.
ACATGCAGGGAACATCCGTTTCTCCGTCTCCTATATAAATCATCCGAGAAAAAGGCAGATGCTTTTCTTCCTGAGGAATCCTTTGATTAATCAATGTATTGTCGCCCACATCTAAACACCCCTTGTTAATTCGAAACAAGAACTGTGTTTTATTGGTATAATTAACCGACATTGCCGGCCAACGAGCAAGACCCTGTTCATTGTATAAGAAAGCTGAGGCAAAAATGGCTCGAAATTCTTGAGCAATCGATGTGCCTTCCAGTATTTCTTTAAGTCCTGAAGAAATGATATAATGCTCTAATAGAATACCGCGCTGACGAGCATATTCGTTGATTCGTGCAAACCAAGTTTGAACCCCGGGGAACAAACGAATCTTTCGACCGTAAGCTCTCAACTCTTCTCGCGTCAAAGGTGCCTGAGCCGTAGCAGAGTCTGTACACATACAAAGCATATAAGCTAAAATGGTATCCATTTCATGTCGTTGTGCAAAGGTATTAATCTGCGGCCAAAACGCTTCCGGTGTTGTTCCCAAACGCTCAATCAAACCGTACTCGGCCATATTACCGGGGGCCAAAGTATCATCAAAGTCATAACAAATAGCTACAGGAATTCGGATTTTCGGGGCCATAACCTTTTATATCCACTTCAACAAGAAAAAACCGCCGATCAGCAATAAAAAGCACACAACGGAAAGCCATCCTAAATTCTTTTCAATCCAGATTTTCATAGGGGCCCCCCATTTCCACAACAGCCAAGCGACCAGGAAAAACCGAAAACCACGAGCTATGATGGAAAAAAGTGTAAACAGAACAAAATCCATATGAGCTACACCACTGGCAATCGTGACAATTTTATAGGGGAACGGTGTTATCCCAGCAAACAACACGATCCAAGGGCCATAATCATTATAGTAAGAGGTGAATTCCTGAAATTGAGCGGTATAATGATAAAAATCAAGCACAGGAACAGCAACAGCATCATATAAAAACCAACCGATAGCGTATCCAAAACAACCGCCTAACACACTGGAAGCTGTGCAAGCTGCCGCTATATAAAAGGCTTTTTTACGTTGAGCCAAAACAAGCGGAATCAATAAAATATCCGGTGGAATCGGGAAAAAAGAACTTTCAACAAAAGCAATCCCGCATAAAATCCATAAAGCGTGGGAACCTGACATCATCTGCATGGACCAATCGTATAAACCACGCATCATTTTATTCCATAATTTTTTCATATAATTCCTTTAAGTTGCCGATCAAAATATTTTATCATACTTACTGCATATTAACTTGTTTGAAAAAGAAAAGCAATGAAAAAAAATGCTGTCATTTATTTCATGAGAGCGGCTCTCGGCCGGAGGTGGTATCGGTAATACAAACACCACTCATGAACGCACAGAAATCGGAAAGCGGGCCCCTGTTGAAATAGGTAAAATCATCAGTATTACCCCTATTCAAAACGCCGGAATGGAAGGTGTCGGCACTCTCATGGAGGCCGGAGTCACTGCCGGTTCAATGATCGGCGGGAATACGGCTGTCAACATTATCGGAGGTATCGGTGGTGCCGTTGTCGGCGGTATCATTGGCGGATAGACGGAAGAAGCTTTAACAAAAGATACGGCATACGAATTTCTTATTCATTAAGAAAACGGCGCATTGATAAGCGTTGTTCAGACAAATGAGCTTAACTTACAAAAAGGAGAAAGTGTCTTCTTGTCCACTTTAAATGGTGTCACACGCATTTGTGAACGCACAACATTTTAAAGTCATACGCGCTCTCGCAACAACGGAACGAAACGATCCATGGTATCGTCTTTCACGTCATTTTGATCGTGTTGTGTAAAATAAGTATCGTCTACAACATGATAAACTTGTTGTCCTTGTTGTTCTTGTTCGACCTTCCAGCGATTCTTTTTGCGTAAATACTCTTCAAGCGACTTGACAACATAGTGATGACAACGCAAAATATCTGCCGTTATTGGGCCCGTATGCGTATCAGGAACAGGCATTCCCTGTTCATTGACTGTTTTCCCCAAAACAACCGCTGAGTGAACGACCATATAAACAACCGAGCGTGGATTCAACAAACATTTCGGTGTTTCTGATACCCCTGCCGAACGATACTTAAAGCGCTCAATCACCAACCCATCGGTGTAGGTTTTATGACCGGAACTTCCGAATAATATCCAACGAACCAAAACCTGAGACGCTCCTTGATACCGAAGAAGAGCTGTTTTTAAATCCGGATCCTGCATCGGAACAATAAATTCATCCGCATCAACAAACCCCATCCACTTTGTTTCATTTTTATAGGTATCAATGGCGTGATTATAAATCTCTTTTTGTTTTTTATAGCCCGGATATTCATGCCAAGTGACCAGACCGGACTGAATATAAGGAGCCAATATATCTTGAGAGTTATCTGTACCGTTATTATTATAAAGATAAAAATGCTCTACCCCTTGAAGCAAATAATATTCAATCCACTCCTTTAAATAACGCCCCTCATCCTTGACGCACATCGTTAACGAAAGCGTATAAGGAAACGTCGTTGGCTGATGATGCATTTGGTACCACACCTTCACGACTTTCAAAATACCGCCGTCCAGCAACAGGTGACGAACATACGCTCGTCTGTTTCTGGGCATACAAATTCCTGTCAAGCCTTTGATAATCAACCGATAACATTTTCTAAGCATATTTATACCTGACCAAATCGCCGATCCCGACGACCATAAGCTTCTATCGCCTCATCCAAATCATGTTCGTTAAAATCCGGCCAATAAATGGGGGTGAAATAAAGTTCGGCATAGGCCAACTCCCATAGCAAAAAATTACTGACTCTTTGCTCTCCACTGGTACGAATGACCAAGTCCGGATAAGGGATACCATGAGTAGACAAGGCCTCGCACACTCTGGCCTCATCAATGTTAGAAATCAGATATTTGCGATCTAAAATATCAATAGCTATTTTTTTCATGGCCGCGATTAAATCGTCTCGCGCACCATAGCTGAGCGCCAAGACTACTCGAAAATCGTTAAAAGAAGACGTTTCTCGTTCAACATCATTCATACGTTTGACCATATCTGATGGGAATTTTTCACGATCACCGATAAAAGTAATACGAACCTTTTGTTTTTTCAACTCCTCAATATCCCGCGACAAATACTGACGGAACAAAGAAATTAATATATCAACCTCTTCTTTGGGGCGTTTCCAGTTTTCAGAAGAAAAAGCAAATAAAGTCACAACCTTAACACCGACTTCCCGCGCACGCTCAAGCACCGTTCGCACGACTTCTGCCCCTCGTTTATGCCCCTCTGTTCGTGATAAGCCACGTGCCTGTGCCCACCGCCCATTGCCATCCATAATAAAAGCGATATGGGTTGGGATATTTTGTTCTTCGTTTGTCATACTATACTTGTTTGATTTCTATTTCTTTAGCTTTTAACATATCGTCTAAAACTTTTATCGTTTTATCGGTCATGCCCTGGATTTCGGTTTCATAGCGTTTTTGATCATCTTCAGAGATCACATTATCCGCCTTCATTTTTTTCACGGCATCCAAAGCTTCCCGACGCACATTTCTGGCCGAGACACGAGCTGTTTCCGTATATCTACCGGCAATTTTAGTCAGTTCAATACGTCTCTCTTCGGACAAGGGGGGGATAGGGATGCGAATCATTTGACCATCGTTCATGGGGTTCAGTCCCAGGCCTGATTCCATAATGGCTTTTTCAACCGCTTTCAACAGCGACTTATCCCACACTTGTACGGATAACATCCGAGCCTCCGGGACAGAGACACTTCCGATTTGATTTAACGGAGAAACGGCCCCATAAGCTTCCACCATAATACCATCCAGCAATGCGGTTGTCGCACGACCGGTTCGCAAACCAGCAAATTCTTTTTTTAAAGCCGCTTCTGTCTTCAACAGATGTGCTTGCATGTCTTGTTTTACTTGTGCATACTCCATATTTTTCCTCTTTATTTAAAATTCATCTGGTATGCATTGTATCAGAATGGCATAAAAAATCAACAAAAAAAGCATTCTTACACCTAGAAAAAAACACCGCAAGGGAATAATTTCTTCTGAGCGTTATAAAAAATACTTTTACGCGACACCCATCCCAGAGACCATTTGTTCTTGCATGGCAAACGTTCCCATAACAACCCAAGCCACCACAGCCGCAATCAACAGAATGGCAACCCCGTTTAAGATAGCCGCCTTTTGCTCAATATCACGAATCGAGTTCTTGAGCCAATCCTGAGCCAAACTTTCCAAAGCATCTTGAAAGTTATCCAACTCCGCGTAAATTCGCAAATCGCCCACGACTTCCTCATCCGGAAATTTAAGTCCGGTTCGATATAAAGCATCACCCAAGTTGTCACCGTTATTGATGTAAATAAGCGTTCTGTCGATTCGATACAGCAAATACGGCGAAGCATCGGCTCGCAAAGAGCGCATAGCCTTAGAAACCGGTGTTCCCGCCTTCACCAAAGCGGCCAAAGATAACAACCAACCGACACCAATAAAAATCCGGTAAATAGACCATGGCGGAACATTTTCAACCATAGTCCTTGATCTTCCTCGCCAGCGGGGAAACGAAAAGAGAACAATCAAAAAAAGGACCGGCAGTGCCGCAAAGAATAAAATCGTATAATCCGCCACAAAATACGACAAGTCAACCAAAGACTTTGCCAATCCCGTCCAAACCATACCGGGAACAGCATCAACCATCGGAGGAACCATCCAACGACCAACGCCGTAAATTAAAAATAAAACCATACAAATCAAGAAAGAGGGATAGGCAATGGCATTTACAACGGGTCCTTTCATTTTATTCATTCCCTCAACGACGTTAACGGTATTATCCAAGGCCAACTCTAAATTCGCAATATCACCGACCGAAAGCATTAAAAGCTCTGTTGGCGGCGCCCACCCTCTTAACGCTACCGAGAAAGATTCACCGTTTTGAATCGACTTAACCCATTCATGAATAGCAATAGCCATAGTATCATCCGGATTTTTCCCATCTTTTGAAGCAATTTGATGCAGACGATCCAAGGCATCCATCAATGAAAATCGATTGCGCAATAATGCGGATAGTTTACGATAAACCGCCAATCTATCAGAAGTGATCGACCGGACCATCAATCTGGCATACCAATAATTCAAGCGTGAACCGATCTGACCGGCACTTTCTCCGATACTGCTTTTACGTTTTTGAGGAATTTTTGTCTGCGGGATACTATCCATGCTGTACTCCTTTTTCCAATACCTTTATATCAAAAGCTGTTGATCCAAGAAACCGGTCCAGTGTTCAACCTCTTCAATATCAATAATCCCGTTCAACATACGAGAAATAGCCGCCTCACGTAATGTTTGACCATTCAAATCATTTAACCAATAGCTCATGGCCTTATTGACTTCTCCCTTAACCATCAAATCCAAAAAGGTGGCATCCGGCAGAATAAATTCAGAAACCACGGTACGACCGCTGACTCCTCGAAAATCACATTCTTTACAGCCCGGGCCTCGCAAATACGCCAAATCCAATGCGACATCCCCCAAAGCTCGCTCCAATCGCTGCACGGCGGGATGAGTCGGATTCGTAGCCGCTTTAATCCGACAATGCGGACAAAGTTTTCGAAACAAACGTTGTGCTAACATCCCTCTCATAATACTGGGATCCTGCAATTTAAAATCCTCAACCCCCATATCTTTCAGACGCATAATCACCGCCGCCGCACTATTGGCATGCAAGGTTGTCCAAACATTATGTCCCGACAATGCTCCCCGAAAAGCCAAGTCAGCTGCAGATAAGGTTCGAATTTCACCGATCATCAATGAATCGGGATCCGACCGTAAAGCTGCCGCCAAGGCTTTATTGAACTCTCTATCTTTTTCCTCCTCCAACGTAGCATTAGTCACCGGCATTTGACGCGCTCCGGGAATAGGATATTCCGGCGGATCTTCCACCGTAATCAAGTTAATTTCATAATTATGCTCTTGCAACATGGCAATCATATTACGCTGCAAAGTCGTTGACTTTCCAGATCCCGTTGGCCCCGAAACAATCACAATACCGGTTGGTTCCGAACGTAATTGATAAAACAGTCCCGTTTCTCTTTTTGTAAATCCTAGGACTTCTAAATCACTGGCTGAAGTGGCATCGTCTTCCGCATACAGAAGACGCATAACGACATAGCGTGTTCCAAAAGCAATAGGGTTAAATTGCAATCGGATACCCAACACGTTCCTGGGCAATAACAGACGTCCGTTAGAGCCTCTGAGCGGTGTCCGACCAAGTTTTTGAGCCGCCTGGTATTCATTCTGAGCATAGTTCGAATCAGAAATATCTGATGAGGCAAAAGCCGCGCGCACGAAACTTTCACCCCACTCTTTAGTATATTCCATTTCCGTTTGCATCAATCCGTTAATGCGAAACATAACTGTTGAGTGGTCGGCGACAACGATATGGATATCTGACACATGATTAGCCGCAGCACGTGTGACAATTGTCACAAAATCACGCTGCATCCGAGCCTGTTCCTGTGCATCCGATATATCAACTTTGGTACTAGCCGCCTTTACCTGAAGAGCATACTCATAGATGTCATTTAAAATAATTGTCGGAACATACTCCGGCTTCCCGATTTGTAAGCGGCGTTTTTTTGCCTGGTATTGAAAACCTAACACCTTACCGTCAAATTTAGCCGATTCGGAGACAAAAAAACGGCCATTGGAAAATAACGCCAATAAAGAACGGGTATCTTCCTTGATAGGGAACGAACCGTTAATAGCCGTCACACATTCATTCCCATCTGCGAATAGCTCTTTTAAAAAAGTATTTGAAGTATAATCTGTCTTTGTCTGTTCAGCCGCGGCAGCTGCTTGCACATCCGAGACAATAATATCATCAGCCGGGTGTCCAAAAGACATCTTTCCATTGGACGATGACTCACTCTCTTCCTTTGTTTTTTCCGCTTTTATCGCATCAAGCAATGTCTCTTTGTCAGCCAAAATCGACTTATCTGATGAGGGATTCATCGGAGCTTGTGTCGTTCCCAATCTGGCCTGATCCGACAAAGAAATAGCAGTATCTTTCTGTTCGGGCTTAAGGGAAGCATCCGACGGCGCCACCACGGCCGGCACGTCTTCGCCCGGATCGGCTGGTATCACCTCAGGGGATTCAGCCACAGAAGACAAGGGCTGATCCTGTTCTTTATTCGGTTCAGCTACCCTCGGCATAGGCCCAATCGGTTGAGAGCTCTCTGGCTTTTGTTGGGCTATATCTGATATCTGCAATGCAGAAGATGACGGCTCGGTCAAAGGCTCGTTTTCCTTATGATTCGTTTCTGCGATATGTTCTGATACATGCGGAATTTGAGGTGGTGGGACAAAAGAAGAAAGCGGCTCTTGAGAAGATGTTTCCGATGCTTTTAAAAACGAAGGCATCTCTTGCGGCAAGCGTTCGGCTGTCGGAATATCCGATGCCTCTATCGCATCCGATTTTTTATCGGGCTTTTTTGATACCTCGCCTGATAAACTGGCGGCAGCCTTTTTTGCCTCTTCATCATCCCACAACATAAGCTCCCAAGGATAACAAACCTATCCCCCCTCTTTACTGATTAAATCCAACGCGCGTTTGTAAATCTCCGTAAGAGATAATCACATAGTCTTTCGTAATTTCAGAAACGACATACCCTGAGGGTAAAACATCATTTTTCTTAACGGTAATGACGGCCTGTGTATCAGCATCCTGCAATTGCGCCATCAACGTATCACTCATCCCGCGAACCCCCATTAAAACATATGTTGTTGGGACAAATCCGACTTCTTCCGTCACTTCCTCCGTTGTCCCCTTGGTCTCGGCCGTTTCACGACGTTGCAAAGCCTTTTTTCGTAGCTCTTCACGAAGGGCTTTTTCTTCCTCAATCCGTTGTTCTATATTTTCTGTTTCGGCCTTTTTCTGACGTAACTCTTCTCGAAGTTCTTCTTGTTCTTGCCACCATTTAATACGCTCTTTAACCACTTCTTCGCGTTTAGCGATTTCTTCCAGACGCGACTGACGATACATGGCTCTGGTACGTTCGAGATCATTTTTCAATTCCTCTTTTTGTTTTTGCAAGCGCAAAAATGTACTGGCTCGTTCAATATCGGCCATTTCTTGAAACACTTCCGGTGTAATTTTCCCAATCAATTGTTCACTGGGCAAATCTTTTTTTGAGACCGAAATAGCCATCGGAGATGGACCGGTCATATCGGTTTCATTAATACCCGGTAAAACGGCCAATTCCTGAGTTCCTAAATTCTGACGATTAGGAAAATCAACCGCTGTTTTATCGGTGAGTGTCGGTGTCGCCAATTCATTATTCAACGCCTCTTTAGCCGCCGCTTCAGCTGCCTGAACATCCACAGACTCCGAGCTGGGTGCGGGTTCTGCCGTTTGAGCTTTCACACCTGCGCTCAGAAATAAACTACCTATTACTAGGCTCATCACAAAAGTCAATGTTTTATTTGGCATAGATTCTCCCCTCATACTTCCACTTATTTTGATTACCCGGTGCATATTCCAGCTTTAACAATTCCAATCCCGTAAATTTATCAAAAAACGTCTTCCATTCCCATGGCGTATATTCCGAATTAATGGTAAAGGAAAAAAAGTGATATACTTGTTGATTCGGAGGCGCCGATCCATCTGCATTATTAGGCGGATCCAAAACCGTTTGCTCCGAAAAAGCAATAGGCATTCCTGTCGCATCCGTAATTTCATGCAACTCTTCCTGCAACTGCTCAACGGTCAGGGTCGGAGCCGTTGAAATCATCGGCATATCGGCAAACGGTAATTTTCCTTCGGCTTGCGTTGTTGAAATCGGCTTGATTTCCAATCGGTTAAATTGATAATCTTTGATGGCATATTTTAACCATGCCAATCGCTTACCCGGATCCCCCGTACGAGTCCATGTCGTTTGGATACCCGATGGAGTACAGACAACCGTCCCCATTTTCCACCAAGGAATAAAGACCGATGTTAATTGATATGTATTATTCCAACAACGACTCAACAAAGCATCCACTTGAACCACCTTTTCCCACGGCTTTGCTTTGGGAATAACCGGCTCAACAGGTTTAACAACTTCCGGGGTCGGCATAACCGGTATAGTTTCGGGTGTCCACGCAACCTTGATCAACGAATAGATTAAATAGACCGCACCGCCCAACAGAGCCAAAATAACCAGAGAAACGAAAAGCAAAATTTGCGTTTTTTTCGCCGTGCTTAATTCGACCAAACGAACTTTACGGCTATTTTTTATCAACGCGGCCAAATCCCGCTCTTCTGTTCCTTCAATATGCCATGAAGCCGGAACAATTTTTATGCCCCAATCCGGCACGGCCATCATGGAAAAAAAGGCACGTTTTGCTTCTTCTTCCGTATGGAAAAGGATGTCCTCTTCAGATAGGATTAAGTCATTTCGAATGGCGACAAACCAATATCCTTCATCTACCTTAAAAACGGCACAAACCGAAGTTTTATCGGACAAAGCTGAAGCAACAGCCGCCGCCAATGAGGGTTCATTTTCCATATGCCCCATCGAACTTTTAGCAATACCATACTGCGGCGCTGCCCCCGTGCGCAAACAGTAGTAGTCTGCACCGGGTTCACTATCCATCGTTTCACGAATCTCGGGAATCGGATCATCCAGATTCTGAAGTGGCAACCACATTAAACCGACAGCATAGCGCATCCCGTCAATAACAACTGTTCCTGACTGGCTGGCTTGAGCAACCATTTCCGCATGCGTCTGCGGACGTGTCTGCGTCGGATTTTGTTGATCCACCATCCTGTTTTTATACTCCCTTTTTAAAAATTCCTCATTCTGGCTTCGGGTGACAGCGGTGACTGTAATACCTCAGGCGTCATCAAAATCACCATAACATCCCGCGTGTTTGAACTGTAGGCTTTACCGCCCAAAATACCCATTTTTGCCTTACCGATACCGGCCGTATCCGTCGTATCATTGGCACTTTCAAAACCGGTCAAGACCAATGTTGAGCCCGAACGCATGGCAATTTCCTGAATAAAGCCGCGCATTTGCATCTTAGGCAACTGAACAATCGTGGACTCTCGATCTCCGGTTTCTTCTTCGGTATCTTCTTCGTCGGAAGAATCTTCAGATGTTTGCAGACCATCATTCGATGAAAATTGATCCAGAGACAACAGATCCGTCAATGTCAATGAGAACATAACAATCAAACGACCGTGATCTAAAATGCGAGGTAAAATTTCCATCGTGAATCCGTAATTTAACGTGTCCGTATCCATATCGACTTCCGTACTACGATCTGTTCCGGAACCGGACGTTGTCACATTGGTTTCCTTCACATAATTCTGGGCCGTTGAAATCTGAACAGGAGCCACTTTATTATTCAAAGTTGTCACGCTTGTACTGGTCACGAGAGAAGTCTTTCCTTGAGTTGACAAGGCCTGAATGATTGATTGTGAATCCTTCCAACGGGACCCGGGATCTAACAGAGCCATAGACAACAAACCAACGCTACCTGTTGCACCGCCACCGGCTGCATCAATGAAATAGGGACTTGAAAAGGAAGAACCTAACTTATTCGAATTAAACGCCAGCCGCAAATCAAGACCATAGCTATCTTCGTTCGTTAAAGAGACCTGTAGAACTTTCACAGAAATAGCGACCTGTCGCGATAGTTTTTCATTCCAGTTAGCCACATATTGTCCGACTTTCCGGATGACAAAGGGACTAGCCGTCACCGTCACTGTTCCGGCGACACGACTAAACGATACTTTATCATTCTCACCGACGATCTGTTTAATTCCTTCCTCAATATTATCCCACAAAGACAGATTAGCCGATGTGTTCAAGGATGATGAGGCGCTCCCCCCCCCAGAGTTTTCTCCCATAGAGGCACCGGTCAACGTAGCCGAAAGGCTTGTTTCCGTAGGCAGCGCATAAATTGTGAAGACACGTGTTTCTTTGGTAAAAAAGGTAATAATACCCCCTTGATACTTCCACCACACACCATATCTATTCGCAATATAATTTAACAAACCACTCAGCTTTCCGGAATAATTCACCGGTAAGGTATTTTCAGGAATTTCGTTTTCGGACTTTAAATCATCCAAACGCACGACGATATGTGTCACATCCATGATTTCTTGAGCCAAAATCGGTAAAGTGACCTCACCGGCTAAAGAAATCGTCACACCATCGTCTTTTTCCAACGCTGCCGGTAATGGGTCTCCCTCCGTAATCTTAGAACTGCTGGTTCCCAACCAAATATCATTTTGAATCCGAACAGTATCCACCGGCTCGGGTAAATCAGGAATTCGCGCCACATCACGATATGTTTCAGCCTGTTCATAAATTGTTTCTATTTTTTTATTTGTTTTATCCACATACTTATTACACGCCGTTAACGACACAAAACCGCACAAAACACCGGATAACAAAATAATTCGAGCTATATTAGTGCGCATTCTCATCCTCCTGCGTATTGATAACCAAGACACGGTTTCCTTGATAGAACGTTCCGATCGGAGCCGGTACGGCACGAGCAAAAGAGCGAACCAAAGCACCCGCAACCTCCATAAACGTTCCTCGAAAGACAACTCCGGCCTCTAACAAGTAATCGCGATCCATTTTCCAAATCACGGTCCATCCGGATTTTTCACCCCACTCCAGCAAAAGAGCCCTCAACGTTGTTCCCGGAATAGCTTCCCATTCATGGACTTCTTCCCCATAAGCCACACGAGACGCTAAAGTTGTTCCTTCGGCCGTAATGGAGCTCTCCTCCTTTTTCACTTCAATTTTCTCACCTGTTTTAGCATCGATACGCGATGTTGTCTTCTTTTCAGAAACCGTCGTCACCACTTTTCGAGCCGGTTCGGATTTTGCAACAACATCCGACTCAACAACCTTCGTCGTTGTTATTTTTTTGACCAGAGGAATCGGTGCGGGTGGCGCTTCTTTTTCAATAACTTCCGTTGTCGTCGTCTCCTCAACGAGAGGGACAGAAGCCACCGTCGTCACACTCCCCTGAGAGGAAGGCTTCTCTGATACCGTTTCTGATTGTGATACAACCTTATCTTTCACGGCCGTTGCTTTCATGGCGGCCGGTCGTGAAGCAGATATCTCACCGTTCGTCACAATAGCTTTTTCCGCGGGACGCATGGTCGTCGGTATGTTCACCGGAGCAGAGGTATCAACCATCAACGTACCGGGTTGCGAAACGACATAAGTTTCTGTAAATTCTTCCGTCAGAAACAAACCATCATCATTGGTTAGCAAGCAATCATCATCCGCTCCGCAAGAATAGTCATTTTCTTCCAGTTGAACAGGAGCTGTTTCATCTTCATAATAAGCTTCATCATAATACACTTCATCCGTCTGCATACGCGTGCAACCCACCACACAGAACGACGCCACAAAAATGCCCGGAAGAACAGCCTTTATTAATTTGTTTTGCATCATGTTCATACTCCTTCTTGCTTCACCATACGTTATTTTTTGGAATTATACAAGCACAAATTGTTTTTCTTTTACCATTTCACCGCTTTTGTTTGTTTTTTCACTTTTTTTTGCGTATTTTTCTGAATAACCTCTGTCGGCTCCGGCCGCTTAATATTGCGAAGCAACAGCGTATCCGTCGGACGATTAACAAAGCTCACCTGCATCTGATGCGTTGAAAGCCCCGCGCCCGTCAAAGCATTTTGCAAAATAGCCAACCGCTTATACTGCAACGGCATCTCATTTCGACTCATCCGTATTTCGAGAACCAAGCGAGGATCATACATAGCGGCATTGGAAAACGCACGAATCCACTTCAATGAGTGTCCTGAAAAAGAGGCCTCTCCGGGATAAAATGTCACTTTCATCTCGTGAGGCATCAACGTACTTGTGCCGTTTTGCGTAAAATCTTCTAAGATACGATCGGCATAGGCCGAATTAAGTGCAGGACGATTGGAAACCGGCAAAGGCATATCCTCTTCCTGAACAATCTCGGCCTCAGCGGCAATCGGAATCAGCAAAGGTTTTTTAGCTTTCGGCCTTTCCATCGGTCTTTGTCCGTTTAAAGACGGAGCCGATGATGCCCCTCCCTGAGCCATAGGAACAGACTTTCCCATATCTAACAACACAGGAGTACTCGGCGGCGGAATGCCTAACTTAGCCAGAACCTCGGCATCTGCCGGCACATATTCGGTCCGCACGGTTGTTGTCTTAATGGTGCGCCCGACGGGAACGGTTGAGCGTTTTTCTGTCGTGATACGCGGTGCAGTCTTTTCCGAAGCGGTGTTTTTTAGCGGCTCTGTCGGAACAATGTAAGAAGGCAATAAAAACTCTCCGTCCGCCGTCACCGTTGCAATCGCATCTTCGGCGGTTTCAAGCTGCTCATCTGGCTGCAATTCCTGCGCCTCACCCACAAATTCGACGGGATCCCCATCGGCTCGAACATGAGCGCTTAACAACACCACTAAACACAGGAAAGAAGCATGTATCAAGACATTTTTTTGAACCATTTTATATTCCTTTTCGCGAAAGATACAATAAGCTATTCACATCATAAATGACAATTCTTTAATTTTTTACTAACAAAAAACAGTTTTTTTATGCTTTTTCCTAAAAAAATCTAGACAAGCCGGAAAAAAGGTGTATTATAAACTTAAGGGATAGAATTCTGTCCCCCATTAATTAAACTTATATAAGGAGAATTAACATGACAAAATATCTAAAATACTTGGCTCTGTTCGGCTTGGTTGCCTTGGTTTTCACGGCAACAGGTGCCAATGCTCAAGACGCCTTTGGAACCGTGATTTCGAAAATGACGGATACGTTTAAAAACGCTCGTGCCGTTATCTTTGTATTGGGCGGCTTCGGTTTGGTAGGTCTTGGCGCAGCAGCCATTTTCGGAAAAATCAACTGGAAATGGTTAGCCGCTTTGGGTGTCGGTTTGGCAATCGTGGCTATCGCCGGTGCCATTGTGGACTATGCCACAACGAATACCAGCGGCTCTGTCTCTGATTTTACCGGCTCTAATTTTGCTGATACATTGGAGTAAGCTCTTCACAAAAAAAACACCCTTCGGCCGGAGGGTGTTTTTTTATATGTCCCTATCACGTTGAGGTGTTCTTATCAAGTCGTTGTCGGCTATTGATTAAAATGCCTCCGGCATAGCGACCCTCTTTTCCCAGTTGCTCTTCTATGCGTAATAATTGGTTATATTTAGCCAAACGCTCCGAACGCGAAAGCGAGCCTGTTTTAATCTGCCCGCAATTTGTCGCTACGGCAATATCCGCGATGCTTGTATCCTCCGTTTCACCCGAGCGATGAGATAAAATAGCCTGATAGCTATTTTCTTGAGCTAATTGAACCGCCGACAACGTTTCTGTCAACGTACCAATTTGGTTCGGTTTAATTAAAATGGCATTGGCGATCTGCTTGTCAATCCCTTCTTTCAATCGAGCCGTATGAGTGACAAATAAGTCGTCCCCCACTAATTGCAATTTTTTTCCTAAAGCATCAGACAATAGACGCCATCCTTCCCAATCATCTTCAGCCATCCCATCCTCCAACGAAAATAAGGGGTAATGAGACGCTAACGCCTCATAGTATCGGACCAGATGCTCGGCATCATATGATTGACCTTCCAACTGATACACGCCATCTTGATAGAACTCACTGGCGGCCGCATCTAGGGCTAACACAACGTCCCTTTCCGGGGTATATCCGGCTTGATGAATCGCCGTCAGAATGTTATCCAAAGCTTGATGAGCGGATTTTAAGTCGGGGGCAAAGCCGCCTTCATCACCGACATTGGTGTTCAAGTGATGTTTTTTTAACTCAAGTTGAAGGGCATGGAAAATTTCAGCCCCCATACGCAACCCCTCCGAAAAAGAGGAAGCCCCCACAGGCATGATCATAAACTCTTGAATATCTATCGGATTATCCGCATGTCGACCACCGTTCAAAATATTCATCATAGGCACCGGCAATACATGTCCGCCGATACCGCCCAAATAGCGAAACAGAGGAAGTTGAAGACTATTGGCCTCTGCTTTTGAAACGGCCAAAGAAACAGCCAATATCGCATTAGCTCCCAAGGCGCTTTTATTGGGCGTTCCATCCAATTGACATAACAACGCATCTATCCCCGATTGATCCGCGGCATCACGTCCGATTAATGAGGGCCTGATTTTGCTCTGAACATGATCAATAGCTTGTCGAACCCCTTTTCCCTGATATCGCTTTTTATCACCATCACGCAACTCCCAAGCCTCATGCGCTCCCGTTGAAGCTCCACTGGGCACAGCTGCTCGGCCGAACGAACCGTCCGACAAATAGACGTCAACCTCTACCGTCGGATAACCGCGAGAATCTAAAATTTCCCTGGCTTTTATATCCCCTATTTCTGTCATGTTATTTTCTCCCGTTTCTTGTCCTTATAAAAAAAATGAAAGGTATTTCTACCTTTCATTTACATAGAGCAACCTTTCATCAAAATCAATCAGTTGGTTGTCTGTTCCGTTGTGGGAAGCAAAGAGACGGTTTCATTCACCGTTGCTTGACGAGCCAAAATCACCAAGCTTAAGCTTGTGCAAATAAAGAAAAAGAAAAAACAACCGGTCAACTTCGTCAACAAATTACCGGCCTGCCGTCCCGTTAAAAAGCCGGCACCGCCTTGTCCCCCGCCCAAGGCACCTAAAGCCCCGCCTTCGGCACGTTGCAACATAACCAATATCGTAATTGATACCGCCAACAAAATATGTACTGTCAATAAAATTGTCTGCATTATTTGATTCCTTTACATCTGAGTCTCGGCAATCGCCCAAAAGTCTTCAGCCTTTAGACTTGCCCCACCGATTAGAGCGCCATCCACATGATTAATACTCAATAGCTCTTTCGCATTGGACGGCTTCACAGAGCCACCATAAAGCACACGCATCTCATTGGCCACCTCGGCACCCAGTAAATGCGTTAACTCCTCTCGAATTTTCGCATGCATTTCGGCGACGTCATGATTGGTCGGGACTTTGCCCGTACCGATCGCCCAAACAGGTTCATAAGCGATAACACATTTATCCGCCGTTGCACTTGTCGGGACAGAGCCGCGTATCTGTGCGGCGACGACATCCAAAGCACGGCCGGTCTCACGCTCTTCCAAAGTCTCGCCGATACAAATAACCGTCGTTAATCCTGCTTTCATAGCATTTTCGGCCTTTTGGCGCACAACGGCATCTGTTTCATGATGCATGGTGCGACGCTCTGAGTGTCCCACCAGTGTATAGGTTGCTCCTAAATCCACGACCATATCCGCCGAGATATCTCCGGTAAACGCCCCTTCGGCTTTTGTTGTCTCAGCCACATCTTGCGCCCCGATGGCAGCCCCTGTATGCGGCAACTCAGCAACCTTTGCCAACAAGCTCATGGGAGGGCATACCAAAACATCAAACGGCAGCGGAGCATTTTGTTGGCATTTCTGAAAAACAGCCGAAGCCAAGGCAAGCCCGTTTTCTTTCATACAATTCATTTTCCAGTTTCCGGCAATCAATTTACGACGCATATTTTTCTCCTTTAAAAATTAAATATGTTGCCTGTTTTATCACATTTAAGTGGTAATTGCAAGTCCTAAATCATCAAGCGGTGCATGACTCTGTCTTCCCCCATCACCTGTTGGATGGCAAACAAATCCGGAGACTGAACACGTCCCGTTATCAAAACACGTAATATCTTTGCCACATCGGCAACACTGCCCCGATAGGCCGATGGATCGGCTTTATACGCTTTCATATCCGAGGCAAAGCCATTTTGGGCACCGACTTGTTTAATTTTATCGAACCAAACCTCTTTACTGTCATCATAACGATAGACGGCGCGATAATCTGCTGCGACCTGCCTAATCAAAGCCTCATCCAATCCGGCCAACAGAGCCAATTGATCGGCTAATGTCGGCTGGTATAACTCATCGAAAAAGTAAGAAATATCGTTCTCCACATCTTCCCATTTCAATAAATCTTTACGCGATTTTTTCCCGATACCACGCTCAATATTCAAAATCGCTTTGACATATGCGTCATGAGCCAATAACCGATCCGCAAAAGAGGGATTATATGTCTTGGCCCATGCCAAAACAGCCTGATAGACCTCCTCGGCCGTCATAGCCGCCACCACATCTTTGGAAATACTGTTTAATTTCATGAAATCAAACAACGCACCGGCTGTATTAGATACTTTATTAAAATTCATCGGGAAATCGAAAGCACTTTTTTCCGGATTTGTCTTACGCCAGTCTTCAAAAGAAGCATTTATCAAATTCAGCAGATACTCAACCATAGCTATTTCCGGATATCCATGCTCCCAAAAATAGGTAATACTGGCCTCGGGATCATGCCTTTTTGATAGCTTTCTCCGATTACCGTTATCTAATTTTTGCAAAGGCGCCATATGGGCAAACTTAGGCGGCTTCCATCCCAATGCCGTAAATAATTGAATATGCAACGGCACACTGGACAGCCACTCGTCTCCGCGAGAAACGTGTGTTGTTCCCATCAAATGATCATCAACGGCATGCGCCAGATGATATGTCGGCAAACCGTCTCCTTTAATCAACACGATATCCATATCATTTTCCGGCATGGACAGGTTGCCTTTCATTAAATCCTTAACAACAATGCGGTTATCATATTTTCCGGGAGACTTAAATCGTAAAACCCATGGCTTTCCGGCGGCTAAATTTTCTAAAATTTGTTCATCAGTTAAGTGGCGACAATGCGCATATTTTCCATAATACCCTGGTCTGAGACCTTGCTTTTCTTGAATTTTACGCATCATGTCCACATCTTCCGCAGTGCAGAAACAAGGATAGGCCAAACCGTCCATCAACAGCTTTTTCGCATACGCCTGATAGATTTCTCGACGTTGAGACTGTATATAAGGACCATACAGACCGATATCTTGACCATCGGCGCCCACCCCCTCGTCTATCCGCAGTCCATAACGCGCCAATGAATTGATAATCAAATCGGCGGCACCGGCGACCTCTCTTTTTTGGTCCGTGTCTTCCAAGCGTAAAAAGAAAACGCCGCCGCTTTGATGTGCCACGCGTTCAGCCAAGAGTGCTTGATACAAGGTTCCGACATGCATCTTTCCGGTCGGGCTGGGAGCAACACGCATCACCCGAGCTCCCTCCGGCAATGAACGCGGCGGGTACTTTGCTTCAATTTCCGCAATGCTCGGCAGCGCATTTGGGAAGAGTTTTTCAATAATTTCAGGTGTCATTTTTCTATCCTTTCACAATATCAAACAATATATTGGCGTCTCCCAATTCATCGACGGGTGCCTCTATCCCCTCGACACTCAGCAAATCAAGCCCCAATACTTGCTCTAAAATATAGGCACGATGTTCTTCCAAAGCGCTTTTGACAAGAGCGGATGACGTTTGATAGCGAATATGAATGGTATCTAAGATATCTAAACCGCTTTCTTTACGGCGTGTTTGAACCAAACGCACAAAATCGCGTGCGATTCCTTCACGTTCCAGCTCGGGATACACGGTTGTATCCAACTGAATAACCGCCGTATTATCCGGTAAAGGTTGACCGTCCAAGCCTTCTTTTAAAACAAGGCGCAACTCAAACTCTTCCGGTAAAAGTATTTGATCGGCAATCAACAGCGTCCCATCCGACTGAAGCTGCCAGATATTGGCTTTATGTGCGGCCATGATTGCCCCCATGAAGCGTCCTAATCGCTTGCCGATTAAAGGTGTTTTTAAATACAGGAATGTTGTGGCCACCGCTGCAATGTCATCTGTTAAAATAACCTCTTTGACATTCACCTCGTCTTTTAAAACTTCTTTGAAAGAAGCCAGTTGAGTGGCTTTTTTCCCGGCAATAGTCATAGAGGCCAAAGGCAATCGATTGCGTAGTTTATGCTCCTCACGCATTGATTTGGCCGTTGAAGAAATCATACGCACTAAATCCATTTCGGCGATTAAATCCGTATCAAACGGAATAGACGACAAATCGGGATAATCTGTCAAATGTACGGATTCACAACCGGTCAAGCCGCGATAAATAAACTCTGTCAACATCGGCATCAACGAAGCCATGATTTGAGTCAAATAAACCAAAACCGTATAAAGCGTGTTAAACGCTTGAACATCTGTTCCATCCCAGAAACGAGCCCGAGACCGACGAATATACCAATTATTTAAAATATCTAAGAATTCCGCCGATTCGGCATAAGCTGTATTCATATCATAGGCCAGCATCGCCTTTTTAACCACCTCGGACAGACGACGTAATTTAGCCAAAATATACCGATCCAAGACATCTGTTGAAGTTGATATCATCTCAGCTTTTAACCCTTCTGCATTGGCATACAGGCAGAAGAAGTAATACGCATTCCAAAGGGGTAAAACCGCTTTACGTGTCGCCTTGGTGATTTCCCTTTCATTCACGTAAGCCTGCCCGGCTTTGACGGCCGGCGATGACAGGAGGAACCACCGAAGAGTATCCGACCCAATCGTATCCAACACCTCATACGGATCCGGATAATTTTTGAGTTTTTTCGACAACTTGACACCACTTTCTGCCATCAAAAGCCCCGTTGCCAAACAATGTTTGTAGGCAGGCTTACCATGCAACGCAACTCCCAACACATGCAGCGAGTAGAACCATCCTCGTGTTTGATCAATTCCCTCCACAATAAAATCGGCGGGGAAATGGCTGTCAAACCATGCTTTTTTTTCAAAGGGATAGTGAATTTGTCCTTCGGGCATCGATCCGGATTCAAACCAGCAATCAAAGACATAAGGCACCCGTCTCATCATCGTTTTTCCAGAGGGATCATCCGGATTCGGATAAACGACCTCATCAATATAAGGTCGATGCAAGTCGACCACATCACAGCCTGTTTTTTCTTTAATTTCGGCAACAGAACCAAACACATCTACGCGAGGGAAAGCAGGGTTATCTGATTTCCAGACAGGCAGCGGTGCTCCCCAAAAACGATTGCGTGAGATATTCCAATCCGGCGCAGATTCCAAACCTTTTCCGAATCGACCGTCTTTAATATGGTCCGGTGTCCACGTAATTTCCTGATTGGCCGCCAGCATTTGCTCTTTAATAGCCTCCACGCGCACGAACCAACTATCCATGGCACGATATATCAACGGCGTATCCGTCCGCCAACAATAAGGATAACTGTGTGTAATCTGCTCCTTTTTAACCAATTTACGTTCGGCTTTGAGGCGAGCTATGATTAACTCGTTGGTATCAAAAACCTGCATACCGGCATAGTCGCTGACTTCACCCGTAAAACACCCGGCCTCATCCACCGGACACAAAATCGGAAAATTTTTATCATACGCTAGGCACGCATTAAAATCATCTTCGCCAAAACCTGAGGCAATATGGACAATACCCGTTCCATCTTCAACCGAGACGTAATCAGCCGCCATCACGCGGAAACACCCTTTCTCGGCCCATGTTTTAAAATAGGGAAACAGCGGCTCATATGACAATCCCACCAATTCAGATCCTTTCAGTGTACCGACACGCGTGGCATGTTGTAATTGCGGCTTATATTTATCCAACAAGGCTTCAGCCAAAACATATTTTTCATCACCTTCGGCCATCACGGCATAATCAATATCGGCCCCGACCGCCAGCATTTGATTGGAAGGCAATGTCCACGGTGTTGTTGTCCACGCCAACAAATTCAACCCATTTTCAAGACGGAACATAACAGTAATAGCCGTATCCGTTTTATCACGATACGCTTGATTCACCTCAAAATTTGACACGGGTGTTTGTGCTGCCCATGAATAAGGTTGCACCCGATAACCTTCATAGACCAATCCCTTATCATACAATTCTTTAAAATTATGAATAACCGACTCCATGAACGGTAGGTCCATTGTTTTATAGTCATGTTCAAAATCAACCCAACGACCGATACGCTTCAACATCGTCACCCAAATATCGGCATATTTAAGCACGTCTTGACGGCAAAAATCATTAAAACGCGACATCCCGTATTCTTCAATGGCCTTATGCCCAGAAACGCCCAACTGCTTTTCAGCGCTCATTTCTGCAGGCAATCCGTGACAATCCCATCCCAATCGACGTTCCACACGCTTACCCAACATGGTTTGAAACCGTGCAATGGTATCTTTCACATAAGACACCATAATATGCCCATAATGCGGCATACCGTTAGCAAACGGCGGACCGTCATAAAAAGTGAACTCCTCAGCGCAGGAGCGATTATCAACCGATTTTTGAAATGTGTGATCGCTCTGCCAAAAAGCCAAGACGTCTTTTTCCATCTCGGGAAAGTTGATTTTAGCCGTTAATTCCGGATAGTATTTTTGTTTTTCTGTCATAAAAAGCCCTCTATACTTCAAAATACAATGAGAGGGAGTATATCAATCTTTTCCGCCAAAATCAAGAAGATATTTCAACAGATTTATGAGATTTTTGATTTCAAAAAACATGTCGTCTTTAATTCACCTGCCCCGACTTCTCCTTTCTTCGGACAAAAGCGGATGATTATTTGAGATATTTTTAATACTTTTCATAATGTTAGACAATCATTTATCTTTTTTTTACTCAGCACTCCTTTCTTTGATATTGAATAAAAATGTGCCCTTATCAAATAAAATGTTTACGTTTCCTAAAATGTCATGTATAATAATAGGAAAAACGGGAAACACACATGAAACTCTCACTAAGAATACTTTTGGGCGGTTGCCTGGTCATCTACCCAATTCTTGCTATGGCGCAAGGACCTGTCAGTTCTTTTTCATACGTCATGTCTTTAATGCAACAGCGCGACTTACAAGCGCTTAAACGCTTTACGGCAAGCGGCGGACATATCGATGCTCTGGATCGCAATGGTTTAACACCGCTATGTCATGCCATGCGGTTAAAAGATTATCAAGGGTTTGAACTATTAAAATCTCAAGGAGCTCGCTCTGAGGCCTTATGTCGCTCGCGCTTGAGCTATCAGGAACAAGAGGCTTTTTACAAAAACCAACCGGATAGGAACACCTATTATATCGGAACGAACCGTTATACCAAAGAAGTCCATCCTTCGAGTAGGACCGCTCTATCCGATAACACGCTGTTGTGGGGAGGAGTCGGCGTTGCCGGCGCTGTTGGAGTTGTGGCTTTAGCAGCCGGTGGTGGCGGAGGCAGTGATTCATCTGCCGGAAATGATACATCCTCGCCTTCTGATAACCCGGATCCCGCCCCCAGTCCGGATGCCGAGGCATTTAACACAGCCGAATACCGCTATAGCCGCGCTTTAACTGCGATAAAAGCCGCTGAGGCTTTTGCACGAGGATACAGCGGCCAGGGTGTCCGTGTCGCTGTTTTGGATACGGGCGTATATCACCACACAGACTTAGATGACAACATTATCGGCGGATACAATTTTGATTATGGCCCTTGCCGCGTGGACGGAGACCGCACAAATTGCTATAATTATGAAAATGGCCTTTTATACCTTTATAAAGACGGCCAAAAACAGCTCATCGGTTCAATTAATAAAGCCGATTGGGAAAGCTATTATTACAGCTATGCCAGCTGGTATGACTGGGATGCGCAACAAGATGATTGGACCCCCAGTGGTTATCTGGCTTCGGATAATATCCACGGAACACATGTCGCCGGCTTGATTGCGGCCTTAAGGAATGATACGGGAATGGAAGGTGTCGCTCCCGAAGCCGGTCTGATTATCGGACGGGCCGATTTATGGGATACTTTTTCAGAGGCGACTCTTCAGTTATTCGATATGAATCCGGATATAATCAACATCAGTCTGGGATTCAGTGACATTACCGCAGCAAGCGCCAATCAAATAATTGATAACGTCACTGGGTTTGAGTACTATATTGGTTCAGAGGGGCTTAATTTTTTCAAGAAGGCCGCCGAAACCAACACTATTTTAGTTTTTGCGGCCGGGAATGACGGCTTGAACGACGCCTCTATTTTTGCAGCGGCACCCGAGGCCAATGCGCTTAAAGGCTATCAACTGGATAATCTGGTCGTCAGCGTGGTCTCGGTTGACAGCAACCTTCAAATAGCGGATTATTCCAACCGATGCGGAACAACGGCACAATGGTGTATTGCCGCTCCCGGAGGAACATCCGGCAGCCCGATTTTTTCAACCAGTGAGGACAATGGTTATATCGGGCTTTTTGGAACGTCTATGGCCGCTCCGACCGTATCGGGTAGCTTGGCGGTTTTGTTAGGAGCTTTTCCAAATCTGACACCACAAAATGCCGTGCAAATTTTATTTGATACGGCAACGGATTTGGGAGAAATCGGGGTGGATAGTGTTTATGGACACGGGCTTGTCAATTTAGAAGAAGCCACACGCCCCCAAGGTGTGTTGAAATTAGCCCTAACGGATAGTCCCGATACGCATCTGATTTCCCTGGATCAGGCGGCACTTTCCTTGCCAAAAGCTCTGGGAGAAAAGGCTTTGTCCGCCCTTCCCTCAGAGGTAATGGTATTGGATAAATATGACCGTTCATTCTTTATGAACACACGTCAATTAGTCCGCTCAACCGATACATCATTCTATCAATTTAAACGAACATTTCGGGCTTTTACAAACCAGCCCACGATTCAAAAGTTGACGCCCTCAGATACGTTCAGCTTACGCTTTTCAACACCTATTTCATCCTATGTGTCGGACTGGAACGCCGGATTATTGGAAATGACATTACAGCCAATCGAGCATTTAAAAATACGTGCCTTTTACACCGAGGATACTCAGTTCTTTGATACGGATTTCAATATGAATCGCCTTAAAAATCCGTTCATGGCATTAAAAGATGCCTATGGAATTCATAACACTTATCAGATGACTTCTTCAATCAGCTTTGGCTTTCAAACAGCCATAGGAAGAAGCGGCCTGGTTGCCTTGACGGAAGATGATTATTTAGACAGAGTAAAACAACAGAGCTATACCTTTGCTGCCGAGACAAGCTATCAACCGACTTCTAACATTTCCTTAACCTCGACAGTTGGCCTGTTATCCGAAGCAGATAGCCTGTTGGGTATTCAAGGAGAGGACTCGTTTCACTCTCCGGGAGCCGACACCTATTTCATAGGTCTGGCATTTCAGTGGCAAACAACACCTCGTTTGACTCTGACCGGCAGTTATTTTTATGGCTCGACGAAACCCGATACGCAACAAGATATTTTTCAATTTAAAGACCTTAAAAGTCAACAGCTGGCTGTGGATCTTCGCTATCAAATGACCCCTCGAAGTTTCGGAGGTATCCAGGCGATTATGCCCTTAACGACCTCTGGTCGACTGACGGCCCTTTTACCAGTCGGACGTGATTACGAAACCGATACCGTTATACTGAGCCAACAAGACATCGACTTAAAACCGACGGCACAAGAGTGGCAATTTAACACCTACTATACAACAGATATCGGGCAGCGCTGGTTGCTTCGCAGTGAGGCCGGTATGCGCCTGCATCCGGATGGCATCCGTCGTCGTCAACCGGATTGGCGCGTTATGTTGGGAATGTCCTATAAATACTAACCCATCAATGCGTCCGTTTAGAACGAACGATTTTTAAAACAGGTGATGGCGCTTTCTTGCGTGACGGAATCTGCATACACTCATGGAAGAGGTTGAGCTTTAAAGCATGAATAGCCTCTTTTCCCGACACACGCAACGCCCACTCACCCTCTTTCACTTTTTCAGTTGTACGGGTGGCTTTTGAAACGCGAAGGCTGTCTTCCGGGACTCCGATAGCTATCAAGTAATCTTTGAAATGATATCCTTGCTCTGCGTTTGACAAAGGCAGTCGCATAGCCGATCGCGTCTTACCATCCTGACTTTGAACAACAATATCTTCCCAAAAGCGCGGCTCTTTCAAATGCAGACCGGCGACTATCATAGCCTCATCCCGCACACGGGCAAGCCGTTCCTCTTGCCGCCTTTTTTCCGCTTCTCGAGCCAGCAACTCCTCCTTTTGCATTTGAAAGGCTTTTTGAAAGAGCGCACAGGCTTCTTTAAAGATCGAAATGTTTTCGGCTCCTTCGATGGTCAAGCGTTGGCGATAGCGATAACCGGGGACTGTTTCTTGACGACACCCTTGAACACCTGAGCGAATCAGTTCTTTTAATAAAGCATGACGATTATTTTCTACTAAAGCATATCGCGACGGGACTTCCAGAGTTATTCTATGTTGATCTCCCTGCCAATTTTGAAATTGAAATATACCGCCATAAGGGACGATCGGTTCTTTTTTCAGATACATGTTCAATAAATCCAGACTATCCGGATTAACGACACACAAAGCCACGCCTGTTTTCGTTTGTTGCGGCGTTGCCAAAACACCGGATGAAGCTATCTCTGCAGCAAGACGAGCAATATCTTCCGATGAAACGCGCTTGAGAGACAATCTTTTATAGGCTTGCCCATTTTTATCAATGCCCTTCTCCCAAACGGATTCATCTTTCCAATCAAGTAATCGCCCTCCCGCCATCGTATCACGGCGCGTTAAAACATGCTTAAATTGTGCCAACAATCCCATCTTTATTTTCCCCTTATATAACTTGAATGGTGAACATGCCGTCATTTTACACTTTTTTTACGCTTTTGTCAAAAAGATATTGACTTTAATATACTCACCGTGCTTTACTCGTAGCGGTCATGATGAAAAGGGGGAGAAAAATGAAGCGTTTTTGCACATGTTTGTTAGCCTTTCTTTTATGCGGACTTCCGGCCCTGGCCGATGAAGTTAACGGATGGGACATCAGCTGGGAAAAACCGGAAATAACCCATCTTTTGGAGGTTGAAGAACAGGTTGAAACCTACACCGGTGACATGATGATGCACCGTATTCAGAAACAAGCGCCGGCGGGATATGTTTTCTATATGCTGCCGATAACCGTTTCACGAAAACAAAGCGATGCTGAGCTTTTTCACGCCGAAAAAATAAAGCTGCACTTGGGAAATCAAACTTTCACACGAATGGAGGATGATGGCTTTTTAATTGACTATGGAAAAACGCCGTTCACCCACCTCAAGATTAAATTAGGAACACATACGGGGCTGTTGATTTTCGTTATTCCTGAAAGTTTAAAAACAAACTCTTTTACACTAACATATCAAAATCAACTTATCCAAGGAGACTAACATGAAACATCTGATTTTTGCTTTAATGTGTGGCACATTATTAACTCATCCGGTTCAAGCGGATTATATGAGTGACCAGACTCAAATGACGGCAGATATTTTAAGCGAAATACAACAAACAAAATACTCTCTTGATGCGCCTCTGATTTTAGTCAATCCCTACCATATTTCTCCGTTGACGGCGCTGATTTCATTTGAAACAGACAAACCCGCTCAGGTCGGAATAACCATTGTCGGAAAAGACAAAGAAACAACGATTGCGCATGATTTCCCGGAAGTCACGACAAAACACAAAATCCCCGTCTACGGCCTTTATGAGGGAGATAATACCGTTATTTTAACCGTTAAAGAGGGAGAAGAGACGCACGTCAAAGAATTAAAAATAACAACGGAAAAAATTCCTCTTAAAAATTATGCCAACATACTGACGGCTGATACGGATCAGATGAAAGAAGGCTTAACCTTTGTCACGCCCGGTGTGATTGTCAATCCGGGTAGTTTTGCTTTTGCCTTTGACAAAAACGGAGATGTCCGTTGGGTATTAACAGATCCGATTATGGGCAAAATGTCTCCTCTGCACATGATGAAAAATGGGACGCTCATGTTGGGCAGTGAAGAATATGACCCTCAATACACTGTTGCTTATCACTCTTTATATGAACTGGACCTGATGGGTAATATTCGTCACAAAATAAAGGCCGAAGATGATATTCAACATGATATTGTCCAATTACCGAACGGCAACTATTTAGCTCTTGTTAACGCAACGGGCAAAGATACAATTTGTGACAGCGTCGTTGAATTAACACCTGATAATCAAGTGGTTGATCGTTTTGAAATTGATGAAATTATGGGTGTGCAGAATGAACGTATTCCTCGCACACTGGAACACTACCTTTATAAAGACAACTATAAGCGCGCTAAAATGGATGCAATGCATTTGAACTCGCTCAACTACGACCCGGAAGATGACAGCATCATTATGACGGCACGCTTTTTTAATTTTCTGATGAAAATCGATCGTAAAACAAAAGAGATTAAGTGGATTTTGGCGAATCCGAACAATCCCTGGGTGACGCCCGAACTGGAAAAGAAGCTTTTAAAGCCAACGGACAAAGACTTTGACTATATCTATGGAGCACATGCGTCCAAACCCCAAGGAGGAAATCGCTTTACTGTTTTGGACAACGGGCTGTATCGGGATATCTATGACAAAGGAGCCAATGGTCCCATTGCTGATTATAATCCTTCGAACAGTTGGTCGCGCGGCGTCGAATTCTTGGTCAATGATAAAGATATGACTGTATCTGTTGTCTGGGAGTATAAACGTGGACCCGAGCTATATAATCACTATTTGGGTGATGTCGACAAATTTGCGGACGGACATTACCTTATGAATTTCGGAGATGTCGTGGCGGATAAAGATGAAACAATCACAAGCGTAGAAGCCTCTTTGAATCCCGAGAAACAACCGGCAAAATCTTTCGCGAAAATTATTGAAGTCAAAGACGGACAGGTTGTATTTGAAGCCGAAACTGACGGACTGCTCAACAACACGGTTTATCGTGTAGAACGTTTTCAACCGTATGAATTGAGCCCGACTCAATATAATCTCAACTAATCAAGGAAGCGATAGTCATGAACTATTTACGTTATGGATTGGCAGCTGCCCTGATGAGTTTACCTTTATATGCAGCGGCAGCCGATATAGATATAACCGATGGGCAACTGACGGATAAACACAGCATTTTTCAAGCGGTTGATGATGCCTCGCAGGTCTATACGGCTTTTAAGAAAAAGCTACACGACCGTTATGGTTTTGACTATGTCGTGCGGGCCGGTTTTTTAATGCAGCGCGGTGCACCCAACGGCAAAAACACCGTCTTTCGAGACAAATATGAAGTAGAAGCCAACTGGGACATGTTTCAATCAGCGGCTTTGGGTAGCGGCTCGATTCAACTTTTGTATGAAGATATCAACTATGAGCATATGGAAGCGACCGCCATGCAAACACGACTTGGGATTATAACCCCCATGAATGATGATGCTCAAAAACGCGAATATTTCAAACGACTGACATATACTCATCAACTTCCCGGAAAAATGAACTGGTTATCCGTCTCGGTTGGACAGTTTTTAATTGGCTCATTTGGAAAAGTCAGCTATCTGTCCAAACCCATGTACCACTTTAATAACTTCTCCTTATCAAAGAATATGACAAAAGCTTATCCGACAGGAGGCTTGGGCGGTTATATTACCATGAATATCCGGCCGGATACAACAATCATTTTCGGGGCACAGGACACAACAAATTATTTTCCTCAAAACGTTGCCTTTAACGATATTGATAAAAGCCATTGGACAAACTTCATTTATGCACAATATCGTCCCAAATGGTTTGATTTCGGGCGAACGGTTATTACCGGATGGATATCGCACAGTCCGAATGTAGACCGTTATACAGATGGGGGACAGCTCAAACCTCTGGGGGTTTCTTATAATCATCCCGCGACAGGATGGATGCTTAATCTCCGACAAGATTTTGGAAAAAAATGGACGATATTTGCTAAAATCAATGGTGCAACCGGTAGCAGAATGTGTATGGATCAATCCTATGCCTTGGATGTTATGTATAATAATCCATTTAATCGCAATCCCTTGGATCAACTTGGCATCGGTTTTGCGGCCAACAAAGTCAGTAAAATGAATTTAAAGGCCGAACGTGAATGGGAAAGCATTGCCGAAGCATATTGGGCCTTTGGTATTTCGGATTTCATGACGATTACACCGGATGTGCAGATTTATATTAATCCGGCTTTAGATAAAAATCGGTCTATTGTCACGGTCTCATCTTTAACCGCCAAGCTTTATTTCTAATCCCAAGCCGGCATCGGCCGAGATACCTCACCCCCTCCGTTTTTGAAACGGAGAGGAGTGAATTTTTAAAGCCGCCTGTTGATAATCGACGATCTGGTTTTAAGAGCGGACATTGTCCCGCTGTTGTGTTGGCACAGAACGTTGCACACGATCTTTGTGACGAGCGTGTTGCAACAAGTGGTAAACTTTTTTCAACACTTGAAATCTATTTTTATGGTGCGTGGAACGATGTTCAACCTGTTCAGCTTGTTCCTGAGATTTTTTCCGTTTTGGCAACTCTTTAACATTGACATTAAGCAACGATCCAAAGCTCAAATTTTCACCAGCTGACAGAGTCTTTTCCAAATCAGCTCGTGTAATTTCACGCTGCAATGTTGTCGAAATAAAGCGGATGATATCCGGATCTTTCAGAGCCTCAGCCTTACACAGGTCATAAAACTTCCGCCGCTGTCTGTATGTACATTGGCGAATATCAACGACGCCGTTTTCACCCGCTGTTTTAGGTAAATGGCGATAAAATGTCGGATGCTTTTTCTCAATACGCGTATGTAGACGCACCATGATATCAATAGCAAAACGTGTCGCATCCGTTCCGGCTTTTTTCAAGGCGGAATTATCCCATGCTTCTTTCGCTTTTTGACGCCTTTCAGCCAAGACTTTTTGTTTTTCTTCACTGTATTCCGTAGCGGCCAACGCCAGTTTTAACGGCCACTCCAGAACAGCAAAGACAAAGTCTTGAACCATGCTTTCCAAATCACGACTTTTTCTTAAAGAATCAAATAAATCCAATGTTGTTTTTCCAAAAACATTCCAAAAATCTTTATCATATTTGGATTCAAAATACTGCAGAGATGCAAAGAGAGACCCGTCTTCTTTGGAGGCCTCCCCTTTGTCAGGAGCCGCTTGAGCAACCGTCGGTTCTTTCTTGGATGTATTAGCAGAAGAAGCTGCTTTTTCGCTTTGTTGTTCAACGGGTTGAAACGGCTTCATCCCGTGTTTTTCAAAGTACTCTTCAATCTTCTCTAAGGTAGGTTCCTGACCTTCGGGCACCTGCTTGTCAACTGTCGGAGTCACCCCATCTGATTGCTCCGAAGCAAGCGCTGCACTTCCCTTTCCTTCTAGAGACCCGTCTTCTTTGGAGGCCTCCCCCTTGTCAGGAGCCGCTTGAGCAACCGTCGGTTCTTTCTTGGATGTATTGGCAGAAGAAGCTGCTTTTTCGCTTTGTTGTTCAACGGGTTGAAACGGCTTCATCCCGTGTTTTTCACTTTCGGCTTCTTTGGCCTTATCCTCCGGAGTAGACGGTGGTGTATACCGAAGTCCGGCCTCCTGAGCCGCTCGCCGATCTCGCTCGTTTCGGGCTTCTTCCTCTTGTCTCAGACGTTCCTGAGCTTTTGCAATTTCTTGTTGTATTTCCCGATCAATTACTTCCATTTTGACCTCCGCTTCTGACTTATTCCAGTCTATTATACATAAAAAAACCTTTTTTGTCAATGCAACATCTTGCTTTTTTCAACGGCTTGAGTTATAACCGAATGGATAAATTGAGGATCTTATCATGAAACACTTATCAAAAAAATATGTCGTATTGGTTTGTCTTACTTGTATGTTATTGCTGGGCGTGATACCGCTCTGGCGTTATGTGACGCGTCCGACAGTATCTGTCGTCATGAGCACCTATAACCGTGAGAGTCTGCTTCCTCGTGCCATTGAGTCAATTTTATCTCAAACTTTTACGGATTTTGAATTCATTATCATTAACGATGGTTCTGCCGACTCTACGGCCGAAATTTTAGAAAACTATGCCCGACAAGACAAGCGCATTAAAATTATCACCAATCGGCCTAATCAAGGGTTAATCGCCTCATTAAACAAAGGGTTGGATATGGCTCGAGGCAAGTATATTGCCCGTATGGACGATGATGATATTTCACTGCCGAAACGCTTTGAAAAACAGGTAAAATACTTAGACGAACATCCGGAAATTACCGTTTTGGGAACACAAATCAGCCCTCCGGGAAGCATGACACCTTATAACTTTCAAAGAGAGCCGGATCCGGATATCAACGCCATTCAATTATACTTGGGAAGTGTTCCCTTGTCTCATCCTTCCATCATGGTCCGGCGGGATTTTTTAAACAAGCATCACATTCGTTATCGAGAGGCCTATAAAGCCGCAGAAGATCGACCGTTTTACGGAGAAATTATTACCAATGGCGGGAAAATGTCCGTTTATCCCGAGGTGTTGTTAAAATATTACATTCATCCTGATAAATATGCCTCATACGAGTATGAACAAAATGTCAGCAAACGCCGGTTTCACTATGAAATGATTAATCGTTTTTTTGAATATAAAGACGGACGAGATCCTTTTAGCCGCTGTCTTTTACTACCAAAGCTGATTGAAGCAAATCGCACAAAAAAATTGTTAAATCAACAAAAATTAGAACAGATATGGGAAAAGGATTGTCGTCTTGATTTTCCTGTTGTCGAATACTTTCACCACCCCAGTTGGGAAGGATATGTTGGGCTAAGTGACCATCTGTGCAAAAGGCAAGAAGCCGGCTCTTGTCAAGTTCTAAAAAAAACCCCAACCTCCTATACGATTAAATGGGATGGTTATGGCATCGAAACTTTTGAAAAGGCGGCAGATGGAAAATACTATTTGAAACAAGAAACAAAATAGCTCCAAGCAAGATGCCCCATTTTTCAATAAAATATCTGAAAACACTATTGTTTATCGGCGGCGCTCTCAGTTCATTGGGATTTGCCCCCACATATGGTATCCCTCTTTTCATTTTAGCAACGGCCTTTTTGTTTGGAAGTATCAATCAGTCTATTCCTTGTAAAACAGCTTTTGCCCGAGGATTTTGCTTTGGCATGGGGCAAGGAGCTTTTTCTATGGCATGGTTGGGAAATGCTTTATTGACGGAAGGATTACAACTTAGTTTCTTAATCCCCCTTGTCTGGATTGGGATGGGGGTGTTGTTCGGTTTATTTTGGGCGATACCGGCCGGATTGGCTATCCGATGGCCGAAGGGTGTTCGCCGGTGGCTTGCTTTTGCGGCTATATTCACACTATTCGAATGGGTGCGTAGTTGGTTGTTGACAGGGTTTCCTTGGAATTTAGTTGGTTCTATTTGGACGGGATATCCGGTGATGATACAAATTGCCGCTGTAGGAGGCATCTATACTTTATCCCTGATTACGTTATTATCCGCCAGTGTCTTTGCCCTTTGGCCAAGGAAAAAAATCATCATTTCTGTCTGGAGCGGCATGGCTCTTTTAGGTGTTATCGGTTTTTGGCGTATATTCAATGCGCCGGACGGTGTGGTATGGGGCGTTCAACTGCGCTTAGTTCAACCGAACATCGAACAGTCATTTAAGTGGGATCCCGAAAAAGCCTTTCACAATGAAAACACGCTTTTACGTCTTTCTCGAGAAAACAATCAAAACATTACGCACGTATTATGGCCCGAATCGGCTGTTCCCTACCCGATTAATACCAGCCCGAACCGTCTGCGTCTCATGTCGGCGGTCCGTCAAGGCGGCACGTTGTTGACAGGGGGTATTCGACGTCTACCGGATTATCAGGGAGAAATCCAAATAGCCAATAGTTTCTTTATTTTAAATGACTTAGCCGATGTTGTGGACTTTTATGACAAATCGCATTTAGTGCCTTTCGGAGAATATATGCCGTTAAAAAATTGGCTGCCTTTAGACAAACTCGTTCCCGGAGTAGGCTCATTTATGGAGGGATCCGGTGTTCGAACCTTGACGATTCCCAAGGCGCCTCCGGCGGGTCCTCTCATTTGTTATGAAGTCCTTTTCTCCGGAGAGGTCGTTCAGAAAAAACATCGCCCTGAATGGTTAATCAATGTCACCAATGATGCTTGGTATGGACTATCTGCCGGTCCGTATCAACATTTAGCGGCGGCACAGATGCGTGCAGTTGAAGAAGGACTTCCGGTTATTCGAATCGCCAATACAGGTATCAGTGCCGTTATCAATGCTTTTGGCGAAATTGAAAACAGTCTGCCGTTGGGGACGCAGGGTATTTTGGACAGCTCTCTGCCAAAAGCTCTCGGCCCAACCTTTTATGCTCTTTTTGGGGTTATTATTCCTTTAGTTTTATGTATCTTGTTGCTTGTTTTTTCTTATAAAAAGCAAAATAGGTCTTGACAAATGCTTTTTTCTTCTATATAGTAGAGCCCTAAGTTTCAAACAGAAAGGGTAGCATTATGAAAGTTCGTTGTTCATTAAAATCGGCTAAAGCACGCGATAAGGATTGTAAAATTGTCCGCCGCAAAGGTCGTGTTTACGTTATTAACAAGAAAAAGCCTAAATTAAAGGCACGCCAGGGTTAATCGTAAAGGCTCTATGAAAGACCGTCCCTCTTTTTTAAAGGACGGTTTTTTTGTGGCGGATGTATTTTTTTCTTGACTTCATCTTTTTTTTTGGGTATAAGAGAAAACACATTTGATGGTGGATGTAGCTCAGTTGGTTAGAGCGCTGGTTTGTGGTACCAGATGTCGTGAGTTCGAGTCTCATCTTCCACCCCATTTTAAAGGCTTTTTCTGAAAAGAAAGAGCCTTTTTTGTTATTCTTTTAACGGCTCTCTTGCTCCCAGTTGATGGTTATGAAAAGCCCTTATCTTTTTCAATCAACATTTTCATCATTCGTTCATCAAATCCACCAGCGACAGGCGAAGACATGATGCACTCTAAGACAAAAAAACAAAACACAAAAGAGAGGCGTGCCCGGCAGAATTGTCATGCGCCCAACGCACACATGATGGCTTGGTTGGCTGAAAGCCAATCCGCGCCTTTGTTCGCTTATCGACACAACGTCTTTCATTTGCACCTGATAGCGCGCTCTTGCCGAACATTATCCGTCCTCATACCTTGCTCGACTCCATAAAATAAATCCCCCTGAACGGGGGATTTATTAGTGGCGCGCCCGGCAGGATTCGAACTTACAACCTTCTGATCCGTAGTCAGATGCTCTATCCAATTGAGCTACGGGCGCATCGCATGAGGATACTTTTACACCTATTCTAAAAAAAATGCAAGTCTTTTTTTTAAAATATCGAAAAAAATATCTCTTTTTGACTCTTATGGCCAACTCATCGGCTGTCCAGAGGCATCTCGAGTAATCGTGACCATCTCAATCAAAACCCATATACCCACCACAATTAAGGGAAGAATAAATATCCCCGTCAATAAGGTAATCAGCAGTTGAGCCAGTCCGACACCATTCCGTCCGATATAAAAATTATGGATACCCAAAACGCCCAAAAACCAAGCCAACAGCAAATAAGCCAATCGACTTTTAGCCGCCGGTTTCTCTACTTCTCTCAGATTTTCGGCTAACAGAGCTTTTTTTTGTTGTTCAAATTCCTCTTGGGACAAGATTTTCTTTTTCTTTAATTCAGCTAATTTTTCTAATTCTACTAATCTGGACATACTTTCTCCTAAAATTGAATACCAATCACATCATCATCAATAACGGTCTGACCCGGCGCCAAAACGGAAATCTGCTCCATTATATGACTTGCCACACCCTGCATCAAGACAACAACTCCGTCTTCATCATGTAAAATCATGCACACCACATCATCCAAAGCCGATGGCGTTTCAGGCACTAAAGAACGACACGGTATCGGAAAATCGGCTGACCGTTTCTGATTCATCACAGCTACATGAGTCGCATAATCCAATACAGCATTTGCCTGAAATCTCTGCATGGCAGCCGCATATCCCGCTATTCCGGCAATTAACAAGATCCCGCCGAATGCTAGGATATCAAAAACAATTTTAATCCAGCCCAACGCTAATTGAACGCCTCTGCTGGGTAAAAAATCCTCACCGGCAGCATCTTTTTTAATCCGAAAGATGTTAATAATGACCCAGATTTCAACACAGATGAGAGACAAAAACAGTGTCAAGGGAGAGAAAACCGTCAAAAGCAACTGGGTCACACCCCGCCCCTTGTATCCGGCATAAAAGTTATGTATTCCCAAAGCTCCCAGGAAAAACGCCAATAACACATAAATCAACTGTTGCTTTTGTCCGGATGAGCCGACCGTTCCTATTTGTGCCGCCAAAAGAGCTTTCTTTTGGACGTCAAACTCTTCCCGCGTCAACACACCTTTTTGACGCAATGCATCCAATTTTTCCAATTCATGACTGATTTCCATGATTGTTCTCCTTTTGTTGTTTGATTTCTTTTTTTAAAATACGAAATGCGTTTTGAAGGGTTTTTTCTCGCGGCGCATCTGTCATGATTTTATACCAGGTAATTTCACCCGTCTCCAGTTGTAATTG
The DNA here is from genome assembly GCA_944392785.1 of uncultured Alphaproteobacteria bacterium. Classification (GTDB taxonomy): domain Bacteria; phylum Pseudomonadota; class Alphaproteobacteria; order CAAHEQ01; family UBA3637; genus CALXXW01. The sequence continues at coordinate 3,523 of CALXXW010000004.1, read as the reverse complement.
CTGCCGCAATTCGGATGAATTTTTGACGTCCGAAGGATTACGCAATCTCTTTTCCACGCGCTCGGCTCGAACGGCGAAAGGTGCATCCATCCAAAATCCCACGAAAGGAACCCTTAACTCTTCAGCCAATGTCTCAACGGCGCGACGCTCGGCTTCATTATAAAACAGCGCATCAACAATAACACAGGAGCCAACGGACAAAGCCGTTTTTGCCTGTTGCCGCAAGACATCATAAACAACACTTTCAAAAGCTTGTGTGTCATATGCCTTACAGAACGTTTCGTGTGGGGCCAAACCAATGATTTGCTTTTTAACAACATCATCTCGCAAGATCACGGCTCCGGGAGCCGGATCCAACAATCCTCCCAACTCACGTGCGACACGAGATTTTCCGCTCCCCGATAATCCGCCGCAAGCGATTAAAATCGAAGCACCTCCCGAAATAACATGATCGGCTAAATCAAAATACCGTCGAGCCAGGCGAATAAGATGACGCTTTTCCACACCATGTGTCAAGGTTGATTTTTTAGCACACACTGCAGCTCGTGCTGCGGCGCGCAAAGATTGATATAAAGGCAACAACGGAAATCCATCTATATCATTCATATAGGCCATATAATGATTGAATAAGATATTTGTCAGGCGTCGCAATCCGCGCACTTCCAGATCCATCAAAATATCCGCCAGATCATACAAGGTGTCGATACAGCTTAATCCATCATTATATTCAATAGGGCTAAAAAACAAAAAATGGTCATTGACATAAGCGATATTAGATAAAAGCAAATCACCGTGACATTTACGCACATGTCCCGTTTTTTGACGATAAGTGATTAAACGCGCATAATGCCCCAAAGCCTCCAAGCAAATTCGCGTCAAATGATTCACGGCCTTTTTGTCAAAAATGGAAGGACAAAAACAGGCCAAAACAGCCTCATTTTCCAAAATAATTTTTTTGACGGTATCCGGTGTCCACTTACTTTTAAAAATTTTAGCTTTTGTGTGCAAATCGGCCAACTTTTCAGCTAAATCCATCACTTGGAAGCGATCAAAATCAGGACTGGGCAGCAGCCGATCCAACAAACGATTGTCCGGTATACGATACATTTCGATAACCGTATCAATTTCCTCACCTGCCGTTCCCCCCAAGACAATCGTTCCGTCTGGCAGCCGGCGAACGGATTTTAAGCCCAAGATCAAATGAGGCGCATACACAACACTACGCTTCATTTCATGAGCACAGGCCACTCGTCTTTTTGCCGGTGTGGAAAAATCAGCTTCCGGCGTTAAGACAGCCCGCTTCAGTTTATACGCCTTATCGCCAGCCAAGAATAACAACGCAATATGAGATTGGCGAACTTCAACGCGTGGTGCATGAGGATACAGACGGGGAGAGCTTAAAGCACGGATCACATCTTCTTGGTTATCAATGATCATGGAAGACCTCTCCATCTGGTTCGGGGTGAATAATCAGCTCAACATCCGGGAAACGGTGACGAATATGCTCCTCGATGGCATCAATAATCTGATGCGCTTTTGCCAACGTCAAGTGCTGGTCCAAACGCACACAAAATTGCACAAAAGTATTATTACCTGATTGACGAGTTTTCAAATCACGGATAGCACGCACATCGGGACATGCCAGAGCGATTTGTTTAATTTGGTGCCGAAAAGCCTCGGGCATTTCTGTATCCATTAACATAGCAAAAGCTTCTATCACAATCCGATATACAACAAAGAACAGATACAAGCTGACAGCGATACCGAACAGTGCATCCATATAAGGCCAATCTAGGAAATATGTGACCAACATAGAGCATAAAATTCCCACATTCATCAAAATATCCCCGGTATAGTGTGCCCGATCTGCTTTGATAGACAGCGAATTTGTCTGACGAATGACATAGCTTTGAAAGGAGATCAGAAGAATCGTCATTCCCAGCGCCACCACAGTCATGATAATACCAAGGGACAACCGCTGCAGTGTTTGCGGATGCAAAAAGCGATCGACGGCTTCATACATTAAAAAAGCGGCCGCAACGGCAATGATAAAGCCCTGCACGACGCCGCCCAATGCCTGAGCTTTCCCATGTCCGAAACGATGTTTATGATCTGCCGGACAAGTGGCATGATGGACCGCGACGGCATTCACGCCGGAGGTCATAAAATCCTGGACAGAATCAAACAAACCGGACAAAATAGCCATAGATCCCGTCACACAAAAAGCAATAAATTTCAAGATAACCAGAACACCGGCCGTTGTAATTGACGCCCAACTGGCACGCTTCATCAAAGCATTATTATGTTCTGTTCTTTTTCTCACGGCATCAAATATAACTTATTTTTTTTTATTTTTCCATAGATTTTTTTTATTTTTGCCCTATATTATATCATAGTATGAGTTAAAAAGGAGAAACCATGGCAAACCCGTATGAATTATTAGGCGTTTCAAAAAACGCGACGGAAACCGAGATAAAAAAAGCCTATCACAAGCTGGCGCGCACGTTGCATCCGGACGTTAATCCGGACAAGCAAGCCGCCGAAAAATTTAAGGCTATCAGTGCCGCATATGAGTTGCTGTCTGACAAGGAAAAACGTCAACGCTTTGATGCCGGAGAGATTGATGAAAACGGCAATCCCACTCCTTTTGGTCATGGCGCTTATGATCGTGGTGGTTCCGGTTTTAGCGGATTTAGCGGTTTTGGTCAGGGCGGCACGCACTATCGCACCCATAACATCAACCCGGAAGATTTAGCCGCTATGTTTGGTGGTGGCGGTTTTGGGGGCGGATTTAATTTCAGCGATTTATTCGGCATGGGGAGCGGCATGAATGGTATGGGCGACAACACGCGCGGATTTCATACTCACACCTCTAAGGGACAAGATATATCGTATGAATTAGAAATACCTTTTAATTTATCCGTCACGGGGGGAGAGACGACCGTTGGTCTGGCAAATGGCAAACGGCTCAAAGTCAAAATCCCCGCCGGAGTCAATGACGATGCCGTATTACGACTGAAAGGCCAAGGAATGTCGGGTCGAGGGGGAAACGGCGATGCCCTCATCAAAATTCGCATTCAAAAAAGCTCTCTTTATACGCGCGAGGGCAACAATCTGTTAATGACGGTTCCTCTGACACTCAAAGAAGCTGTTTTGGGAACAAAGATCACATTACCAACGCCCTCTGGGACTGTTGCGCTGAAAGTACCACCGTCCACAAGCTCTGGGAAGACGCTCCGTTTAAAGGGGAAAGGCGTTGCGGCCAAAGGAGATTTGCTTGTCAAGTTTACCATTCAACTACCGCCACATCATAATGAGGAATTGACGGCATTTATGGAAAAATGGAAAGATCCGACACCCAATCCCAGAGCATGAATCAAGCTCGGGACGAACCTGTGAATGAATGGGTAAAAATAGCCTTGAAAAGCGCGGATTTCCGGGAAAAAAGTGTCACAAAAAAAGGATCCTTTTTTTGTGACAACTTTTTAGCACATCTACCCCACCGTGTCAAGCATAATTTTTA
>CALXXW010000003.1 GCA_944392785.1 uncultured Alphaproteobacteria bacterium | reverse complement strand
GCAAAATGGTCTGAGTGAGCTCAATCCAAAAGTATCCATTTTGGTGTGGCAGGCGGTATCCTGGCAAAAGTTATCAAAAGTGACAGCTTGGTCGGCCTAAATGATTTTTTTGCAAATACCCGCAAACGGTGGGCTTTTGAGGCCTCATCAAAGCACAAAAAAAGAGGATAGAAACATCCTCTTTTTATTATGGTGGGCCCGGAGGGACTCGAACCCCCGACCTATCCGTTATGAGCGGACAGCTCTAACCAACTGAGCTACAGGCCCTTTAACTGAAGCGGCTTTATATTACACTAAAAAAGACAAAATGTCTATTGTTTTTTTTGAGATATCAACTGATTTGCCTATTATCTCCATCCACTGACAGACGCTGTTAAAGGGATCGCTTCTTTCCCAATCCATCGGATCACCCTATCCCGTTGCAGCATGTTGAGGTCTATCCGGAATATTTTATCAAACCCAGTTAAAAAAAACAAAATAAAATCAATTTACTATAGATTTTTCCGTGAAACAATGTTTCACAAAAACCCCAAAAACAGATATCTTTAATTACGTGATTTCCGTGACGGCTCGGATGTTTCCGTCTCGATTAATCTGAACGACACGTAATTTCTCGCGCATTTCTTTTAATGTTTTTTCACGATCTGTTGTCGGATATGTGTGTAAAATTCTCCCAACAAAAGCCTTATAGGCGGCATCAGGATTCTCAGCATGTATAGTTGCGAAACAGTTATCATGACCTGAGCCCATCAACTCCCATATAGCCCCGGCATTAGAGGTTGAAATTTCTCCGCCGATAATAGCGTCCGGCGTAAAACGCACCGCTAAATCAATCACACCTTTATAATCAAAGGTGTTTGTCAACTCTGTTCGCGGCAATACCAGATGTACACGATTTTTATGCGGCACAATCAACTCTCGCGTATCCTCGATTGTTAAAATACGCTTATGCTCGTCCAACAAGCGGATCATGTTATTTAAGAACGTTGTTTTCCCTGTTGCCGTTGCCCCGCTGACCAGAACATGATCTCCGCGGCGAATAGAAAGTAGCAGCCGCTCATACGGATCATCCGGATCTTCGACCCCTTTTAGTTTGTTAATATGGCGCAAGCGTCCTCCTTGCGTCAAACCGAACTGGTCCATGGTAATATCCAAATCTTCACGATAGACACGGATATCCAAAGCAACTCCCCCTATGGTGTCATTATTATCATATTGGACATTACGGCCGGCTATACCCGAGAAACGGTGTCCACCGGGAAGAGTCGCATAAACAACCGGAGTTCCGGCCGTCGGATCGAATGAGTAATCATACGTGTTCGCAATAATATAGAGGATATCATTTAAATACTCACGAGACAATTTCGGATCTTCATAATAGTGCCACGGATACGTGTGACGTCCTCGCAGACGCAACCAAATACCTCCGGGATGATTAACGGCGACATCCTCCACATTATCTTGGGTATACCAATAGGACAAGGGTCTCAAAGCGGACTCCAGCACGCGATAAATATCTGTGTTAGATAGATTAGCCACGCCCGCCTCTCCTTTCCGTTTTGAGTTTAGAACATTTTGCCGCTCGAGCTGCCCGAAGCCGATGCCTGTGGTAATACGGGCTGTGCCACACGATTCAAAGACGAACCCGAGGCATTATGACTCTGTCCGTTATAAATCGGCTGAGCCGTCGCACCATCCGGCGTTGTTGAGACCGATGGCTGAGCTCCCGGCAAACTGGCTCCCGTTGAAGGATTATTAACCGAAAGCGCCGGATCATAGTATTGTCCTTCCGTCAAAGCCGCCGAACCGATAGCCTGTCCGGTAGCCCCAATCGAAGCGGCCCCACCCATGACCTCTTGAGCGCGTCCGGCCTCCCAACTGCCCATAGAGGATCCCTGAATGGTTGTTGAGGGCGCTCCATATTGCTCCTCATAATCACGCTCATCATCCGACTCCATACGCAACCACAAATCTTCATTCGAGAAGACGGTTAACCGAGTCCCTGCCGGCACATAGACGACCACAGGAATCTCCGTTGATTCTTCCAGCAGCTGATTGAAAATCTGGCTCATACTATCGATGAAACTCTCACGAGAATCCGAAGCTGCCTCGCTGACAGAGCTTTGAGTTTTGGTTCCGTTTTCATCCGTTGAGACCTCATCATTCGTTGCAATCAACATGGAAACTGTTGAGGTGATAACCGATGACAACAAGGGCTTACCATACTTCTTCAACAACTGCTCATCCAAGTAAGCGGCAACACCACCGCGTCCCTGAGCATCACCCGAGGTTGCCTGGAATTGGAAGGCTGCACCGTCCGGACGTATCAGACGAGACCATGTAATTTCCAATTTAGCCACACGCGTTTCACCCTGATTTGCCTCTGCTTGTCCAATCAAACGGCTTCCGGCCGGGATAATAATATTTCGTCCTTCTTCGGCATAAATATGACGTTCAACAATAGCCGTCACAGGAACGCTGGTATAACGAGAGTCGATAGCCCGCACCAAGACCGCCGGGATTGCTTTATCTTTCAGAATCATACGAGACATATCAACCGGATAGGAAGAGACAATTCTCGGCAATCCCCAATCGACATCTTTTTTAGGCTTTGCACGGGCCAACGTTTTTCCATCCGGCAGCAAGCGTTGCAAACTGGTAATTCCCTTACGCATATTCTGCCGACGTTGAGCCAACAGCTGTTGCATTTGATCGATCTGTTCGGGATAGACTTCCATTTTTTTATCCAAATTCGGGCGTTGACGTCCGTCTCGTGACAGATTTGTCAGCAAGCGATCATCCAGAGAATACGGACGTCCATCTTCACCCATATACCCCACAATTGTGCCACTTTTATCCACCAGAGAACCCGTCGGTGTCACCTCAAACGTCTTGTCACCGATAAAGATGCGTCGACCGCTGGCTTGTCCCTGTCCGGCGGACGATACACCGCACTTTTCCAAGTTTGTTGTCAAACCGACCAATTTCCCCATTGGTTCACCTTTGGCATTCAACAGATCCTCTCCGTTAATTGAAGCATACAATTGACCTGTCAAATCTCGAATCGTCCCATCGGCGTAAATTTTGGCAATTTTATCGCCATTTTCATTGACAATATCACACCCGGAAACCATACCGATATACGATCCATCCAAACCGACTAAAAATGTTCCATCCGCTTCATTACCATTGGGGTCATAGATTTTACCATCACGAACATGACCGATTTCACGGCCATCTCGCAACAAGCGACCATCTTCATCCACTTCAAAGATAACATTACCTTCGGCATCGCGGAACTTACGGTCCAGACCCAAGGTTCCCTTAACTCGGCCATCTTCACCCAAGATAACTTCCTCATCCGGAGAAACAACACGCCCGATGACATTGCCATCATTATCGACAACGGTTCCCTTGCCATCACCCAGCACTTTACCGATGACCCGACCTTCGGCATCAACGATATCACCGTTTGCCTTCACACGGCCCAGGATATTTCCATTTTCGTCAATAACCAAGCCACGTTCCACGACATGTCCGATGACATTACCGGTATTATCGACGACAGAGCCGTCATTACGTGCACAGCCCATATTCACCCCATTCAAATCGACAACGGTTGAATCGGGCAAGGTACGCCCCAAGTAATCTCCCTTCGGAGACATGACCGGTCCGAACCGAACGACGCGACCGATTTGACGTCCCTGAGCATCCACGCCCCATTTACTGACCTGAATCCGTCCGGCAATATCTCCTCGACCTGTCACAATCTGTCCGTCAAACCCTGTCTGTCCGACGACCTTACAATCATTAACGACCAAAGACTCGGGGATAATGGCGCCGAAGACCTCTAAAACATTTTCGCCTTTCACGGCACCATTGACGGCTATCGTCCCGCTGACAGAGCCATCCGGACGCACGACCGTCCCATCACCTGTCAATGTTCCCAAGAAGTGTCCCTTATCATTAACCGCCGTATTAAACGAAAGGACAGAACCAACCAAAGGTGTATCGACGCCCAAAATAGTCCCATCATCCAGAATACGGAAAAGTTTTTTGCTGGCAGCATCGACCACATCACCACTCATTGTCGTTCGACCAATAACCTTATTATGATAATCAATGGGCAAGCCCTGTTTGACCACTTTACCGATATACGGCATGGTTGTAAAGGTTGTGCGATCCAAGACGCCGGCGACCGACCCATCGGTCAAAGCGCGTCCCATAATTTCATTATCTTTTCCCAACACGGCACCGTCGGCAGCCACCGTCCCGATATCGATGGCATCATCGGTCACGGCTTGCCCGACAGGTAAAGCAGCTCCTGCCCACAAATTCTCCGTCGTCAAAGCCGAACCGAAACACATTTGCTCGGCAACTTTTTTCCCGGCACGATCCACGATGGCCGACCGTCCGGAACTATACCCGATTAAAGCCCCATTACGATTGATAAAGGTAGTCGGTTCTGCGACATATCCTGCCAACTCACCTTTTGCCGAGAACAACGCCTTATTAAAAGTTGCCGCATCGACGGTCAACGATCCCTTTACGACATCTCCCGTCATCAATGATTGTCCCAGCACATTCAAGGTAGGAGCTAACGGCAAGCCAACCGGAGCCAGTCCGCCCGTAATAGACATATTGGCATCAGAGACGAACCCCGTCGCAGCCAAGCTTCCCAATAAGCGACCACCGCTCAGTTGAACGACCCGCCCATCGGCAGCGACTTTTCCCATGACGCCGCCCTTAACGATGGCATTTGTTAAGTCTGTATTGAGCAACAAGCGCCCCACGATTTTACCATCGGCAGCGACCAAATCCGGCGCCATTATCTGTCCTTGACGTTCCCCGCGCAAGTTAACAACATATCCTTCGGTGTCAACCAATCCCAGAGTCTGCCCATTTCCGACAGCAATTGTTCCGATAGGCACGTACACACCCAGGATGGCTCCTTCTTGAGAAATGACGCGGTTATCCAATCCAACTCTTCCCACCACGACATTTCCCTTTTCAATCATGCCGTCATAGCGTGTCCACCCTAAAAGTTTACCATCATTATCGACGGCGACACCCGGCTTTAACAAACGTCCTGAAATTCCTTGTTTTTCACCAAATAAATAAGGTGAGGCCTTAAAGGAGCCGATCGTTTCCGTTGAGGCATTCAAAACATGTGCCGTTGGAGAAACGCGATTCAAGAAATGTCCCATTTCATCCACGGCAATTCCTCTGGGAATTAAGGAGCCGACCAGCTGATCATTCCGATTGATAGCGATGGCATCTGGTAAAACATCCGCCACGATTGTCCCATCGGGTGCCAACACTTCACCGGCGAAAGAAGACCACCCCAACAACTGATTATCTCTATTCACATAAGATCCGACACGCACCAATTGACCTATCAATTTACCCTCAGAGCCCAACACCGGCCCAAACGGCGAGATAGACCCGACTCGACGACCGCTTTTATCCAACACACTTCCGTCATATCCGACAGAGCCCAACAATCCCTCGGCTCCTATCGGTAAAGCGATATCAGGATAGACAATTCCCAAAACACGGTCATCGTTTGAAACGGCCAATCCATTTCCTAGGATTCGACCGATTTTAGTCTTTCCGGATGACAAGACATCTCCCTTTGCCGAAACCGTTCCGACCTCTTGCCCCAACACATTCAGCACGCGCCCGGAAGGAATACGCATAGCCACCATCTTTCCCGAACGATCCACAACGGATCCGTCGGCTTTGATGGCTCCCACCAATTCATCGGCTGCATTTTTTAACATCCCGTCAATGCGCATAGTGCCGACATACACACCATTTAGATCCATGAACGAGGTTTTATCCGGAATCATGATACCCAAAATTGTCGTTTTGTCACCGTTAACAACCGTTCCATCCGGCAACACACGCCCAAAGCGATCACCGTTTTGGTTAATAGCCATGCCGGTTTGTTTAGAATAGCGTCCCAGAATCAAACCATCTGCCGAGAAAATGACACCATCCGGATGAACAATACCGACCAAGTTTCCACGTGTATTCAACACCCATCCGTTGGGCTGAAGCTTTCCGACGGGTTGAGCGGCGGTATCATAAGCTGTACCACCGACGATTGTCCATCCTGTTGGTTCTCCGTTGGCATCCAACACGACGCCTTCATTATTTTTATCCAATACACGAGCCCCTTCGAATTTAGCTCCATTTAAAGGTGTCACCGTTCCATCCGGGTTAATACACCCGACCACACGACCATCTTTACTGACGACTTTACCGTCCAACCGGATTCGACCGATAACTTTACCGCTGTTATCGACCACAAGACCTTTAGGAGCAACGGCGCCGATGACTTCATAATCGGCATTTACAACTTCATGAGAAGCCGTGACGCAACCGACGGCTGTTCCCATGGGATCAACCACTTCACCCTGCAACGTAATCAGCCCCAACAGACGGCATCCCTCAGCTATAGCTGTCCCACGCGGCACGACGGCACCGATTAAGCGGCCATTCGCATTTGCCACATATTTATCGGCCCGCACGCGGCCTATTGCCTCAAATAAATCATTGACGACAGAGCCATCCGGATATACCGATCCAATGATACGGCAACGTGTTCCAACCACGCGTCCCTTATCCATGACGGCACCAATCTGTTTCTTGCCAGCCGAAACAGTTCCATCCGGATTCACACAACCGATGACAGCACCTTTTGCGTCGACTGCTTTTCCTTCCGAGTTGACAAAGCCCAAAATAGCGCCTTTTTCGTTGATAACAAGGCCCTGAGAAACCGATGCTCCCAACTCATCGCCATTGGCATCAACGACCGAACCATCCAACAACACTTTACCGACGATCTGTTCATACTGATCTTTCACCTGACCATTTAGCAAAATTGTTCCCAATGATTGACATGCGGCGCCGACGGCCACACCCGTTGGCACGACCGCACCGATGAGTTCTCCCTGAGAATTAACCGCCAAACCCGAAGGCTTAATTGTTGCCACCGTTTGATTGGCCGCATTCACGACACGACCGTCCTGAATAACTTTTGATCCGCCCTGATTATTGGAAATAGTTCCGTCTGGCACGATACCGCCGATAACATCACCTGCAAAATTAATCACCAATCCCCAAGGACGCAAAGTACCGATACGATTTCCCTCCAAATCAACGACAGATCCATCGACCAAAGGACGTCCGACGACATTGTCCGTTGCATCCACGACGGCACCATCCTCACGCATTTTAGCGATAACCCGTCCATCATTATCCATTACTGAGACAACGGGTATAGCCGCCCCCAAGACATTTAAAGAGGCGTCAACGATAGTATCATCTCCCAACAAGCGTCCTAATTTTTCTCCTTCGGGACTGATTACATTCTGGGCCTCATCGATTGAACCCAAGATTTTATTATCAATGCTCATAGGGATTTTTTTCGGTGTTTCAATTCCGACAATCATTCCATCTTTAATCAGCAAGCCGTTTTCCGTCGGGGTCAAGACCTCACCATCCACGACGACCGTTCCATCATCTTCCATTTCAAAGATTTCGCCGTTCAGACCTGTTGCTAATCGCGGTTTTTTTTCAGCCTCTGCACGCACATCCTCACAAATCACACAATCTTTTGAATCTGTTGATTGAGCCTTTAACGGGATGGTTAGCGTCTGTTCTTGAAAGACGGAGGGGCTATCTTCGCGCCAACGTATGGTCAAGGTATTTTGAATCTGCCGCAAAGAGACCGGATTCCACAAGACACGGATCACACAACTTTTATCGACAGCCAAAGAGGTATTTGGTTGACAAGTTCCCTCCAGCACAAAACCATCTTGTTGCGCTTCGGCCAATTCACGTCCCAAGAAAACAATAGGGGCATTTTTTGCCGTCACTGTAATGATCGCTTCGGCATTTGACCCCAAAATGACACCATCCATACTGACAGCGGAGGGTTCAGCCACTAATTCCGCCGTTGCACCGGCAAAAGTAGCGATTTCACCGGGAGCGCGATTACGCCGTTCGAAATCATCAATTTCGTAGGAAATAGCTGTCTCCTCTGGAGCCGCCGTCTGACGATTTGAGAGCACCCCAACAATAATCAGGAACAGTAATCCTATTCCCAAACCAATCAACAAAAGTCTTCTGTTGCTTTTTTTTATATATTGCTCGGACGAGCTTACGCTTCTCTCTTCACGCATCTTACCTTCCCTACCTTTTATCACAAACCATCGAACGGGGCAGAGCGACCGAAGAGGTCCTCTGCCAACCTGTTATTGAACGCGGATAACGGCACACGAAAATCCACGACGTCCCAATTTGCGGCACAACGCATCTGCGGCTTGCACATCGCTGATTGGTCCGACACGCAAACGGAACAATTCGCGCACATCACCATCGGCTGTTGTATCAACTGAATAATAAGGTTCAAACCCTTTCAAGATTGCTTCATTTTCCGAATAGGCGCGCTCCCACAAGGCTTCCAATTCAGCGATACTGGCATGAGATCCCAGCTCAATGGAAATGGTTTCTGAGGGTGCTACCATACGAAGACGGTTATTGGTACTGCTCGACTGAGCATACCCAGTCCCACCCTGAGCCGGCACTGCTATCTGCTCCATGACGCCGACAATACCGGAGGCTGCCTGCGGAGAACGTCTGACGGCCGTCGGGATAGCCTGCATAGGAACCATCTGTTGAGATTCAACCACGGCGCGATAAGCGGCTTCTTCATCCACTTGTTCTTGAGGCATGTTATCACCGGGGCCATAACCGGAGGAGGCATAACCGGCGCCATAACTATCATTCTCAACGAACATAGCAGACTCATTGACAGCAATCGGCTCACCATCCATTGTCATAGGCACTTGACGACGCATTAACATCGCATCGACATTTGTCTGCCCCATATTTCCACCACCCTGCCTGGCGGCGATTTCATTTGAGCCCATCATCGCCGGCGCATTCCATGTTTCCGGCCGAGCATTAGAGCCACTGTAATCGATAGACTCTAAACCTGTCGCCGGATCGCGGCGTAATTTCAAACAGATAATTTTTTTACCATTCCGCAGGACCATATCTCCGATACCTTCGACCACGATCAAGCGACTGTTAGGACCGCGCGTACGGAATCCCACGGGGACTTCTGAATCCTGCACGATTAAGTTCACCACAGGTCGTTGCGTCATAGTCAAAGCCTTTGGCCCCAGATCGATATAGGTAAAGATATTATCACGCCAGACATTATCAGGGGCAATATCAACATCATCGGGATTAGGCAAATACATATCTATATCGAAGTGAAAGCTTTCGGGGTCAACAGGTATTGTTTTCAACCAATCTGCCGGACCGGTAGAGGCCGTATTTAATCCCCCTGTAGGATTTTGTGCACCGCCGGGCGTCAAGCTTCCACGACCGGAAGCCCATCCGGGAGCAAAGCTACTTCCCGCAGTCGAAGACATGGTTGCCGTTGCGCCATTATAGTCCCCCAAAGAGCCTCCGGCGCTGACAGGCGTAAAGCGCGGCCCCACCAGAACATCGACGACAGATTGTGTAATTTTATCCGTGTTGTATGTCTCACTCCGCAAATAGAAAATATAGCGATTTCCTGAACGGCCGAAAACGATCATATTACTGTCAACGCCGATATAAGACGGATCGGCATAGAGGAGAAGAGAGTTAGGAGCCGCAATTTCACCGCCAAAAGACTCAGGAGAACCGATATGCACTTTTTCAATCAACTCCCAGGCGGGCAGATTGATTAAGGTCATCATTCCTTCACGCAACCGAATGGGTAAGACGACATCGGGGGACCAATTATATCTTGAGTAGCCGGGCTTTATTTGTCCTTCCCCCATATGAGCCAAAGGATCATTCCAAGCCTTCTGCTGCATACCCAAAGAATGAATATACCCCAAATTGACTGAATCAAACTCTCCGGTCGTCTGTGCGATAGCATCTGACAATTGGGCCGCTTCCGTATCTGTGGGCAACATTTGTTGTGCCTCAGCCGACATTGCCAACGTCAAAACGCCGGCGACAAGTACTTGTTTCATTTTTTGAGTTTTTGTGTTTGCCATACAGCTCTCTCCTCTTTTTGTTAAAACTCTTTATCTTTACCATAAACAAAAACAACCGGAATGTCTAGCAAAAAATCACGTTTATTTTTGTTTTTTATCCTTTTATTTTTTCTAGCCATTTTTACTTTCCGTCATACCATAGTTCACAACGGTGAATCCCAGGGGATTTTTCAGACGTTGACTCCACGTTAATCCGGGTCTGTTTGGTTGGAAATTCACGGCTATATTAACAATCCAGCGACTTTTTTCGGGCTCTCGAGCATCTTTGCGCATATCCTGCAATTCCAACACGACACGCCAGACGACACGATCAGCCTCTCGACGATACACGTTAGCCGACAAGATATTCACATTTCTCGTCATACCATCCTGTCTTGCCATTTCCAACAGCGCTCCGGTTGTACTCACAAATTCCTGGGCCACGACCTGACTACTCATCCAGTTCACCAAGCCATCCAAGCCCCATCGACGTTCCAACTCCTCGATATCTGTCCCCATTGTCAAGCGTTCCAACAAGTACTGACGTATCAAGGACTCTTGCAACATATCCGAGTCCAATGTAGCTTTAGAAGGGCGCAAGACGTTAATGATTTGTTGGTCCTTATCCTGCGTTGTGATGTAGAAAGGCTGGATGCGCATAATCGGCAGCAATGAAAACAGGGCTCCCAAAAGCATTAAATTAGCCAGGAAGGCGACGACCCCCACCAGAGCGAATGTCCGCGCCATCCACAAGTAGTGTCGTTCTTTCAGCGCCTCTTCCGAAATATCACTTTCAAGACTTGCCGTCTTTTTATTTACCGAAGACCGAACCGCCTCACTCGACATACGCGTCTGCCCCCCTCCTTTTTTTCTCTATTTAAGAGAACCAAGCCGGCAATTCGGGAGCCAGTTCAATTTCCAAGCAGGCGCAAGGTGACTTTTTAAGTTCCGAGTATTCCGGGCCGATTCCCACGGTCTCCGTCTCATAGACCGAACCGCAAGCGGCCACGACACATGCACCCAAGATCAAAGCGATAAAAGCATATTTTTTCATATTCAGATTCCTTTCACGAGCACTGTTGACAAAACACCTCTTATGGCAACTTAGCACAGAAAATTGAAATAGCCAACAAAAAAATGCGTTATCGCACTTGTTTTTTTTCGGATTCATTATACGAGGTCACGGTAAAACCATAGGGGTTTGTGAAACCGAGCCGATTGTAGGCATTGGCGGACAAAAGTCGCCGCCCGGCAATATTTTGGAAGCGAATGACCGCCGTACGAGATTTTCTTTGTGTTGGCAGTCCTTTTTCCATGGTATATAAGTCAAAATCGACAGTAAAGGTATTATCCTGACGCGAAAGCGAGCGCACATCCACATATGTTGTTTTAGTTGTTGATTTAATGACCTCTCGCAACGGCTTGATATCCTCTTGATATTTTTGATAAACGGACGGAGTCGACAAGATAGAAATAGCTCCATTTCCACCCCAACGCTGCGTCATTTCAAGTTCATCTGGGAAAAACGTATACCTTTGTGTTAAATAAAAGCGCACCAACATTTCTTCGATCAGTTTTTTATCCCCCACATCTGACTCCAAGGCTGCTGCCTCAGCCATCTGTAATGAGGTCATCATATCTTGAGGCAAGACCTGGGCAACCACCCGTAGTTGCGGAGCCGTTTGAACCAGCGTCAGAATAATGAATAAGTTAAGACCCAACATTGCCGAGGCAATCAACAACCACCCTTTAACCAATCCTGAAGCCATATAACTATTGGAGCGCCCAGATGAAAAAAGTTGACTAATCATCAAAATCTCTATCTTCGAATATGCATTGCTCATTCATCGGACGGTCCAAAAACGTCTCCAGAGCGGCATCACCTTCTTTGATTTGTTTATCTTGCTGCATCTTTTGTAAGCGTGCTTGTCGAATAGCCGACTCGATATCCGGCGCATTTGTCTCTGTAATTTCCACCTCGGCCTTTTTATCCATACGCAACGCCTTAACCACGGCTAAATCCGTTTCTAACTGAGACGTCATAACCGTCTGACGCAAGAAATTGAAATAGTCTGGATTTTCGGACTTCAAGCGCTTTAAGTACTCGGTCTGTCCCATAAAGCGCAACATGTTTTGCGCACGATCGACCTCTATATCTTGCGGAGTCGTATCTTTCAAGCGTGTTTCAGCCATCATCAAAAAGGCTTCTTTTTTTTCATTAAGAGCTTTTTCCACCTCAGAATAGACCGCAAAATCCGTTAAGTTCAATTCAGGACGATTAAGACCGTATTTTTCCAAGCGGTTGTTGAAATCTTCACTAATCGCCGCCGTTGTTTCAGAGATGCCGGAGGCCATCTTTTTAAAAGCGTCGGTTTGTTTTGATTGTTGCACATAGGCATGCAAGCGATTTTCCAAGGGAACAGCACCTTGCAACACCTCGTCTTTCAAGGTCATATCCGGACCATACACCTGCGCCATTTCTCCGACAGGATTTTGATCTTGACCGGCGCTATCGATAAACTTTTGCCAAGGCTCCGGCATTGACGGGTAAATTTCCATGCTCCGTTCTTCCCCATAAGGATAAGTGACAATTTCATTATAGGGCGGCAGCGGACTGGGGGCCGATTCAGGAGCGGCGGCCAAATCAGCCGGCAGAGCTCGTGCTTTATCTGGATATTTCTCTACCAAAGCGGCCAAATAAACAGCATGAGCCTCTTTAACTTTCTCATAGTGGCGAGCATCATACTTATCTTTATCCTCCAACAAGGGTCGATCCGTTTCAGCCACACCGAAATAAGCATTTAATTGAGCATACTTATTATCCCACTCTTTATCATACCAGTATTTTTGATCACTCCAGAGCGGGAAGGAATCGGCGCCTTCTTTTATTTCGCCCCAATTTTCCGGATGAGCATATACATCCGTCAAAATATCCGCGCTGCCTTTCCACAGAGCAAAGGTCTCTGTGACGGCCGCATTCATCTCTTCGTCGGAATATTTTCCATCAGGTCTCAACTCAACGGCCGGCCCGACAAGAGCGACGGCCTCACTTTCCTTGACTTTAAGCGCATTTTTTATTTTAGACCAAGCTTGATCGGGTTCTTTAAACAATCGAGACAATTGCTCCTGATTACAAGCTTCCATATCCTCCAAGCTTTTTTGATTTTTTTCATAGTAGCTTTGCATTTTCTCGTTCTGGATTTGAGCATCTCGCACCATTGGCAACTCATGCAACAAGCTATGCAATTCCATAGCTTCCTCCACGTCATTTGCCATTTCAGCGTCTGGCTTTTCGATAAAAGCAGAGACCGGCGGAGCGATTTCGACGGTTTCGAAACTCAACACGGCCTCGGCGGAGTTAGCCCACACAGCTGCCAACAAAGCAATGATAGATACTTTGGATAAATACATTTTCTCTTCTCCCCCTTTTTTTATCGACAACTACTGAGCCACAGGCAACGGATTCACAATGTTTCGTTGAGTCCGTAATCCCTTATAGGCTTTTCCTCTCAGACGCACGGCCAACACCTGCTGTTGCAAAGTCAACAGACGGCTTTGAATTAACCTATTCGTTGCGTTCAACTTCATATAGCGATTAAATTCAGGATCCGCCGTCACATCATCTCCGGCGATCAGATCTGTTGACGCCTTATTGGATCGCATTTCGTTCTGAATGGAGTCCAGCTCGGCAATAGCGCTGTTTAATTCTGTTAATTTATTTTTCAAAATTAGGACCCAAGCTGCCTGTTCAATGGTATTTTGTTGATCCATATAGTTTTGGTTGTCTTTTTCCATAGCCAAGCCCGACAACGTACCTGCCTTTGAAATATAGCGACTTTGGATATCGGCACGCAACGCAGAAACCGGGCGCACGGCTACGGTTGTTGTTGCAGCTGCTGTCGTACTTTCATCCCCTTCTGCTGTGGTTGTTTCAAGTAAGTTTCCTTCGGCATCGACCGGCTGATCTGCCTGCCCCGTAATCACATCTGTCAGATTTGGGATAGCGGTATCCCTTGTCGCGACGGTACTCACATCCTGTCCGCCCAGAGAGCGCAAATCCAGCAACTCCTGACGATAACCACGCTCCCGCTGTTTTCGATCACCCAAATGCTTATTGATGACCGTTGTGACAGTCTTGATAACTGTTTCCAAGGGTGTCACAACAGCGGCGACCGGTGTACAAAACGGAGGAGCAAGTGCTTGAGCAGATACGGATATGAAGAGACCTACGCCCACAATCAGACCACCCGCTATCATATGTTTAAATGTCATCATGGTATCCTCCTTTACGGTCCGGAAATATAGTTGAGCCGCTGATTAACCAAATCACGAGCGATTTCAACTTCCGCCATTTGAATCTGTAAGGCTATATTTTGTGCCATGGCTTTAGACATAGCCACCAAATTAGCCGAGTTAAAATCAATATCCTGCAATATACCGCCTCCGGACGGAGCTGCTGTGGCCGCCGATTCAATATCTTGCTCGGCGTTTTCACGCACGGTAGCACTCATTGCCAGCAAAGCTTCTGCCGACTCCTGTAGATACTTTTGACGAACGGCCGCGATGGCATTTTCTCCGTCACTGGTTCCGGTTTGATCATAGAAAGTATCCCGAACAACACCTTTGGCGGTTTCCAAACTGGTTTGTGATTGAACCACGGACGAGTCTACCTCTCCGCTCAAGAAATTATCCGCCAATACGGTGTATCCTTCCGTGGTTGGTGTTAATTCACCCACCGGCTCGCCGGTTGTCGGATCTTTTTCGGGTTCACGTTCATTCCGCATAATTCCCAACTCTGCCACCAACGTATCATTTTTTTGTTTTTGGGTTGATTTTTCAGAGGTTCTTTGGATAGACTCCGTGATATACTGCATGGCTTTTGTCAAATCAGACACCGCATACATCAAAGCATACGATGAGGTGGACACACCCAGCATAAGTGCCATGCCCATCAAACAACATAACCCTTGTTTCTTCGAAATCATCATAGTATCCCCCCTTCCTTATTGAACCGATTTATAGTAGTCCGTTTCCATCATACGCAACATAGCATCTGTGGTTAAGATTTGCGCATTTAAACCGGCAATATCATTTTGTTTTTGCATATTTTGTGCGGCCAAAGCAGCTGTCCATCGAATGACCCGCAGAATAGCATCTTGTTCATCTATTTGACTTTGAATCAAATTCAATTCATCCTCTAACTTGATGGAACGCGCCAACGCCACATCCCCAACCGCCAGAGCATTCGAATAAACCATCAAAGCCATTTCCTTGCGGGCGGTATCCAGATCCGTACGAACATTGGCCTGAGCATTCATATCTGTTCCATCGGAAACGTAGAAGGTAGCCTGGATAGCCGACATCACGCTGCTTAATTTCGGATTTTTAGCACTCAACGCCGTTTTAATTTTAGTCGGCACAACCGGCGCCCAATCCTCTTGTGTCAACACCGCTTCTGTCAAAGAGGCTTGCGAAGACTTTTCCAGACAAGTCGTAAAGAACGTTAACACCTCTTCATCCGTCATCGTTTCCAGCTCTGCCTGATTATCGGCCAAACAACTTTGTGTTTTGGGCGCGCACTCGGCTAAAGCCTCTAAACGTTGCGATCCGATAGTTGTCGTCCCCGTTGTTGTGGTGTTTGCTGCTGCTGCATCTGTTTCAGCCGTAGAAACGACAGCCGTTGTCCCCGTTGCCACGGCAACCCGTACGGGCTCAACGGCATCCGTCTGTGTTGTTCCCGCAGCATCAGCGGCACTTGTAATCTTATTCAGCGCCTCAGTGCCACATGTTAAAAACCCGCTCAAATCCATCTTTGGCTCGCCACCGCATCCAGAGACACGACAGGTTATATCCAACAGGTCCGAGATATCAGAAACCATACTGTTTCGATCGTTCAAATACCCAAGATTAATGACCTCTTCTGCCGTCAACGGAATATCAAATGTAAACGTCATTGGACAAAGAGGCAAGAGTGCCTGTGACGGACAGCTCAACAACACACCCGCCAAAAGCACCATGCCGTATTTTATGTTGATATAATGTTTCCACATGCGTGCCCCCCTTACTTATTTAGATTATCATAGGCATTCGTTGCCTCAGAAAAGCCGCCGGCCGATCCCAGCATAGCATCGCCGGCGACCAAAGCCGTATTTAAATTCGTAATCCGTGCTGTTTCAATGGCGACAAACGTCAATGCATCCACGGCTGTTCGCTCGGTTGTTGCACTGCTGACGATTTCCATGATCGGTTCAACGTTTCCGACATGATATGCCACGGCTGTTTGTCCCAAAAGAGCACGCGCCATCGATTCCGTTGATTGTGTAATCTGGTTTTGATCCTGCACCAATCGTTTTTCTGTCTGATCGGTTCCCGCCGTTGTATCAGTTGCCAAAGTTGATTGGATCTTCTCGAGCAATGTTCCCTCTTCGACCGCCTTTTGAATATCCTTAGAAGACACCCCCGCCATATCAATACCTGTTGTCGTCAATGCAGCGACAATCGGCCCAAGATTATAATCTTTCCAATATTTCTGTATTGACGCTTGCAGCCCCGTACTTCCCAACGTGGTGTTCAAACTGGTCATTTTGGCCTTATGGGTCCGAAGCTCAGATGTCAAACCAAATGTCGGGATAACCGAATAACTAATCAATAACTGCTGAGGAACATCCAAAACAAGAACGCCGGCCGATACCGTTGATGAAAACAACGCCACACCACACAAAGCCGCTAAAAATTTCTGACGCATCATCATATTAGCCTCCTGTTTTTGTCAATAACTTTAATTCCTGCATTGCCTCAACCGCCTTTTGAGACGCTTCCGTTGAGGTCGCCAATAAAGCACGCAAGGTATCCTCATACGAACTGCGTTCGGCGATATTCAGAGCCTGCAAGGATGCCCGCAGATTAGCCGATGTAATATACGCCACCTGCGTCCGTTCATAGCGCCCGGCAGTTTCTGTTGTACAACCTTTTCCATCAAACACACCGTTTGCGCACCCCATATACGTTGTTGATTCAACCTCGGCCGACTTGGCTGTTGCCAAAGCCGCCTGAGCTGCCTGATTTTGCAATTGAACTTGGTTGGAAAGGATGGTTTCAATTTGTTGTTGTGTATAGGGATTTTGCTTATTCACCTCTTCTGACAACAAAATGGTCTCAGAGGCGACATTCCGTAAGGCTGTCAAATCCGTCATTTGATCTGCCTCAACAACTCCTTCTAACGCCAGCGGCGCATTAGCCATAGCTGTATAAACGGTCTGAGAGGCACCTATTGTCTCTTCCACATCTTCCAATGCTCCGGAAGGCCCCAAATTAGCATTTCGATTCAAGCCATAGGTAGCAATTTTAGCATTCGCCGCAACGGCTTGGATAATTTTGATGGTATTAGGAATAATGAAGACCCACTCTGTCGGTGCAAGAACCAACAAATTCGCCAAAGTCAAAGAACCAACCGTCTCAGCTGTCGTCTCCGCCGCTGCCGAGGAACCGGCAGACACAGCACCACCGGCCGTCCCCGCTGTTGTCGAGGAACCAGCAGATACTGCACTAGCAGCCGTCTCTGCTGCGGCCGAGGAACCGGCGGACACGGAACTACCGGCCGTTTCGGCGGTCGTTGAAGCAACGCTTGTTAAGCCTGTGGCAACAACCTCACCCTGCGCATTGATAATTTGTCCCGCTGCGCCGACATACGTTCCTGCCGGCAGCACTGATGTACCAGCAGTTGCTGACGTTGCCGCGGCACCTTCGCCGGACCAAACAACGGTGTCCAAAATACCGTTAATACTTCCCTGAACCGTACTGCCCAAAAAACCGGCACTTCCGGCTGCCACGGCTGCCGTTCCGCCCAACGCTGCTCCATCCAAAATCCAAGCTTCCTGTGTGGGGGTCAAATCGGGCGTCATACCACCAATCCCTCCCAACATTGAATCCGCGGCAAAGCTCATCCCCGAGGCGAACAGTGTTGTCCCCATCAATAAAGTCCTAAAAACATACGCCATACTCCTCATTGACTCCTCCTTATTTGAGTTAATCCCCGGTCTGAAAAGCCATCAGACACTCTCCCATACTTTTATTTTACCATTTTTTTTGATACAAGCAAGTCTTTTTTTACCCTCATATCAATTAAATTCCTAAAAATCATGGTGACGGTCATCGGTCCGACGCCGCCCGGAACAGGGGTTGCGGCAGAGGCAATTCCCTGAATAGCCTGAAAATCAACATCTCCGCATAGTTTTCCATCTTCCTTTTTATGGATTCCCACATCAATGACGATGGCTCCTTTTTTCACATGTGAAGCACCGATTAAATGCGGCATCCCTGTTGCTGAAACCAAAACATCTGCCATACGACAAATGGACGCCAAGTCCCGTGTGTGTGAATGTGCCTGAGTGACGGTACATCCTTTCTCTAACAAAAGCTGTGCCAACGGCTTTCCCACCAATCTTGAACGTCCGACAACAACGGCATGCAATCCGACCAGGGGTCGGTCTAAACTTTGCAATAAAGCCATACAAGCCAACGGCGTACAAGGACGAATCCCCTTTTCCCCGACAAATAGACATCCCAAATTAGCGCGCGTCAGACCATCAACATCTTTAGCCGGATCAATCGCATCAATCACACGATAGTCACGCATATGCGGTGGTAAAGGCATTTGAACCAAAATACCATCAACCGTCGGATTGGTATTCAACTCTCGGATGAACGCAATCAAAGCATCCTCTGTCATAATCGGCGACAGATGAAACAACTCGACCTCAATGCCTATCCGTTGAGCACAAGCCTGTTTGTGGCGCACATACACCAGACTGGCCGGATGATCGCCGACCAAAACAACGGCCAAATGCGGTTTTTGAGACAACTGAGCGACCTCTTCGATCATTTGTGTCTGATAGCGTTCTGCCAACACCTTGCCATTAATACAATAGGTTTCCATATCTACTCCTTATACTCGATAATTGCTTTTTTTTCAGCTGCCTGATACAAACGTTCCGAGACTTTTTCCATAGCCTCTAACTCCAGCTGCGCATGAATAGCCTCATCCGACGGCATCAAATTGTGACGTTCTGTGGCACACTTCATCAAATACAAGCGCCCCACCGGCGTTTGAATCGGGCCGGCTATTGTTTTCAACGGCACATCTGTTAAGACTTGGGCCATCTCGGCCGGAAGCTGATACGGAGATACGGCGCCTCTTTCCTGTGATCCCGGAAGAGCATAATCCGTCATAACTTGTTTAAATTCATCACATCCGCCAACCAACTCATCTCCCGCCTTATATTTCACGGTCAACGTCTCAGGGACAATCGCCTGAGCCAGCTCCCACACTTCCACTTCCTCTCCGGCGGCAGCCGGTCGTTTTTCCAGCAAGCCCAAAATCCAAAATTTCTTTTCGGCCTCAATCGGACGAGATACCTGTCCTGCGTCCATTGTCGTCAACACATCCGCAACGGCCTGAGGATAATGTTTTTTTTCAACCCAACCGACTCTTCCGCCGACATCCTTAGAAGCCGCCGTTGAATATGTTGTTGCCGCCTCTGGGAAGGACATTCCTTCCTGAATTTTTTGCCAAGCCTCCAACGCTTTATCCTCTTCTTTCACAACAATTTCTGCCACGAAATAGCGATCTTTTTTCAATTCGGCCAACAACTCCGACTTTTTCTTTTGCACATCCCGATCGGAGATATTGATTTCCGGCATATCCATTTGCATCAAACGCATCCATCCTAAATCTGTTGCGACCTGACGTTGAAGGGTTTCTTTATCGATTTCTCGTGCCTGAAACTCCTTGTCGAAATAGCCGGGCTCCAAGGCGTTCTGTTTTTCAATATGTTGAATAGCCCGTTCTACGTCTTCTGACGAAACCATCATATTTTTAGCTTTAATTTCTGCCATTTTGACTTCTTCTGCGACCAATTGAGTCAAGGCTCTTTTGCGAACAACGTCCGAGAGAGCATTTTGACTTCCCTCTTGTAATAAGATCAGTTTTGCCCGATTCTCGACATCAAAGCTGGTAATCGGGCTATCATTCACGATGGCTTCAATCCCGGCTGCCCGAGCCATGACTGTGGTGAACACAAGCATAATCATCATGATATATGTGGGATAAAAGCGCATGTTAAACACCTCCTAATGTTTTTAAAATCACCTTGAACATCATTGACGTATCTCCTTGGTAGTCACGGTCTTTCGTGAAAGACTTACTCACCTCAAAGACAAAAGCAGCGCAATCGGTATCATAGCGCACACTTCCGACGGCATCGATAGGACCGCCGCCTTTTGCCAAATCCAAACGATAAGAGCCGATAAAGCTGATATTTTTAGTGAGTTTTGAGGTTCCAAAGAACACTATTTCCTCCCGTGACGGATAAACTTCGTCCTGCATTTGATATGACTTTAGATAAACATAGTCAATACCCAATCGCAAGGGATCGGCTCCCCCAAAAACATAAATCTCATTTTTTTTAACTCGGAAGTCATCTTGTCCCAAGCGGAAACGATAAGCCACTGTCAGGTATTTATAATCCATTTGCAACCGACCGACATAATCGGAAAAATGCGGACTATATCCCATCAAAGCATCGATATCGTTTTCTTGTTTTTCTCGCATTTTATAAGACTGCCCGAAAAGAGCCGAAAAGGCACGATGCGCATTATTATCGTAAAGCGCCCATTTCAGACCATAGTTCACCCGAGTTCCCGTTTCGACCCGATCATATCCGGCAAAGCGGTTCCGTGAAAACAAATTCGTATCATCAAAATCAAACACCAAACTATCGACATTAGGAATATCCTCATCTTCCTTCATATTCGGAGTGACCACCAACATCGCTATCGGTTCGATCACCTGAGTGGTATGCTGCCCCACGCGTGCGAAAGGATAACTGGCCTGTATGGACAAGTTAGGATACAAACGACTGGTGGCATATCGGTCATGTGTCGGGCGTCCTCCGAACGAGTAGTCCCCCGTGTCAATCGCATAGCCATCCATACGCACGGATGCGTCAATATCAAAGGCCACACCGAAGGGGCTGATATACGGTGCTCGTATTCCTTGGGTAAAGGACAGACGATTGGATCGAAAATCATCTCTTGTATTAATCAGGGCCGAATTGAGGGCGGAATAGGCATAGAGGCCAAAAGAGGTTAACGGTTTTGTATTATACTGATAATCAAAGACGGGTAAAATCGTTGGCAACGAATGACTGCGCACCCCCTCTTGCAAACTTTGGAAAGAATATCCCGTCCCCTTAAAATAAGAGCGCACCCCAAAACGCTCGGCCTTTAAATAAGAGGTCAAAAACGACTGAGAATCATCGATTCCCGGAATATCGTAGCGCCGAAAGTAGGTATCTGTCGCCGTTCTGAAAAGTTGTCCCGAAGCACGCCATTGAGGCGATATATCATAAGCAAATTTTGCCTTGATATGGGCTTGGTTATGGGTATCATTGTCTTGCGTTGCACTGGTTTGCAAATTAAAAATGCCTTTTTTAAATTTTCCCTGATAATCTGCCAACACCAAAGGCAAATGACTGAAAGATATGGCTGGAGTAATCGTCAAGTTTTGATTGGGAGCGATATCAATAAAAAAGGGTAGACTGAAGCCCCCTTTCATCTCCGAACTGCTGGTCAAACTGGGAGCCAAAAATCCGGTCTTTCGCTTAACGGTAAAATCCGGCATTTGCAAATAGGGGAAATAAAATACCGGCACCTCTTTAACATCCAGAAAAACATGCCGATAAGAAAACTCCTGAGCTGCTTTATCATGCTTCATACGATGAGCCCGCAGCTGCCACAAAGGTTTTTCCGTCCCACAAGTAGCACAAGGAGTATAAATAGCTTCATTCAAATAAACCGTATTACCATACTCATTCCGTTTCAATTTTTCTGCTTTCAGGCGCGTTCCTTCATACAAGCGCATTTCCAAAGCACCCGTCACCATATCATCAAACCCGTTGTGCATCGTGGCATGTTGAGCCGTCATTTGGGTTCCATCCGGCAAAGTTGCGTTGATTGGTGTCGGAATATCAATGGCTTGTGTTTTCTGATGGTATAAAATTTTTTCTGTTGTCAGTTGTGCCCCGTTTTGTGTTAGGACAACATTTCCCGAGGCGGTCACATCTCCCGTTTTTTGATTCACATCTATACGATCGGCCTCGAAATCGACCGGCTGATCCTTTTTCAGCATAT
This sequence comes from uncultured Alphaproteobacteria bacterium, assembly GCA_944392785.1. Lineage (GTDB taxonomy): Bacteria > Pseudomonadota > Alphaproteobacteria > CAAHEQ01 > UBA3637 > CALXXW01. The sequence continues at coordinate 17,858 of CALXXW010000003.1, read as the reverse complement.
CCACATCCACTGTTGGGGTTGCGGCCCATGCTCCCCAAGCCGTCATCAAGACGACACCTATTCCTATTTTTTTCAAAATCGCCCGCCATCGTTTTCCCTTAGGGGGAACCAAGGCAACATATAGCAGCAGAGCCGGAATAAAGATATTCACGACCATCAACGGTAAAAACGACAGGTTTTTAGCCGCCATATTTTCAAAAGCCAACGCACAAGATTGCAGCAACACCGCCAAACCGACCACCAAATTTAATCTTCCCGCTTTTCCCCGTCGGCTGTAATATCCCGATAACACCCCGAACATAGCCAACAAAGCAAAAACCACATTATACAGCGGTTGCGTCAATCGCTTCACAGCCTCAACTTTCATTTTACGATACGTCGACGCATTGATAGTCGGTGATTTTGTAGCGCCTAACAGATGCATCATGGGTAATTCACGAACATCTGCCACGCGTCCTCTTTTGCTATCTGGTTCATCTTGAATACCCAACGTATACTTATCGAATTTTAGGATGCGAATTTCTTTGGTCTGAGGGCTGACCTCTTGCCGTGTTCCCTGGTAGAAATCAATACTCAAGCCATCGGCGCCTCGATACACCGTTCCGTTTTCTGCCGCCAAAAGCGACAAGCGCTCCGGATTACTGGCATCATAGGCCAATACACCTTTTAGCCCTCCCTCAGGTGTTCGCTCTCGAATATAAAGGGTCATTCCCCCTTTAAAAGAATTAAATTGCCCTTCTTGAAACAACAGGTGGGATAAATCATTTTTTACTTTCCAGCGCATTTCCCGCAGATGGGTATTGGCCGTCGGAATTAACTCCAACGACATCAGATAGCCCACAACCGTCAAGACAGCGGCCATCATCAGCACCGGCTTCATAATTTGAGCCGGGCTCATTCCTATGGCCTGCATCACCATTACCTCTTTATCGGACTGCATGCGCACAAAAACGAACAAAGCGACGGCGAACAAGGCTAAGGGAGACAAAATCTGCAAAAAGTTGGGCAAAACCAAAATCGTCATAGTTAAAAACACACGTAAGCCCACACCTTTTGTCACGATCATATCAATCATGCGCAAGGATTGTGTCAACCAAACCAGCGCGGTCATACTGAACAAAACAACCGAGAAGCCGATCACAAGCTGTTTAAGAATATAACGATTTAAAATCATCTATGCGGATCCTTTGGGCACAGTATACGCTAAAGGATGAGATTTTTCAACTACCTTTTTTAAACGATCACTCATAATATGCGTATAAATTTCCGTCGTTGCGATATCGGCATGTCCCAGCATTTTCTGAACCGAGCGCAAATCGGCATCATGAGCCACCAAGTGACTGGCGAAAGAGTGTCGTAAAACATGCGGCGATACACGATCGGGGTCTATACCAACCTTTAAGGCCAAATCTTTTAACTCTTTATAAAAGGCATCTCGTGTTAAATGTCCCGTTCGTCCGGACGAAGGAAACAACCACTTGCTCGGCCTTTTTTGTCTTGTTTCACGTATAATCAACCACTTTTCCAAGGCTTGTCGTGCTTTTTGGTTAATAGGGACAACTCGCTCTTTTCCTCCCTTACCGATAACAAACAACTGACGCCCCTCTTCGGGAACGGCCTGAACGGGCAAGCCAACCAGTTCACTGACTCGCAAACCGGCGGCATAAGCCACTTCTAACAAGGTATATAGGCGTATACTCTCTTGTTGAGCGGCCTCAATCAATAGTGTGATTTCCGCTTCGCTGAGATACTTCGGCAAACTCTTACCCACCTTAGGAGACAAGATATAATCAACCGGATTTTTTAATAATCTTCCCTCGGAATACAAAAAGCGATAAAATTCTCGTATGGCTGATATACGTCGTGCCTGTGTTTTAGCGGCCAGTCCCTGTTTGGCCACATAACGTAAATACCCTTCTAAATCGGACTGTTGAGCGTTTTCAAGAGGTATATTTTGTGTTTGTAAATACGTCCTTAAATCCCATAAATCTCGATGATACGCTTCCTGGGTGCGCAAAGCGATTCCGCGTTCTGCCTGCATCATTTCCAAAAAAGCATCAATCAGTTCTGTATCCATCAATAATCAATCGCTCCATTTGAATAGCCCGAGCCCATGATCCGGGAATAACATATGCCAGCTGTTTTAAGACATCCGTTTCTCGGTTCGAAGAAGCCGCCAACAAACGCACGCCCTCCAACAAAAGAGCCCCCGTTTTTCCCTCTAGGCGTTGTTCCTCCAAGGCGGCACTCACAACTGCCGGATAAGCCCCTTCTGCTAAGGGTTTCAAATCAAAAACCGCCGAAGTTCCGACTGGGAAATATGTCGGCACCTGACGCATAAAGACGGCACAAGCAGGGGTTGTTTTTTGAACGCAAGCTTGAATTTTTTCAGCATTTATCACAGGGGACACCATTCCTAACTGATGCATCCAAACACTCATCTGCATTTGTTTATCCTCAGACAGGAGGGGAAACCACAAGCCGGCTAAAGTCATATTATCCGTCAAAGCTGCCGCCGTGACAAGAGTTTCGGCTGCCGCGACTGTGTCTTTTTCGGCCGGCAGAGCAGAGGCGGCCTTGGCGACAGCCTCGGCGGCCGACACAAAAACGCCGTCCTTTTGCGCCGACACCGCCCATTTTTTCAAATGCTGAGCCTTGCTTTCCAACTTTTTTGATTGAACAAACGCCTGCCACTCTTTGGCACGTTTAATCATGGGTAATTGCGGATTTTCTTTTTTCAAATCGGCACGTGCGATAAAAGCCATATCACCCAGTTGTTCGGCCCCTGACAAGCGCTCGGTTAAAGGGGCGTTTTCCAGAGACACCAGCAATCGCCACACCCCTCTTGTCCGTTTATCTTTTGGCGGGAAACCTGTCTTGGCTGCTACGCGCAACGCACCGGTGGCCCACACATCCGTTTCTGCCGCTGGAATACTTTCCGAGCCACTCCGAAAGATACGATTTCCCAAAGTGACCAGAGCCGAATCTGCTTCTTTATTTTCCATCAAGACATCAAAAAACAATTCTGCCTCTGTCATACGTCCCAAAGCGACCAAGGCATTGATGCGATAGACATCCGTTCCATCTTCTGGATTTTCAGATACTATTTCCAAAATTTGATCATATTGCCCCAGCTGGCTCAAGGCATCCAGGCGTCGTAAGCGACGCGTTTTTGTCAGCTCATTTTCGGGGATTTGATCAATCATATCCAACACCGTTTCCGCCTCCCCCAAAACCAGCAAAGCCTCCAAACGCGCATCTAAAAAAGCCGACATCGGCGCCGAAGTACGGCCGCCATCCGTTGCCAATGCTTCTGTCACAACCCGACGTAAAGCTGGTGTTAAAGGACGTCGCGTTAAATCCGTCATCAAGCTCCGGAAACGTTTTTCTTCCATTCCTTTCCACAGATTGGCGGGTAATTCGGTTTTCACCCCCATTGTCTCCACGGACAAACCGGGCAAGGGAGCCACCGAAACAGAGGCCCGTGACGAAGCACCCAGCAACAGCATCGCTGCGCCCGTCAACAAGATATATCCGAGACTATTGCGCCTTTTGATCATACGTTAATGTTTTTTCGACCGTATGCACATCCGGTTTAAAATCCCGAATACCGACAAAGATAAGAAAAATTAAAGCCAAAAAAGCCAAAATTTTGATTCCGTAGTGTTTTTTTTCCTCTTTCGCACGCATTTTTTAACTCCTTTACTGGACAGCCCTCCAAAATCATGTTATGATGGGATTTAAGTTTACTCTAAAAGGGAAAGGTTTGTCAAGACAGGATGCGGCAAAAGCTGTTAAAACCAAAAATCATTCTTCTGGTCGGCATGATGGGTGTCGGTAAGACCAGTCTGGGGCGTATTGTTGCCAAACGGTTGGGCCTTCCTTTTGTCGACAGTGATAAAGAAATAGAGCACATGACGGGTTTTTCGATCTCCGATTTATTTGCGCGTTATGGGGAAAAAGAATTCCGCTTGGGGGAAGAGCGTGTCATGGCCCGCTTGTTAAGGGGAGAACCTTGCGTTTTATCTTCAGGCGGCGGAGCCTTTTTATCGGCCAAGACCCGAGCTCTTGCCAAGGATACCGCTGTGTCCATCTGGTTAAAAGCCGAAGCTGATGTCATCTCCGAAAGGACCCAAGGCCGCACACATCGTCCGCTTGTTCCGGCTGCCGACAACCAACATGTCATTGAACGTTTGGTCAATGAATGCTATCCGCTTTATGCTGAAGCCGACATTACCGTTGCCTCTTTAAACGAGCATCCGTCACGAACCGTTCGGCGACTGTTGATAGAGCTTGAAAAGAGAAGTATTATTTCACCTTTTCAATCCTCGCCACGTCGGGTTTTTCCCCGTCGCCGCCAAGAAAAGTCAACCCATAAAAACGCTAAGGGATTCATATGATTTCATATATCATTTTAATCGTTCTTTTACTTCTGTCTTTTTTCTTTTCTGGGACCGAAACGGCCACAACGGCCGTCTCAAGTGCTTGGCTTCTTGATCAGGAAAAGCAAGGCAATAACCGCGCCAAAACCCTCAATAAACTCAAGCGCAACTCTGAGCTGGTCATCGGAACGTTATTACTGGGAAACAATGTTGTCAACATTGCCATTACGGCGATTGCGACAGCTCTTCTGATTGAAATTTTCGGAGAGCATTACGGCGTTCTTATAGCAACATTCGGGGTTAGTTTTGTTGTCCTGATTTTATCCGAGATTTTACCCAAGACATATGCATTGGCCAACACCAATACGTTTGCTCTGGCCGTCACGCCTCTTTTGAGCGTTTTATGTTGGATTGCAGCACCCGCCGTTCGAACACTGAACTGGATTTCCAAAACGACTATGCGCCTTTTACCGAAGGCTCCCAAAACAGAAGATGCCGATGAAAGATTAAAAGCGGAAATTCGCGGAGCCATAGCTCTTCAAAGCTCTGAAGGGGTTCTTCCTCAAGAGAAAGGAATGGTCCGCAATGTGCTGGATTTGGATGAGGTGACAGTGGAAGATATCATGATACATCGCAGCAAAATGGTCTCACTTAATATAGCCACCTCCATGAAAGACCTACTCAAATTTGCCGCGACCATTCCCTTCAGCCGTATTCCTTTATGGAAGAATAAAAGCGATAATATCGTTGGTATTTTGCATACCAAAAATCTACTCAAAATCTTAGCGGCTTATGTGGACAACCCCAAACCTCGCATCAATTTACAAGATTACTGTGCGGCACCGTGGTTTGTTTTGAACACGACCTCACTTCTTGACCAACTGCATGCCTTTAAGAAAAGACGCGAACACTTTGCCATTGTTGTCGATGAATATGGCGCTCTGCAAGGGATTATTACCCTAGAGGATGTTCTGGAGGAAATTGTTGGCGATATTTCAGACGAAAACGATAAAGCCGACAGTGCATCTCTTGCATTTATCCGGACCAAGAAGGGGGCCTACCTATTGGATGGAGCGGCACCGATTCGCGACATCAATCGCCATTTTAAGTGGGATCTTCCGGATGATAAAGCCGCCACATTGGCGGGGCTTATTCTTTACGAAGCGGAGCGTATTCCCGGTATTGGGCAAACCTTTGACATTGCCGGTTTTTCCATGACGATTGTCGATAAGGAACGTCATCGACTGACGACGATTGAAGTTGTTCCGCCTCAACCTGAGTTTCTTGATGAAAAAGAGTCTTAATCTCCGTTTTTCAGACGCGCCACAAAATCTTTCAGCCCTTTTAAATCATGAGCCGCCAAAATCTGTTTATAGTTTTTGGCATGAGGCTGTCCATAAAACAGTCCCATCATATGCGGACAAATCACACTCAACCGCTCTTGATTTTGTTCCAAATACGGGATCATTTTTTGCAGTATTTCGACACGTGACAAAATCGGATGTTTTTTTCCGTAAAATAACGCGTCGATCTCGGCCAACGCATAGGGATTAGCATAGGCCCATCGTCCGATCATCACACCGTCGACATACTTCAAATGCTCCCGAACGGCGTCTAAAGAGCACACATTTCCATTTAAACTGACGGCCATATCCGGAAAACTTTTTTTCAGGTCATAGACGGCTTGATAATCCAGCGGCAAGCGTGTTCGATTATCTTTAGGAGACCAATTCAAGCGCGCCTGGCGAGCATGTACGATTAAATGAGCACAGCCTGCTTTGTGCACATATTCGGCGAATCGACATAAATGATCGCTTCCTCGACCACTCATTTCCAAAAGAGAGATACGCGTTTTAACCGAGACGGGAAGTCCGCTGAGTGCTTTCATTTCCGCCACGCAATCGGCGACGATTTCAGGTGTTTTCATTAAAACAGCTCCAAATTGACCCGACTGGACGCGAGAAGATGGGCATCCGGCATTCATGTTAAGCGCTCGATATCCATACTCGGCGGCAATACGAGCCGCTTGTCCCATCAACTTCGGATTGCTTCCTCCAATTTGAAGGACCAAAGGCTCTTCAACCGAAGGTGAAAATCCCAACAATTTTTCGCGATCCCCCAGCAAAATAGCGGGACAAGCTATCATTTCCGTATACAAAACAGCTTGTTGTGAGATCAGGCGCATCCAAAACCGAAAGTGCCTATCCGTCCAATCCAACATGGGGGCGATAGATATTTTATCTTGGAAACCGTTTTTTACTTGTATCTGATGCATCATTTGATTATACTAGCAGAAACTCAACCAAAAAGAAAGGAAAAAACATGACATTGACGGCTCCTGAAATTGAAAAAGTTCAAACCTATCTTCAACAATTATTCTGGAATCCTGAAATATCCGTCCGTCCCGGGGAGGGTCATGATGCTCCGGCGGAAGTATACATTGGGAAAGAATTTGTCGGTGTTATTTACAAGAATAATGATGATGGTGAAATATCCTATGACTGGAATATGTCTATTTTGGAAGAGGACCTGATCAAATTCTAATCGGCAACCACACACCGATATGCGTGCTCCTGTCCTACTCGCACAGAAAGGTATCATATATTTTATATTCGTTGACTCTTCGGAGTCCCTTATCAAAAGGGAGCCTTTAAGACTCCCTTTCTTTATTCATCCATTTCGTGGCCACAATCGCTCTCTCCTTGTTCTTAGTCAGGCCGGCTGTTGACAGAGCCTGCTTTTGCTCTACAGATGAGGGGACATAGGCCTGAATACGTTTATGTTTCAACCAAACCGTTCCATAAGGAGCCCCCAAACTAATCCCACAGGAAAAATTTTCGAAAGCCTTTTGGATAATGGGCGAGCTCCAACACCCGACGGGCAAAAAGGATCCTCGAGACGGCAAAAATCCCTCTAAACGTTTTTGTTGTTCCACCACATCTGATACGAACACGAAAGCTCCGATGACCTTTTGTTTATCTTTTAACGGCAAGTGGAATTCATAACGTTTTTGGTCTTTATTGTAGTGACGTTTAGCGGCCATCGGGATATCCGAAACGAAACAGAGCGGCCCTTTTGTTCCCATAATACCCATCACTTCGACGGTACGCTTTTTAGCCAACAAACTACCTTTTTCAGAAATAGCCAACGATCCGACCAGAATATTATCTCGAAACAGAGGAATCGCCATGACCTGACGTTCCGCGTAAGAACCTCCGGCTGCCGACAATTCATCGGGAATCGGGGATTGAACACTGATAAATAAATTCTGCTTTGTCATCTTAAGTAAAAGTTTATCACAACTTTTATTTTCGTCAACAGGCCCGCTTGAAAAGCGCTTTATTCTTAGGTTTATTGACCTTCAGAGGCCTCACGCATCATTGATATAATTTTGGAAACCCCGTCTGTATTTTTAATGACCGCGATAACACGCTCATATTCCTCTGGAGAAGACACAATTCCCATCAAATAGATCGTCCCGTTTTCCATCGTGATTTTATAGTTGCTGGCATGAACATCTGCCGTTAGCATTAACTCGGTTCGAATTTTTGCCGAAACGGCCGCATCATGGTTAACGACATCCAAACTCGGAGGATTATCAACCCGAATATAATTATACACTTTGGAGACACCTTCCACGGCCCATACGGTTTCCACGACTTGCTGAATTCGATCCAAATCAGGCAAAGCCCCATTTAACAGGACCTCTCCTTCGAAAACGGTCAGTTCAATATCTATGGTATAACGTCCATCCAAACGAGCCAAAGAATCTCGAACCTCCCAATTAATGCGCACATCCGTCATATCATCGGAAAGGGGGCGATCGTCCAGTAAAATGCCTCCCAGTTTTTGAGTTCCGGTCAAGATCGTCCCCGCGAACTGACAGCTGTTTAACAACACAAGCACGCTCAAGAGTATCACATAGTGTTTAAAGGACACGCCATGCCTCCCGAATATGTCGCGGCCAGCATTTCGGAGCCATTAACACAGCATCATACCTTACCTGATACGTTTTATATTGTGGGTTTCGTGCCAAAAAGACAGCAGATGTTCGCACAATCCTGGCCTGATTCAAGGGAGAGATGGCATGCAAAGCATCTGTTAATGTTCGACGGATTTTAACTTCGACAAAGACCAGTGTTCTACCGCGCCGCATGATTAAATCCACCTCTCCGGCGCCCGTACCGCGCCCGACACGAAAATTATAGCGAACCGGCCAATACCCTTTCAGCATTAAGAAAAGACAAGCCCTTTTTTCGGCATTATGACCTTTTTTATACCCGCTTGTCTTCATGTGCAATTTCCTTTTGATATGCCAAAATGGCCTGATAAACCTCTTTTTTAGACAGTCCTGTTTCTGCGGCCAACAAACTTGAAGCATCTCGCACGGAGCACGTTTTGAGCACGTTGGCCATTCTGGATGTTAAATCTGTCTGAGCTATCCTCTTTTTTTCTTCGGGCTCTCGCTCGACGACCAGAACCAACTCTCCTTTTGGAACACCTTGCTCATCGTAAAAAGCCATTAACTCTGCGATAGTTCCCCGCCGTGTTTCCTCGAATTTTTTGGTTATTTCTCGCACCACAGCCATCTGACGATTTCCCAAAACAGCTTTCATATCAGATAACACGTCTTTCAAGCGCTGAGGCGTCTCATAAAAAATCAACGTTGCCGGCACCGATTGTATGCGAGACAAGGCCTGCTGGCGCGCATGCCGTTTAGGGGGCAAAAAACCATAAAAGAAAAAAGCATCGGAAGGCAGACCTGATAACTGTAAAGCTGATAAAACCGCATTTGCTCCCGGCACGACGGAAACCTGTATTCCCGCGGCGTAGCAATCTCGAACCAAGCGATATCCCGGATCAGAGATCAACGGTGTTCCGGCATCCGACACCAAAGCAATAACGGCCCCCTCTTTCAATTTTTGAATGAGCCTGGGTCGAGCCGTATCGGCATTATGCTCATGATACGGGGTAGTTGCCCTGACGGAAATCCCCAACAAAGAAAACAATTGACGACTGGTCCTTGTATCTTCACATGCCACCAAATCTGCTTCTGCCAACACCTTTTTGGCACGAGAGGATATATCTCCCAAATTCCCGATAGGTGTTGAAACCAAATAAAGCATGCCCTTAGCTTCCTTTCAGATAGCACTTGAAATAAAACGACAAAAAGAGTATAACATAAACATAGATAAAAAAGAAAGGATTTGTTGCATGAAAACCAAAATAATTCTTTTAGTCCTCCTGGGTCTGTTAGCTGTTTCCTGCTCTCAAGACCGATCGATACCGCCCGAGGAATGGGAGAACCTATTGGCATCGGATACGGTCGACTACCCTCCTCAACGTCCTTTATATCAACGCCCCCTAAAGGCGGCCTTGCTTTTGCCTCTGACCGGGGACAGAGCCGAATTGGGCACAGCTCTGCAAGATGCGGGACTGATGGCTTTAAATGAGAATCGGGAAGCGCCCTTATCCTTATGGTTTTATGACACCAAAGGCACGGCTGAGGGAGCCAAACAGGCCTATGAAGAGGCTATCTCACAACGCAATCATATCATCATCGGCCCTGTTTTTTCATCAGAGGCCGCTGCCGTTCGGGAGGAAAGACCGGATATTCCCGTCATTTCGCTTTCCTCTGACAGCTCTGTCATGGGATCGGACATGCACACATTTGGCCTTCTCATTCCGGATCAAATGAGGCATATTGCTCGTTTTGCCTGTCAATCCGGCCAACGAAAACTGGCGGTTATCGGGCCTGAAAATAAGGTTGCCGAGCAAGCCATGAACAGCCTTGCGGAGGAGATTAAACGTTGTCCGGAAATGGAATTGACGAAAGTATCCTTATACAACCCCAACGCCTCCAATCTTTCACCACCTATTTTAAAGATTGTTCCCAGGCCGAAACCTTCATCACCGAAGACCGTCACTTCTGCCGACACGCCAACGGAGCCGGTGGAAGAACCGACTCTTTCCGAAAAGATTGGCATAGATGCTTTTATTATTTTGGAAGAAGGGACGAAATTACGTCAACTCATCAGCCTTTTATCTTTCTATGATGTGACGCCTGATGACATTCCTGTTTACGGCCTAACATCCTGGAGTCAGGTTAAAGACAAAGCCTTGGCCGGTGCCTATATCCCCACATTAAACGAAGAGGCATTTAATCGCTTTTCGACACGTTATCGCACCTATTTTAATAAGACGCCGCCGCGTCTGGCCTCTCAAATGTATGATGCGGTTTCTTTTGTCTCTCAACTATCCTACACACCTCCTCTTTCAAATGAATCCATCACCCAATCGACGGGTTATAGCGGCATTGACGGACGTGTTCGTCTGAAAGCGAACGGCACGAATGAGCGCCTGTTATCGATACGTCAAATTCAGCCCAATTTACGTTTAAAAACCGTTGCGCCGCCGCCGGATGACTTCAGCGATCCGGATATCCCCTTTATCAGTCCCAGCCCCATTGTACCCGAAATGTGGGATTTCACGGTTCCATCAGCAACAGAGTCAACCTATTCAACATCAACGTTCCCGCCGGCGTCGGGATTAAGCGATCCCCTTGGCACACCAACCATCCCAGCGCACATGCCTTAGGGATATGCGGTGCGTAGGCCCACGTTTTTGGAGTACCTTCTTGTCTCAAGCGTAATCCCATCATCAACCGTTCTGTTTGACGCTCCTTTTCCGTCAAGAGCTCTTGTTGCATGGGTGTTGTCAACCAAGTCTCGACGGTCGGTGCCTGATAGGTCGCATACAGCCCCAATCGACCGTGCGCGGCCGGACCGATACCGGCATAATCAGCGCCCCGCCAATATGTCAGATTATGTCGACATTCCTCACCGGCGACAGCATAATTTGACACCTCATATGCCGGAAGACCGGCTTCATTCATAAGGGTATCCGTCAACCGATACAATCGTGCCGCCGTTTCAGAATCCGCCTCTGCCACGCCCTGACGTCCAAAGGCTGTTTGAGGTTCAATCGTCAACTGATATAACGAATAATGACTCAATCCTAAATCCAGCGCTTGTTCCAACTCCCACTGCCAGCTCTCCTCTGTTTGATGCGGGCGTGCATAAATCAGATCCATATTGATATGATCAAAGACGCGATGCGCTTCACCGATTCGCTGTATAGCTGTTTGAACCGTATGTCGTCGTCCCAGAAAACGCAACCCCTCCGGAAGCAATGATTGTACGCCCAAAGACAACCGATTGATTCCCAGCGATCGAAAATCCCTCATTTTCGATAAATCAATAGCGTCTGGATTTGCCTCAATCGTCATCTCGACATCGCCAGCCATCGAGCATCGTTTAGAAAGAGCGCCTAATATCCGCTCACAGAAAGCCGGCGTCATCAAAGACGGCGTCCCACCCCCAAAAAACACACTGGTTATGTTTCGTCCTTGAGGAATTGTTAAAATATCGCGCTCATATGCCGGCCACAATAAGGACTCGTCCACACGTGCTGTCGGACAACTGGCAAAATCACAATAGGGACATTTAGACAAACAATAAGGCCAGTGAATATAAACGCCGAATAAATCCGAACATGAAGATTTCATAACACCTCTTGACATCTTTTCAAAAAAAAGGTATGGTTGTCTTGTATAACATATCAATTTTAATAAGAAAGAAAAGACAATGCAAATATTAATTACAGGACAACAAATAAATTTGGGTGACAATTTTCGCGATTATGCGGAAAAAGCCATTGATAGTGCCGTTTCCAAGTATTTTGAAGCTGCCGTCAGCGCGGATATACGTGTTGTTAAAGATGGGGCCGGCATTCGTTCGGAAATCACGGTTCATCCGAAGACGGGGGCCTTAATTTGCGGAACAGGCAGTTCGAATGATGCATATGCGGCCTTAGATGATGCCGTATCAAAAATAGCCCGACAACTGCGCAAATATAAAAATCGTTTAACAGATCATCAAGCTGCCCCGGTAGAATTAGTTGATATGTCCGTCATTAATGATCAAGATGATGTAGAGGTTGCGGGGGATGCTCCTGTTATTATTGCCGAGATGCAGACTGAGCTGCCTTTGTGCACGGTCAGTGCGGCCGTCATGCGTATGGACTTGGCCGGTCTTCCTGCTCTGATGTTTAAGAATACGGCACACGGTGGTCTCAACATGGTTTATCGTCGTTCGGACGGTAATATCGGCTGGATTGATCCGAAACAGAAATAAGGTTGGGCACTCCGATGAAAATCGTTGATATTTTAACTAAGGATGCCATCGTAGCGAACGCATCCGTTGGCAGTAAGAAGCAATTACTGGAAACATTGGCGCATTTAGCCGCCGAGAAAACCGGTTTGGATGAGCGGTTGGTGTTAGACGCTTTAACGGAACGTGAGCGCCTGGGAACAACGGGTATTGGTCGAGGCGTTGCTTTACCACATACACGTTTGTCCGGCCTGGATAAAATCTTTTGTGCTTTCATGAAAACGGATCCGATTGATTTTGATTCCGTTGATGGCAAACCCGTTGATCTTGTTTTTTTGCTCTTGGTGCCCGAGCAGGCGGGAGCGGATCATTTAAAGGCTTTAGCGCGCCTTTCTCGTTTATTACGAGATGATGCAACAGCGGCCGATTTACGACATGCTACTTCAGTCAAAGCCTTATATGACTTGATTGTTGAACGAGACGGGGATGATATTTAGCCATAAAAATTGATACAACAAATCATCTTTATCTCCAGCCCGCCCGAAAAGGTGGGCTGTATTTTATTGAAAAGAGCTCAGCTCTCAAGGAAAGCGGAACGTTCGCTCAGGCCGCATCAGCGTGTCCGTTTGACCGCCATCTGCTTTCATTCTGCTCGTTGACAAGCTTTTTTAAGACGTCACTTTTCGTGGTTTTAGTTTTCTGCTCTGCAAAGCTGAAGACGTTTGGGCCTTGCCATCGAATGATTGATTGTCGACATCCTTCCATCGATATGACATAGGCCGAGAAGTTTGTGCCTCAGACGTTTTTTTTCTATTCTTGGCCACAGCACGTCCCTTGGTATAAACGGGTCCCATGACGCCCACAGCCGACTCTTCCCACGAATGCTGTTTTGACGCCTCCTCGACCTCTATCATTTCTCCGGTTTCATTGTCAATAATCATCCACTCTTTAGCCGAATGATTTCCGGTTTCATGAATGGCACCGACATCGGCCTCAAGAGGTTCTTTTTGTGCCAGATTCCACATATGCTCGAACGCCTGACAGAAACGAGCAAAAGCGCAATATACCTGACTGTCCACCAGTGTAAAATTAGGGCCTTGAATGATATGAGCCCCCGTTTGAAGATGCTGATGTGGCCCTGTTATTGTTCTCTCCCCCTCAAGCGACAAATCCATTCCGTCACCATAGAGGCTATCTGAGCACGACTCACCCGAATGCCGCGCACGTAATGGATACGAGAGATGAGCAGCTCGTCCTCGAGCACTCTCATAGTTCTCCTCCTTTTTATATGACATGACACCAGATTCATCCGTTAATATATCGCCCTCGACACAATCCGGATAATTTTTGATGACGTTAGTTGCGAGTGTTTTTTTATATTTAACCATATGGAAGTCTCCTTTCTGTTTGTCCACCGTGCCACAAAACACCGCCGGATTCAACAGAAAATTATCACTTTTAATACCAAAAGGTATATTTTCATAAAATGCTATGTTTTCAATAACATATTTTAGTATTTCCCACCTTGAAAAGCGTCAAAAAAGCCTTATATAGATCCTGTTATTTTCACATTTACATAAGGAGAGTCATTTCATGAAAATTTTAACACAAATTGCTTTTTGGCTAACCATCATCGGCGGATTGAATTGGGGATTAGTTGGTTTTTTTGGTTTTGATCTTGTTGCGGGTTTATTTGGACCGCTCAGTGTGTTGGCCCGTATTGTCTATGCGGTTGTTGGACTAAGCTCTATATGGCTGGTTATTAACATGTACAGCTCACCGAAAGAGTCTCAATAGCTTTTTTTCCTAGAACGAACATCGGGTTTTTACCCGATGTTTTTTATTTGCGTTTTAAGGATAATACCGCTATACTCAGCTTATATCACAAGATAACAAGGAGAGAAAGAACATGCCCCACAAAGTATTCTTATTACGCCGCCGTCTCTTAGGAACGGCCGCTCTTTTAACCTTACTAGCCCTTGTTGGAACGGGCGCGTATTATCACTTACATCAGGGTCAATCAACCGCGCAAGAATCTGCAGACAACCCTCTTTTGATTCCGGACAGCGCGGCGCAACGGGTTTCTTTGGTGATTTACCAAAAGGGACGAGCGTTTATTGAAGACACGCGTCGTTTTTCCCTTCCTGCGGGTCGTTCGGATATTTCCTTTGGTGCCGTTCCGGAGACGATGATTGTTTCTTCGGCCCATATCAGCGGAGCATTTCTCGAGATGCAGACACAAAACTTTAATCCCGTGACGGAAGATCAGACCTATTATGCGCGCGTTCAAGACAACGCGATAGGGGGCAAGGTCCGTCTTTTATGGTCTGTTTGGAAAGATGGGAATCTTCATGAAATCAAGAAAGAGGCGACGTTATTAGCTGTTGAGAGGGGGCGGCCTGTTCTGTTAATAGACGGTTTTGTTCATTTTGGAACCGACGCTCAGATTTTATACCCCAACAACCCGTCCGGAGCAGAAAAGAAAGACAAAACCCTCTCTTTTACGGTTGAGACACAAACGACAGAACCTCAAGACATGACTCTTTCTTATTTAGCAGAGGGCTTTTCATGGCGAACCGATTATGCCGTTTATTTAGACGAGGCTCAGAATACTTTGGATATTACAGGCTTTGTCACCTTAAACAACACGGGCAGCGTTGATTACAAGAATGCGCACATCGATTTTGTCTTAGGTGATCTGGATACCGTTTATCAACCGCAGCCGCTATCGCCCTCTCCGTATCTGTGTGAAGTTGATCAAAGCTCTGGTGTCAAAGTAGCCAACACGCGCGCGACAATCAACGGACGAGAGGAAGGGACTTCATTCATAGACTATGCGAACGAGCAGTTGGCAACAGACGTCATACCGGATATAGAGGCGCGCCCCATGGCTCTGGCGACAAAAGCGCGGGCTTTAGGATCGGCTCCCGTTTTAGAGGCCGCTATGGCTCAAGACGCGGGGGCTCAAGGACGAGAGGCACGCTTTTCATCTTCTATCAATACGACGACTGCCGATATTCAAGAGCTCAAAGACTACTATGTATACCGTCTGCCTTTTACGGTTAATTTACTGTCCAATCAACCGGTTCAAGCTCTGTTTATGCATCAAACAGGGTTAACATACCACAAAGAGTACACCTTTAACAATCCGCTGATTTTAAATGGGTTAGGTGAGCGTCGGAATATCCCTTCCCAGATTCATCTGCTGTTTGCCAACAAGAAAGACGGAGAGGATATGCCTCTTCCTCAGGGTCTGTATCGTATTTTTAATCGGCGCGGCGGACAATCTTTTTTTGTCGGAGAAGATCAAACATACACCACTACGGGTCGCGGTGATGAAATTCAGCTTTCTTTAGGGAAAGCCTTAGACGTTTTCGTTGACGTCATCGGCACAAGCTATCAAAAGGAAGAAGAATCTCTCAACCCTGTTTCCTTATCTGATTTTGAAACTCAACTGGGATACACCATGATCTATCGCAATTTATCAGATGAGACGAAGACCCTGGTTGTGCGGCAAGACATCAAGGAACAGCAGGGCTATCGCCTTCTGGAGTCATCCATAAAGCCCCACCGACAAACGCCGGAGCAAACAGAGTGGCGTATGACGTTAGGGGGGCATGAACAGGCCGAGCTGAAAATCCGCCTTCAATACACGGATTTACCAAACCTTCGGCGGTATCGTGAGGCAGAGCTGGCCAAAGACAAACTGGCTGCGGAAGAGGCCCGTTTAGCGGCCGAAAAAGAACGTCTGCGTCTACAGCTGGGCCGCGAAGGAAGTGACCGGCTGAATCACTGACATGTCGATTTTCCCCTTTTTGAAGGCCGGAGGCGGCTCTCCCTCCGGCAAGGCGGCTCTGGCAAGACGTCTCTGACCAGACATCTCGCTCATCCTCTTACCCCCAAAGCTTATCGGAAAGAAACATCATCAAGGAGTATTTCCCGTTGTTGAGCTCTGCCTTCTGGAAGAGATATAGGCATGAAAAAGACACGCCCATCCAACTCAAGAAACCCGAGCCGACAATCGGCAGGCGGTATTTGGTTCACATCTGTTCGGGAGATCTTTTGATTTTTTTGCTATCGGTTTTGCCCCCTTTTGTTATCGGGACAAGAGGGAATTGTCCAAGTGGGAGGGGATGTCCCCTCCCCGGCTTGGATCAGATGATGGAATCAGATAGCATCAAACGTTGACCCCGTCTTTATTGACAGACCGGGCGTTAAAGGGGGTAAATTCCCCCTTTAAGCCCGACCTAGGCTCCGGGGTTAGGAGCGCATTTCTGTGTCCCGGCATCCCATATCCCATGACACGATTCACACATGTCTTGGGTGTTCAAACCAACCAAACTTGTCGGACATTTATAACAAAAGCCTACATACATATGCCGTGGGGTGCTGCTCTTATCACACTTGGCACATTCGGCCTCGGTCGCTGGATAGGCAGATGACGTGCTGCAGCTGCGGCAAGAGCCATCGGTACTCATAAATCTTGGTGTGCCACTCTTATCACACTTGGCACATTCGTCCGCGCTCGCTGATTCGCCAGATGACCAGCTGCAGCGGAGGCAAATACCATTGGTACTCATAAATCGCGGAGCGCCGCTCTTATCACACTTGGCACATTCGGCCGCGGTCGCTGAATAGCCATATAAATGGCTGCAAGGGATGCAAGAGCCAGAATCACTCAAAAATCCCTCAGGACAATATCCTGGTATAATACAAATCCCGTTTCTCATCTCGCGCGGTGTACTACTGTCATCACACTTGGCACATTCGTCCGCGCTCGCTGAAACGCCATATGAAGTGCTGCAGAGGTAGCAAGAGCCATAGGTACTCATAAATCTTGGCGCGCTATTCTTATCACACTTGGCACATTCGGTCTTGGTCGCTGAAACGCTATATGAATAGCTGCAGCTGTAGCACCGGCCATAGGGATCCATAAATCGTGGGGAGCTACTGTCATCACATTTGGCACATTCTTCCGCTGTGGTAGATGGGCGGGATGAAGACGAACAATCATAACATGTGCCGTTTTCATCACAGAATTGTGTCATCGAGCAATCATCTCCGGACCAACCGGCCTCACACGCGCATGACGTGCCGTCCCAGGTACCATGGCCCCAACAATGCTCTTTGTTCGGGTCCGGCGTTTCTTCCCCCTCTCCGCCGGCCACAGCGCCGCTCTTTAAATCGTTGGCAAACGCAAACAACATCTCGTTATTGCCTTCACCACAAACCGTATTGTCATCAACGGCAACACCATCCAACAAAATAGCCGCCGGCATTTGCCAGTTGACGTCTATGACCTTAT
>CALXXW010000002.1 GCA_944392785.1 uncultured Alphaproteobacteria bacterium | reverse complement strand
AATCAAAACGACAAACACTATTTATAAAATTTTGAAAAGGGAAATAGTGGCTAGAATTGGGCTTTAAGCGGGTATAAAAAAAGCGGACACTTTAAAGTATCCGTTTTTATTTTTTTATATTGGTCGGGGCGACATGATTCGAACATGCGACACCTTGGTCCCAAACCAAGTACTCTACCAGGCTGAGCTACGCCCCGAACAAGAACACTTATAACCCATTTCGCAATAAAAAGCAAGTATTTTTTCATCATTGTTTTTTTTGAGTGGAAACTTAAATGTATACTTTAGAAGTAGGATTGATTCGATATGGTGTAGCTTGTTATATTGTATTATAACCATGCTTCTTCCTCTGAACGAGGGAAAATCTATTGATGTTTATTGTTGACACGCGCCGTGAAACAAGTATAATAGAAAAGAGATCATAAGAAGAAAATGTCAATGGATACAGTTATCAAACGTCCCGGTTTATGGAGAAGGATTATCAGCCAGATACGTGTGTCGTTATCGGGGGAGGGGATTCTTTATAGAGCGGATGCAAAAGGCGGATGGTTTGAAATCCCTTTTTCTGGGCACAAAGAAGAGGGAAAAGCCCATCGTTATTTAAAAGATGGTCGTATATGTGAGACATCTGTGTATAGGGCTGGTCAAATAGAGGAACATACAGAACGGTATTGGGCGGATATTCGTTTTAGATTGCCCCGAAAATCGCCGAATTATTTGGAGAATTTCTATCGTCAGGGAGAGTTGATTGAACAACGTTCCCTTTTTCGTTTATGTTATACGATTACGCCGATGAAAAATAATAAACCGGAGGGGAGAGCTTGTATTTATCGCCCCATAGAGGCTAATCAACCTCCCGTTTCGGCACAAACAAAGACATGGGGTCATTTATGTTTGCATGAAACAAGAGAGTACCATGATGGTGTTGAGCAGGGAATGCGGTATTCTTATTATCAAAATGGCCAGTTGAGATCTGAGGGAGTATGGAAAACGAAAAAAGTTTATTTTGCGTTTTCGGATAAACAGTACCATGAAAGGCTCAAGACAAACCCCAGCTTTAAAGCCAGGAGAATGGTTGGAGAAAAGGGGGGCATTGTTTATGTTCATGAGGATTTGATATCCTATCCTCAAGGAGAACATAAGGAGTATTACCCGAATGGTAAAATGAAAAATTTCTCGCTTTATGATGAGGATATAAGAGACTTTACGGAGTTTGATGAAGAGGGAAATGTTTGTTATGCAAGGCGGGAAGGGGCAAACTTGGAGGGTGTTTATTTGCGTGATGAAGGCATTCAGCTCTCATTTAAAAATGCTCAAGGAGAAAGAGGAGATATAGAAATTCAACCCAATGGGCAGAGACTTTCTCAACGATCAAGGACTCAAAAGGTCCAGGGAAAATCGCTTCTTCAAGAGGCACCCGTTTTCCTGGATGGCTTTTATAGCTATGAGGGGCCGGGGCATGTAGTGATTGAAGAGCTGTATAAAGCCGGACAGCTCAGACAAAAAGTGATCTATCAAGAAGGTAAAGCTGTTTTGGCACAAAAAATAGATGATTTAGGAAACGGAGTGGATTTACCTGTATGTAAACGGATTAAGCCTTCTCGATTGTTGACGGTTTTAAAAGAGGCAGAAAAAAAGATGAAAAATAAAAAACTGAAAGAAACGCAACATATACCGACGGAACTGTTCTCGTTCGGAAAGCATCAGCCTCATAACACAATAGAGTAGATAACATGAATCTGTTGCCTCTATCTCTCCCAAAATATCTATGACAGCAACAAAGTTTTTTTGATTAAGCACGCTTTGCTTCTGTTCCGCAAAATAGGAAAGTGAAGGGGTGATTGATTTTTTGGGGCATATTTGTTTTGCGGAAGTGATTCTTCCCCCACAAGGGTAGCCCCCTTTCAATCATGTCTTCCGCCTGTCGTATTAGAAGATGACAGTTTGCGACAATTATCGATCTTTTTTAGCTTCCTACCTATCCCCATCAGAGAGATATTCCTGCGTATTCCGTTTTTCCTTATGCCCTGTTTGGATGCGGAAAGCATTACGAAGAGCATGGTGTGTGTTGAGGTAGCTCTTTGAGGTGTTCAAAGGAAATAGGTTCGATTTTGTAGAAATAGCTTCGATATATCAAGATGTCTTCAAATAAATAAGTATCCGTATTTAAATCGTATCGATATAATTTATTGAATACGTCTCGGGTGTTCGGGTTGTGTAAGTTGGCCGAAAAAATCATCAGCTCATGATTGTCGGGCATATAGGTGACGCCCGAAGCAAGATCAGCATATTCGCTTAGTTCTATTTTCTTTTTAAGAGAGATGGTTTTCTTTTCTTCGTCAACCGAAAATAAAAGCGCATCACTTGTGGGAATGCTTGCTAAGTCTTTTCTGTAGAGGGGACCGTTATTGCTAAAGACGCTGATAAGTCCCGGAGCTATTTGCTTGACATCATGATTCATCATCGGCCAATGAAAAGTGTCCAGATTCTTTTTCCCTTGTTGAATATCTTCGGAATAAGGCCGTTGGTTTTCATCAACAGCGACCAAGGTATGCTCTAACAAAGAAGGACCTTTTCCGTCGGCTCCCGACTTGTGTAAAAGCATATGTGGTGTGGCCAGCCATTTCAATTTGCCGGAATCATAGTCGATTTTGAAAAAACCGATATGTTTCGCCGAAATAAGCAAGGTTCGATTTTCGGGAATATATTGAACCGAGTTCAGATGGGCCCAGTCGGCCGGGGATATTTTGGGCGACAGTTCAAAGTAAAGAGAGCGGTCCGGGTTTAAAACAGAGGCCAGGTTCCATTTTTTGACCAATTTTCCCTGTAAATCAAAAGCCATAATATGATCATAAGCTGTTTTCATTTGAACACCACTAATCAAAGCCCTTGTGTTCGGTAAAGAGCCAATTACCAAGATGGTTTGATCGGGACCTTCGTAGATGCCGTGATTATAACTTTGAAAACCAGCCGGCATCTTCCACTCATATAGCCGTTCTCCCAACAAAGAGCGAATGACGATTTGACCATGCCCGCTATCTGTCACCAAATATCCGTGTAGTAAACGGGTTTGTTTTTCGGTAGTATCTTTTGCTTCATTAAAGATATAGCGGATGTAGCCATATTCATCAAAAACAAAAGCGGAACCACCGTTTTTACCACCGCTGGCCCAGTAGAAATAATTTTGATTTTGTTGATTTTTAATGGGGATACTCCATATCTGATTAAAACCGATAGCGTTCGTCTTAATCGTTATGGGATATGTTTGAGTGGAGTTTGGGAAATGGACGGTTAAATTTAATTGATTATCCGTGTTAGGATAAAGACCATAGACAGGGATTTCCCATTCTGTTTGTGGCGTCTGAAAGGAGCGAGTCAAATCAGGAGCTCCATCTTTTCCTTTTAGTTCCAAGGAGACAGAGGCTTTTTCCGGTAGAGAAAATTTTAAAAGAGCTGTTAACGGAGCGTTTCCAAAGGGGTTAAGCTTGATATACGGTGCAGCGGGTGTATATTCAAATTGACTATATTCTTTTTCGATATCGCACCACGTGTCTCCAAAGCCATGGGTTGAAAGGCATAATATAAGCCCACATAGGAAAAAGTACTTGATAGGTCTCATGTAATAGGGGATAGTCATAAAACCTTTTCACCTGTTCTATTATATCTTGATAAAAGACATAGTGTTGAAATATGACGCATCCCCCCCCCCTGATCAAAGAAGGGGAATGCTTTTGGATATGACTAGAAGGGGATTTCATCATCAAATGTTGTCGTTGAAGCCGGTGCATCCCAGCCGTTTGAAGCCGATGTATCAGAAGGGACATCTCCCATCGGTACGGCACCTGCCTCGGTGCTGCGCGCATCCAACAAGACAAGATCACCGCGATAAGCACCCAAGACAATTTCGGTTGTGTATTTTTCAGCACCCGAAGCATCTGTAAATTTTCGTGTTTGCAAAGAGCCCTCAATGTATACTTTGGATCCTTTGCGTAAATAACGTTCGGCCACATCGGCCAAATTGGCATTAAAGACAACGACCCGATGCCATTCTGTCCGTTCTTGACGCTCACCGGATTTATCTTTCCATGAGTCCGACGTCGCTACCGAGAGATGAACAATTTTTGAGCCGGAATTGGTGTGTCGAATTTCCGGATCACGTCCCAAATTTCCAACTAAAATAACCTTATTAATGCTACCTGCCATACCTTGTTATCCTTTCGTGATTAGAGTTAATGATCGTGATTAGGATACACTCTTTTTTACCAAAAAGAAAGTATTTTTTTGAGATTGCTTGATTTTTCTGTTAAAGGAGAGTAATATCCCTGTCATGACACATCCATTTGAGTATGAACAGGTACCAAGCACATGTCCTGAAAATTGTCCTTTTCTGGCAATGAGAACATGGCTACCGAAGACATTGCCGTTTTATTGTGAAAAATATGAGACATATTTGGGTGCAACCAAATTGCGGCGGGTAGAACGATGCGCTCAATGTCGAGGATGCACGCCAGAGATAGTTCCGACAGGATTGTCGTTAATAGAGGCCTATACGCCCGGGTTGCCGATTTTTGAAATTCAACAAGCTTTTTTAGAGTTGTCTTTACCGTATCAAGAAATGTTTGTTCAATTTATTTCTCAGACGGGAAGAGAAGTTGTCTTATCCTATGGTGAGCCCTTTACCGCCGATACGTTATCAGCACGTTTATTGGAAACATGGCGTGATGTCCGTGAGGCATGGGGATCGCCTGAGGTGGTGGAATTTTCCGAATTGATGACGGCGGCCTCGGCTGATGTCCCTCTCCTTACAAAGGGAACACAAAATTTGCTTCTAAATTTATTTCAAGTGCTTGATAATTCAGAAAAAGAGATGATGCGAAATGTGATGCAGTCTCCGCAGCGAGCTCAAGCTTTTTTGGAAAAATTTAAGTCACAGCCCAAGGATAATGACCTCTTGAAGAATACACGGCATTTATTGTATGATGCGGAGCAAAAACGGCGAGAAGAGGAAAAACGCTTGCAACAACAAGCACTGCTTCAAGCACAACAGCAGCAGACACAGACAGCTTTTATTCGACAAAAGCTACACGAAAAAGGTGGCCGATAAAAGGAAAAGGATTGATTAGAATGAGGGCGCGTTGGGGAAGTCAACTGGGATTTATTTTAGCAACAGCCGGTTCGGCTATAGGTCTTGGGAACATTTGGCGTTTTCCCTATATGGTTGGCCAGAACGGAGGAGGTAGTTTCCTTTTTTTATATGTTATTTCGGTTGTCGTGGTTGGGTATTTTTTAATGTTATCCAAATTGGCTTTTGGGCGTTTGGCTGGGACGAATATTGTGGATGGCTTTCAAGCGGCAACGGCTGTCCGTGGGCGTAAAATTTCACCTCTTTGGGGAGTTTTGGGTGGTTGGTTGGCTATTTTAAATGCTGTATTGGTGGCCAGCACATATGTGGTTGTGATAGGTTGGACGTTGTCGTATGTTTTTGAGGCTGTCGGCCACCTTCTCGGCCAAGCTTCGCATCCACTGGATAAAGAGACTTTTACGCGTCTGACCGGTTCGTTTGTCGAGCAGTTCTTTTGGGGATTTCTGTGTGTGAGTATAACGGCTGCTGTGTTGATAAAAGGCGTCAAAAAAGGGATTGAGAAAATATCCTTAATTTTAATGCCATGCCTTTTTGTTTTGCTGATTTTATTGCTTCTTTGGGTGTTGATGATGCCGGGGACAGAGAAGGGGTTGTTATTTTTTCTGACTCCGGATTTTGAACAGCTGGGTTTTACTGCGGATGGATTTTCATTTCACACATTTGCAAGTTTGTGGCTGAAAGTTTTGGGGCAAATGATGTATTCATTGTCTATGGGGCTGGGGGTCGTCTATATTTATGGTTCCTATTTACCGGCACAGAGTCCGTTGAAGTCTTCCGCTAAATGGGTTGTTGCTTTGGATACATTGGTCGCTTTTATGGCGGGGCTTATTGTTTTGCCGGCTGTTTTTGCGTTTGAGTTAGAGCCGACATCCGGGCCGGCGCTTAGTTTTGTAAGTTTACCGCTTATTTTTGCACAGATCAGCGGCGGTTCATTTTTAATGTTATTGTTTTTCTTGCTGTTATTTGTGGCCGCATTGACTTCCGTCATCTCGATTTATGAACCGGTTGTCAATCTGCTGATTGAAAAAGCGCATTTAAAACGTCTTCATGCAACTTTGTTGTTTGCTGCAGCGAATATGCTGGGGACGGGTATTGTTTTGGCTTCTTTTACGGGCTTGGTTCCCCTTAAAATAGCAGGTCGTGATTTATTTGAAGCATTAGATATTTTGACGGGTACTTATACGATGCCGTTGATGGTATTGGTTTGTAGTTTATTCATGGGGTGGATTATTTCGACGGTTTTGGTACGTAATATTGCCCAAGGTTCAGGAGAGCGAATGAGCCGTTTTGAAAAACGCTATATTCGTTTGACGTTGCGGTTAACGGTTCCGGTCATTTTGCTTGTTTTATTTTTCAACGCGTTGTTCCGGCTGTCATAGGCTGTAATTGATACTTTTGGATGATAAAGGAGCAAATATCATCAACGGACTTATAGCTGGTATCAATGATACAGTCAAAGTTTTCGTTGTTGTCAATATCCACGTGATAGACGCGTTTGAAGCGTTCCACTTCAGATTTGCGGCGTTTTAGGATATCATCGATGACTTCATCCACAGAAGCGTATTGACGTTCACCCGTTCGAGAGGTATCGGAAAAGATACGTTCTCCGGCTATTTTTAAATCGACGTCCAGTTTGATTTTAATAGAACCGGGCAGGAAAAAGAAAGCCATGCGTGCATCGATAACAAAACTCTGATTGGGAACTTGAGTGATATTTTGAAACACACCGTCTAATTCCTGATCAATAGAAGGATCCGTATCGGCCAGTTGATTTAACTCTAAGGTTGTCAAGTTATGTTGATCTGCAATGGCTCTTTGCGCCATACCGGTTGAATAGTAGCGGTATCCCAATCTTCTTGCCAACTCTTTGGCGACGGTTGATTTGCCACTTCCTGGCATACCCGAGATTGTAATGATATGAAAGCGCATAGAGACTCTCCCTTAGAGTATTTTTCCGATTTTGATACAGTATAGAAAAAATATGATAAGAAATCAAGAAATAAGAGTTGACAAAATAAAGTAGTGTGATAAAATTAAATCTATCAGAGGTTAACATGTCTAAATTAAATGATGTTTTAAATACGGCGTGTCAAGTCATCCCCCGTGTGAATACACGGCTGGTGGCGGGTACGTCTGTTAGTAAAATTCTGTGCTTGAATTTAAAGGATGCCCAGATTGATTTGTTATTTCACGAGAAGGTATTGGCCAGGTCTCGCAAGATTTTTACTCCTCAACTGGTTTCCGGGACAGTAGCGACTTATCATGAAACGGGCGAATTAGCGTCTACCGAGCTGTTAAATGCTGCCCAGAAGCGAGTTATTTGTGTTTATGAAGGGGGTAAGTTATGTTCGGAGGAGCGCTATCAAGGTCTTCGTCCCAAGCAAGGAAAGCGTAGGATTTTTCCGGATAAGACGATAACCGACAGCCATTTTTTTCCAACGGTTTCTTCTCATGTTTTAGAGAAGCTGATGCATATGGATATTATGCAATTAACGAATGTGATACGGTTGTGTCATGCTCATGGAAAAGATTTAACCTTGGATGACTTTAAAGAACAAATCAGTTGTTTGAATTCTTGGCGCTATGCTTGGAAAGATGAGAAAGTGGCGCCCCTTAAAAAATGGTTTCGTGTCCGTTATGACTATCGGGTTTTAGGTCGTTATTGGCGTCATATATTTCTCTCTCGCAGCAGACAATAGCATGTGCCCAGTCGGTTGACCGGGCGTTAAAAGCAACAGCATCTGTATGAAATGGAACAACCTACTGACATAGGGCCCCCAACGTCATACCTTTCGGATTTGTAAATACATATCCGAGGGTAAATTGACTTATTCCAATACCGGCACAGTTTCCAAAATTTTCTCCACCGATCCAAGAATCGTAGCCTGGTTGGAATTGAGACAAAGCTTGACAGGTTGTATTCCGATTATCTAACTGTTCCAACTCGTCTGATGTGCATTTGGCCAGTAGGTCCGCCAGGGACATATGTAGAGCCTCACAAAAATTATTGGCGCTCCACCAGTTCATATATGTCGTTGAGGCCGTATATTCTCCAACCGGTCGTGTGGTTGCTGGTTGACAAGTTCCCCGCTCCGGCTTTTGGGTGCAGCTTCTCCCCGTTGAAGTGGTATCCAATAAGCAATACTGATTGGATCCACAATCACTGTTGTCGTGGCAGCCGGCAAAACATGTCCCGGTGAAAGTATCGCAGAGCGGTGTGGGATCAGCGCAGTCGGCATCACTTTGGCATTGGGCTGTCACACAGGTATATACTGGCGGCCAAGAGTTTCCAGTTGCCTGACAGGCCTGTCCTTCGGCACAACATTGATTACTACAAACAACACGGGGTTTGGGGCAATAAATGCAGGCATAGTCGTCACCATAGCTACCCAAACTGCTCAGGCGCCCTCCATCACAAACGGTGCAGCTGTTATCGTCTAAGGAGGACTGCATACTGACGGAAGGATTACTTGCCGTTGGACAGGCAACACAGTTGCCGGATCCTAATAAAAATTGTCCGTCAGGGCAACTACTTTTGACACATTCCCCTGTGGCCAGATCCAAATACTCCCCGCTGGGACAACCGTCATCTTTTTCATCATCGCTGCCTTCTCCTGGTTGAGCAATGGTCTCGGTCCTTAAATCATTATTAAAGGCATAAAGAATCGTGTTGGTTTCCCCACAAACACTTGTCTCAGCTAATTCAACACCATTCAAATCGATAAAAATAGGCAAAGCCCAATCCACATTCAATACCTTTTCACAGACACCTTTCTCAATGCCCTCTACCGATAAGGTAAAGACAAAGTTATTGCCATTGTAGTTATCTGAGGTCATGACAGGATACTTATCCTGAATGAAGTTATCAAACTCACTTAAGTCCAACGGACGGTTGAGGATACGTTGTTGACTGGCGATAACAGCGCGTTTTTTGACTTCATTAACAATTTCATTGGCTTCATATTTATCCATGGCCCAACGATAGCCGGCGACGGCACCGATGGACAAGACGCCCATAATAGCTAACACGCCCAGCATTTCAACCATACTGCGGCCGGATTCATTGGTGGGTATATGTTTTTTCATTTTTTCTCCTTTCCTTTCCCCCGGTTTTCCTACAAAAAACTGTCACAAAAAAAGGATCCTTTTTTTGTGACAGTTTTCGGGGCTGTTTGGGGGTATCCGGAAAAGGACGGTTATCCTATTGATAATTCGTCATAAAAATTATGCTTGACACGGTGGGGTAGATGTGCTAAAAAGTTGTCACAAAAAAAGGATCCTTTTTTTGTGACACTTTTTTCCCGGAAATCCGCGCCTTTTAGGGTTTTTTTTGTTCATTAAAAGCTTATTAAAATTAGGTCACTCCCGACTTTAAAATGACAAAAGCTTTTCCCTAAAACAAAAGATAGCT
Organism: uncultured Alphaproteobacteria bacterium; assembly: GCA_944392785.1. Classification (GTDB taxonomy): domain Bacteria; phylum Pseudomonadota; class Alphaproteobacteria; order CAAHEQ01; family UBA3637; genus CALXXW01. Next base: position 17,295 of record CALXXW010000002.1, on the reverse strand, counting down.
GCCATCTTATTTCAAATGCCGATAATCCATCTGGATATTCAATGCCTCTAACGCATCTACAATGGGTGTCCAGCGTGTAAAGGCCGTTTCCGGACGCTCCGGTGGAATATACAACCCAATACCAATGACATGACCATACGCGTCGGTTAGAGGAGCCCCGCTGAATCCTTGAACACTTGTAATCGTTGTCCACAGATATCCCATATCATCCTTACTGTCATATTGTTGTTTATTCAAGTGACCCATGACGATTGTCGAACGATTCCGATTCGTATAGGGTGCTCCCATCGCATAGACAGGAGTCAAGGGCTTCATAAACGAATCGGATAAATCTAACGGTAAAGAACGGTTCCCACGCAAATCCGCCTTAATCAAAGCCACATCGCGCACTTTATCTGTGCGAATCACTTCAGCCGGATAGCGAACGCCTTTACTATCCGACACTTGAACCGTTTTGGCGTCACCGACCAAAATACCACTGGTCAATGCATATCCTTCTCCGTTAATGAAAAATCCGGCACCGTTAGGACGCCCCTCGGCACGGACAGAAATGACAGCCTCTCGGATATTATAATAATTATCCTGAATAGGCTTGGTAAATTGACGGTAGCCCGATCCAATAATAATCGGCTTGAATTCCTGTCGGGGTAGAAATTCATTTGGATTCATGGTCATCATGACTCGACGAAATGTTTGAGTCCGTCCCAAATGCTCTGCCGCATTTTCCAAAGCGCGCAACAAGACAAGCTTTAATCCGTCCTCGCTGAAATCATCCACTTGTCCGATTCCTTCTGTTTTAATCACGGCCAATGACTGTTCTCGAATCGCATCATAAATTTCCCACTCAACGGCTATCAAACCCTCACCGGCCGAAATCTCCATATCTTTACCAAGCCAGACAGAATGAGCAAAACACATATTCATCTTGATATCCGTTATCTTGGCGCTTAACAACAACTCTGCTCGCGCCAGATTGCGCCGATCACGAAACAACGATTCACCTGTCATGACAATATCATAACCGGCCCGACTCAATGGCCTTTGAACATATCGCGGAGCATCTTCCGACCAATTCGAGCCCAACATACTTTCTTCATCCGTCCATGTGCGCTCTGAGTTTGTCCAGCGATACTTCAACGTTGCATTACAAAGATTCATTCCGACTTTTACATTGGGAATCTGCCATCTCCAATAGGGTAGAAAAAGAAAAGGGGTTCCACGATCCATGTCAACAAACACGCCTTCAAACACAATGGGCCGCTGTTCTATCCCTCGCTCTAAGCGCGGCATGTCTTTGGGCACATCATGAATTTCCAGGGGGTATGTTGTCTGACAAGCTGTCAATAATAGTAGCAAACAGATACTTAATCGCCGCATAAAATCCTCCGTTTTTTTATCAGGATACAAAGATATGTTTTTAAAGTCAAGGAAAAGCCCTTTATCAAGCCCAAAAGATCATTTTTAAAAACATTTCATTTTTTTCTTGCAATTTTATTTTTTTTGTGCATAATAAAGAACGTTCCTCTTGTATGTGGGGGTATAGCTCAGCTGGGAGAGCGCTTGAATGGCATTCAAGAGGTCAGCGGTTCGATCCCGCTTACCTCCACCAATTTCTCAATAGCCCGCTTTTTGGCGGGCTTTTTTAAAGATTCATCACACAAGATAACACACCGAACGTTCAGGGTCAGCGACATACATACAATTGTGTATGAGGGAGGCTAGATATAGGCCGCAAAGTCATCATGCGTCAAAGAAGCGAATATGATTTTTTTTGAGTCTATCAAAGCGGAACACGGCTCTTTTTGATCTTCCGTTAATTCCAGCTATTCGGCGCTATCCTTCTCGGGACATAAGAAAATACAGTCACGTTTCTCGTCTCTTGACAGATATATCTCTTTTTCGCTACAGACGATAAGCAACGTCCATCATACTTGCTTATAGGACCCCGCATGATTGACAACATCTTTTTCTATGGTAAAGCAAGCATCCACATAACTCAACCGCCAACAAGCCTAAGGGATCTTCAAAAATTTTCTGAAACGCCTATCACCTCAATGATAAAAGCTCAAACCTTACCCCTTTTTTATATTGATCTCTTATCTTCTGAGGCATATCTTCCCCATATTGTAAGTCCGTTCGTTTCCCTTGAAAAAACACTTTTTCGATAGAGTATTTCCCCTCTTACTTCCTGATTTTTTCCCTCTTTTGTGACAGCTGATAGGCAAGACACTTCTTAGGGCATACACTGACACAAGTCATGCAATTAATACAGTTGGGATGGCGAACAAAAGACGTATTTTCCACACGGATATTCATCGGACATTTTTTATCACACAAATGACAGTGTATACAGGAGGTTTCATCTCGCGCAATACCAAAAGGACGCAACACACTCAATAATCCATAATAGGCACCTTTGGTACAAAAATAATTACAGAAAGGCCGATCTATAAACAGGGAAGCCACGACAAAGGCTCCCAGAACAAGCCCAGCGGTCATTGTTAATGTTCCTCCAAACAAGCCATGATTAAAAGCACTGCGCGCATTTAAAATTGCATAACTGATACCGGCCGTCCCCAAAACATACCATATATAACGTGATAACTGTAAATACTTTTGCCAACGCAACGGCACTCGATAACGTGGTAATTTCAGCATTAAAGCCAATTTTGATAGCCAGTCCTGTAAAGCACCAAAAGGGCAGACCCAACCACAAAAGAACACACCACAAAACAAAATGGTAAAAAACAAATACTTCCCAACGGGATTATAGCAAGGCATAAACGACAACACCAACCCCGACATAAAAATGAGCTGAACGCAAAAACGCATCACTTGAATATGTTGACGATTAAATTTCATAAAACGACCTAAAATGCTCCTGACGAAAATGTTGAATCACGTTTTATTTTAAAATGCTTTTGAGACAAAATCTATACGAACAGACAACAAAATTTTATCTTGAGCACCGTGCATTATTTTGTTATAGTGAAGAAACATGGGCTCAAGCCAAATTTTTTGCGACCATAGGAATGATATTTATCTATCATGAAAGTTGAAACCGATGTTTTATAAAGAAGCAATTCCCCGTTGTCAATGGGTCGATATCCGTGACGCTTTATATATATCCTATCATGATCAGGAATGGGGAATTCCCGTTCATCAGGATAATCGATTATTCGAGGCTCTCGCGCTGGAAATGTTCGCAGCGGGTCTTTCCTGGAAGCATATTTTGCATAAACGTTCGGCCTTTCGAGAGGCCTTTGATAACTTTGATGTTATAAAAATTTCTCAATATGATGATAAAAAAATCATTTCTCTTCTCAAAAATAACACGATTATCAGACATAAGGGAAAAATAACAGCCTGTATCCACAATGCTCAAGTATTTCTGAAAATTCAATCAGAGTGGGGAAGTTTTAATCATTACTTGTGGCATTGGACAAACGACAAAAGTATTTTCAGTGATGGTTTGGAGACAACCTCTTTGTTATCAGACATCATTTCTCATGATTTAAAAAAACAAGGAATGAAGTTTGTTGGTTCCATAACGATATTTGCCTACCTTTGTGCCATTGGCATTATCCAAGCGCATCAAGATACATGTTTCATGAAACGAAAACAGATTTAAAGCCATTGATCGATCATATCTCTTTTCACTCTTTTTAAAGAAGTTTTTGCCCTCTTTATTTTATGAAATAAAGACATGAAAACACCTTTTTCTATTGAATTCCAAAACAAATAAGACTATAGTTTCCACGACAACGAAAAATGAAGAAAGGATAAATATGATACTTAACTATAAAGCAATTACCGTTTTTGCCAGTGCTTCCGGTTCCGTGTCTTCCATTCATCACCAACCTATGCGACAGGTCGGAGAATTATTGGCAAAACATGGTGTCACATTGGTCTTTGGTATTAGTGATATCGGCATGATGGGAAGTGTTTTTCAAGGGGCTCGCAATAAAGGCGGCAAAGTCATGGGTATCACGACCTTGAAATTGCTCGAGCTACAATGTAAAGATCCGACAGTTTTTCAATTAGGAGAAATAAAAATAGTTCCGAATCTTTCAAAACGCAAACGGGATATGTTTCAGATGGGAGACGCCATTTTAGTAGGCCCCGGCGGCTGGGGAACTATTGATGAGTTTGCCGAGTTTGCCGTCACCATTCAAACTGGTGAAATTCAAAAAAAGCCCATGCTTTTCCTCAACTTTAACGGTTTTTGGGAACCTTTACGCGCGTTGATTCTGAACATGCTGCAAGAAGGAACATTGAATCAAGATAAGGTTGACTTTATTGATTTCGTCGATCAAGTAGATGAAATTATCCCCGCTCTTGAACGATTACAAAACAGAATTGATGCGGATAAAACAGCTTGAAGCCGTTTTCTGCTTCATCAACCAAAGAGAATATGTTTTGTAAAAGCATATTAACGGGAACAAGCCCTGCCTGAAAACAGGTAAAAAAACACCTCGGTAAGAACCGAGGTGTTTTTATTAAGACTCCTTATTCGGCCGCGTTTTCCGTTTCCTTATTTTTAGCATTCAGGATTTCCTTATCACGCTCGGCGGCAATTTGACGCAAGCGTTGAATTTGAGCCCCTGTGCCGGCCGGAATCAAGCGTCCGACAATCACGTTTTCCTTCAATCCATGCAGCTTGTCTCGACGTCCCGCCGTTGCCGCATCCGTCAAGACACGAGTTGTTTCCTGGAAGGAGGCCGCGGAAATGAAAGAAGTTGTCTGCAATGAAGCCTTTGTGATACCCAAGAGCACCGGAGCAGCCTGAGCCGGACGACCACCGGCACGTTCGGCCTTCAGATTTTCTTCGACCAATGTTTCTTTATCTACCTGTTCTCCGACCAACAAAGTTGTATCTCCGGCATCGATCACTTCCATCTTACGCATCATCTGACGAACGATGACCTCAATGTGCTTGTCGTTAATACGCACACCCTGCAAACGATACACGGCTTGAACTTCCTTGACTAAATAATGAGCCAACGCTTCCACACCCAACACGCGCAAGATATCGTGTGGCACCAAATTACCTTCGACAATCATATCGCCCTTTTGAACGATATCACCTTCGTGTACGGCAACCGTTTGGCCTTTGGGAATCAAGTACTCACGTGTTGTTCCATCTTCGGCCACGACCATTACGCGACGTTTTGTTTTAAAGTCAGCTCCATACTCCACACGCCCATCAATTTCGGAAATGATGGCGGCATCTTTCGGACGACGAGCCTCAAACAACTCCGCCACCCGCGGCAGACCGCCCGTAATATCCTTTGTCTTTGAGCTTTCCCGCGGCAACCGAGCCAAGACATCACCCACTTGAACCGCCTGACCATCTTGAACTGTCACCACCGCATTGGCGGGTAAATAGTAGCGCGCTTCAGCCCCGCTGGCCGATTTAAATACTTTACCTTTTTCATTTAATAATGCGATATGCGGTTTACGCTCATGCTTACTGGACTGTTGACGCCAATCCATCACCACTTTGGAAGATAAACCGGTAGCCTCATCGACGACCTCACGGATTGTTTCACCGTCAACCAAGTCCTCAAACTTAACCGTTCCGTTTTTATCCACAATAATTGGTGTTGTGTATGGATCCCATTCAGCCAAGCGTGTTCCTTTTGAGACCGTTTGACCATTTTCGACCAAGAGTTTAGCCCCATAAGGCACTTTATGGCGTGCTTTTTCACGATTGCTGGCATCCAACAAAGAAATTTCGCAATTACGTGACAGCACAATCATATCGCCGGATGAATTTTTGATACTATTGCAATTACCCAGTTTAATTTTGGCATCAAAAGCGGCATCGATATTAGCTTGTTCTGCTCCACGTTGAGCGGCCCCACCGATATGGAATGTCCGCATGGTCAACTGCGTTCCCGGTTCACCGATGGATTGAGCGGCAATAATACCGACCACTTCACCCAAATTCACTGCCGTTCCGCGCGCTAAATCACGACCATAACAAGCGGCACAAATACCATCCTCGGCTTCACACGTCAAAACCGACCGAATTTTCACGGACTCAACCCCCGCCTGATCGATTTTTTCGACATCATTTTCATCGATTAAATGATTTTTGGGAACGATAATTTCTCCGGTTTCCGGATGTTTAATATCCTCGGCTGTTGTACGCCCCAAGATACGCTCTCCGGTTGAAGCAATAACATCTCCTCCCTCGATAATCGGCTGAATGGTAATACCATGATCCGTTCCACAGTCTTCCATGGTAATGATAGCGTCCTGAGCCACGTCCACCAATCGCCGCGTCAAATACCCAGAGTTAGCTGTTTTCAAAGCCGTATCAGCCAATCCCTTACGTGCACCGTGTGTTGAGTTAAAGTACTCCAAAACCGTTAAACCTTCCTTAAAGTTAGATTTAATCGGCGTTTCAATAATCTCACCATTAGGTTTTGCCATCAATCCGCGCATACCGGCCAACTGACGCATCTGAGCGGCCGAACCACGGGCACCGGAATCTGCCATCATATAAACAGAGTTCACAGGCTTACCCTGTTCGACTTTTGAAATACCCTTCATCATCTCGCTGGCGATAGCATCTGTACAAGCAGCCCAAGCATCAACGACTTTGTTATATTTCTCCAAACGCGTAATTAAACCATCCTGGTATTGACGTTCAAACTCTTTTGTTTTCTTTTCTGTTTCGGCCAAAAGCTTTTGTTTTGCTTCTGGAACGATCAAGTCATCTTGTCCGAAAGAAATACCGGCCAACGCCGCATGACGGTATCCCAAGGCCATAATTTTATCGGCAAAGATACATGTTTCTTTTTGACCGCAATGACGATACACGGCATCGATAATATCCGACACTTCTTTTTTACGGATCAGACGATTCATCAGACTGAACGGGATTTTTGAGTTATCCGGCAAAACAGCCGCCAATTGGATACGTCCCGGAGTGGTATCGACCAAACGCGTTGCTTTTTCTCCGTTATCTTCCATAATGGTCAAACGCACTTTGATTTTAGAGTGAAGCGTCACCACTTTTTCAAACAAAGCGTGCTCAATTTCTTGAACATTGGCAAAAATCATTCCTTCACCCGGCTCACCATCCAAGGCCATGGACAAGTAATAAAGCCCCAAAATAACGTCCTGTGTCGGCACGATAATAGGCTTACCCGAAGCCGGAGATAAGATGTTATTTGTTGACATCATTAACACACGCGCTTCCAATTGAGCCTCGGTTGACAAGGGGACGTGGACAGCCATTTGGTCGCCGTCAAAGTCTGCGTTAAAAGCCGTACAAACCAAGGGGTGCAACTGTATGGCTTTCCCTTCAATTAGGACTGGTTCAAATGCTTGAATACCCAAACGGTGCAAAGTCGGCGCACGATTCAACAAAACGGGATGCTCACGGATCACTTCGGACAAGATATCCCATACTTCTGGCCGTTCTTTTTCGACCATCTTTTTGGCTGCCTTGATGGTAGAGGCCATACCGTATTGCTCCAATTTAGCATAAATAAAGGGCTTAAACAGCTCGAGGGCCATCCGTTTTGGTAAGCCGCATTGATGCAGCAACAATTCCGGCCCGACCGTAATCACGGAGCGTCCTGAATAGTCGACTCGCTTACCCAACAAGTTTTGACGGAAACGACCTTGTTTTCCCTTCAACATATCCGCCAAAGACTTCAACGGACGTTTATTAACACCGGCGACGGCTCGACCGCGACGACCATTATCAAACAAGGCATCAACAGCCTCTTGCAGCATACGTTTTTCATTACGCACGATAATTTCAGGAGCCCGCAATTCTAACAAGCGTTTCAGACGATTATTACGATTGATAACCCGCCGATATAAATCATTCAAATCAGAGGTTGCAAAACGACCGCCATCCAAAGGAACCAACGGACGTAATTCCGGTGGGATAACCGGCAAAACATCCAACACCATCCATTCCGGACGAGAGCCGGACTCTAAGAAGGCTTCGACTAATTTCAGTTTTTTCACAATTTTTTTACGTTTCATATCTGAGGTCGTTGCAATCAACTCAGCACGTAGATTAGCTGCTTCGGCCGCTAAATCGATTTGACTGAGCATTTCTTTGATAGCTTCGGCACCGATACCGACACGAAAAGCATCTTCTCCATATTCTTCCAAGGCCACCTGATACTGTTCTTCCGTCAGCAAGTCATGCAATTTGAGCGGTGTTAATCCCGGCTCAATTACGATATATTTTTCGAAATACAGAACGGACTCCAGATTTTTCAGCATCATGTCCAACAGAGTCCCAATTCGACTTGGCAATGATTTTAAGAACCAAATATGTGTGACCGGGCAAGCCAATTCGATATGTCCCATACGTTCGCGGCGCACTTTGGAAAGTGTCACTTCCACACCGCACTTTTCACATGTGATACCCCGATACTTCATGCGTTTATACTTACCGCAGAGACATTCGTAATCCTTGGTTGGTCCAAAGATTTTAGCACAGAACAAACCGTCTTTTTCTGGTTTAAAAGTCCGATAGTTAATTGTTTCCGGACGCGTGACCTCACCAAATGACCAAGACCGGATTTTTTCCGGAGACGCAATAGAAATGCGAATATCATCAAAAGATTGTGGGTTCGCCATCTGTCCAAAGGTTGTAATCAATTCATTCATGTTTCGTTTACCTCTCGTTTTGGGTTAATGTGGGGAAAGATATTCCTTCCCCCTGTTTTCTATTTGCTCTCATTCTGATTCAATTCAACATCCAATCCCAAGGAGCGCATTTCCTTGACCAAGACATTGAAAGATTCGGGAATACCGGCTTCAAAATTATTGTCGCCGCGGATAATCGTCTCATAGGCTTTGATACGCCCTGAAACGTCATCGGACTTAATCGTCAACATTTCTTGCAGCGTATAAGCCGCCCCATAAGCTTCCAGCGCCCACACTTCCATTTCACCGAAACGCTGGCCACCGAACTGAGCTTTACCACCCAGTGGTTGTTGCGTCACAAGGCTATAAGGTCCGATTGAACGCGCGTGAATTTTTTCATCAACCAAGTGATGCAATTTCAACATATACATATAACCGATTGTGACGGGTCGATCAAATGGCTCTCCGGTCAGACCATCGTGTAAGATGACTTGCCCTGAAGCATTCAAACCGGCCTTTTCCAGCATCATTTTGATATCATTTTGATGAGCGCCATCAAACACCGGTGTTGCAATAGGCACCCCATGCTTCAAGTTTTGAGCCATTTTAAACACTTCGGCATCGGTCATATCTTTAATACGATCATTATATTCACGTTCTCCGTAAATATCTTTCAGTGTATCACGCAGTGTATCCATTTTGGCTTTATTGGCTTTAATTTGCTCCACGACGGCGGTAATTTGTTTACCCAACTCGTGACAAGCATATCCCAAATGTGTTTCCAAAATTTGGCCGACATTCATACGTGACGGCACACCCAGCGGATTTAAGACAATGTCCATGGCGCGTCCTTCTTCGGTATAGGGCATATCCTCAATAGGCAACACGCGAGAGACAACACCCTTATTTCCATGGCGTCCTGCCATTTTATCGCCGGGTTGCAACTTGCGTTTTGTTGCGATATAGACCTTAATTTTTTTCAGCTCTCCGGCCATCATCTCATCACCGCGCTGTAATTTTTCAACACGATTTTCGAATTTTTCCTGTAAAGCTTTTTCATCCTGATCCAGAGTGGCCAATAACTGCTCCATATCAGCCATTACTTTATCATCGACGACGTTAATTTTGCGCAAGTCATAGTTTTTAACATCGGCCAACACTTTTTCAGTCAACTCTGTTCCGGCCTTAATACCATCTGCTTTAGCGACCTTCTGCCCCAACAAAAGTTGACGGATACGATTATAGAAGTTGCCTTGCAGAATCGCTTTTTCATCATCACGGTCTTTAGCCAAACGTGATATTTCCGCTTGCTCGATCGACAAAGCCCGCTCGTCTTTTTCAATACCCCGTCGTGTAAAGACGCGAACATCTACGACCGTTCCGGCAACACCGGGCGGGACCCGTAAAGAGGTATCTCTGACATCAGCGGCTTTTTCGCCAAAGATCGTACGCAACAGTTTTTCTTCAGGGGTCATAATTGTTTCCCCTTTTGGTGTCACTTTACCGACCAAAATATCTCCGGCTTTCACTTCGGCGCCGATGTAGATGACACCGGTTTCATCGAGGTTCTTTAAGCCTTCTTCACCCACATTGGGAATATCCCGAGTGATTTCTTCCTGCCCCAATTTCGTATCACGAGCCGTCACCTCAAATTCCTCCAAGTGAATAGAGGTAAAAACATCATCACGAGCAATCCGCTCAGAAATCAGGATAGAGTCCTCATAGTTATATCCATTCCACGGCATAAAGGCAACCAGCACATTGCGCCCCAAAGCCAACTCTCCCTGTTCTGTACAGGGACCGTCCGCTATAATTTCACCCTTTGCCACGACATCTCCTGTTTTAACCAACGGTTGTTGAGTCATACAAGTTCCTTGGTTAGAGCGTTGGAATTTTGTTAACGTGTAAATATCAACACCGGATTCGGTTGTTGTCACGTCTTCAGTGGCTTGAATAACGATACGAGATGAATCAACCTGTTGGACGATTCCGGCCCGTTTAGCTGAAACGGCAGCCTTAGAATCCTTAGCCACCTTGGCCTCCATACCTGTTCCGACCAACGGCGACTGCACCTTCAACAAGGGGACACCTTGACGTTGCATGTTGGATCCCATCAACGCACGGTTGGCGTCATCATTTTCCAAGAACGGAATTAAAGCGGCGGCAACAGACACCACTTGACGAGGAGACACATCAATCATATCGACTTCATCCGGCTTAGCAAAAATCACCTCACCGGCGCGACGTGCCGTCACCAAATCTTCGGCAAACGTCCCTTTATCTGTCAACTTTGAATTGGCCTGAGCAATGGTGTGACGCGCTTCTTCCATAGCGGACAAATAAACGACTTCTTTTGTCACTTTACCATCGATGACCTTACGATAGGGTGTTTCAATAAATCCGTATTTATTGATACGCGCAAATGATGCCAAAGAGTTAATCAAGCCGATATTCTGACCTTCCGGAGATTCAATTGGGCAAATACGACCATAATGTGTGGGATGGACGTCACGTACCTCCATGCCGGCACGATCGCGAGTCAACCCGCCGGGGCCCAAAGCCGACAAACGACGTTTATGCGTAATTTCTGCCAAAGGATTGTTTTGGTCCATAAACTGACTCAACTGAGAGGCCGCAAAAAATTCACGTACGGCTGCCGATAATGGTTTAGCATTAATTAAATCATACGGCATAACGGAATCAATTTCACAAGAAGTCATTTTTTCACGGATCATGCGCTCCATACGCAACAAACCCAAGCGATATTGATTTTCCATCAGCTCACCCACCGATCGGACACGGCGATTACCGAGGTTATCAATATCATCAACTTCTCCTTGACCATCCTTAATTTCAATTAACGTTTTCAAGACGCCCAAAATATCTTCTTTCCGCAACACGCGCAAAGTATCCGGAGCCTCTTCGAAAGAAAAGCCCAAACGAGCATTCATTTTGACGCGACCGACAACCGATAAATCATAGCGCTCAATATCAAAGAAAAGGCTACGGAAAAGTTTATCTGCCGTCTCAACAACGGGTAATTCACCGGGGCGCATCACTTTATAGATATCAATCAAAGACTCTTCACGCGTTGTGTTTTTATCAGCAACCAATGTGTTGCGGATATAAGGACCTACCGTCACATAGTCGATATGCAAGACGGGCAGTTCTTTCATTTTCAATTCATCCAACTTGGTGAAATCATCTTCCGTCAGCTCATCTCCGGCTTCCAAGATAACTTCCCCTGTTTTTTCATCAACCATATCTGTTGCGACGAAGCGACCCAATAAATTCTCGGTTGAAACACGATAATATTCCAATCCTTCTTTTTTCAGCTTATTGGCTTTTGCTGATAAAAGCTTTTGTCCTTTTTCCACCAGGACTTTTCCCGTTTTGGCATCGACTAAATCAAACGCCAATTTATGTCCCTTCAACAAATCCGGCTCAAAAGCGGTTATCCAACCTTTTTTATCACGCTTAAAAGTGCTGGTTTTATAAAATGAAGATAAAATCTCTTCTTTGCTCATACCGAACACATCGGCAGGATCGATTTCTTCACCTTTCAAAGCAGCTTCTTTTCGTTTTTCGGCCGTGTAAGCACTGTCCAAGCTATAGAGTATTGAGGACACCGGCAACTTCCGACGACGGTCGATACGCACATACAACAAATCTTTTGCATCGAATTCAAAATCTATCCAGGATCCTCGATACGGGATAATCCGAGCAGCAAACAAGAATTTACCGGATGAATGAGTTTCGCCATTATCATGATCAAAGAACACACCCGGAGAACGATGCATTTGAGAAACCACCACACGTTCCGTTCCGTTGACAATAAACGTTCCCTTATCCGTCATAAGGGGTAAATCACCCATATAGACATCTTGCTCTTTAATGTCGCGGATAGAGCGAACACCCGTTGCGGCATCGACATCCCACACGACCAAGCGCAACGTTGCACGTACCGGTGCGGCAAATGTCAAACCACGTTTTAAACATTCATCGACATCAAACTTTGGTGTATCCAACTCATACTTGATGAATTCCAAATCACCGCGTCCGGCGAAATCATGAATCGGGAAAATCGAATTAAAAACAGCTTGTAAACCGGTATCTTCTCTTTTATCGACCGGCACACCCCACTGTAAGAACTCTTTGTAAGAATCTGTTTGAACTCCAATCAGATCAGGCATATCGACAACAGCGTCAATTTTCCCAAAATTTCTGCGAACTCTTCTGCGATTCGTATCGGATTTGATCATGCGTGCATCCCCATTTTATATTAAAAATTTCCGCCGGCTGAAAGGGAGCCGGCCCCCTTTTCTCTTTTTACGGCTATCGGGTCGTCATCAATTTATCAAAAAATTGATGCGACCCAACAACTTTTTTGAAGTGAGAATTACTTCAATTCGACTTTAGCTCCAGCGGCTTCCAATTGTTTTTTCAATTTTTCGGCTTCATCTTTGGCAACGCCTTTTTTCAATTCTTTCGGAGCGCCTTCGACCAAGTCTTTAGCTTCCTTCAAGCCCAAGCCTGTAATGGCACGAACTTCTTTAATTGCTGCGATTTTATTGGAACCGCCATCAACCAAAATCACATCGAATTCTGTTTTTTCTTCGGCAGCACCGGCAGCACCGGCAGCAGCTACGGCAACCGGAGCAGCTGCAGAAACGCCCCATTTTTCTTCCAAAATTTTAGCCAGTTCAGCGGCCTCTAAAACCGTCAAAGCTGATAATTCATCAACAATTTTATTTAAATCTGTCATTTTAATTTTCCTTTTAATTTTTTGAGTTTGTTATAGATTATAGTTCAAATGATAACCATTTAAGCAGCTGCTTGTTCCTTTTCGGAATAAGCCTTTGCCAACCGAGCTAATTGTCCGCCAGGTGCTTGCAACAAGCCGACCAATTTGCCGCGCAGTTCGTCCAAAGACGGTAAAGCAGCCAATTGTTCAATTTTCTTGACATCGACTTTTTCACCGTTCATGACACCACCGACCACTTCGAACTTGTCACTGTTTTTGGCCATTTTAACGACCGCACGAGAAGCGGCAATAGCATCTTCGGAATACGCAATTGCCGTTGGACCGACCAGCAGATCTGCCAACGCTTCACATGGTGTTCCGACCAAAGCCAATTTAGCCAAACGGTTTTTGGCAACACGATATCCGGCGCCATCGGCACGAACATTATTTCGTAATTCTGTCGTTTCTGGCATTGTCAAGCCCTTATTCAAAGCGACAACGACCAAAGCCGAAGAATTAAAAACAGCATTCAATTCGGAAATCATCTGTTGTTTTTCTTCACGTTTCACGACTTTATGTCTCCATTTCTATGAAAGGTTTGGATTTTTCCATTCCTTTCGTTTGTTTCTAAAACAGGTTTTTCAAAGGGGAGTCACACTCGAACACTTATCAAAACCCAACCAAACCTGCCCAGAAACCTCAAACCGTCTTTCCTTGAAAGGAAAATCTGATTTTGTTTTCTGTCTATGTAGGCGGAATGCTTTCCCTTAAACCTTATCCCATGATAAGTACCCACAGTCTTGGACAGGCATTTCACCCATAGCCGGTTTAAGACCGGCTATGGACAAATTTCATTATCCGACGATTGTCGGAATAGCCACTTTGACGCCGACACCTTGTGTCGTAGACAAGGCCACCTGACGCAGATAAACGCCTGAAGCCGATGCCGGTTTTAATCCGACCAAAGTTTTCACAAACGCCTTAACATTATCAGCAATCTGCTGTTCGGAGAAGCTTGCCTTACCGATACCGGCATGAACTGTTCCGGCGGCATCCACACGGAATTGGACCTGACCGGCCTTAGCTGCCGTCACTGCTGCGGTGACATCCATGGTCACGGTTCCCAGTTTAGGATTCGGCATCAATCCCTTTGGCCCCAAGATTTTACCGACGCGACCGACGACGCCCATCATATCCGGCGTTGCGATCAAGCGTTGGAAATCAATTTTTCCGGCCATAATATCATTCATCAAGTCTTCATCACCGACGATATCGGCTCCGGCCTTACGAGCTTCTTCAGCTTTAGGTCCTTTAGCGAAGACAGCAACCTTTAATGTTTTACCCGTCCCGGCCGGCAGTGTCACAGCACCGCGAATCATCTGATCGGATTGTCGCGGATCGACACCCAAGCGGACGGCGATATCGACAGTTTCATCAAACTTAGCCGTTGCACCCGTTTTAATAGCTTTAATAGCTTCATCCAAAGGCAACACATCGGCTGCATTGATCGTTTCGTAAGCTTTTGCTAATCTTTTACCTTGTTTCATGATCTTACTCCACAACTTCAACGCCCATTGAGCGTGCCTGACCTGCGACCATTTCCATTCCGGCTTCGACTGTATGACAGTTCAAATCCGGCATTTTTTTGGTTGCGATTTCTTTAACTTGTTCTTTTGTGATTTTAGCTACTTTTGTCCGCCCCGGCTCTTTTGAGGCGCTTTTAATATTGGCAGCCTTTTTGATATAATAGCTAACCGGCGGCAACTTTGTGACAAAAGAGAACGTCCGATCGGCATAAGCCGTAATAATAACAGGGATAGGTGTCCCGGGTTCCTCTTTTTGAGTTTTTGCGTTAAATGCCTTACAAAATTCCATGATATTCAATCCACGTTGCCCCAAGGCCGGACCGACCGGAGGTGACGGGTTTGCTTTACCGGCTTCGATTTGAAGCTTAATAAAGCCAATAACTTTTTTTGCCATTTTAAATAACCTTTCTTTTAAATCCAATTCATTCAACAGGTTTTCGTAGTGCGATGATGGCTCATCTTCTACAACGGGACATTGATCACGAATTGGTTTTGACCAAGCCCTTTTTCGGTCTGCTAGGCTTTTTTCACCTGACCGTAATCTAAATCGACATTTGTGGCGCGACCAAAGATAGAAACAGCCACCTTTAAGCGTTCTTTCACCTCATCGACTTCCTCTACCGTTCCGACAAACGAGGCAAAGGGGCCATCCACGACACGTACTTGTTCACCCACCTCATAGGAAACAGCTGCCCGCGTTTTTTCAACACCTTCTTTTGCTTGGTTAAGAACACGCGCTGCCTCAGCTTCAGAGATAGGTGTCGGCTTTTTACCGCCCAAGAACCCTGTCACCTTTGGTGTTCCGGAGACGACATACCAGGTTTCTTCGGTCATTTCCATTTTAATCAACACATAGCCCGGAAAGAACTTACGCTCTGTTTCAACTTTTGTTCCATTGCGTACTGTCGTCACGTTTTCACACGGCACCAAGATATCTTCAATTTTATCCTCGAGACCTTTTTTCTTTGCCTGTTCTTTAATAAATTCGGCGATTTTATTTTCGAATCCCGAATAAACATGAACGACATACCAGCGTTTTGCCATTTTAGTGACCTCCAAGACTTAGAATTTGTTTAATTGCAAAGGCAAATATTGAATCGATCGCGAACAAAAAGAGCGCCAAAACCAAACACATCACCATCACCACGATCGTTCCCTGCCAAGCTTCGGCGCGTGTTGGCCATGTAATTTTAGCGATTTCCTGTTTGACTTGTCGAACAAAATCAGCGGGCGTTGTCTTCATACCAGTGCATCCTTATTTTCTTTTTTATTGGCAGGGGCAGTAGGGATCGAACCCACGACCTTCGGTTTTGGAGACCGACGCTCTACCAGTTGAGCTATACCCCTCTGATTTCCCTATCTTTTTTGATCCACGACCTTCCTGCGGGGTTGATCAGAAGACCCAAAAAGACGCTTAGATGATACACATTTTTTAACGCGTTGTCAAGCACTTTTTTAGGCTCGTCTCATCTTTTTCTAGCAAGTTATCCTTGGTCAGATGTCTTTTGTTCATCTGTGTCATGCCCTTTAGTCCTAACCAGAGGCGATCACGCTCTCAGCAGAGATAACACGCCTATATTTCCGTGACCAAGCTGTCATTCAGCGCACTTCCTTGACGCTACCGAAAAGCTCTCAAAAGCATCCATTTTCTGAAGAAAAATGCCGAAAGCGATCTCTCTGCTTTGATGATACTTTTTCGGACTAGTCGACGCAAGAGCTTTGTTGGTTATTTTGAGGAGTAGAGCGTAAGGTAGGATACAAGCGTTATGGTTTCTTGTTTCCCGAATAGCCTTCACGGGACCCAGGTTACCTCCCGTTTTCTGTGACTAACGCGTAGTGGATCCTATAGGTTATACTCTGTGCGGTGTGCGAAACCGCCGACCTGCTACAGCTGTTTTATTTGACAGATCGGGCGTTAAAGGGGATAAATTCCCCCTTTAAGCCCGACCAGAGCCCCGGGATTAGGAGCATTTCTTTGTCTCGGCATTCCATGTCCCATGACACGATTCACACTTCTCTTGAGTGTTCAAGCTGCCGGAACTTAAACTTGTCGGACATTTATAACAAGAGCTTCCATTCATATACCGTGGGGTGCCACTCTTATCACACTTGGCACATTCGTCCGCGGTCGCTTTATAGCCAGATGAAATGCTGCAGCTGAAGCAATAGCGATCGGTACTCCAAAATCTTGGCGTACTACTGTCATCACACTTGGCACATTCGGCCGCGCTCGTCTCTCGGGCACCTGAAGAGCTGCAGCTGTAGCAATCGCCACTGTTACTCCTAAATCGCGGTGTGCTACTCTTATCACACTTGGCACATTCGGCCGCGGTCGCT
>CALXXW010000001.1 GCA_944392785.1 uncultured Alphaproteobacteria bacterium | reverse complement strand
TTTTTTTACATTATACAAGACAGATGTCGTTATGACTGACATAATAGCACCTGTAAATATCCCTGAAACAATACCTCCCCATACTCCATTTGACAGATAATACAACGCTATGCCACTGCTTAGTGTTGTCAACAAACATATTAGTATAGTTTTTTTATATGGTGTCATAGTGCTATTACCTCTAAAATTATGCTTTTTCTTAAGTATAATACATTTAAATTATAAAACAATATATTTATAAATGCCTTATCTATACTAAATATACAAACTTCATGCCATCAAAGTAACTAAGTTAAAAACAGCATTAAATGATATAATTCGAATAAAAATTAATTCGTGTATTGCACGATGAGTCCAGCCAAAAAAGAGCGTCTGCGAAAAGCGGGCGCTTTTTTTGATATGAGCTGAGGAGATGAGAATCAACGAATGACGTTGGTTTGTTCACGGATCGGTAGCGGAGTAGACGTCCGAAGGACGGTCCCGAGAGAAGCGAGGGATAAACCGCAAGGTTTACAATCCATCCAGCCCAGCCAAGCTTTGTAGAGGGTGGATTTTATAGTTTAACCTCTTGTTTTTTTATGCATTTTTTTGTGGTTCGTATGATATGTTTTCAAAATATGCTTTTTTTACTATCTATACGAACCAATCTTCATAACTATCCTTGTTTTTCAAAAAAGGAATCAACTTGAATACAGTTCGCAATGACAGATTTAAAAAACATTAAGATATTTAGTAGAGGAGAACCCTTTTCCCTTCTATTTGAGCGTCATTTTGTTTTTGATCAGACAATATTTTGGGCTATTTATAATCTTTACAATCAGATAAATAAAACCACCTTTTTTCTTTTCTATGATATTTTACAAATTCATTCTTAACTTTTTATGTTAAATGCAATAGTATAATCCCGTTCGGGTGCTCGAGGGCTATGGGCACGGATGTTTGACGTGGCCGGTCATCTTTTAAAAATGGATTACCTTTTATTGATGTGTGGTCTTTCGTTTGGAAAGGTTTTTTTATGACTTTTAAATATCAACACGGTTTTTGTGTTATTC
Source organism: uncultured Alphaproteobacteria bacterium (assembly GCA_944392785.1). Lineage (GTDB taxonomy): Bacteria > Pseudomonadota > Alphaproteobacteria > CAAHEQ01 > UBA3637 > CALXXW01. Next base: position 42,603 of record CALXXW010000001.1, on the reverse strand, counting down.
GTTGTCAACCATTTCATATGGGGTATAATCGTCTCATCACTTAAATGATGGAGCAGTGTGCTTACGGTACAGTGCTGATTGGTTCTGCTCAAGAAAGCGGGACGGAAAAAATTCCCTCCCTTACTTCGTTCGCAAAAAAACGGTGCAGAATGTGTGGCGAAAAAGAGAGGCTTATAATCGCTTGTGGATTGCGGGTGTGAAAGATAGCATGACGACGCCTTGGGATAAAGTGGTGTTGGATGCAATCCGTAAGGAGCAATCAGATAAGCCTATCCCTGATGTGATGTATGTCGGAAATGAAGCTGAATATGCGTTGTTTGCTCATGAGGTGCCGCATGTAGAGGTGTGCTCTAGAACAACGCAAAATTTTCCGTTTCTATCCGGAAACATGGTGCGTGATATGATTATGTTGCACGATGAAAGATGGAAGTCTTTGGGCCTCCTGAAAATATCGATTTAATTATCAAATTAAAGCTTTGGGAAAGCAAGGTCTGTGGAATTGGACGGTATAAAGTGCTTATAGTCTTTTCATTGCCTTTTCATAAAAATTAAGAATGAATAATCAGCTCGGATAACCGAATCGTGACAACACACGGGCGTTTGTGGCGCGATTTTTTCCTGACCCGTGTTGTTTTTTTGGGTTGATCCGTTCCGAAACATCACGGGGTATGTCGAAGCTTGATAAGTATCATAATTTTGACTAAAAATCTAAAAAAAATCACTGGAAATATAAAAAATTTTACTGATAGTTAAAAAAATGGTTGCTTTTTCATATAAGTTCGTTAAACTGAAAATTGACCTCTTAAAAGGGGAAAGGTAAATAACTAATAAGGAGAAAAACATGAAGTATTCAAATACAGCTCTAAAAGAGTTAAGCGCCAGATATGCACAGGTTTTGCGTAAATGTGCTTTGTTAAATGCGGTTATTTTATTAGGGGTTGCTTTTGCCGCTCCGGCGATGGCAGCAAGTGTGGAAATATCAAGTGGTCAGACTTTTTCAAATAGACACAATACCAATTCGGGTATTGAGGACGCAGCAGGTCTAACGCTATCATATGGTGACTACTTGTCTCAAGACGGTGTGAATGGTGTCACATTTTCCAATAATTCCTCTGTTAACTCTGGGGGAGCTATGAAGGCTTTGAATGGTTTTACGGCGGGTGACCGCTGGACATTTTACCAAAATAGATCAGAGGAAATTTCCGGTGGTTTATATGTTAAAATCCCTCAAAAAGGGGCCGTCAACTACCCAGGGGACAAGCTATCAAATCGGGAAGTTATCTTTGGGGATAATACTACTTTCACGAATAATTCATCCAAATGGTTAGGCGGTGCTTTGGGTATTGAGACTGCCGAATCCGTCACAATTGGTAGTGCTACGTTTTCGGGGAACCACAGTGATGCTGACGGCGGTGCCATTGCTATTTGGACGGATAAAAGTAATGGCTCAACGGAAGGAACAACTTTAACGTTGGGTAAAACAACATTTACAGGGAATCACTCTACCAATCGAGGGGGTGCTATTGCCAACTTAAATAATGACGAAGCGGAGAAAAAAACGGACTTTTACAATAAAGTCCATGTCGGAGCCGGATCTAGCTTTAGTGGAAACGATGCGCAGTCCGGTGGTGCTATCTATAACTTGGGCGATATGACTTTCGGTGAGAACGTGAACTTGGGCGATATGACTTTCGATGAGAAGGTGACGTTTGATGCAAACCATGTGACTAAAATCGGTGGCGCTATTTATAATGCCGGAACAATCGGTAATATGGCGGCTGATTTCACAGGAAACTATGCTGAAGCGATCAAAAATAGTTCAACTGCCGCCGGAACAGATGTTTATGCTCAAGGTGGCGCCATTTACAATACAGGCAGTATTGGAACAATTACCGGTAATTTTAGCAAAAACTCCGTCCATACAACGGCTGCTAATGCCAGTAAAGCTACAGCTAACGGTGGTGCTTTAGCCTTATATCAAAGCACAATCAAAGGTATTGCTGGTAATTTCGACGGGAATAAAGCTATTGCTGAAATTGCCGAGGGTGGTAGTAAGGATTATGCTAAGGGCTCTAGTGCAATTGTTTCTGCCGGTGGCGGTGCTATTCATATTGAAGGTAAGTATGGTAGCGGTGAAGCAACCAAAATTGGCTCTATTGCGGGTGATTTCACGAATAACAAAGCTCAAGGCGATGGTTATGCCAACGGTGGTGCTATTTATATTAAAGCCGGTAAAAATACAGATGTTTCGATTGATAACATTACGGGAGATTTTACAACTAATACCGTTGTTGCGACAACAGCCGATACGGATGTCACCAAAGCTTCTACAGGTGGTGCTATTTCTATTAAGGAAGATGGCAAAAAGGCTACGGTTTCTGTCACCGGTAATTTTACGGATAACTCGGTGACAACAAATGCCACAAAAGCTTTGGGCGGTGCCGTTTACAATGAAGGAACGTTTACTGTTGCTGGCAATTTTGTAGACAACTCGGCTTCTTCTACCAGCGGTCAAGCCGAAGGTGGTGCTATTTATAACTCTGGTAAGTTGACGCTGAAATCTGGTGCTCAATTTACGGGCAATGAAGCAACAAATGCCGGTGGGGCTATCCGGAATAATGCCGGTGAGGTCACAGCAGCCGGTGCGACGACATTCTCAGGGAATAGCGCTGACAAAGGTGGCGCCGTCTATAACAGCGGAAAGGCCAGTCGTCTGGCTTTAACAAATGCAACATTCAGCAATAATAAAGCCAATGTTGACGGTGGTGCTATTTATAACGGTAATTTTGCAACAATTGAAAGTTTAACCGGAACATTTACAGGAAACGAAGCTGTTTGGTCATCCGGTGATACCGGGCGCGGTGGTGCGATTTATAATGCCAAATCAAGTGCTATTAAAAACATAACGGCAACTTTCAGCGGTAATAGCGCGGATAAAGGCGGTGCCATTTCCAATGCCGGTAAAATCACTATCAGTGATTCACGCTTTACAGGGAATAGCGCTTCTAACCAAAATGTCTTAGGCGGTGGCGCTATCCACAATATGGCCGATGCAACGATTAGCCTGACAGGCAATAACGTATTCTCGGGCAACCGGGCGAACGGTAAGCTGAATGATATTTACAACAACGGAACATTGAATGTTGCCGGAAACTTGACATTGGATGGCGGTATCAGTGGTGACGGAAGTGTTGTCTTTGCCGATAACACCTCTTTGACAGCTACGTTGAATACAACGACTATTTTGGCTGGCTCGGTTTCTATCGGGGATGATTCAACGTTGAATTTGATCATGACAAATATCACGGAAGGCGGAGAGTATGATTTCATTCAGGCAGACTCTGTCACTGGATCCTTTACAATAGCCGATAACAATCTGTATGACATGTCCATGAATGAGGGTTCTATCCAAGTCACGCAGAAAGATGCGGCTGCTATCGCCGAAACAACGGGTGCAACCGGTGTGGTCGCCGATACAATCGTCGCTGTGACATCCGGAACGTCAGGAGTCGAAGCGTTTGATACGGTTGCCGAAAGTATTCATACTATGCTGCAGTCCTCAGATGCGGACGTCGTCGCTGCCGGTGTGCAAGCCGCTAAGGCTTTGGCGCCTGTCGAGGCTCCGGTTATCCAAGCTCAGGCAACACAGACCGTGTCGCAGATCTTGGCAGCGGCCGGCTCTCGTTTGAGCGGTGGATCAACAGTTTCCATGGGTGAATCTTCCGGTGATATGGTTTCCGGAAAAGGGGCTGTCTGGGCAAAAGGCTTGTATAACAAATCTAAATATACGGGAACAGACGGGTTTGATGCTTACTCGCAAGGTATTGCTTTGGGAGCCGAGGCTCAAATCACGGATGCCGTCAAAGTCGGTTTAGGTTATGCTTACACCAACTCAGATATCAAACCGGATTTGCGTAAAACAGAAATCGATTCAAACAGCGCTTTGTTATACGCAGAATATAAGCCCAGTAATTGGTATGTCAACGGTATCGCTTCCTATACTTGGGGTCGTTATGATGAGCACAGATACTCATTGACAGATGTGACAAGTAAGTATGATGTCGATACGCTGGCCTTACAAGCGATGACAGGGTATGATATTCATATGAATGCTTTGACATTGACGCCGGAGGCTGGTTTGCGCTATATGAACATTCAGCAACAAGCCTATACGGATAGCATCGGCGACCGTATCCATAGCGGTAGCTCAGATATCTTGACCGGTGTTTTGGGTGCCAAGGCCGTCTACGATTGGAAGGTGACGGATACCGTCTTGTTGAAACCGGAAGTGCGTGCCGCTGTCACCTATGACTTTGTTCGCGATAATGCGGCAACGGTCATGAGCTTGGCTAACGGTGCCGTCATTTCTACCGAAGGGAAAGCTTTAAAACGCTTCGGGACGGAATTCGCGGTCGGTTTGACAACGGATATTGCTGATAACATGGAGCTGGGCCTCTTCTGGGAAGGCAAATTCCGTAATGACTATACCGATAATACGGGTATGATTAACTTGAAATATAACTTCTAATTTTCTGGTTAGTCCTAAAAAAAAAGAAGCATCCGCCTAAAAAGCGGATGCTTTTTTATCTGGTTTTTGCTATAATCGGGGCATGAGAAAAATACTCTTATTTGGGCTACTGATGATGGGGGGGTGTCAAACGATGACGCCACCGGCTTCTTTTCTCTATCGGGAAATACAAACCCAGACGTTTAAATTAGCCAGTTGGGCTAAAATCACAGACCCACACCAGGCCGTGAAAATTTATATCGAAGGCGACGGTTATGCTTTTAATCGACATGGGTATCCCTCTCAGGATCCAACACCCAAGGGGTATTTATTGCGTGAAATAGCCTTTCACGATCCTTCCCCAAACGTGGTTTATTTGGCGCGTCCTTGCCAATATGTCTCGGATGACTTCTGCTCGGTCAGACACTGGACAACCGCACGATTTTCAACAGAAGTAATTCAGGCTATGTATGAAGAAATACAGGTGTTGGCGCCAGATGATGAGTTGATTTTAATCGGTTATTCCGGTGGAGCACAGGTGGCGGGCCTTTTGGCAACGACAAAAAATCTACCAGTCAAAAAGCTTATCACGATTGCCGGGAATTTGGATCATGAGTCATGGACACGTGAAAAAGGCCTTTTGGGCTTATCCGAATCGCTGAGTTTGGCAAGTTATCGCTCCCAATATCTGGCTTTCCCTCAAATCCATTACGTCGGAGAGAAAGATACCGTTATTTATCCCTCTTTAACCGAGAACTTTGTTCAAAACTCGGCATATATCTACCGTCTGCCGCAAGCAACGCATGGGGAGGGATTTGAGACAATTTACCCCTTAATCTGGCAAGAAAAATGATGATTATTTGGAGCGGTTTTGTTGGGGATGCTATAAATGTTTCTCTGCCTTAACCGTTTGTCTGAGCAAGACGGGGACTTTATGTGAACCAATATCTTCAGAGGTCATGACAAAAATCGTCTTCATTGAATACAAAAACACAAAGCCCCTCTTGGGAAAGAGGGGCTGGATTTTTTTTGTGTCCTGACGATTATCGCATTCTTTGCATTTGATTTTTCAAATAGGCATGCATATCCTGAAAAGAAACATGATAAACAACGGGTTGACGCTGTGCCTGGGAGATGATATCTCGACAAGACTGATGTAGCTTTTGATAGGCATCTACGATATGTTCTCGGGTATCCTCTTTGCAAGCTTGTTGTTCTGCCAGCACTTTTTCGTCTAGACGACGCACTCCAGAAACGCACAGGCCGAGGGCCATACCAGTGCCAAGAGAGGAAAATAGCTTCCTCATGTATGTGGTATCCAGGTCGCTGGATTTCATAACAGCGAGGAGAGAAAAGCAAAGTCCTGCAGCCCAAAGTACTACTTCTACAGTCTCACCCCGCGAAACATTATCTTTATGTTCCGGAAGGGTTTGACCGGCTTGTTTCATGACTTCACGAAACGGTTCCTTCATCTCTATGGCATAAGGGTTCAAGATAGCCAACTTGGCAATGTAGTTATCATAGGCTTTATCCGACCAGCCGTTCTCGTTGACCTGCGTTAAAAAGTTTCTGGTCGTATTTATGTGTGACAGGGCCAAGGATGAGTCCACCATTTGGCGTGTGGCTTCACGATCGAAAGAACCATCATCGTTGGTCGGGATATAACGTAAAATAGTGGCGGCTTGTTCCGGTGAGAGCTTGATGTCCTTTTGAACATACGTCGGTGTCTCTTTGACGTCTTTTGCCTCGGGCATCACATGGCCTTGCTCGGCCAATGCCGGCGTGGCAACAGCGCCTAATGCCGCCAATAATCCTGCCTGTAATTGTTTTTTGGTTGTTTCTTTCTTGTCGATATTCTCCTTTTAACTAACCCAATACTCTCTCAGAATAGCACAGGATTATATTTTTGTCAATATATTTTCATTTTTTCGAAAGCGGCAACCAGAAAAGCCTGAAAAGCAGATATAGAAAAAGGTGTTCTCATCTTTTCCAAAAGAAGCGGATGATAACGACTGCTTAATACCGTAAGCGGGCATAGGGGGATTGTGTATTTATCAACAAAGGTAAAATATGTTGTTGATAAAGGCCCTTTTCAAATGCAGATAAGGTCGTTAATTTATCTAGAGGAACTTGGTCCGAGGGCGTTCTTTGATAATTCTTGTTGTATGATTTTGAAAAGTGAAACCAGTGTCCCTTGCGAATTCGATAGCGCTTTAACTTCTTCAGCTTTATTTGTTCGCAATAGGGCTTTTGTTCAAAACCCATGATGTGTTTTCTTTTGACAATATAATGATCAAATTCCAGGCCGTTCTTGGGAGTGGCTTTATATTTTAACAAAGTTCCTTGCCGAGCCAGGGTATTATAACCCCATAAACCCAACAGGTATTTATCTCGGCCGATCAGCGTTCGCTTAAGAGATTGGATGGTTTGTCTGAGTGTCTCGGTGATGTAGATTTGGTCGGCATCTATTTTGACCACCCAATCTTCGGGGTTGAAAAATTTCAGACCGAATTCATAGTAGGCCGCCAGAGTGTTTTCCCACTTTGGGTTTTCCTTGATCCGCCGGTCATTGGCAGGAATAACGGCATGAGGATATTCGTGAATTTCACAGGAACGCTCTGGTCGGCACCATTGCCTCATAAAAGCAACAGATCCATCATCCGGTTCATTTGAATGAATAATGACAATCCGATCAAAAATGCCATCAATGGAATCGAGGCATGCGTGAATTGTTTTGATTTCGTTTTTTACACGAACAAAGGCGACGAATTGAGGCTCAGCCATGAGAGATAGGGATTGAAGCAGCCGACAAGCAAGCGCCCCTTCAATGATGAGCAAAGCCCAAAAGGCACCGTAAAAGATTTTTGAAGTATATTTTTGTGTATTCATACCATCCAGTGTAGTATAGCCCTTTGAGGTTATAGAGTCAAGGAAAAACATAAGATCCACATCTTTCCTTAACCTGGTGCGCTGACTGATCTGTCAAATAGGCTTGTCAATAAGAAATAACATGATATACTGGTCCCAATTCGGTTGCTATAGGAGGGCTTTATGTTCTATGTGTCACAACAGGCGACGCCTCTGGGGGAGGTTATGTTGTTTTCAGACGGTGAGGCTTTAACGCGACTTTGCCTGGGGCCTGCTCAGACAAGGCATGCCTCTTGGGGTGAAAATGTTCAAGAACAACCTAATTTAGCTATATTTCGTCAAGTTAGATATTGGTTGGACATGTATTTTAATCAGGCGCGTCCGGAAGTGTCTTTCCCCTTATCTCCGCAAGGAACTTTATTCCAACAGCACGTGTGGCGGCATGTTCAGAACATCCCCTATGGACAGACCCAGACCTATGGTGCGATTGCCGATCACATAACCATAGAAACAGGGCACCGGGTGTCGGCACAAGCCGTCGGTCAGGCCGTTGGTCATAACCCTCTTCTACTGGTTATTCCCTGCCATCGAGTGATCGGGTGTCATGGGCGTTTAACGGGCTATGCCGCTGGTCTGGACATAAAACAACGCCTGTTGATTCATGAGGGAGCATCATTTCGGTCTTTGATTGAGGGCAAAGGATTTGGGATGGTGTTCTCCTCTTGAGGCGGATAACGATTCTCCGGCGGATAGAACAACACCGGATCCAGAGTATAATAGTATGCGTCTCCGGCTCGTTTGATGGCCGCTTCAAACAGCGGCTTCTTTGTCGCAAAATCAAACCGATAGACGTATCCGGCCGATCCGTTGGCGTTCTTGTCCTCGGCTTGGGCAATAAAGGCAAAAACAAAGGGTGTATCAGGTTGCCAAAAAATAGAGCTACCTACGGGAGAAAAGCGATTTAAATAAAGGCTCCATATTTGTTCTATGGTTTTCTTTTCATGGTCAATACGATAAATAACGGGACGGCTGTTATATGAGGCAGCAATTTGGGGATGATAAGCCTCGCCATTATTGTCAAAAATACTGTAGTATCCTTTACCTAAGGCTTTGGCGTCATGTGTCTTTGTCGGCCATTTAAAGTCAGGGCGCTCTTGATACCCTTGCTGAACAGCTAACGGATAGGCGACTCCTTGACGGTTAATGGCGGTTAATACTTTGTCCGTCAAAGCGGGACCTTTACCGTCTCGACCGGATTTTTCGTATCCCAGATTCGGTCCCATCACCCAATTTAAGGCTCCCGTTTGATAGTCAACCGAAGCCATGCCGATATGTCGGCCGGAGATAATTAAAGCATCATGATCCGAATCATACATAATCGAATTGGTATGAATCCAATCATTTTTACCGTAGTCCATATGTCCCGGCTTAACAATAACATGGCGGTCCGGATTTAAAATTTTGGCCAGGTCCCAGCGGCGGACTTCACGACCGGTTTGATAATCCAGTTCAAGAATATAATCACGATGTGATACCTGTTTCTTCCCATTGTTTAAAACAGCCGTGTTGGGAAAAGTTCCCATAATCAAAATGTTTTTGTTCGGCATGCGTCCCAAGCCATGTCGGTATGTATAAAATCCCTCCGGAAAGGTATATTTCTGCAGTGATTTTCCCAAAGGAGACAGGCGTTCCAAACCGCTTATATAATCAACGATTATTTCGTTATGAAACCAATGTGTAAAACCGGCATTTGTATAAAAACGTACATAGCCATATTCATCAAAAATCAATCCGTCATTGGACCAATAATAGTAATTGTCAAGGTCGTTTTTGGTCTTGACATGATAAAAAACAGGATGGGGAATACCCGAGGTAGTGATAAGGACAGAGCTGCTCTCTTGAGTGCCGTCTTGATAAACAGCCGTCAGCTCAACGATATTTTTATGCTTCGGATAAAGACCTAAGACGGGATACGCATGTTTTGTCGTGAAGGTATTGAAATAAGCCACGATATCTTCGGCAGGAGGAATCCCTTTGACACGTAATATAATCCGAGCCGGTTTTTCCGTCTCAAACTTGATTTGAGCCGATAAGGGTGTGCGTCCATAGGGATTCAGTTGAACAAAAGGCATTTTGATGTTATACACAAACATGTCGGCCAACTCCTCGGACGTTATGTGGGTGTAGATATCGTTCTTTTTAATAAAGCTTTCCTCGCCCCACTTGTCCCATCTCAGAGTTAAAAGTTCCGGAGAGCGTCGTATCACAGTTGCACAGTCATTATTTCCTTGACGGCATAGGCGGTTTTTCCCCGTTTCAACCAGAGTATCTTTCCAGGCAGCATGCTGAAAAGTCCATCCTTGTTGATTGGCGGCCATGAGAGGAAGAGAGAAAAAACAAAAACAGATAAAAAAGATAGGTTTTAGGAACATATTTTGACACCTTTTTCAGGACTATAAATGATTTTATTCATGTGCGTATATTCGGCTAAGACAGACTCACCTTCGGCCGAGGCAATGTTGCCATAGACGCGAATCCCTCGATCTTTAAACGCTTGTATCCAATGGGGTTTAAATCCTTCATCAAAACCTGTCACAGCCTCGACGCGTGCCGAAGGAACACCGAAAAACACAGTCTTGATTCCGGACCATAAAATGCCTCCCAGGCACATCTGACAAGGCTCAGAAGTGGTATATAAGGTAAGCGAGTAGGGTGAAAGATCATAGGTGTTAAAGGCTTTTTCAGCAGCATGAATGGCATTCATCTCGGCGTGATGATGACTGCAATTATCTTGGACTACGGTATTATAGGCACGAGCGATTTCTTGGCCTGACGTATCATAAATGGCGGCCAGAAAAGGACCAATGTTATGGTGTAGATGTTGTTTTAAGTCTGCTTGCAGCTGCTTTAAAATTTGTGTGGCTCTGAGCAGTTCACTTTCCGTCAGAGGGGCATTTTGAATCAATGTCTTTGTCATCGAGTATATCCTTATCTTTTAAATGAGGTTAACAGAATAGTATCACATATTCAAGGATAAAATGCCAAAAAAACTAGGGAACAGCCGAAATGCGATGCGAAAAAGGTGACGGCGGGCGGTGATGTTCTTTCAAGTGGGAAACAATCAGATCACGAATACTTTGAGAGTAAGTTTTGATAATTGGTTGCGGTGGAAAGCCGTCTCCGCCGTTGGCTAAAAAGGAGGGTAAAATGATACGATATGTTTTTCGGGGATCTATGGGCCGGCCGTCTGTTAATGTCAGCTGTGTGATTTGATGCGTGCTTTCGGAAAAAGTATACTGGGCACCGGCTACTTGTAAAAATGCATTGGTGCGTGAGGTCGACCGGTATTGTTGAAGTCCGTGCGTCAGATAGTTTTTCAGTTCTGCTCCGGTAAGCTCAATAAGGGCTCCGTAAGATGTGAACGGATACGCTTGTATAACGTGTCCGAACGTAATCTGTCCGGCCGGTAGACCGCTGCGAATGCCTCCGGCATTGATAAGCGCTATGTCGGCTCCGTCTTTTTTGCCGGCTTCTAATAAAATATCGCTGAGTACTTCACCAATATAGCAGTCGGCACTGCAGAAAGATTCCGTTGATGAAGGTGTCAGTCCTATTTCTTCCAAAGACAGCATAAGAGGTTGATTGATAATATCGCTTAGAAGCGTTTCTATGTCTTGGATGGCTTTCCCTGTTTGAGCATCAGCGCTTATATGATGATCAAGCGGTATCGGATTCCCTTGAAAACGAATGACCTCACCGACATCATTAAAAATGACCTCTAGCTGTCCGATGTATTGCCCCCCAAAACCGGCTGTTGCGATCAGAGTTTGGCTGTTGTCCGGATGCTTGATCACCAAGGGGTAGGGGCCCTCGGCCTCTGTCTGAGAAGGTGTGTTTGATAAAAAGCTATGAGAATGTCCGCCGATAATCACATCAATTTGTGGAACTTCTCGAGCCAGTTGTTGATCCTTTTGAAGGCCTATATGACTGAGCACAACCAAGATATTGACGCCGGCTTTTGTCAGATGTTCAACCTCTTTTTTGACGGTCTCAATCGGTGGCGCTATGTCAATTTCTTGCGCCGAATTGCATTCGGTTTTCGTCTCTTCGCTTAACAGGCCGATCAGGCCGATACGTATCCCCCCTTTGGAGATGATAAGGTGAGGTTGAACGCGTTGTGTCAGCGGACTATCTGGTGGAAAAGAAACATTGGCCGCAATCAGAGGGCTTGAGACGATTTCTGAAAAACGTTGAAGCTCTTCCAAACCATCATCAAATTCATGATTTCCCAGCGTCATAGCATCATAATCCATGGACTGCATGAGTGTTGCAATATCCCGTCCCTTGCGAAGTGTATAAAACAAGGTGCCCGAAAAGCGATCGCCGGCATCTAACAACAGCATGTTGGGCGTTTGTCGGCGGGTTTGATCAATGATTGTTTTTAAACGTGCAAACCCGCCCAGACACCGTGCGCTTTCTTTCGAGCAATCCTGAACCGATTTATCAAAGGGTTTTAAGTGCGCATGTAAATCGTTGGTATGCAATAAAGTCAAGGCATATTCTGCTTGAACAGAACATACGCTTCCGCAAAGTAAAAACAATAAAAAAAGATAACGCATATTCCCTCCGCTTTTTTTTGTATGTCAAGTGTGTTAAAAGTGCAAGTGAAAAGTGACAGACGTATTGTTTTTTTTTACAGGGATTGAGCTTGATAATGGCTGGGAATTAAAAAGCAAAACTGAAATTAAGACGATATCCCAGGTGACCACTTTTAGATAGCATGGGTTGGGAGTTTAATGCCAATGTTTCATGCATCGGTTTATCTTTTCCCCAAATCAGCTCGGTAGCTTCTGTCATCGGGTCCATGGCGATTAGAGCTGCTTTCCCTAAAATCTCAGAATCACCTATACAACCACCTTGTTCCAGAATATGGCGCTTGGCCAGATAAAATAATTCTCCGATGGCGGCACCGGCTACGGGTGTCACGATTAAATCTTGTATAGAGGGGCGCTCGGCGAAAGCCTCTATACCATACTCCCAAAAAAATGTCGACAAGGCAAATGAATATAAAAAAGAACCGGTGGCATTCACGCCGGCCGAACGTGCGCCCATGTAATAAATGGCTCCAACATAGGGATGAGCTATATAATTGAGGAAAATATCGTCCTTGTCCCAGACAGGCTCCCGAGAGACATTTTTCCACCACTTCTGCGCCGGATTGTCATCGTCGTCGTCATCCCAATTCGTAAAGCTGGACGGCATGAGATATAACAATCCCATGGTACCGATACCGGCCCCAACCAGCAGTCCGGTATTACGACCTAAAAGGCGTTTGTCTATCTTGTTTTCATCTAAAGAATAGGCTCGATCATAGACCGAATCCGTCGGTAAAGAAGAAACGGTCGCAGGGGGTAGGCTCATATCAATCGGTTTCGCCCAACTCGGCAAAGCGACGGAGATGATCAAGATACTTGCCATCTTAAAAAAACATATTTTGGTATTCATAGTTGATTACCATATCTTTTTTCAAATGATTTGACAAGAAAAATCCATCGGTCAAGTAAAATATTTTGACATCACGCTTTTTTTATGTTAAAACTTCTCCTATGAAAAAGGCATATTTTTACGGGGGGCTTTCCCTTCTGTTGCTGGTCGTTTGGAGCATTCAACTATACGTTGTTTGGAACAGGCCTGTGGTATCGGTTATTATGGCTACCCATAATCGTGCCGAGTCCGGTTTGATACGGGCATTGGATTCCTTGTTAGCTCAGACATATACAGATTTTGAGGTAATTGTTGTTAATGATGCCTCATCTGATACAACAGCCGAAGTCTTGTCGAAATATCATCAAAAAGACAGTCGTATCAAGCCGCTGAATCTTGCCCAAAATGTCGGCGTTATTCGGGCGCGAGCTTTGGGTATGGCTCAATCACGCGGGCGTTATATCGCGATATTGGATGATGATGATATGGCCGAGCCTTTGTGGTTGGAACGTTCGGTGGCATATTTAGATACTTATCCTTCGATAACGGTTGTCTATCCTCTCAGGCGCCTGTTTGCTTCAGATCCTAACCATGTGTGGAATGAGGCCGCTTATCCGATATCGGGAATGTGGAAAAATAATACGGTCGGAAATGTTGGATGCGTGTATCGTAAAGAGTTCCAATTACAGCATCATATTCGCTATAATCTGAGTTATCCCAGGGCTGAAGATTATGGGTTTTGGGTGGATTTTTTAAAAGCAGGTGCGACATTTTTTTGCATTCCCGAGCGCTTGGTTCGCATACATCATCATCCCCAAGATTATGACGAGAGCTATCGTCAGGAACAACAAAAGGCACTTTATCGGATTCGCAGCGGATTTTTGGCGTTTAAACACGCGTTGACTCCTCGGACACGGGAAGAGTGCCTTCGTGACAATCCGTTGGCTGAGTGGAATTTAAAAACGGGTATGCTCCCGTCTCACGAGGTGAAGTGTCAGCCTTAAATTTTTTCCTTGATGTCAGAAACGGTTTGATCCAATTGGCTATGGTAATAGTCAACCAGATGAAGCGTCTTATGAAATAAATCGTGTTGAAACGCGACAACAGTTCCCCAAACCGCCATCAATGAAACAATAATGGTGCAAATGTCTTCTGCAATGTCTAAGGTTGTTTTCCAATTTATTTTTTTCTTGTTCATACACGTTGAGCCCTTTTTCCTGATTAGATATAAAGCCCAACAAGGCTGTGTGCAAGTAGAACTTTGGACGTATATAACCCCTTTAAGGAATGATTATCATATGTGTTGAAAAGATTATTCCCCACGAACAACATAGTCGCCGGGATAGATCGTACCCGCCGGCGGAATCGGCTCTGATACACGTCCACAGGCAGCAAGGGTTAACATCAATCCAATTAAACAAATATATCTTAACATTTCTTTCTCTTCCTCAAAACTCTACCACACGGATCCGTGTCTGTCAATCCGAAAATGTTGCTGGAATGTGTCGCATCTGTTAGATGAGTCAGCTTGGATCTTGTCCTATCAAAAAGAGGATCTGCTGGGCAGATCCTCTTTCCGTTGTTTTCGTCAAAGTTGATAACAGATTATTCTTCTGTTTTTTCAGCTTTTGTTGTTTTTTTAGAAGTCGTTTTCTTTTTAGCCGGTTTTTCTTCAGCTGTTTTTTTTGCTTTGGCTAAAGCCGCTCCTAAAATGTCACCCAACGATGCGCCTGAAGCCGTCGAACCAAATTCTTCCATCGCTTGTTTTTCTTCGGCAACTTCGCGAGCTTTAATCGAAAGAGTGAGTTTATGCTGTTTCGTATCGAACGATACAACCTTGGCATCTACTTTTTCACCGATGGCAAAGCGGTCCGTCTTTTGTTCGGAGCGGTCCTTTGCTAAATCAGTGCGTTTGATAAAGCCTTTGACGCCATTCACATCGACTTCGATACCGTTGTCTTCAATCGCAGAAACAACACCCGTGACAACCGCCCCTTTCTTGAAGTTTTCGGCAACAGCAGCCATAGGGTCTTCTGTTAATTGCTTGATGCCCAAAGAAATGCGTTCTTTTTCGACATCAATGTCCAAAATTTTGGCCTTGACAACCATCCCTTTCTTGTATTCTTTGATGGCCTCTTCACCAGGTTTGTCCCAGGATAAATCAGAGGTGTGAATCATACCGTCTAAATCCGCCGTCAAAGAGATGAAGATACCAAATTCAATCATGTTTTTGACTTCACCTTCAACAATGTCGCCGACTTTATGTGTTTCGGCGTATGCTTTCCACGGATTTTCTTGCAGTTGTTTCATGCCCAAAGAAATACGACGCTTTGATTCATCAACGTCCAAAATGACCACATCCACTTCTTGGCTGAGGGCAACAATTTTGCTGGGGTGAACATTTTTCTTTGTCCAACTCATTTCTGACACATGGACCAATCCCTCCACTCCCGGAGCAATTTCAATAAAGGCACCATAGTCGGTGATATTGCTGATTTTACCTTTCAGCTGTGTACCGACAGGGAAACGTTCATTAACACCAATCCATGGATCTTCTTCCAATTGTTTCATACCCAAAGAAATACGACCCGTATCGGTATTGAACTTGATAATTTGAACTTTGATGGGTTGTCCGATCGTTAAAATTTCGGCCGGATTCGTAATGCGTTTCCAGGACATGTCCGTCACGTGCAGTAAACCATCAACGCCTCCTAAATCCACAAAAGCGCCATAATCCGTGATGTTTTTAACCGTTCCTTCAACGATTTGTCCTTCGGACATGTTCTTGATGATTTCAGAACGTTGTTCGGCACGTGTTTCTTCCAAGACTGCACGACGAGATACAACAATGTTGCCACGCACTCTGTCCATTTTTAACAGAGCAAACGGTTGAGCAATACCCATTAACGGCGTCATATCGCGAATGGGACGTACATCAATTTGGCTGCCGGGTAAGAAAGCGGTTGCACCGTTGAGATCTACCGTAAACCCTCCTTTGACGCGACCAAAAATCGTTCCGATAACGTGTTCGCCTTTGGCCAAAGATTTTTCTAAATCTTCCCAAGCTTCTTCACGACGAGCTTTTTCACGAGACAAAACAACATTGCCGTCTCGATCCTCATAACGATCAATGTAGACTTCGATACTGTCTCCGATTTTCATATCGGCATTTCCACATTCCGCCAGGGGAATTTTCCCCTCGGATTTTAAGCCGACATCTACGATAACGTGGTCGTCATCAAAGCCGATGATTTTTCCAGAAACGACTTTGCCTTGCAGCGCGTCTTTTCCCATAAACTCGTCCAGTAAGGCTCCAAAGTCTTCTGTTTCAATTTGTGTCATAAATATATTTCCAATAATTGTTGTTGGCCGACAAAAGCTCTTTTAAACGAATAATTAAAAGGCTTTGTGGACTTGTTAAATGCCCTTTCCTGAACACCAAGCACCCTTTCGGGCATCGATAAAAAGTTGCTTGTGGATCTTTCATCCGTGGTGAGTCTATCATAAAAAGATTGAAAAAGCAAGTTATTAATCCCATCTCCCCCTAAAAAAAAGAGGCGGCTCTTTTCTTTTTTGTTGACAAATGCTTTGGAATGTGTCAAAGGCACAAGAATAAAAGTAAAAACAAGAAAGGAAATAACATGGTTAAACCAGAATGGGGAATGAAACGTAAATGCCTAAAATGTGGGGCTTTTTTCTATGATATGCGGCAACAGGAGTTTTCGTGTCCCAAGTGTCAGGAAACGTATTCTGTTGATTCGTATGCCGAGGCAAAAAATAAATCTTTGTTGAAATTGGCTAAAAAAGCAGCCCCCAGATTAGACGATGAGGATTTGGATGAAGAGGCTTTGCTGCGGATGACCGAAGATGTCCCGTTGGGCGAAGACGAAATCGGTGATGACGATGAAATGGAAATCCTGGATGACGAAGAAGATTTAACGGAAAATGAAAATTTAAACGGCCTCATGGAAACATATGAGGATGAAAAAAGCGAATAATATGGCGCATGAATGGACCTCTTTGGCCGGACAATTCCTGATTGCCATGCCGGGCATTGACGATGTTCGATTTGACAAAGCCGTCGTTTATATCCTTGAGCATACACCGGAAAAAGGAGCCGTCGGCTTGGTAATCAATCGGCCCGCCGAACAGCTGACCTTTGAGGATATTTTGAAACAACTACATTTGCCGCTATCAACGCATCAGCAGGATATACGTATTTTGTTGGGAGGGC
Organism: uncultured Alphaproteobacteria bacterium; assembly: GCA_944392785.1. Classification (GTDB taxonomy): domain Bacteria; phylum Pseudomonadota; class Alphaproteobacteria; order CAAHEQ01; family UBA3637; genus CALXXW01. Next base: position 25,510 of record CALXXW010000001.1, on the reverse strand, counting down.
CGGCAGAGACTTCTCGAGGTTTTGTTTTGCATTCGGGAGACTGGCTTCATGCTACCACACTGGCGGCCGGTGCCAATTCATTCGTCACATCGACTCAAGAGGTGTTAGAGGCTATCGCAGATCATACCGGCCCTTCTCATTTTCTGATCGCGCTGGGATGTGCTACGTGGATCGCAGGGCAATTGGAGGATGAGGTGATGGATAATGTGTGGTTGACAACACCGGCAGATCCGGTTATTCTGTTCCAGACGCCTTATCATGAACGTTGGAAACGGGCGTTAGAGCGCTTGGGTGTCGATGCTCTTTATTTATCGTCGGACTTTGGAAAGGCCTAGAACATGCAAACCAGAAAAATAAAACGAAGATATTATGTATTTGCCCTTCTGCTGTTTCTTTGTGTCGGGACCTTAATGACGATAAGGTTCATTTGGCCGTCAGGCTGGCGTCGGTTGTGGTTTACGGTGAATCCGCCGACGGTGTCGGTGGTGATGCCGGTTTATAATCGGGTTGAGATGTTGCCTCGCGCCGTGAATTCTATTTTGGGGCAGACGTGGGATGATTTTGAATTCATTATTGTCGATGACGGTTCGACAGATGATACGTGGGAACTGTTGAAAGATTTTGAGGCGCTTGATTCTCGAATCATCTTGTTGCGTCACCCGGAAAATCAAGGCATTTCCAAAAGTCGGAATGATGGAAATGATATAGCGCACGGAACGTATATCGCTATTATGGACAGTGATGATATTTCTTTGCCGGAGCGGTTGCAAAAATCCGTCGCCTACTTAGAAAATAATCCGGCCGCAACAGCCGTTAATTCCGTCTATATCAAAACAGATAAAGGCTCGGTTAATAACTGGGTGCCGCCCCCGCGAGAAGAAGTGCTTATGAATTTTGGAAATTATTATACGCATTTGGGCTTGATTCGTCGCGATTTCATAGAACGTCATGGCATTCGATACGATGAAGAGATGATCAGCTCGGAAGATTATGATATGTGGGCACAGGTCTTGATGGCCGGCGGGCGTCTGGAGATGATGAGTGAGCCGTTGCTTATTATTCGGCGTCATCGGACGAATACAGCCGATTACTATCGGGCGATTCAACAAGGAAGAGAACGTGTTTCGGCACGTCTGCTCGGGCGTTTTGGAATTACGCCGGAAGAGGCGGCATCGTTGTCTCGATGTGAATTGATGGCTCGTATGATACCGGCGAATCAACAACGTCACATTATTTCTGAGGAGGCTTTGGAATTCACGTATCGTAAAGAGTGCACAGAGGAAAATCTGCCGCCGGGAAGTTTGTATATCAAGCATAAATTATGGTTGGATAACTTTATCCCCCATGGCCCCGGACGATATCGCCGTGAAAGCAATGGCGATACGGCAACCGTTTTGTTTCAAGATGATCGCTATTTGGTCGTTCAATGGGAAGACGGTCGTGAAGAGGTATATGAATGGCAAGAAGATTCCTTTGGGTATCGAGAAAATCCTCCGAAGCTTTTTGAGTGAGGGGAAAGCGCTTGCCAAGAAATCGGTCGTTAACTAAAAATTAACATTCTTTTTGGTATAGTCGACCACATGTGTATGTTCACGTTTTGGACGGGGGAATTTATGCGGCGTAAAATAATCGTTTCATGGGCAGAAATCGGGTTTGTTTTTCTGGTAAGCCTGTTGGCTTTCCCGGGATGGGCTCAGATGTCATCGGCCTCGGCAGAAGATGCCTTTTATCGCTTGGCTCTGAAGGGGGATAGCCGCGGTATTCGCGATTTACAATACCAAGGATATGCCTTGGATAGTGAAAATGAAGACGGTGAGACGGCTCTTTGCCATGCCATGCGGGAAAAAGAAGCTCATGCGGTAACTTTATTGATAAAATTGGGCGCTGATCGGAATCACCCTTGCGCTAAATCTTATATTGCCGATCCTAATCGTCCGATGACGTATGCCGAAAAACGGGGAATTCAAAAAACAACCGAAGGGTTGGGACGCACAACAAGTGTGGTCTTGAATACGGCCGGGATTGCCTTGTTGGCCGGTGGTGTCGCTGTTGCCGTCTCGGCGGCCGATGGCGGTGGTGGCGGAAAAAAGTATGATGTCTTAGAATGCGGTGCCAATGCTTATGCTCAGGCCGGCAGCTGTGTGTGCTTGACGGGGTATGAAGGAGACCCGACCGTCGGATGTACCTTGATTCAACTTGATTGTGGGGCAAATGCGCATCAAGTGGGTATAAACTGTGTGTGTAATACGGGACATAATCACGCCACAAACTGTGAAACGTGTTTGCCGGGATATGCTATGAGTAATGGTGTTTGCTATCCCGAATTGACCTGTTTGAATGGGGGGACACAGGTTGGAGCCGTCTGTCAATGCTCGGAGGGATGGTTTGGTCCAACCTGCGCGCTCCCGTGCCCGACGGATCAGTACTGGAACGGACAAAGTTGTCAGCCGCTGCCGGATAATGCCACTCAGCCGGGAGAAGATGCTTCGGAGGTAGATCGTCTTCATGGGTTCGTTTGTACCGAAGGTTATGTGCGTGTTAACGATCAATGTATTCGAGATTTGGATGGTGTCGATGCCGATGATCCGGATTTAGTCCATGGAACAAATTTAATTATTATCAATAACATCGATCAACAGCAAAACTTTATCAATATCCGTGAAGATCAAGATTTTAATTTACAATATAATGTGCCGGCTATTCAGGTCAAAGCCTTTGTCGGAACGGACGGGCGGGAAGAAAATGTCGTGGTTGTGAATGCGGCAGCCATCAATATGCAAAGTTATGCCCAATATGGTATCAGTGCCAACGGACAAAATACGTTCGTATTAAATACGGAAGAGGGCAGTATCGTCAACAATACAACGTCAGGAACGGGTGCGGCGGCGGCCTTGGGTATTTTGGCGCAAAACGGGGCTCAAGTTGATAACAGTGGGTTGATTGAATTACAAACGGTCGGGACGGCGGTCTCTTATGGCGTGAATGCTTCGGGAGCCGGTACACTTGTGGGGAATTACGGAACGATTAATTTGACGAAAATTGCGGTTGGTAGCCAACCGGGAGGACAGGATTTTTATGGGTTATTCGCCACAAATAATGCTGAAATACGTAATCTTGGCACCGTGACGCTGACAAACGAGGGGGCGGCGACCGTGTATGGGGCTCAGGCCTCAGGAGGTACTATCTATAATGCCGGGACGATGACGATTGCCAATACGGGCTCCGGAGTGACCTATGGGATGCAAGCGAATAATACGCTGAATAATTATGGCATCGTCAGTGTGACAACCTCGGGCGGGGGGGATACTTATGGTCTGTCATCATCAGGAAGCGGCGTGATTCAAAACACGGGTAGTTTGTTGGTGAATGTTGAACAATCGGCAGCACAAGATTCGGAAGAAGATGCAGAAAACCCTATCCCTGTTAATGAAAATGTCTATGGTATGCAAGCAACCTCCAGTGCGGCAACCGTTCAAAACAGTGGTGACATTACCGTCAGTAGTGAAGAGACCTCCGAGTTGGTCGTCGGGATCATGACAAATGCTCAGACCATTCAAAATAGCGGTGGCACGATTTCCGTCTCTCAACTGGCGGCAACGGCGGCGGCAGATGTCTATGGGATTCAATCACAAGCGGCCTCGTCTATAGCCTATACCTTGACCAATGCCAGTGACATAGAGGTATCTCATGCCGGTTCAGGAGCCGCATATGGTATCTACAGCAATGGAACCGTGTCAGTCGCGGCAGGGTTCCGAAATTTGACGAATAGCGGCGATGTTGCCGTCGAACGTACAGGAGCAGGCACAGACGATGTGGTCGGTATTTATGCTTTGAATGTGATTAACTCGACCAGCTCTGTCAATAATCAAGGCAATGGTAATACATTGAATAACAGCGGAGCGATTTCCGTATCCAATGAAAGCGGAGGACAGACGTTTGGTATTCAAACGCAAATGCTGAACAATATCAATTCGGGCGCCATTACGGTTTCTAAAACAGGTAGTACAACCAATGCCGGAAATACCTCGGGAATTGAGGCTATGGAGCACTGTTCTAGTCATCATCTCACCCTATCAAATACGGGGGCTATTTCGGTCTCTCAAAGCGGTGGAACAACGGCCGATGTCCTGAGTGGTATTCACACGAATGCTTTTCTGTTGGATAATGGGGCTCAAGATACATCTGGCGGCACAATCGTCGTGAATGCGTCGCGTCAATTAACGGGTGTGTATGGCATTTTCCAAGAGCTGGGTACAAATGCTTCTGTTTCCCTTAATAATTACGGATCCATTACGGCAACGGGAACGGCGACGACGCAAGGCTTGATTGCTGGTATTTGGTCCGCAGGATCTGTGGTAAATAATGGGACAATAGCGGCCAATGCGGTCAACAGCAGCTTGGGAGATACGTATGGTATTTATGCTTCGGGCTCGCTGAACAACACAGGAGATGTGTCTGTCAGCAATACCGGTGTTTCGACCTATACGACGACCTCGGAAAATGTGGCTTTATTCGCCACCGGTGCCGTTCAAAACAGTGGGGATTTAAGTGTTGAGGTGGATTTCAGCGGAACTGCCATCGGTATTCAGACAAATGCTCAAATCAATAACCAAGGGAATATCACGATTGAACAGACCAATGGAAAAAACACGACACAAAGTGCCGGTATTTACGGCGGCAGCGGAACAATCACCAATAGCGGAACAATCACTTTCTTGCCAGGAGACAGTGAAGGAAACGTCTATGGTATTTATGCCGGTTCGGGAAGTATTATCAATGACGGAGTCGTGTCGATTGACCGTGAAACGGGTGTGATTGCTCCTTCCGGCGGGCGTGTCATCGCAGGACTTTATACTGCCGGTGGTGCTGTCACCTCTAATGCCGATGTGACCTTATCCTACCGAGGTAATGCAAATGAGGATCCTCAGTATACAACATATGGTATTTATGCGAACGGCGGCCAAATTACAACGGCGGCCGGGACAACCATAAAAAATAACAGCTATGGTATCAGCCCGGCATACGGCGTCTATCAAGACGGTAATGCCACGACAACCAATCAGGCCGATATTATCATGAATGATGCGCAAGATTGGGCAGAGAACGGTTGGAGCAATTATAACGGGTCGGTTGTTGCACTTTATAATGACGCGACCGGTAGCTTGACTAATTCGGGGGATATTACCGTAATGAACACAGGTGGAAATAGCGCCTATGGTATTTATAACAATGGTTCCGGTTCTGTGCAGAATTCGGGCACGATTAACATGACGAATTTAAATACAGAGGTCAGCGGTAGCGTGTATGGTATTTATGCTAAAGGCGGTAGCATTACAAATACGGGGGCTATTAACATTTCCAATGCGGTGGGTGGTCAGGCTTATGGAATTTATCTGGAGTCCGGGGCCAGTTTGAATAATAGCGGAGATATTACCATTACATGTTTGGATGGAACATGTGCGAGTGGCTCGGCTTATGGTATTTACGGCGTTGCGGGAGCCAGTATCACCAACACCGGGAAAATAACGGTCTATGGTTCGGCTCAGAATGCGTTAAGCGGACAGGCGGATCTGGATAATGCCGGAGAATTAACCGTTGTCGGCACATTGAATTTTGATGAATTGGGAACGACGACGTTATCAGACGGAGGTGTCTTCCGTGCCGAAACAATCTCTGGTCTTTTATATGTTTCCGGAAATACGGTCTCTAAGGGATTTGAAACAACCTATGTTCAGGAAAGTGCTCTGGAAGCAGAAGATATGTCCGGTTTAACACTGCTTTCAACAACGCCGCTCTTTACGGCCAGCACCGTTCAAAATGCCGCCGGTGCGACGGATGTGGTGATGACATTTAACGGCTTTGATCAGGTGATGGCGGATCAAGAAATGGCCGAATTTTTAAATCAAAATTATGCGCTTGGGGCAAATGCAGCCTTTTTTGAACAGGTTAAAACACTGTCCTCTGCTTCAGATATTGAAAAGGCGACGGCAGCTTTGACCGGATCGGACATCCTACCTGTTTTACAACAAGAAAATTTCGGTGTTATGCGCAGTATCAACCGAGCCATTAATGAGGAGTTGTTCACGACTCGGGGCGATACGCGTTCAATCGTTGCGTATGACCTGTTATACCAGCATCGTCAAACAAAAGGCGTGATCACCGGTTATGACGATTTTGCTAACTCTATTTACGGATTGTTTGATAAAAAGGTTGGGAAAAAAACACGAGCCGGCTGGGGATTAAGTGTGACGCATTTATATTCCGATTACGATAATGATGCGACCCGTAATGATTTAATGGTGCAGGTATTTTTCCCGTCAACTTTCCAAATTGACGATACAACAACATTGGTGGCAACGCCGCGAATTGGGTATGCGGATAGCAAATATAAACGCTATGCCGGTGGCCATCATTATACAGGACGTCCGGATAGTTGGATTTTTGGGGTTGCTAATGAAATTCGGCGACAATATCAGGCGGGATTCGTGACGCTGGAGCCAACAATAGAGCTGAACTTGTTAGGGTATATGCAAGATAAAATCCATGAAAGCGGGATCGGCGGTATTACCTTGAAGCGTCAAATGTATACCTCAATTGAAGGAGGAATCGGACTTTATGCGCGTAAGGATATGACGTTGGCCGAAGGACATAAGCTGGGTATTCGTGCCGGGGGAAGTTATTACCGCGAGTTTTTAAATCCGGCGCATGATGTGCGGGCATCTGTTCAAGGAATGCAGGGACTTTATAGCATACGAGGTATTCCAACCGAACGAAGCAGAGGATTGGTCTCGGTGTCAGCTGAATATGAATGGCAGAACTTGACGTTGTCAACAGAGTTCGTGTCGTTTATTGAAAGTGATACACGTTCTCAACTGCGGGCGGGCATTCGTTTCAACTTCTAAAGGCGAAACATCAAGCGGGCTTTGGCGGAAAACGATCGCTTTCTGTTGAAGCTCCTTCTCCTTGATATCCATCAGGAATCTAGGAATATCAAAGGGTTGTTTTTGTAAAAAAAACAGAAAAGCCTCTGGACAAAGAGGACAAAATATGCTATATTCTTTGGCATTCACAAGATGTTCAAAAAAGGATTTATATGACACAGGATATCAGAAATATTGCGATTATTGCTCACGTTGACCATGGTAAAACAACATTTGTCGATGCGTTTTTACGTCAAAGCGGTGTCTTTCGAGATAATCAACAGGTGGCAACATGTGCTATGGACTCGGGAGATTTGGAACGTGAGCGTGGAATCACGATTTTTGCGAAATGTACCTCAATTGATTGGAAAGGAACTCGTATCAATATTGTCGATACGCCGGGGCATGCTGACTTTGGCGGTGAAGTTGAACGAATCCTGTCGATGGTAGATGGTGTTATCGTCTTGGTCGATGCCGCCGAAGGACCTTTGCCTCAGACAAAATTTGTGGTGGGTAAAGCTTTAAAGCTGGGGCTTCGTCCTATTGTCGTTATCAATAAAATCGATCGAGCCGATGCGCGTCCAATCGAGGTCTTAAATGAAATTTTTGACCTGTTCGCCAGCTTGGGTGCAACTGATGAACAATTGGATTTCCCAACTTTGTTCGCTTCGGGACGTGAAGGATGGGCTATCAATGATTTGGCCGATGAACGTAAAGATATTTCCCCTTTGGTGGAGAAAATTCTGTCGCATGTCCCGGCTCCCGAATGTGATGAAGCGGGACCTTTCAAAATGTTGGTGACAACGTTGGAGGCAGATCCGTTCGTCGGACGTATTTTAACAGGACGTATCGTTTCAGGAAAAATTAAAACCAATCAAATGATTAAGGCTTTATCCCGAGAGGGACATCTGGTCGAAAATGCTCGGGCCAGCAAAATCTTGGCTTTTCGCGGTTTAAAACGTCAGCCCATTGATGAAGGTGTGGCCGGTGATATTGTCAGTATCGCCGGATTTACCCATGCCACAGTGGCCGATACTTTATGTGATGCCTTGGTGACAGAGCCTTTGCATGCGTTGCCTATCGATCCACCAACACTGGCAATGACGTTTTCGATTAATACTTCGCCGTTAGCTGGTACAGAGGGAGATAAGGTGACCTCTCGTATGATTTGGGATCGCTTGAAAAAAGAGGCCGAAGGTAATATCGCTTTACGTATCTCACGCACAGAGACAACCGATGCATTCGAAGTGGCCGGACGAGGAGAATTGCAACTGGGTATCTTGATCGAAACCATGCGTCGAGAGGGATATGAGCTGTCCGTATCGCGTCCCCGCGTCGTCTTCCATGAAGATGAAGCCGGACGTAAGTTGGAGCCGGTGGAAGAGGTGGTGATCGATGTTGATGAAGCTTTCAGCGGCGTCGTTATTGAAAAAATGAACCTCAGAAAAGCAGATCTGTTGGAAATGAATCCCAATGGCGGCAAGACCCGATTGGTTTTCTTGGCCCCCTCACGCGGGTTAATCGGATATCACAGTGAATTTTTAACAGATACCTGCGGAACCGGTGTCATGAACCGTTTGTTTCACAGTTATGAACCGTATAAAGGACCTATTACAGGGCGTCGAAACGGTGTGTTGATTTCAACGGAAGCCGGTAAGTCCGTCGCGTATGCTTTGTGGAATATTCAAGAGAGAGGACCCCTGTTTATACCTGCCGGAGTCTCTGTATATGAAGGAATGATCATCGGAGCTAATGCCAAACCGGGGGATATTGAGGTCAATCCGATAAAGGGTAAAAAACTGACCAATATGCGTGCCGCCGGAAAAGATGAGGCTGTCGCGTTAATCCCGCCTGTGCAAATAACGCTGGAGGCAGCGCTGGCCTATATCGCAGATGATGAATTGGTCGAGGTGACACCTAAAAATATCCGGTTGCGCAAAAAACTCTTAGATAGTAATGAGCGCCGTAAATTTGAACGTCGGAAGGAAGAGGATTAACAAATTTTATGACAGCTCGGACCTTGGTTGCCTTAAAAGGTTATTTGAATCCTCAAGTTGCGGTCTTTTTCGGTTTGGGCTTGGCCAGTCAGGCTCCTATCAATCTAATCGGCGGAACGTTGAAGTTTTGGTTCTCTGAACTGGGGCTGAATTTAGAGTATATTGGTTTGTTTGGACTGGTGTTATTACCCTATGCCTTGAAATTTTTATGGGCGCCGATAATTGATCATATCAATCTGCCGCTGGCTCGTTGGGTCGGGCGGAAAAAAGTGTGGGGATTGATAACGCAACTGATTTTAATGGGGCTGTTAATTCTCTTGTCTTTGGCTCAGCCAGCCTATGAAATCGGATATGTGTTTTGTCTTTGCATGGCGATTGCGTTTATGGCCAGTACTCAGGATATTGTCATTGATGCTTTACGGATTGATACGCTCAGCGGTGATACGCTTAAAGAGGGGTCTTCCGCCTATCAGGTGGGCGCACGCTTGGGTATGCTGTCGGCGGTTGCCGGCGTGATTTTCCTGTCTTCATATCTGTCATGGCGAACGGCTTATCAATTATCAACGCTATTGGTTGCTATTGGATTTGTCTCGCTGTTGTTTGTGAAAGAAAAACCGCCGAAAACGTCTCGGATTTCCTTTCATCAATTGATTGTTGCCCCTTTTAGGGATTTGAGACGTCGAACTCATTTCTGGGTCCTTTGTGTGTTTATCATCGCTTATAAACTATGTAATGGTGTGTTAGGACCTATGGCTTATCCTTTTTATTATAACATTGGTTTTACGCCGGCCGAGGTCTCTTTGATTTCGGCGACTTTTGGTGTCTTTGTCACAATGACGGGGATATTCTGCGGTAGTGTGTTGATGTTAAAATACTCGTATCGAAACCTGTTATTTTATCTGGGAATCCTAGAAATTTTTACCTCTCTTGCTTTTGCCGGATTGGCTGCTGTCGGTCCTTCGTTATGCGGTTTTGTCATTGTGATTTTGTTTGACAACTTAATCGGTGGTATCGGTGGGGCAGTATGGGTGACTTATCTTTCCAGTTTGTGTAATCGATCTTTTTCCGGAACGCAATATGCTTTCTTGGCCGCATTAAATATGGTGCCGATGAGTGTTATTGCCAGCACAAGCGGTTGGTTGGCCGCTCATTTGGGATGGATCGGGTTTTTCCTGTTTACAGGGGTGTTAATGATTCCGGCCCTGGTGATGATACAGCTCGGCGTCACCGAAAAAGTTAAAAAGTTTTAGTCAAAAATGATACTGTTCTGGGGATCGGTCATGTTCAGAACGCGCATAGCCGACTCTTCCAGTTGGTCCATATCCAGAGATGTCGGGGATAAGGCTTTCACCTTTGTCTGCAATAAAATTTTCTCACGATGCGTTTGGGCCATGATTTCCTGAGCCGCACTGATTTCTTGATGCAGTTGATGCATACGACGTATTCCGTAGTTTCCATGAATGGCATGAAATCCAAAATACAGAAGTCCCAGAAAACTTAAAATCGGAATAATCCAATAACGTGGCAAAGGTAAATGAAACATGTCTATTTCTCTTTCTCTTCCCGATCCGGCGTGAGAGGAAGATCTTCGTATAGAGTTGTTTGATTCCGCCCATTTTCTTTAGAGTGGTAAAGCGCAATATCGGCCTCTTTAATCAAGCCGGCTAAATCGGTGGTCATACCAGATGAAATACCCAAGCTGATGGTGATGGCTATCTGTTTGCCGTTGATGTCAATTTCCAAGCGTTCAACATCTCGTCGTAAGTGCTCGGCCGCATTCTTCCCCTGTTCCGGTGAGGTATGCGGTAAAAATATCACAAACTCTTCACCTCCATAGCGCGCGCTGATATCTGATTTACGCATGGTCGTTTGGATGGTACTTGCCAGTTTCTTTAAAACCGTGTCTCCGGCATCATGGCCATAGGTGTCATTAACTTGCTTAAAATGATCGATGTCCAGCATGAACAGACAAAACGGTATCTGATGACGCGCGGCCAAAGTCAATTGTTGTGTGGCCATGACTTCGAATTGGCGGCGGTTATAAAGTTGGGTCAACGGATCAGTCGTTGCTTGTTCGGCTAACTTGAGCTCTTCGTCTTTGCGGAGCGTGATGTCTTTAAAGGTCGTATATAACGCTATTTCTTCATCTAAATCAATAACGCGCGTAGATAAATCAATCCAGACAATTTCATTGCGCTTAGGATGTTTCATTTGTACTTCAAAGGAGTTAATAATTCCTTCGTTTCGAATGTATTGAGTTAACTCTTCTCTTTTTTGTTTGACAACAAAATAGTCCGAAAAGTGAAAAGCGTTCAGCTCCCACGGTTGAATATCAAAGAATTTCTGAGCAACCGGGTTGATATAAATAATGGTATCATCTCGCAGCTTGGAAATGATAATCGGAAAAGGAGAAACTTCCCAGATTTGTGTTTGACGCCTTTTTTCAAGGCTTAAAGCTTGTTCCAGCGTCAGGCTGTATAAGTTCATAAAGCTGATTTGAGAGGCTAAAGATAAAAATAACAAAGCCGCATAAGAACCGGATAGCCACACGATATCATTTTGGATAAATCCCCACAGTATATACGTATAAGAGACGGCCAAAATAACAAAACCGGTGCCGACGGCACGCACACTCATTTGTTGAGTGGATCGGCGTCCGACGTAAAAAGATAACGCAATCGCTGCAAAAGAAACAATCAGATAGACCTTGGGCAAATCATTTAACAGAGGTGTCTCTTCGGGAAATTGATGAACAATATAAGCAATCCCTATCAGGATCAGGCTTAAAACGCCCGAAAATAACACGCCCGAAAAAATGAATTTTAAGTTTTTAACGGCAGCCGTTAAGAAAAAAGAGGCGGCTAAAGCACTGCTGCACACCGTTATCCACAGCGGTAAATCAGGAGGCATGAACCATGTCGGGAAAAAACGCGGCATAATAGGCAGTGCAACCAGAGCCAGGTCCTTACAAGTAATCATCCAAAAGCCGGCACTTAAGTAATTGAAGACTATTTTTTGTGTGCCGCGGGCATAAAACAAACTAATCATCGAAGCCACAATGGCGGCGCCGGCCAGCTCTGCAATATAGGGATTCAATGAATCTAAAATCAGTGAGAAGAGTTCCGTGTTCATAAATGATTGCCTTATAAAAATCTTTCGGAGTCCATTCTAAACAAAAAAATATCAAAAAGCAAAGAAAAAATCATCACAAGATGTTGCGAAATACAATGTTATGACCTATATATGAAGCATCAATTTGGTTTTAACAGATGAAAGGAAATGAAAATATGTCTAAAATCTTAGGAATTGACCTGGGTACAACAAACTCGTGTATGGCTATTATGGACGGAAAAGACGGTAAAATTTTGGAAAATCGTGAGGGTGCCCGCACGACGCCGTCTATTGTCGCTTTTACCAATAAAGGCGAACGCTTGGTCGGACAGCCGGCTAAACGTCAGGCTGTGACAAATCCGGCCGGAACGTTTTTTTCCATTAAGCGCCTGATCGGTCGTCGTTATGACGATAAAATGGTCGAAAAAGATAAAGGGCTTATGCCGTTCCATATTATCAAAGCGGATAATGGAGATGCGTGGGTTGAGGCTCATGATAAAAAATATGCGCCCAGCCAGATTTCTGCATTCGTGTTGCAAAAATTAAAGGAAGATGCCGAAAGCTATCTGGGCGAAAAAATTACTCAAGCAATTATTACGGTTCCGGCTTATTTTGATGACTCGCAACGCCAAGCAACAAAAGATGCCGGTAAAATTGCCGGTTTGGAAGTCTTGCGTATCATCAACGAACCGACGGCAGCAGCATTGGCCTATGGTATGGATCAGAAAAAATCGGGAACAATTGCCGTTTATGACTTGGGAGGCGGTACGTTCGATGTTTCTATTCTGGAAATCGGCGACGGTGTCTTTGAAGTGAAAGCAACAAATGGCGATACGTTCTTGGGTGGTGAGGACTTTGATGCGCGTATCATGGACTATTTGGCCGATGAATTCCAAAAAGAAAACGGCATAGACTTGCGCCAAGACAGAATGGCTTTGCAACGGTTAAAAGAGGCCGCTGAAAAAGCTAAAATAGAACTTTCTTCTTCCACACAAACAGATGTGAATTTGCCCTTTATTACAGCCGATGCCACAGGCCCGAAACATTTAAATATCTCTCTGACACGGGCAAAGTTTGAAAGCTTGGTCGAAGATTTATTGAATCGCACAAAAGAACCTATGGAAAAGGCCTTAAAGGATGCGGGGCTCACTAAAGATAAAATTGATGAAGTGATTTTGGTCGGTGGAATGACGCGTATGCCGGCTGTTCAAAAAATCGTTCAGGATTTCTTTGGTCGTGAGCCGCATAAAGGCGTTAATCCGGATGAAGTGGTTGCTATGGGTGCCGCCATTCAAGGAGGTGTCTTAAAGGGTGATGTCAAGGATGTTTTGCTGTTGGATGTGACGCCGTTGTCATTGGGTATTGAAACATTGGGAGGCGTCTTTACACGTTTGATTGACCGGAATACAACAATTCCAACCAAAAAGTCTCAGGTTTTCTCAACGGCCGAAGATGGTCAGACGGCTGTGACTATTCGTGTATTCCAAGGAGAGCGTGAAATGGCACGCGATAATAAATTGCTGGGACAGTTTGATTTGGTCGGTATTCCGCCGGCTCCGCGTGGAATGCCTCAAATCGAGGTCAGCTTTGATATCGATGCAAACGGTATCGTGAATGTCTCGGCTAAAGATAAGGCAACCGGTAAAGAACAGAATATCAGAATTCAAGCCTCCGGCGGTTTAAACGATGCGGATATCGAAAAAATGGTTAAAGATGCCGAGGCTCATGCCGCCGAAGATAAAAAGCTGAAAGAAGCGGTTGAAGCACGAAACCATGCCGATGCATTGATCCATACAACAGAAAAAATGTTGAAAGATAATGCCGATAAAATTGGTGATTCGGACAAAACAACAATTGAAACAGCTATTAAAGAGTTGAAGGACGTCTTGGATTCGAATGATGCCGATAAAATTAAAGAAAAAACAGATGCCTTGACGCAGGCCTCTATGAAAGTGGGTGAGGCCATGTATAAGGCTTCTCAAAGCGCTGAACAGCCAGCTGAATCAGCAGAACAAGAAGCGCCTAAGTCTCAAGACGATACCGTCGTCGATGCGGACTTTGAAGAGGTGAAAAAGTAATCTCGGCTAAATAGGAGACGATTGAAAGGGCAATCGTCTCCTTGCTTTCTTTAAAAAGGAAACGATGCTTTTCCTTTTTTCGTATCGGTCAAAAAGCATAAACAGGTATTAGATGAGTCAAACTTACTACGATTTGCTGGGAGTTTCCCAAACGGCCTCTTTTGATGAAATTAAAAGGGCTTTTCGCCAAAAGGCAAAGGCGTGTCATCCGGATTATCATCCGAACGATAAAGAGGCTGAACGTCAATTTAAGGCGATTAATGAGGCCTATGAAGTCTTAAAAGACGAACAAAAGCGGGCGGCTTATGATCAGTATGGCCATGAAGCCTTTGTGAACGGCATGGGCGCTGGTGCCGGTCGAGGATTCGGCGGCTTTGATTTTTCCGGCAGCGGCTTTGAAAGTATCTTTGAAGAAATGTTTAATGGCTTTTCCGGTGGGGCTCGCAGAACACGAACGGCACAAAGACGCGGAGCCGATAAGCGCGTGGATTTAACCGTGACATTAGAGGAGGCGTATCGTGGCCTGAAAAAGAAAGTATCAGTGGAAACGTATGTGCCTTGTGAGGCTTGTCAAGCCAAGGGCGGTAAAAATACAGAGACCTGTGCCACATGCGGAGGACAAGGCCATATTCGTCAGCGCCAAGGTTTCTTTGTGATGGAAACAGAGTGTCCCGTCTGTCATGGAATGGGAAAAACAGTGAAAGATCCTTGCGGATCTTGTCAGGGAACAGGACGCGTTTATAAAAAAAGGACGCTGGAAGTGAACATCCCTGCGGGTGTTGATACCGGGGTGCGTATGCGCTTGTCCGGGGAGGGTGATGCCGGTTTGAATGGTTCTGCTCCTGGTGATCTATATGTTTTCTTAAGCGTTAAAGAGCACGAGCTTTTTAAACGCGAGGGAGAGTTTTTATTTTGTGAGGTGCCGGTGCCCATGACAACAGCAGCTTTGGGAGGAGAAGTGTTGGTTCCAACCATTGATGGTCAAGGTGAAAAAGTGACCGTTAAAGCAGGACTGCAATCCGGTACTCAGATACGTCTGAAGGGTAAGGGAATGCCCCAATTAAAAGGAAATGGATTCGGTGATTTATTTGTTGAGTTTAAAGTCGAGACGCCGACGCATTTAACCGCTCGTCAGAAAGAATTATTAACCGAATTTGCAACAGCCGGGCAAGGGAATCAATCGGCTTGCGATGCCTTTGTGGATAAAATTAAAAAGTTTTTTGGTTCCTGACGATATCGCGTCCAATTATGATCCCGCCCGAGTAAAGGGCGGGATTTTTTTTAAGGAATCTTTTTTTGGCGATACCATTCGTATAGCGCAATAGCACAAGCATTCGAGACATTTAAACTTTCGATTTCTGTGTTCATCGGTAGTTTTGTCATATAGTCACAACATTCGGCGGTTAGTCGACGCATACCGCTCCCTTCAGATCCCATGACCAGAGCACATTTATTCGGCAGTTGATGATGTGATAAAATATCATCGGCATGACCGTCCATACCAAGGCACCAAAAATCGGCTTTTTTTAATGTTTCCATTGCTCGGACCAAATTGGGGACACGAATCAGAGGCGTTAACTCTAAGGCCCCGCTGGCAGATTTAGCCAAAACCCCAGACTCATCCGGAGCACCTGCTTCGGGCACGATAACGGCCGCCGCCTGAAAGGCTGTAGCTGAGCGCAAAATAGCTCCTATATTATGAGGGTCACTGACTTGATCCAACAGAACGACCAACATGGTGTCGACGGTTTTGGAGTTTTGAATCAAGGTATCCAGTTTGTAAGAGGGTAAAGGGGCACATCTGGCAACAACACCTTGATGAGTGGCATCTTGTCCGACCAGAGCCTCCAACTGTTCTCGTGAGACCCAGTGTAGGGGGATTGTGTCTGGAATTTTGATACCTTCTAGGGCTCCTTTCATCATCCACATCTCAAAAATACGGCGGCGCGGATTCCTGAGGGCTAACGTGACAGGATGCCGCCCGTATAGGTAAATACCGGAAGATTTGGAGGCAGAAGGATGATGCGCCATTGAATGAAATCCTTTTATCTTTTAAAAGTTAATGACGGCTGTGTTGCTGTGCATCGCGAATGCGATACAAAGCGCTTGGCACATGTTCATGCGAGGTGACCCAATAGGCTTGTACGCCTAAAGCGCGAGCGCTTTGAATGACTTTCGGTGAATCGTCCAAAAGGACAATATTGTTATGATCCACATGAAAGTCAGAGCACAACCGATCAAATCCACGCGGATCTTGTTTCGGATAATAAGGTCCCATCGGTGAATCGGAATTTTTGCTAATATCATAAACGGGTAGCGGTAGTTTATCGACACCGACATCAAATAACATATGACACATTTTATCGATATGTTGCCGATAGTTATTGGATAACACACACATGGGAATATCTTGTATGACATCCTTAATAGCCTTTAATAAGGTTGGATTTGGCAAGACGTTGGGATAATGGGTTTGCTCTATCATGTGAGTGATAAAGTCACGCGTGTTTTTATGGGTTAAAAAGGTTAATTCACGAATGTAGTTTGCCATCCCCAGTTGATTCCGAGCCTTTGTAGCCAATTTAATAGCCGTTCGCACTTCCGGAATGATGCCGAAAGCATCACATGTTTTGTTAAATGCGTGCGTAAGAGTTACGATATGTTGCATACCTGCCGGGTGAAAAACGCCGTCAAAATCCAGGGCTATCAGCTTAATGTTTTGATGTGCCAAAGCGACACCAGATTCCTGCGCCAAAGTCGGCGCGTTTTTTATTTCAGTGACTTCTGACATACTTACACTCTTTCTCTTGTTATTAAATCAAACGTAAAGCGCCATTCTACCCGATTTTGGGGGATAAATCAAGTCAAATTATCTTAATTGATTTTTTTTCAGGAATTTTTCAACACTGGGTAAAATGTTTTGCGTCATCAGGCGTACACCGTCGGCATTGGGGTGCACGCCGTCTCCCAGCACTTTGTCCGATGTCGGCAGCGGAGAGCCCGGCTGTAGTCGGAAGATACCGTCCATGAAAAAAGGATATAGAACTAAATTGTTTTTTGAGGCTAATTCCCTATACATTTTAAAGAAATTGCGGCGATAGGCTTTGGGACGCGTCGGGGGGGCTTCCATACCAATCAACATAACCGGGATTTGATTTTCTTTTAATGTTGTAATGATAAACTGTAGATTGGCGCGAATGTCTATCAAGGGGCGTCCTTGAATCGCATCGTTGACCCCCAGCTCCAGCAAGACAGCATCCGGTTGGCTTTCCAAAAGACTATCAAGACGTTCGACACCACCTTGGGCGGTTTCCCCGGTTTTGCTGGCATTATAAACCAAGACGTGATATCCTTTGACCGTTAATGCTTCCTGTAAGCGCGTATAGAAAGCATCAGATTCCGGTAATCCGTGTCCGGCAGCCAAGCTATCACCGAAAACAGCTAAACGAAAGCTATCTTGAGGAGCCGCTGCAACGGCTAAAGATACACATATTATGACCAGGCAAACAATCAAACGCATATTTTCCCCCTTCTTATATAAAAGATAGAATCAGCATACAGGGCTTTGTCCGTCATGTCAAGAGTATCTAAAATTCTTTGGAACCCCGCGGATTTCTGGGAAAAAAGTGTCACAAAAAAACGATCCTTTTTTTGTGACAACTTTTTAGCACATCTACCCCACCGTGTCAAGCATAATTTTTATGACGAATTATCAATAGGATAATCTTATTTTTCCGGATACCCCCAAACAGCCCCGAAAACTGTCACAAAAAAAGGATCCTTTTTTTGTGACAGTTTTTTGTAGGAAAACCGGGGAAAGGAAAGGAAAACAATGAAAAAACATATACCCACCAATGAATCCGGCCGCAGCATGGTTGAAATGCTGGGCGTGTTAGCTATTATGGGCGTCTTGTCCATCGGTGCCGTCGCCGGCTATCGTTGGGCTATGGATAAATATGAAGCCAATGAAATTTTAAACGAGGTGCGCAAACGCGCCATCACCTCCAGCCAAGCTCGAATCTCGGGGCACGAGATTGACTTGACGGAATACGGCGATAACGGTCGTATTAACGGCAAGTATGGTGTGGTGGCTGACAATGCCTATAACGGGGATGACCGCTTCTTTACTTTAACGGTATCGGATATACCGCAAGGGGTGTGTGATAAGGTTGTAGACGTCAACTGGCAAATGCCGGCGGCTATTTTGTTGGATGGTGTTGCCGTTGATGACAATACGGTTTGTGGCGAAGGTAATAACGAGATGTTATTTGCGTTTGCCAATGATTTAAAGAGCGGCGCTGTGGCCGGCGGAGAGGGGGAAGAAACGCCGGACCCGAATGAAGAGCATTGTTGGGGCCATGGTACCTGGGACGGCACGTCATGCGCGTGTGAGGCCGGTTGGTCCGGAGATGATTGCTCGATGACACAATTCTGTGATACAAGAGGCACCTGTTATGATTGTGATGCGTATGGTTCATTCCTGGCTGATGCCGCAGACTGTTCTAAATGTGATGGTAGCCGTTCGCCTCGATTTATGGATACCAATGGCTATTGCCGCAGCTGCAGCTATTCATTGAGCTATGAAGCGACCGCGGCTGAATGTGCCAAGTGTGATAGCAGCAGCACACTACGATTTATGAGTACTGATGGCTATTGCGTCCGTTGCAGCGATTCATCTGGCTATAAAGCGACCGCGGACGAATGTGCCAAGTGTGATAAGAGTAGCACACCGCGATTTATGGATACCAATGGCTATTGCCGGAGCTGCAACTATTCATATGGCCTAGAAGCGACCGCGGCCGAATGTGCCAAGTGTGCGAACAGTAGTACGCCAAGATTTTTGAGTACCGATGGCCGCTGCTACAGCTGCAGCGAGTCAGATGCCTATTCAGCGATCGAGGCCGAATGTGGTAAGTGTGATGCCAGTAGCACTCCTCGCAAAATGTTTGGTGACTATTGTGGGTTAATTAACTGTGGAGCGAATCAGTTCCAGACTACCACTGGCTCTTGCCGCAGCTGCGGCGATTCATCTGGCGTTTCAGCGACAGAAGTCGAATGTGCCAAGTGTGATAAGAGTGGCATACCACGGTATATGAATGGAAGCTCTTGTTATAAATGTCCGATACGTTTAAGTTCCGGCAGCTTGAACACTCAAGACAAGTGTCAATCGTGTCATGGGACATGGAATGCCGAGACAAAGAAATGCTCCTAACCCCGGGGCTCTGGTCGGGCTTAAAGGGGGAATTTACCCCCTTTAACGCCCGATCTGCTTATCATTTAGGAAAGATTTAAGGTTTGATGTGTCATTGCTTGTCATAAGCGCGCTTATCTTTACTTTCTGATAAACTTTGAAGTTAAGGGAATACCGCTTGATGCCCCAAAAACATCACAATGAAGGGAGAGATTTTATCTCTCCCTTTTAGCCATGCCTCTATGTTCAAGCTATTCAATCCCTATGCCAGATTATCCCCAAGCTACATTTTTTCGGGAACCTCTAATCCCAACATGTCCGCTACACGTTGTGCAACGTGTAAGGTGTATTTTGTTAATGCCAAACGTGATTTTTGAAGTCTATCATCGGCTCCCTTTATCGGACAATCATGATAGAATAAATTAAAGTCTTGCGCTAATTTAAACAAATAATCACATAAAACATGCGGCGCTCGATTATCATAGGCTGTTTGTACCGCATCCGGCAAAGCATAAAGACGCAGCAATAACTGACGTTCAGGCGCAACAGAGATATGAATCACATCCTCGGGCGTTAAAGTCGAAGATACGCCCATTTTTTCTAAAACTGATTTCATGCGTACCATGGCATATAAAAGATAAGGACCGGTTTTTCCCTCTGTGCTAGTTAATTTATTTTCATCAAAAACATAGTTCTTCATCCGCTCATTCATCAAATCGGCAAACTTAAGAGCGGAAACACCGACAATACGTGCAATATCACTTTGTTCATCGGCCGTTAAATCTCGACCCATTTCGCCGGAAGTCATTTTTGCTTTGGCGGCAGAAA
The DNA here is from genome assembly GCA_944392785.1 of uncultured Alphaproteobacteria bacterium. Taxonomy (GTDB): domain Bacteria; phylum Pseudomonadota; class Alphaproteobacteria; order CAAHEQ01; family UBA3637; genus CALXXW01. Next base: position 5,385 of record CALXXW010000001.1, on the reverse strand, counting down.
CAGCCATATCTATCAAATAACGTAATGTCGGCACACCCCCAGAACGGGTTTTATAGGGTTTGTTATCAGCTCCATTAATGGTACCGAAACCTAAATGCTCCAAAGAAACTCCCGGTGCCAGATTGATTTTTTCAGACCCTGCAAAAACCTGCTCAAAATGTAGACTTTGACGAGCATCAACGACATACAGAATAGCATCCGGATGAAATTCTTCCACGCGCTCTTCTATCGTTGCCAGGTCAGTGGCGGCATACATGACGGCTCCATCTGATTTGACCATGATCAGCGGCGGTAAATCATTGCCGCTTTTGGCTTTACCCAAGGGAATAATCTCAGCCCCTTGATCCTTAACCAACACACCTTCATCACGCAAGCGGACAATCATGCGCTGCAATCGATCGTGCACGTGGCTTTCACCCCGCCAAAGATCAAATGTTATACCTAACTCATCATACTGCTTCTTGATATCCGCTATAGATAAACAGCAGAATTGTTGCCACAACGCTCGATACCCCGGATGCCCCTCTTGCAACAAGCGGGTGTTTTCGCGTGCACGAGCCGCATAAGCCTCGTCTTCTTTGGATTTAGCACTGGCAATCGGATACATGTTTTCTAAATCTTGGCCGGTAAACGGTGCCTCTTGAGGATAGTTGCCTTTAAACGCCTTGTCAAAATATGGCAGATCCGGATAGCGTTCTTGCATCTCGGTAATCAAAAGCCCCATAGGTTTGCCCCAATCACCTAAATGCACGTCTCCGATAACGGTATCACCGACAAAGCGACAAATCCGTTTAATGGCCTCTCCGATAATCGCAGGGCGCATATGTCCCACATGTAAAGCCTTCGCCACATTGGGACCACCGTAATCAATCACCAAAGTCTTAGGCTTGTCCGGGCGCTCATAACCGGCTTGCGGCGTTGCCAAAAGAGCGTAGGCCTCTTGCCCCAACCGAGCATCATTAAGCCGTAAGTTAATAAACCCGGGACCATCTACCGAGACCGTTTCAAACAGAGGGTCTTCCCGTAAATAAGAGGCGATTTTTTCAGCCAGTTGGCGGGGATTTTGTTTCAGTGCTTTAGCCAAAGGTAAAGCTCCGTTTGCTTGATAATCACTCATATCCGGTCGGTCTGAAAGACGCACCAACGTGTTGGAAGCATCAAAACCGGCCGCTTCAAAAGCCGCTCCGACTTTTGCTTTTATTTGATTCAACAGATTCATCGGTTTTCTCCTTTTTATTTTGGTCGATTTTACGCGATTTTTCTGTTAAAAGCAAGCCTTTCTACACATCTTTCAAGAATAAGGGAATATCACCTTCTTTTAAAGAGGGCCCGCCCGCTCTCCAAGCTTCTACCTTTTTTAGCGTGTATACGACATATTGTTGGCTTTAAAATTCGGCATATACGACGTAATTCGTTGCGCTTGGGATAAGCGCGGCGCCATCAACGATCGAATATCTATGTTCACCAAACGATCAACGTGTTGAGCTAATTCGTGGGAAACCGCTATCTCCGGCCCATCCAAGTGGACAAGAGAAATTTTAAGAGGATCTATCGCACGTTCTCTATTCTTTTGGATATTGGCGACAAAATCCGAATCATTACTGACTAAAACAATTTCTCTTAAATTTTCCTCTTCCAACACTAAATCGGTCATTTTATCCATAATCTGTCCATCAACCTTTTTTTGTTGAAAGACAGGGACAAAGTCATCTTCTTTATAAAGGCCGTTTTGAGCAATGTTCTCTGCTAATTTTCGCAGATCCTGAAAAGCAGCAGCATTGCTTTGAGATAACACATTATATATTCGCATCGCCATGGTTGAAACATTGCCTAACAGCTCTTTTTTAAGATTCCATCCCGCATGTTTTAAGCGACCGCGCACAACCGTAATGCCGTTGCTCTCCAACTGTGTTAAAAGGGTATCCTGCGCTGTATATTCATCTATCTTTCCCGTCAAAGGATGGGGTGATTTTAATTTTCCGACATAAGGCGGACAATCAAAATAAATCGTCTCCGAATCGTCCGTAGGTTGTAAAGGGAATTGTGCTCGAATATGCTGTAATAACTTCAAAATATTCTGACAACCGATATAAGCGTTTTTTCTTTTTAGGGATGCTTTGACATAACCCCCGTCAACTAAATAAGCAATTTTCATATGTATCATCTTTCCAGGTTAAACATAAAACCAGTATAGACCCTTTTTGACTTTTTGTCAAAAGTTTCATAGAAAACCCAATCAGCTCAATGGGTTAAATGTCAACATCAATCCTAAATATCCAGATTTTCAACGAACTTAGCATGCTCTTGGATAAATTGGAAACGAAACTCGGGTTTATTGCCCATCAAGCGTGTCACAATATCCGACGTATAGGCTGCCTCTTCCTGTTCTTCTTCGGTCATTTTGCTGGGGATAACAACACGTAAAAGCGTTCTTTTTTCCGGATCCATTGTCGTTTCTTTTAGCTGATACGGCGGCATTTCACCCAATCCCTTAAAGCGAGAAACCTCAACATTTTTAGCATTTTTAAATTCTGTTTTGATTAAGCGGTCTTTTTCCTCGTCATCGGCCGCATAAATCGACTTGCCGCCTTGGGTCAGGCGATAAAGAGGTGGAAGAGCCAAGAATAAATGCCCATTTTCAATCAGTTGCGGCATTTCTTGGTAAAAGAAAGACATCAATAACGAGGCAATATGTGCCCCATCAACATCGGCATCTGTCATGATAATAATTTTTTCATAACGTAAAGCCGCTTCATTATATTTGTCTCGACGGCCACATCCCAAAGCTTCGGTCATATCGTGGATTTCTTCATTGGCCATGATTTTGTCATGTGAAGCACTAATGACATTCAAAATTTTTCCACGCAACGGCAAAATGGCCTGCTTGTCCCGATTGCGTGCCTGTTTCGCAGAACCACCGGCAGAATCCCCTTCCACAAGGAAAAGCTCGGTTCCCTCAATTGATTTATGAGAACAGTCCGCCAACTTTCCGGGTAAGCGCAATTTTTTGGTAGCGGAAGCCCTTGCCGTTTCAAGCACCTTCTTTTTCCGTTTACGATCCTCTATTCGCTCCACAATGAAGTCCATCAGAGCATTGGCTCCTTTAACATCCCGGCTCAAGAAATAATCAAAAGGATCTTTGATAGCGTTTTCAACCAGCCGTGTCGCACTCGGTGTCACTAATTTTTCTTTTGTTTGCCCCTGAAATTGAGGGTCGCGAATAAACACGGACAGCATAACTCCTGCCGTAGCCAAGATATCATCGGCCGTCATATCAGCCGCTTTTTTATTACCGCTCATTTCCGCAAAGGCCTTCAAAGATTTTGTCAAGGCCGCTCGCAATCCCGTTTCATGTGTTCCGCCCAAAGGAGTAATAACCGTATTGCAATATGAATATGAAAAACCGTCTTGATAATCATCCGGCCAACAAATAGCCCACTCGACAGCGCCTTGATTATCCGGAAAGTCAACTCGTCCCGTAAAAGGTTTCGAAGTCACGGTTGAACGATCTTTCATCAGATAATCCAAATAATCCGCCACACCGTTTGGGAATTTTAAAACTTGCTCTGCAGGAGTTTTATCATCATCGGTTATTAACGAAGGATCACAAGACCAGCGAATTTCGACACCGCGAAAAAGAAAAGCTTTTGTCCGAGCCATTCGAAAAAGCGTTGCCGGTTTAAAGTGGATTGTTTCTCCGAAAATTTCTGTATCCGGTAAGAAACAAACGCTGGTTCCGCGGCGATTGCTGACAGGTCCTAAACAGATCAGAGAAGTCACGGGGTGCCCCTGTCGATACTCTTGCCGATATAATTTTTTATCTTTCGCCACTTCAATAATCATATGAGCCGACAAAGCATTCACGGCCGACAATCCGACGCCGTGCAACCCTCCCGAGACGGCATAGGCATTTCCACCGAATTTTCCCCCCGAGTGCAGCGTGGTTGTAATCACCTCCAAAGCGGATTTATCGGGGAATTTAGGATGAGGATCGACCGGAATACCGCGTCCGTTATCTTTAATGGTGACATAGCCGTTTTCCGCCAAATGCACATCAATGTTTGTGGCATATCCGGCGACAGCCTCATCCATAGCATTATCGATAATTTCGGCGACCAAATGATGATAAGCCCGCTCATCGATACCGCCGATATACATACCGGGTCGTTTCCGAACGGGATCCAAGCCTTCCAAGACTTCAATATCTTTGGCGGAATACTCTGTTTTCAGTGGTGTTGCATTAAATAAATCTGACATAGTCGCTATTTTAGCGTGACCCCAGATAAAAATCAAGCAAAAAAAGCTGGAGTTTTTTCTGTTATTCTGACAAATCGGGCGTTAAAGGGGGTAAATTCCCCCTTTAAGCCCGACCTAGGCTCCGGGGTTAGGAGCATTTCTTTGTCCCGGCATTCCATGTCCCATGACACGATTCACACTTGTCTCGAGTGTTCAAGCTGCCGGAACTTAAACTTGTCGGACATTTAGTGCAAGAGCTTCCATTCATATACCGTGGTGTGCCACTCTTATCACACTTGGCACACTCGGCCGCGGTCGCTGAAACGCCAGATGAATAGCTGCAGCTGTAGCAAGTGCTACCACTCATAAATCGAGGCGTATCCGTATCATCACACTTGGCACATTCTTCCGCGGTCGCTTTTTGGCCAGATGGATCTCTGCAGCTGCGGCAAGAGCCAGTGGTACTCATAAATCCCTCAGAACAATATCCTGGTATAATACAAATCCCGCTTCTCATCTCGCGTGGTGTCCCGCTGTCATCACACTTGGCACATTCGTCCGCGCTCGTTGAAACGCTGGTTGAGGTGCTGCAGCTGTAGCAATAGCCACTGGTACTCATAAATCGAGGTGTATCCGTATCATCACACTTGGCACATTCGGTCGCGGTCGCCTCTCGGCCAGATGAATAGCTGCAAGGGTAGCAAAAGCCATTGGTAGTCCAAAATCGTGGGGTGCTACTCTTATCACACTTGGCACATTCGGCCGCGGTCGCCTTATTGCCACCTGAAGTGCTGCAGCTCCAACAAGTGCCGGTGGTATTCATAAATCGAGGCGTATCCGTATCATCACACTTGGCACATTCGTCCGCGGTCGCTGGCCAGCCAGTTGAATCGCTGCAGCTGCGGCAATCGCCATAGGTATTCCGGAACTGATTCGCCCCACAGCTTTCCAAAGCACAATACCCATTCTCTAACAAGACTCGTGGTGTATCAGTGCTATCACATTTGGCGCATTCGGCCTCCGTCGCTTTATAGCCAGATGAAGTGCTGCAGCTGCGGCAATCGCCATAGGTATTCTGGAACTGATTCGCCCCACAGCTTTCCAAAGCACAATACCCATTCTCTAACAAGACTCGTGGTGTATCAGTGC